>NZ_AOJL01000048.1 GCF_000337035.1 Halorubrum coriense DSM 10284
CGGCGTCGCCATTTCCGGTGTTCCCGTCACCCGCTCCCGCCGCGTCGTCGCCCCCGAGACAGCCCGCCGCGGCGCCCGCCGTCGCGGCCGCGGTCAGTCCGAGGAGTCGCCGCCGTCTCATACCTTCGGGGACGGGGGCCGGCGTGATAAGCGGCGTCGTCGACAGTCCCTCGGGCTCGGCGCGGTCGGACTCCGGGCCGCCGACGCGGCGTAGCGACCCCTCGTGCCGGGAAGGACGCGCTTTTATCGCCGCCGGAGCGTAGCGTGAGACATGGCGAAAGTGAGCATCGGCCTCCGCGGGTGGCGCTTCGAGGAGGACGAGATATTCACCGACGACGAGGAGCTGAAGCCCCTCGACGAGATCCCGGAAGACCCGCGAGAGCGGCTCTTGCGGCTCGTCAGCCTCGTCGAGGAGCCCTGCGACGTCTGCTACCTCGAACACGGCGACGAGGAGATCCGCCGGTGTAACGAGGCGGAGATCGTGTACGGCGAGCCCGACGGGGAGGTGCTGCTCTGCCCCGAACACGAGCCCGACCTGCTCTACTGGTTCCGCGAGGCGGGCGGCAGCGACCACAAGGGGTCCGTCGAGTTCGCCGACCGCTTCCACGAGTGGGTCGCCGCCGGCAACGAGGCCCCGGAGGGATACGCCTCGGTCGAGCACGTCGAGGAGGACCCGGACGGGCTGCCCGACCTCCCCGACCAGCAGGAGGTCCAAGAGCGGCTCGAAGAGGACTTCGATGGCGACCGGATCGACATCCTCGAACTCGCCGGCCAGGAGCGGTCCGACGAGGAACTGACCGAGGAGGAGCTCGCCGACTCCGACCTCGACCTCTCGACCGACTACCCGTCTGGCCGATGAGCGGCGACGAGGAGGGCGAAGCGGACGCGACCGGCGACGAGCCGGAGCCCGCGCAGTCGCGGCGGAAACCCGTCGTCGTGGTCGTCGAGCCGGAGACGCCGGGCAACGTCGGCACCATCGCGCGGGCGATGAAGAACTTCGGGCTCACGGACCTCAAGCTCGTGAACCCGCCGGAGATAGCGGAGGACGGCGAAGCGTACGGCTTCGCCGGCCACGCCCGGGAGGACGTGCTGCCGAACGCCGACGAGGTGAGCTTCGACGAAGTCGTCGCGAACTACCACACCGTCGGCACCACCGCGATCACCGGCGAGGACGACCGGAGCCACGAGCGCTACCCGTTCAAGACGCCCGTCGAGCTGCGCGAGTCGCTGAAGACGGTCGACGCGCCCACGGCCATCGTCTTCGGCCGCGAGGGGCGCGGGCTCAACAACGAGGAGCTGTCGCGGCTCGACGAGGTGTGTTCGATCCCGGCCGACGAGGACTACCCCGTGCTCAACCTCGGGCAGGCCGCGACGGTGCTGCTGTACGAGCTCCGCGACCTCACGGTCGACGAGACGCAACAGCCCGACACCGAGGTCACCCGCGCCCCGGAGGCGGACGTCGAGCGCTTCCACGAGTTCTACGGCGAGTTCCTCGCGGCGACCGGCCAGCGAGAGCACGTCCGCGACAAGAACGAGCTGCTGATGCGCCGGCTGCTCGGGCGCGCGCACCCCACCGAGCGCGAGATCCACACCCTGCTCGGCACGTTCCGGAAGGCGAACGCGAAGCTGGAACACGCCGACCACCTCGCGGCGAAGTACGACGAGCCGCCGTATCCCACGGAGCGGTAGCCGTGCGCGGCCCCGCCCTCGACGAGGACCTCGCGGCCGGCGTGCGCGACGTCTCGCCGCTCATGCTCGGGATCGTCCCGTTCGCGCTCGTGGCCGGCATCGCCGCGGTCGACGCCGGCCTCGGCCTGGCCGAGGCGGTCGGGATGTCCGTGATCGTGTTCGCGGGAGCCTCCCAGCTGGCGGCGCTCGAACTGCTCGGCGAGAACGCGCCGCTCGCCGTCGTCGTCGGGACGGCCGTCGTCATCAACCTCCGGATGCTGATGTACTCCGCGTCCATCGCCCCGCACTTCGCCGAGTACGGCCGCCGGCTCCGCGCGGGGCTCGCGTACCTCCTCACCGACCAGGCGTACGCCCTCTCAGTCGCCGAGTTCGACGAGAACTCGGACCGCAGCCGGTGGCGCTACTACCTCGGCGCGGCCGCGTCGCTGTGGATCGTCTGGCAGGTCGGGACCGTCGCCGGCGTCGTCCTCGGCGCGGGCGTCCCCGACGCGTGGGGGCTCACGTTCGCGGTCCCGCTCGTGTTCCTCGCGCTCCTCGTCCCCGCGATGAAGGACCGGCCGACCACCGTCGCGGGCGTCGCCGGCGGCGCGGTCGCGGTCGTCGCCGCGGGCCTACCGTACGAACTCGGCCTGCTCGTCGGCGCGCTCTCCGGGATCGCGGCCGGACTGATAGTCGAGGTGACCGGGTCGTGACGGGCGCGCTCGGCTCGGTCGTCGCCTCCCCGCGCGCCTGGGTCGCCATCGTCGCGATCGGGGCCCTCACCTACGGGATCCGGCTCTCGTTCATCCACCTCTTCGGCCGGATCGACGGCGTCCCGACCCGCGTTCAGCGACCGCTGCGGTACGTCCCGCCGGCGGTCCTCGCGGCGCTCGTACTCCCCAAATTGGTGACGCTGGGCCCGTCCGTCCCCGCGACCCTGCTCGACGAGCGGCTCGTCGCGGGCCTCGTCGCCGGCGCGGTCGCGTGGCGGACGGAGGACGTGTTCGCGACCATCGCGACCGGGATGGGCGTGTTGTGGCTGTTCCGGTTCGTCGTGTTCGCGTGAGGTCGGGAGCGGCGGAAGACCGGCGACTGGGTCGTCAGCGCTCGCGCTCCGTGCGTCGGTCCGACGAGCGCTCGCGTGCGTCCGAGTCGTCGCGGTCGACGGGCCGATCGAACCGAGCGTCGGGGTCGGCCTCGCGCTCGCGGACGGCGGCGATCCGCTGGGCGGCGTCGGCGAGCGAGTCGAGCGCGGCGAACACCCGGTACGAGACGTACGGGCCGACGGTGGAGAGGAGGACGATCCAGACGCCGAACAGGATCTGCCCGATAATGATGAGCGAGTAGACGAGCGAGAGCAGACTCACGGCCGCGAGGACGGCTCCGACGCGCGTGCGGAGGGCCTCGGCGGGCGAGAGCGGGTCGTGCGCCATAGGCGGGGCTACCGACAGAAGTCATAAAAATAAACTGCCGAGCGACGGGAGGCGGCGCGTCCCGGGCGCGGGGCCGACCGCGCTCGCGACGCGTTCTCGCTCAGTCGTCGGCGGGGGCCGCGGAGTCGCCGGTGGAAACGCCGGTTCCGGGGCCGATGTCAATGCCGAGTTCGGCGAGCTTCTCGTCCGGGACGACGCCGTCGACCCAGTCGCGGGTCTCGTAGTACTCGGCCTTCAGCTGGTCGAGTTCGACGAGTTCGCCCTCGCTGGCACCCGTGCCGGGGATGGCGTCCGGGTGCCCCTCGATGAACCGGTTCGGCAGCGTGTCGTCCGCGCCGTCGAAGCCGGCGAGGTTGTTGTAGTAGCGTTCGAGGTTGTAGACGCGCTCGCCCGCCTCGAACAGTTCGTCCTCCGAGAGGTCTTGGCCGGTCATGCCGTTGTACTGGAGCACGTACTCCTCGATCCCCTCCGCGAACGCGCTGAACTTACAGATGTCGAACGAGTCCGACACCGCGTGGAGGTCCTGGAAGGTGGCGGTGAGTTCGCCCTTCCCCTCCCACTCGTACGGGTCGACCTTCTCCGGGATCCCGAGGATCTCGGCGGCCGGCGTGTAGCCGCGCAGGTGGCACGCGCCGCGGTTCGAGGTGGCGTACGCGATCGCCATCCCCTTCATACAGCGCGGGTCGTAGGCGGCCATCGTCTGGCCCTTCACCGAGAGCTTGTTGCCGTGCGCGCCCTTCGCGTCGGCGACGCGCTCGGGGCCCTCCGCGAGGAGGTCGCCGAGGTCCGACGAGCGGTGGCCGATCTCGTCGAGGAGGTCGATCATCGTCTCGGAGTCGCCCCAGTCGAGGTGGCCGACGCCGTCGAGTTTGCCCTCCTCGCTCATCTCCATCGCCATCGCCATCATGTTGCCGGCCTCGATGGTGTCGATGCCGAGGTCGTTACACTGCTCCAACATCACGGCGATCTCGTCGCGGTCGGAGTGACCCGAGTTCGGGCCGAGCGCCCACGCGGACTCGTACTCGTACGACTCCGTGCGGACGTTCATGTCCTCGCCCTTGTGGGTGACGTCGACCTCGACTTCCTTCTTACACGCCACCGGACAGGAGTGACACGTCGGCTCGTCGACGAGGATGTTCTCGCGGACGTTCTCGCCGGAGACCTGCTCCGCCTCGACGTCAACGCCCTCCGCGTCGTGGTACGCCTCGGTCGAGGTGTACTTCGCGTTCTTCGTCGGGAGGCCGTCCATCTCCTCGGTCGCGTTCATCAGGACGTTCGTCCCGTACATCGAGAGGCCGCCCTCGTTGGGCGCGGTGACGTCGGACTCGCGGATGACCTCCATCGCCTGCTGGTACCCCTCTTGGAACGTTTCGGGGTCGGCGGGCCGGGGCATGTCGGTGCCCGACTTCACGACGACCGCCTTCACGTTCTTCGCGCCCATGACGGCGCCGGTGCCGCCGCGGCCCGAGGCGCGGTCGTCCTCGTTGATGACGCAGCCGTAGCGCACCTGATTCTCGCCGCCCTGCCCGATCGCCATCACCGAGATGTTCCGACCGACCTTCCCGTCGACCTCCTCGCCGATCTGGTCGATCGTGTCGTGGACGCCCTGCCCCCAGAGGTGGGAGGCGTCGCGTACCTCCACCTCGCCGTCCTCGACGAACAGGTAGACCGGCTCGTCGCTCTCGCCGTCGAGCAGGACCCCGTCGAGGCCCGCCCACTTGAGCCGCGCCCCGGACCAGCCGCCGTGGTGCGAGTCGGTGACGGTCCGCGTGAGCGGGGACTTCGTCACGAGGGCGATCCGACCGCTCATCACGGTCTGCGTGCCGGTGAGCGGCCCGGTCATGAACGCCAGTCGGTTCTCCGGTCCCAGCGGGTCCACGTCGGGGCCCTTGTCGAAGACGTACTTGACGCCGAGCCCGCGCGCGCCGATGTACTTCTCCGCGTCCTCGTCGTCGATCCCGCGATAGTTGACCTCGCCGCCGCTGAGATCGACCTGTGCCACACGGTCTCTGTAGCCGCCCATTTCAGTCATGTAATGCTCTATCATTATATTAGGACCGTATCGGGTTAGTTGTTGATTCGGGACCGTAACTGATACCGGTTACCGACTCCGGCTCCCCTCCCGCCCGACGGGACGCCGCGTCCGTCGGTTTCGACGCGCGGGGGCCGACCCGTCGAAGCGGGAGATTAACCCGAATCCGGACCGAGGAGGAGACCGTGAACAGCCGCGACGAGGAGGGCGACGGACGCGGGCGAGACCCGCGCGAGCGGTCGATCGACGGCGACGGACTCGGTGCCCTCGCCGGAGTCGCGGGGCTCGTCCTCGCGGCGTCGGTGGTCCCGGTTCCGGCCGGGCCGGACACCGGCGGAGAGACGCTCGCTCGCCTCCCGGCGTGGATCGGGCTCACCGCGCCCTTTCACCTGATCGGGTACGCCGCCCTCGCCGCGCTCGCGGGCCGAGCGGTCGCCGGACGGGGGCGGGCGACGGTGAGGGCCGCCGCCGTCGGCGTCGCGGTCGCGACCGCGTTCGGGTTCGGCGTAGAGCTCGTTCAGGCCCCGATCCCGTGGCGGTCCTTCGCGTGGAGCGACGCCGCGGTCAACGCCGTCGGCGCGGCGGTCGGTGCGGGGACTTTCGGAGCGTGGCGAACGGTCCGCGGAGCCGGGGACCGAGAGGGATCGCGCTGACGGGGAGCGGCGGCGCGGTCGTCAGCGCCCGGGCGGGCCGGCGCGACCGCGACCCCGGCGGCGCACCGTCGCCGCGACATCCGCGTTGAGCCGCGACCGCTCGAAGTAGATCTGCTCGAACTCGCTCGACTTCGTCCCGCGGGTCGCTTCGGGCGGGTACGCGATCTCGTCGTCGACGAGGGTCGTCGCGAGCCACGGGAACTCGGAGCCGGCCGTCACGTCCGAGACCGCGTCGAGCCCGTAGTCGAACTCGTGGTTCCCGATCACGTCGGCGTCGGGTTCGACCTCGTTGAGTACGTCAACCGGGGCGCGCCACTGCGAGACGGGGCTGAGCGCGTGCGGTCCCACCTGGTCGCCGCCCCCGACCCCGAGAGGAGCGATCCGCCGAGCACGATTCCACCCGCTCGCAGTACGTCACGCCGTCCGTAGTCACGGTCCCGTGACATCGATTTATTTCGATTACTGAAATTTATAAATCTTTTATGAAGCAGAATATATTTATCAGTACGTCTTTCCTTGATAAGAGTCCGCAACCGGTCGACCGGGGACCGACGAGCGGGTCGTCGATGACGACACCGCTTTACGCGCTCGCCCGCTTTCCTCGATAATGAGCCAGCCGAGCCCCGAGGCGTACGAGCAGGGGCGCGGGATGGACGCGCACAACAACGTGATGCGCGACATCCGCGCCGAGCGCTCGGAGACGTACGACCCCACGGAGCCGACCCGCGTCTGGATCGACGAGGACAACACGCCGGACGGCGTCGTGAACTCCCTCACGATCATCTTGAACACCGGCGGCTGTCGCTGGGCGCGCGCCGGCGGCTGTACGATGTGCGGCTACGTCGCGGAGTCCGTCGAAGGCGGGAGCGTCGCCCACGAGGACCTCATGACCCAGATCGACGCGTGTCTCGACCACGAGGCCGAGGCGGCCGACGAGCCGGCCGAACTGATCAAGATCTACACCTCCGGCTCCTTCCTCGACGAGCGCGAGGTCCCCGCGGAGACGCGGCGGGCGATCGCCGGGACGTTCGCCGACCGCGACCGGATCGTCGTCGAGTCGCTGCCGGACTTCGTCGACCGCGAGAAGATCGCCGACTTCGCGGACCACGGGATCGCGACCGACGTGGCGGTCGGGCTGGAGACGGCGACCGACCGTGTCCGCCACGACTGCGTGAACAAGTACTTCGACTTCGCCGACTTCGAGGCCGCCTGCGCGGAGGCGGCCGCGGCCGACGGCGAGTTCGCGGCCGACGTGGGGATCAAGGCGTACCTCCTGATGAAGCCGCCTTTCCTCTCGGAGCCCGAGGCCGCCGCCGACATGATCGACTCGATCCGGCGGTGCGCCGCCGTCGACGGCTGTCACACCGTCTCGATGAATCCGACGAACGTCCAGCGTTACACGATGGTCGACGAGCTGTTCTTCGAGGGCGGCTACCGGCCGCCGTGGCTCTGGTCGGTCGCGCACGTGCTGGAGGAGACCGCCGACGTCGACGCCATCGTCGTCTCCGACCCCGTCGGTCACGGCTCCGACCGCGGCGCGCACAACTGCGGCGAGTGCGACGACCGCGTCCAGACCGCGGTCAAGGACTTCGACAAGCGGCAGGACCCGAGCGTGTTCGAGCAGGTGTCCTGCGAGTGCGAGGCCACCTGGGAGTACGTGATGGCCGAGGAGACGAGCTACAACATGCCGCTGGCGCGGTAGGCCGCGACCGTCACTCCGCGTGCGACGGCCGCGGAACCCCCTCCCCCCGGGCGTGGCCCACCGATTTCCCGCCGGTCTGCGCGGAACGATTGTGAACGATGGCGATCAGGTTTTTCCTGATTTACTAAACGAATGATCGAGTATAGCTGGTATCGAGGTACACCCCGGCGTGTCAACGGCGACCATACCAAACGATCAGGTCGAACAAGACCCTTATACCTCGGACGCCTACCGCTAAACATGAACGCAGACGCCGGCGGTTCCCCGCCCTCCCGCGGGAAGTCGGTCCTCTTCTGTCCGGAGTGTCGCTTCGAAAGCCCCCTGTCGGACGGGTGGCTCGTCGTCAGCGACGGCGACGAGCGGACGATCGTCTGTCCGAAGTGCGGCCACGTCGCCGACCACCGGTCGGCGCGATCAGCGCCGACGCCGCAACACGCCGACTGATACCCGCGGCGCAGGTCGCGACTGCCGCTATTCTCGTTCCGGGGCCCGTTCGGCGAGGACCGGTATCTCGGACAGTTTCTCCGCGTCGAGCGCGTCCCAGTCGACGCCGTCGGGTCGCGCGTACGACGTCTCCGTCCGGACCGTTCGCTCCGGCGTGACGACGAGGTCGAGCGGCACGTCGTGGGCGTCGGGCGTCGGCAGGTCGGCGTCGGCCCCGACCGCCGACTCCGGGCCGTCGAGGACGGAGAGCTCGTGGACGGTCGTCGCGACCGTCGTGTCGGCGTCGACCGCGTCGATCTCGCGGAGGACCGCCCACTCCAAGTCGCTGTACCCCTCCCCCTTGCCGATCCGAGCGCCGTCGGTCGCGACGCCGACGGAGCCGGCGACGATCAGGTCGACGCGTGCGACGTCCTCGGGCGCGGTCGGCGTTCCGTACTCCGAGATGCCGGAGACGGTCGTCGCGTCGTCGATCTCGTCGGGCGGGATCTCCGCCGGGTCGAGCCGGAGGAACGGGTTCGGGTCGCGGAGCCGCGGCTGCGCGACGTAGACGGTCTTGCCGGCGCGGAGCGCGGCCCGGCGGACCGGCAGCTGCGGCGCGTCGGGGTTGGCCTTCAGCGTCGCGGCCGCGTCCCACGCCGTGGTCGCCGCGAGCCGCTCCGCCGCGGCGTCCGCGCCGGCGAAGTTGGGGATCCGGTCGTGCGGCGGGAACGGGAACCGCGCCTGGTCGCCCTCGTCGAACGCGTCCCACACCGCCTCGCGGACGGCCTGTTTGTCCATGCGAGTCGGTCGGCCCTCGCGGACAAGTAGTCGGCGACGCGGCGCACGGCGAGCAGTTATATACCCGATCGCCGTCATCACGGCGTATGCTCGAAGACGGACTTTCCTATCCCGTGCGCGGCGACTGGGTCGGGCGCGTGGTCATCGGCGGCGTACTGGGGCTGCTCTCGGTGTTGGTGATCCCGACGTTCCTCGTGCTCGGGTACCTCGTGCGGGTGTTAGAGCGGACCGTCGCGGGAGGGGAGGAGCCGCCGGAGTTCGACGACTGGGGCGACCTGCTGGCGAAGGGCGTCGTCGCGACGCTGATCGCGTTCGCGTACTCGGTCGTCCCGGTCGTCCTCTACGGCGTCGTCGTCACCGTGATCGCCGGCATCGGATCGGGCGTCGGCGGCGACGTCGGCGCGCTCATCGGGGCGACCGGCGCGCTGCTCGCGCTGGCGTTCCTCCCGGTGTTGGCCCTGATATACTACGCGGTCCCGGCGGCCCTCACGGCGTACGCGGCCCGCGGCGAGGCGAGCGCGGCGTTCGACGTCGACCTCCTCAGGCCGACGCTGTTCAGCGTCGAGTACCTCGTCGCGGTGCTGTCGCCGATCCTCGTCGCGCTCGGGGTGTTCGTCGTCTCGATCGTGCTCCTCGTGACCGTCGTCGGCGCGGTGCTCGTCCCGTTCGTCCAGTTCTACGGACAGGTCGCCGTGTTCCGGATGTTCGGCGCTGCGTTCGCGGCCCAGACCGACGGGGTCGACGCCGGACGGGAGGGCGTCGGCGACGCCGCGACCGTCTGAGACCGCGCCGACGCGACGCGCCACTTAAACCGCTCTGCCGACCACGTACGCGTATGTTCGAAGACCGGCCGGACCGCGACGCCGAGGTCGTCCTCGTTGGACGGTCGAACGTCGGCAAGTCCACGCTGATGCGCGAGCTGACGGGCCACGACTTCTCGACCGGCGGCAAGCCGGGCGTCACCCGCCAGCCGAACCACTTCGACTGGGCGAGCGAGGGGTTCATGTTCACGGACCTGCCCGGCTTCGGGTTCATGTCCGGCGTCGAAGAAGAGCACCGCGAGCAGATCAAGACCGACATCGTCCGCTATCTGGAGGACAACGCGGACTCCATCCTCGCCGGCGTCGTCGTGATGGACGGCAAGGCCGCAGTCGACATCATCGACCGCCACGCCGAGCGGGGGAACGTCCCCCACGACGTGGAGATGTTCGGCTTCCTGGAGGACGTGGGCGTCGAGCCCATCGTCGCCGTCAACAAGACCGACAAGATCGACGACATCGACGAGCGGCTCGACGCGATCTGCGACCGGCTCGGCCTCTACCCGCCGTGGCAGCAGTGGTCCGACCGCGTGGCCCCGATCTGCGCGAAGCGCGGCGACGTCGAGGCGCTAGAGGAGTGCCTCCGGACGCGCTTCCACGAGCACAACCGCGACGACCTGCTGAAGTTCGTTTCATAACTATCAGTGTGCGACGGTTGGGTCGGTCGCTCAGTGAGTTCAGTCGTCTTTTTCTGATCGGTCAACTGTAGATCGGTGGAGAGCACCTCCAAAGCCCCAGCCGCGAGGACTCGCGCACCTCGTTGCGCTCCTCGCTCGTTCGCTCCGCTCACTCGCTGCGGTGCTTACGTCGGTGTNTCCAAAGCCCCAGCCGCGAGGACTCGCGCACCTCGTTGCGCTCCTCGCTCGTTCGCTCCGCTCACTCGCTGCGGTGCTTACGTCGGTGTGCTTCGCCCTCGCGGCTGCCCCTTTGAGTCCCGCCCGCCCGACCGCACGCCACCGCACCTCGCACCTCCCCAGCCTCGTCAGTCGCCGTCGCGTTGCTCCGGCGACTGACTCCCTCGCGCGTACGACTCGCGGCCTTCGGCCGCTCGTCGGCACGCGCCACCGTAGATCGATTTATAAATCGTTGACCGAGTCACCGGCTCGACTTGCTCGGCTCAGAACTCGAAGCCGACCGCGTCGTCGCTCGGACGGAGCGGGCTCTTCGGGTACGGCGGCTCGGCGTCGGGGTCGTTGAACGCGCGGGGCGCGACGTCGTTCGGCCCGTCCGGGTAACAGAGCGCGGCGAGCGTCTGGATCGCCGTGCGGCCGCTGGCGAGCTCGAACTGCCCGCCCCCGTACAGTTGGATCCCCTCCCGTTCGCAGTAGGCGATCGTCTCGAACAGCGATTCGAGGGTGCCGAACCGCGAGGGCTTGACGTTACACCACCCCGGCTCGACCGGGAGCGATTCGAGGCTCTCGACGCCGTCGATCGGGTAGTCGAACGAGAGCCGGTCGGCCTGCGGCTCGACGAGCGCGCTCGTCGCGGGCGTGAACGCGGGGTCCTCCACGACCGCGGCCGGGAACGCCGCGAACACGTCGCGGTACAGCTCCGGGTCGGGCTCGACGTCGACCTCGGTCCCCTCGTACCACCCCTTGAGGTCGAGGACGCGCACGGCGTCGGTCTTCCGGAGCGTCTCGAACGCCGCCTCGGGCCACTCCGGCGTCGGATCGAGTTTGAACTCCAAGTCGGCGTCGCGCGCGAGCAGTTCCTCGACGCGGTCGGTCGACGGCGGGTCGCCGAGGCGCGTCGACACGACGAACCGGACCGGGTCGGGGTCGAGGCGGAGCCGGTCGCCCAGCGTCACCCCGCGCTGGCGGAGCGCGAGGTCGAGCGCCGCGCTCTCGACCGCCCAGCGCCGGTAGTTGCGTGCGGTCTCGTTCTCCGGCGGCGTGCCGTGGAAGAGGTCGATCTCGTCGAGCCGGTCGGAGAGGGCGTCGATGGTCCACTCGCCCTCGAGATCGATCGGGTCGGTCCCGGCGAGCGCGTCGTGGTCTGCGGTCTCGTAGGTCACGTCCTCGCCGCGCCCCACGACGCCGTCGCCCGAGAGGCGGTACTCCGTCGTCGTCCGCTCGAAGCCGCTCGTCGTGGCGGCGACGTGCCGCCGGCGGGCGACGGACTCGATCGTCACCGACAGGCCCGCGATCCGGTCGTAGAGGCTCATACGTGGGGGGAGGTAGCCCGATCACTTAAATCGGTGAGCGGGAATCGGGGGCGGACCGACTACGTCGCGAGGTCGCTCGCGCGGCGTCGCAGCGTCGCGATCCGCGTACCGAGCGTCCAGAACAGCGGGACCACGGTGAGCACGACCGCGCCCGCGGCCGCGACTTGGAGGACGGTCGTGGTGAACCACGGCTCGCCGTCGGCGTACGGGAGCGCGGTGTGGGTCACCTCGCCGATCACGGGGACGAAGTAGTCCATCAGCAGGTCGACGGCGTACCACGCGGTCGCGAACGCCACCGCGCGGAGCGGGAAGTCCGTGATCCGGTGAAGGACGAACGCCTGAACGACCATCGCGAGGTGGCTCACCAGGAGGAACGCGTACAGCGCCGGGCCGTTGACGGCGAGGAACTCCGGCCAGAAGACGACGAGGACGTACGGGGTCCAGAGCCCGAGCTTGACGTTGCCGAAGAACGCGAGCGCTGCGAGGGTGTCGCTCGACCGCCCGAGCGCCCACGCGCCGAGCGCGAGCGCGATGAGCAGCGTCGCGCCCGGACTGTCGGGGATGAAGAGCCACATCTCGGTCGGGAGGGCCCGAAACTGGAACCGGTAGTACCAGAAGCCGAACGCGGTGCCGACGAGGTTGATGATGACGATGACCCACGCGAACCGGAACGCGACGTCTTCCAACCGCTTCGGGAGCGGCGCGACCCACCGCGGCAGCGACTCGCGGTCCGGCGGGTCGCGTCCGAGCGCGCCGACGATGTCCATACCGCCGGCTCGGACCGGGCGGGCAAAGCGGTGGCGGTCGCGGCGGGCGCGACCGGCGACGCGGGCGACCGCGACGAAAAGGGCTATGCGTGCCCGGCGGGAAAGCAGGGGCATGCGCCCGCGAACGCTGCTCGCGCTGCTGCTCGTCGTCCCCCTCGTGGACGCGCTGTTCCTGATCGTGGTCGCGACGCGGCTCGGGTGGGCCGTCACGGTCGCGCTCGTCGTGTTGACGGCCGTCCTCGGGATGCTCCTCCTGCGCGCCGAAGGGCGCGCGACCCTCGCCCGCATCCAGCGCAAGCTGGCGCGGGGGTCGCCGCCGACCGACGAACTACTCGACGGCGGGCTGCTCATCGCCGCGGGCGCGTTCCTGCTCACGCCCGGGCTCGTCACCGACGCCGTCGGGTTCCTGCTCGCGCTCCCGCTCTCGCGGGTCCCGATCCGGATGGCCCTGAAGAAGTACGTCGTCGTCCCGTACCTCGAGCGCGAGACGGACGGCTTCTTCTCCGGGAACGTCTACGTCGGCGGCTTCCCCGGCGACGGGGAGGGGGGCTTCTCGATGGGCAACGGGTTCCCCGGCGGCGGTCCCGACGGCGGCCCGGACGGGTTCCCCGGCGGAAACGGCGCGGACGCCGACGGGAGCGTCGGCGGCGACGCGAACGCCGGCGGCGGGTCGTCGAGCGACGACGACGTCGTCGACGTGGACTTCACCGTCGAAGAGGAGGAGCGGAAGGGAACCGACTGACGGCGCGGACCCCCGTGAAACCGCCACACGGCGGGCGGCTCGCGAAAGGAAACCCTTAAAATCCTACCCGCGCAACGACTGAATGCGCTCACCTGGGCCAATAGCTCAGTCAGGTTGAGCGCTCGGCTGATAACCGGGAGGTCCACGGTTCAAATCCGTGTTGGCCCACCTTAATTGAACTCGGGCTTCGCCCGAGTAAATTGGTGGGCTGGGACTCCCCAGCCACCCAATTTCGTTCCTTTACCCCTCTAGAGATACCGTTAGCGTGTCTTGTCCGGGCTAAAATTAAGCCGGTAGTCACCTCCGTCTCCCGATCTGCGTTATCCGAGGTGGTGTCGGCATGATGTTGCTCCGATCTCACAGTAGCCGGAGCGACTGCCTTCGCTGCGACGCCCACGTGCCGGTGGACTTCCGTCGCGTCCACGGCGACGAGGACGACCGCGCGCACCGCTGTCCCGAGTGCGACTCGTGGGTGCGTATCTGTGAGGGAAGCGCGGCCGGGAAGGATGTCGACACACCGGACCCGCAGACGAGCCCCGCCCGCAACGCGGGCGAACCGTGGGACGGGGGGCTGTCGGGATGAGCCCGTTCGTCCGCGCGAGCCGGTTGTACGATCCGGCAGAGGGGCCGCGTTCGCACGTCCGTGACGCCGCCCGGCTTCGCTGGGAGCGTGACGCCGAACGGGGGCGATCGGCGTGAGTTCCGACCGGAGCGGCGAGGTCGCCGCGATCTTCACGTCGCACGGTGTTCTCGACGCGTCGACGACGATCCTCGCGGCCCGAGCGGTCGGGCCGAGCGCTGAGGCGAACCCGATCATCCGCGAGTTGCTTACGATGGGCGAGCTGCCCGCGGCGGTCGCGATGCTCGCGGTCGTCGGCTTGTGTTGCGGTATGTGGCCGGTCGCGGCCGACGCCCTGGAGGCGCCCGAGTGGGTCGGGCTCGGGATCGCGACGATCGGCGCCGCGGTCGCCGCGGTGAATCTGGTGGTGGTGTTCGCGTGACGCGGTCCTGTGAGACGTGCGGCCGTGAGCGCCCGTCAGTTCGTGTCCGTATCAACGGCCGGACCGAGTGCGCCGGTTGCTACCTCAACCGCACGGAGTGTTCGCGATGAAGGCCGTCGAGACGGCCCCGCACGAGTACATGGCGAACTACGTGTACTCCGGGCTCGGGGCGTGGTTCGGCGCCGCGCGGCTCGTCGACGCTACCGGGAGCCGGCGCGGGAGCTTCACGCTCGACGGCGAGAAGTGGCGAGTGACTCTCTCTTACCAGGAGTCGGGGCTCGCCCCGCCGGACGGCGGCGAGACGCCGGACGGGACGCGCGTTGACTTCGACACGCTCCGAGAGTTCCGGCTGAACGCGGTCGCCGACGACGAGGTCGGCGAGCGGAAGGTGAAGGCGCTCATCCAGCCGCGGTGGCGCGGGCTGGAATCTACCGAGGGTAAGTCGGTCGCGCGGCCGATGTGGGATCTCGGCGACGCCGTGAACGTTCGCGTGAACGCGTCGAACGTCGAGTTCGGCGCGGTGGAGTCGATCATCCGGCGCGCGGCGGGTGCGGTGACGCTCGACTCGACGTACTTCGAGAACCGCAACGACGAGTACAGCGTCGTGATCGACGCGGCGCGGTACGTCCGCGTTGACCGGGACGTGTCCGGGCCGATTCACGGCCGCGAGGGACCCCTCGCGCGGATGGGCCACCTGCTCGAAAGCGACCGGTCCGGATATCGGAAGATCGTTCAGGACGACACCGAGCGGGCCGGGTACTACCACACGGTGACGCTCGGGCCGAAGCGCGTCCGTGAGTGCTTCCCCGACCACCGGATCCCGAAGGAGTTCAAGCACTACTACGCCCGAAACGCCGAGTCGCTGCCGGACAAGCATCCGCTCGCGCATCCGAAGATCGAGGCGTCGTATCAATCGAGTCGGTGGGACGAGACGCTCCGGCCGGTCGACCACGACGAGATCGCCGACGAGCTCGAGGAAGCGATTCTCGCGACGCTAAACGAGGCGGGACTCCCCACGCAGCCGCTCGACGACGACGGACCGGGCGGCGGTCGCACGTTCGTCGAGGACGCGTACTTCGAGGCGGAGACGGTCGACCGCTCCCGAGTCCTGCCGCTGAACCTCGAACGCGTCGAGAGTGATCAGCGGAATGTGGTCGTGCGCCAGCTCGCGGACGGACTCTCGCCGGTCGAGTGGGACTCGCTGAAGACGCTCGTTGCGGACGGCGGCGACGTGTCACCGGCGGAGATCGCCGAGGACCACGACTGGCATCCGGACAGCGTACGCCGGGGACTCCGGCGGATCGAGGACATGGTCGTTCGCGAGCAGGGTTCGGTGGCGTTGCGGTCGCACTACGTCGCGGAGCAGGTCGTTGAGGCGCTCGACGCGGCGCGTGAGGGCGTGCGGAACGCAATGGGGGCTGCGGCGAACGCGGTTCAAAACGCCGAGCGGGAGTCGCTCGACGAGCGCACGGACGAACTGATCGCGTTCTGCCAAGCGAACGGGATCCACATCGACCAGCGCGAGGCGAACCTCCGGGTCAGGATGGGGAATCTCGCGGACGAGTCCTGGTCGGAACTGGTGACGCGGCTCAAGCGGTTCTGGGTCGGTGCGGGTCGCGATCCCGAGCGGCTGAAAGAGGCGGTGTCGCACTACCGCGACGAGTCGGGACCGAAGATCCGGCCGGTGCGGAGCGCCTGGGGGAAGGGTCAGACGCTCAGATAGCGCGGCCCATTTTGAGTGGCAACACTATCCAGAAGCTCTTTTTGCGGCCGTTCTCGCCACGATCAACCCTCTCGACCGGCGGTCCGCGACGATCTCGACCGCAACACAAGCGCGGATCCGGTCTCGACGAGCTGCTCGCCGACGCCGAACCGACACCGGGGGGTCGGTTGGCGGTTAGGGGTGTGGCTAAGGCCACACAGCTAAGGTACCACCTCTGTTTTCACGAGATTGGCCGCGCGGCGCCTCGCGACGCTCGAAAGCTTTGGCTTTGTTGAAATCCTCAACCGGTAATATGCTCCCAGCGTTCTGCTGAATAGAGAGCGCCAGTCACACATTTCTCAGTGAGATGCCCAGTCTCGCAAGAGACGGTTGTCATCTATCGTAGTCGACGTAGTTCACCCCTGGGTGAAGCGCAGACGAGCCGAAGATCCGTTTGTATCAGGACAACACTTCTTCGACAACGGTACGAAACGGCTGGTGGTCAGCTTCAGTGCTTGTGTCTAGCGCACCGATCTTTGTGAAAGATGTCCCGGCGATTTTTCCATCGGTTGTTGTACTACCGATACAGAACAGTGTACTTGCGCCGCCTGTATCCGGTAAGTAATCCGTGACGTATGAGAGGAATCGCTGTGCACCGCCGAGATCGATGTCAGTCGCATTCTGGAACTTCGCGTCAGCGATCCACCGAATGTCGCCGTCTATCTCAATCATAAAGTCAGGGGCACCCGCGCGACGATTTGGGGCAGGCCTTAGTAACGGCTTGATATAGCGACTGTCGCTCGTTTTGCTCCGGTCGTAGTGTAGCGTGATGCGGTCATCAAAAATGAACCGCTTCGGGAACGTAGTACCAGCATCCGGCCTAGTTTCTTGGCCAAATCGGCCACGGAGCGCGTTGAGGATTTGAACGAGACACCACAGCTCAAACACCTTACTTGCGGGCTTGATGGCGGCGTCATATCGCTTAGACGGATCAAGTTCCGTACTCAGCCGTTGCTTGTAGGCCGCCCAGAGGTTCGCCAAGTCGGCGATTTGGTCCGTAGCCTCATCTTGGAGTGTTGCGATTTCGTCGGCATCAAGGAACAACTCCGTCGCTGGTTGTCGAGTCAGTTGCGCTGGGAGTCGCTCTCGGCAAACACCATCGTGATAGGCGATCCGTTGACGGACTTGTGGGGTGTCAATATCGAACGTGTCGCGCAGATCTCGGAGTCGTTCACGAAGTACGTAGTTGAACTGGTACAGCAACCTGGTACCCAACGTTTCAATCGAGAAGTGTACCGACGTACTTGCGGTGACGCGGCGGCCCTGAGATCGCTTTACAACGGTCGTTGCGAAATCCGGCGTTCCACGGAGTTCATGCCCCACATAGGTCTCGGGCTCTACAGTAATGGGCAGTCTGGCCGCCAGCAGCGGCTCCGTAAGTTCGAGACAGCTCTCAGAATAGCGAAGATATAACGCCCGGGCATCTTCAAGTACATCGGGCGCAAACGGCAAGACAGCTTCAGCGGTGTTCAAGCCGATTGATTCGATGAATCCGCGTGACTCGGTTAAAAACCGATTGTACGTCTCCTCGCTGACTTTGTCAGGCACCACGTCGACGCCCCCGGGGTAGCTCCCTACCCAGCCATGTGGCATAAACCGGTTGTCCCGGCGAATGGTCGGTGGATCTTCCTCGATGCCCTGACTACGTCGAACAGCATCTACCGTGTCGCGCACGTTCGTGAGATACGACTGGAGTTGGGCCCAGTTATCGTCCGCGATGCTGTGGTTTGGCCCACTGCGTGTATGGGCACCGTACGTCTCGAAGGTGACTTGGCTCATAGTACGCTGTAGGAGTCCGCAGCTTCCTCCAGTTCTGCGTGGAATTCTGGCAGGCCCAGTGACCCGATCCACGTAGTGAAGTCGCTGTATCGACCTGCGGGTGTGCTCTCGCCGTCGGCGGTCGTCGAGAGAGTTTCTGCTTTCCGGAGTTCGGACATAAACACGTCAATCTGCGGGAGCAGATACGCGATCAGCGCTCGATCAACAGTCTGCCGGGTGATGTCCCCGTCACTGAGTAGTTGTGCTGCGGTAAGATAACGAATAATATCGATGGCGAGGGCCTGTCCGATGTCGACGATATCGTACTCGGCACCACTGAGCTGATAGGTGATGGCGAGAACGACGTCGAGCGGATCAGCGTCGTCCCACCCGTAGTCGATCGCTAGTACGTTGTCCAGTGCGTTGCTGACGACGGACTCCATCGCGAACGCCGGATCGATCGTCGCGGCATCACGGGTAGGCATACGATGACTGTCCCAGGTATCGACGAGTAGCCGTTGGCGAGTGAGATCATCGACGACGGCTCCAGTGACGATCTCGTGAATTTCGTCGTGATTGGGAATTTTTCGGGGGCTCGTTGTTGGGTCAGATTGGTCTGGGTCGCCACCACTTGTATACAATGGTGGGACTTGAACAAACGCGAACCGACGCCGAAACGCATACCCCAGCGAAAACAGCTTCGCCCGGTCGGATGTGTTCATCGTTGCGAGCAACCGGAACGATAGCGGGAGGGTCACCTCGTCAGTCCCAAATTTCAGGCGCTGGCTCGTGCGGTAGTCGAGATCGAGAAGCGTGAACACGTCGCCGAACGCTTGATCCAGATTCGCTCGGTTGAGTTCGTCAACAAGCAACCAATGCGGGTCACCGCTCAGGGTGAGTCCTTCAACACACTGTTGGGCGGCACTGGAAAGGACTCCCGCTTTAGCGGTCCACTCTTGTTCCGGTGTGTCAGGACCTGCCGGTTCATACCCACCCACCACATCGTAGTTCGACCACTCGGCGTTCGCGGTGGCCGTGTCCTGTCCAATATCCAGTGCGTCGGTCAGTTTGCTCGCTGCGCGAGTTTTGCCTGTGCCTGGGGGCCCGTAGAAAACGACGTTACGACCGGCGACAAGATGGGCAGTTGCTTCGCGATATACGCGCTTTTGTAGGTGTTCATCGCTTGCGACGCCATCCACGCGTGTAGCGGTATCACGTCCGTATGCCGCAGCTTGATACTGTTCGTACTGATCTGTTGGGAGATTTGAAATCGGTGCATCTCTCTTGTCGAACGGCTCCTCGAGGAAATCACTCAGATTACTAGAGTTGGTAAAGGCCGCAATGTCGACTTTCGGCGTCTCTCGAATATCGAAGATTGTCGCTAAATCGTACGTGGTTCCCTCGATTACCTTTCCCTCGATGTTGGCGAGGCGACCCTGCTTGACCACTGTCCCGTTGTCATGGATGAGGACCCGGGCATCGTTCTCGGCATTCTTCAATAGGTCCGAATATTCTGATCCGCGGGCAAGTCGGAAGTAGCCGATGCGTGGGTCTTGGCCTTCCTTGTACCGTTCGAAAGAAGCTGTGTCTGCGGTGATGCCAGTGACATCGGTGTACTTCGCAGCAATCGCCCAGTGACCCTGGTCGAGGATATGGTCACTGTCGAGTAGCAGTCCAGATCCGGGGTCGGGTGAAAGCGTCCGCACACCGTTTTTCGAGATCTCTTCGTGGACTGCCGCTTGGCCACCTAGTTCGGCCATTGTCTCTACAGAGAGTTGCTCAAAGTCATCTCCCATCGAGAACCAACTCGTGGGGAACGCAAAGTTCTCGTCTGCTTCTTGAATAAATGATTCAAACTCGGTCGTCGGGTAGCCTAATCGCTCAATCGGTGTTTTTGAGAGCCAAATGTACTCGAAGGAATCGTCACGCCAGATATGTTGTGACAGGTCTTTGCGGAGTTGCCGCGGGACCTCGCTCCCCAACGTCAGGTCAACCTGCATACAATGGTCCAGTTCTCCGTTACTGGTGTCGATGAAGACGGCAAGATCGCCAGGAGCCATCTGCTCAAAGTGATCTTTGTGCTTTTCTTTGGCTCCCCAGACCGTCACGGTATTGCTGTTGAGAAGTTCACAAAGGTTATCGGCCGTACTTGTAGCGAAATCTTGGTTGCGGTAGTCTTCGATGCGTGCTTGGAGTTCAGCACGAGCTGGTGCGCTGAGATAGTTTGAGAGACTAAAACCGACGTGTTGTTGGTAGGGAGCCTTCCGTCCGCGAGTAAAGAAAATCGCCATTACTGTCATTCAACGAGAGCGACCACTTGTACATTCGCATTACACAGCCGCTAGATCTAGGAGACTTGAGTCAGGCGGTCTAGTTGAAATCCACTAATCGATGGTAGGTTTCCGGAGCCGTGCTGAATACAGGGCGCGAATGTGGTACGAACCAAGGCCAGTTTAGGTCGAATAGCAATCGGTCAATATAGTCAGGGAGTTCAATGAAAGGGACAAAATTCAGGTTCAGCTGTAACTCCAGCTATACTCACGTTGATACTTTTCCCGAGGGATATCAGACCACTCCCGCTCATCCTCATCCCACTCAAATCCAAATTCATCTTCGATGACTCGGAACACGTTACCCCAGCTAAGATTTGGTTCAACCGGCCATGAAGTGATTCCTAAATCACGGAGTACATCGTCAAGTAGCGTGATGGCTACAATTCCAGCGAATTCGTGAATCACGAAGCTCCATTCAGTTTCCAGCCAAAAGTTGTGGGCCGCGTCATTCCGCACGTCTCTGAGGAATTGAGCAAGTCGCTCTTGTTGCTCAGAGAATACCTCCTCATCGCGCGCAGTTTGAATCCGATAATACAAATTAGAGTCCTGCTCGTCATTCTGCTCCTTCAGATACTGGCCGAGATACGAGCATAGATGAATATTCGCCTGTATAAACTGATTGTTGCTAACTAGACGGTCCATCTCGCAAATCTCGACCATAGTAATTATTTGATGTCGTTTGTCGGTGCCAAAATACTGGAACATATTGCCGACGACCCAGACTAACGCGAACTCAAGTCCTTTTGTCCGCAGTTCATACCGCATTTGTTCGAATATCTCGCTGAAGGAACCTGAGGCAACTATCACTTCTCCTCGGCCAACGTCGAACTGACGCTCAGCATCCTGAAGATCGTCCTCCGAATGGTGATAGCAATATACTAACGCGTTGATAAGAAATCTCTTATTGTTGGTCTCAATCCCTTCTTGTAATCGCTCCCTCAGCTCGTCTTCGTCGATGCTCATTATTACGAGTTTGAGAAAGCGAGTGTAATAACAACTGCTCCAATTTGGCTTCTTCTCGTAAATTCGCACACCTGCTTACTGGCCGTTCCACAACTCAGTACCTAGAATAAACAATAGCCACCTGCGGACTACATCCTCTGTATCTCGCACACCAACCTATCAAATCCTAAGGATTTCAATAGAGCTAATTCCCTATATTCAGCAACCGGTGCCCGTCGCTATCGGAGAATCTCGATAGAGTATAGAAAATTATATTTGAAGTCTCCTTGCGTTGATTTGCGCCTCCCGCGAGTGACTCCGATAGTGCGTCTCACCGGGATTCGTCCAGTTCGTGATCTCTAAATCCCGAGCCCGAACCGTCCGCGACGACACGACAGCTATCTCTCTGCCTTTTGCTCGGTACCATACGAACGCGTACCCACCGTCAGCGTCCGCGAGCGTCTCGTGCTGGTCCTCCCAGAACTTGAACGTCGGTCGGACGCCGTTCACCATCGACCCCTTCACGTCCCACGGCCGGCCGTTCTCGTCGCTCGCGTCGAACTTGAGCCCGTCCACCACCGGATAGTCGAGCGTGAGCGGGTAGCGGTCCGTCGCCCACAGCTCGACGAGCTTCCCGTACCGACCGACGATCGCCGGGTCGTAGCTCACGACGATCCTTGTTTGGGTTGCGGTTGGTCGCGGCGCCGACCGCCGTCGACGAACGAATCTTGACCGAATTCCGGTCGCGCAGCCCCCCGCGGATTCGGACACCCCGCCCAGATCGCACGCGTATAAACAGAGGTATGCGCCGGGGCGGGCGGCTGAATGAACGAACGAATCCCCGCCGCGTCTATCGATTCACGCGACGGCATCGTTCACTACCTCGCCGTGGTCGCCGTCCCTGTATTCAGCCATGCGGTCGGAGACCCACGCCGCGGAGTAGCCGACGAGGTCGCCCGCGTCGGCGTACGTCATGCCGTGGTTCTCCACCGCGCGGATCGCTTTGCTCACCGCTTCCTCGCGTCGGACCGAGTCGGCGTCGACGCTCTCGCTCTCGTCGTCCTCGTCGACGAGTTTGATCGCGAACTCGCTCGGCTCATGTTCCGGGTAGTTCGCGGCCGTGTCGGTCAGACCCTTGTAGTCGCTCCCCTCTTCCCAGTCGTCCTTGCCTCCCTCGCTCTCCAAGAGACGAGCGCGACCGGGGTCCGACCGCGAGGGCTTCTCGATCGCGAGCGACGCGACCCGGCGGATCGACTTCGCCGTTTTCGTCCGCGTGTGCCCGACGAGCAGCACACTCCCACGCTTCGGGTGCGGCCCGTGTTTGGACTCCTTCTTGCGGATGAAGAGCAGCGAGTCCGAGAACTGCTCGGCCGCCTTGTTCCCCGAGCCGAACCCGGAGAGTTCCTGTGCAATCTCGTCGAGGACCGCCAGCACCGGCCCCTCGAGCTCCGCCATCGCTTCGAGCATCTCGCGGTCGGAGCGCACGACGCGGTCGAAGCCGTCCCACGACGTGTTTCCGATGAGTGCGCCGCCGGTTCGAATCCGCCACGCCATCGCCACGTCGAGCGTGGTCGCGGTCTTGCCCGAGCCGGGGGCCCCGAACACGAGCCCGATCGCACCCTCGTGCGAGAGCTCGTCGGCAGCATCGCGGTAGAGGTCGCCGCCCTCGCGTTCCTGCCCGGTAAGCCCGGTCGCGGACTTCATCTGCGAGACCGAGCCGTGTCGGACCGCCTCGTCGATCGTCTCGGTCGCGGCGTTCGATATGATGAGCCGGCCGATCCGCGTCTCCTCGATCGGCTCGTCGAGCAGCCCGTCGTAGTAGTTGAGGACTGCGAGCGTCCGGCGGTCGTCGACGAGCCCGGCGTATCCGCGGACGTGTTCCCCAGGATCCTCGCCGCGGAGCGCGCTCGCGAGTTCGGCGGCCGCGTACGCGCCGGTCTTATCACCCATCGTCCACCTCCAGCGCCTCGGTCTCGTCGAGCAGCTCGAAGCCGATCGTGTCTCCGTGTCCGTTCCGCTCCGTGTCGATATCGTCTCCTTTCATGCTCTGTGGTTTCAGATCGTCTGGTAGTTCCTCGTCGAGAATCGCCGAGACGGTCGCCTCTTCACCGTCGAACGACGGCGTGAGCGTCGGATCGAGGATCGCCTCTTGATCCTTGAGCCGACGCTTGTCGAGCGTCCGGGCGATCGACCGGAGCCGCCGCTTGAGGCGTCGCGCTTCCCGTGCGTCTGGCTCGAACTCCTCGCGGAGTTCGGCGACCGCTTCGAGCGCGTCGACAACTTGGACGTTGCCAGCGAGCTCCGACCCGGCGACGGACTCCCGCCAGTTGGCGACGGCGACGTTCTCCTCGGGCCGGTACTCGCGGCACTCGTAGACGCGCTTTGCGACGGGCCACTCGAAGAGGCTCCCGGCGTGGACAACCATGTCCGCGAACTGGTCCTCGCTAAGCTCGTAGACGGCACCGCCGGTGTCGTCGTTCGCCTCGAACGCGACGAGATAGATTCCTTCCTCTTCGGGGAGCAGGTCGACCACGTAGCCGCCGGCGACATACCCACCGATCGCGATCGCAACCGCGGCGGTCGCAACGACACCAGCTCCGTCGATCTCCCACGGGTAGGGATATCGCCCACTCTCGGCACCGGCGATGAGCAGCAACACAAGCCCACCGGCGAGAATCGGTCGGTTGCGGGCCGCCTCGACCGGATTCATAGGACCCTCTCAACCGACTTCTCTTCATCCTCGCGACGCTGTCGGACCACACGGTAGGTGAGCCCCGCCCCGCCAACACCCGACAGGAGGATGAGGATCTGTGCTCGTTCGTAACTGATTGGCGGCCGATCGGGCGTTGTCTGCCCCGTCGAGACGTACGCGAACCGATTGTTCGCGATGCTGCCGGGCGTCGTCATGGTGACGGCCGCCTGTCCGGCCCGGAGTGGCACCGAGACGAATACCTCGGTCTGTCCCTCCGGGAGACGGTGCTGGTAGATTCGACCGGACCCCGAGCCCTCACCGAACTGAACCGCCTCGGTGAGGGTGATCCGCGTGGAGTCGTCCGTCTCGAAGAGCAGCCTGAAACCTTCGCGGTCGCGGTCGTAACTCCACTCGACGAGCCGCGTCTCCGCGTCGATTTCCTGTGCGTACGTCTCGGGCTCGCCGACGTTCACGGAGGTGTTTGTTTCGAGTCCGGGCTCGTCGTCCTGCGCGGCGACGCCACCTACCGCAACACAAGCTGCGAGGCTCACCGCAACACAAAAAATCAGGATACGGCGCATGGTCAGACCCCCGGAACGAACGACCGAACCATCGATTCGAACCAGTTGATCGCGAGTCCGACCGGGTCGTAACCGAGTGCGACCATGCCGATCCCAATGACGACGACTGCGAACCCGAGCTTCAGGATCGGCTCGATCGCGAAACCGAGAATCGACAGATACGGTGCGAACGGGTTGATCATGTCAGGTTCCCTCCTGTGAAAAGAGCGCGTACAAAACTCCGGCCCCCCCGACGACAGCGGCAATAACTCCTATGTCGGGCGATTCACCGTTGAGGAACCCGCCGCCTCCCCCTCCGTCGTCTAGTGCAGCCGCGTCTCTCTGTTTTTCTAGTTCTTGTCGGAGTTCGCTTACCTGCTCTAATTCTTTCTGAATATCGGCTATCTCGGTGCTGTATGTCTGCTGGTTTTTGCTCTCGTAGTTGGCCGCATTGTAGGAGTTCCCTTCCCCGTCGGTGATAGACCGGATTATGAACGGTTCTTTCAGCTCCACGAGCGCGCCACCTCCTTCTGTGACGTTCCCGGTCGTTCCGGTGGTGTTCGTGGTGTTGGTGTCTCCACCTAGATCTGCGTCTGTATCTGTGACGTTGTAGGCGAGATACACCGTCCCGTTGATATCGGACGCAGGGTCATACTGAACATCTCTCTGTAGGGAGTTGAGCGAATCATCATTATGATATATCGCTCCCTCCACAGTCACGCCCGTTTCCAGTAGCTCTACCTCTAGGGCGAATTCGGAGGTTTTCAGACCCAGACTCGCTAAGGACGCTCCGGCGAAACTGAATCCGTCTTGCGTCTGTGAGTCACCGAGAAGGTCATTAGGGGAGATAAGGTCGCTAGTAGCAATCTCCCCAGATTGATACTTTGACGCGACACCATCTACCCACGTCCCCATCTCTGACGCGATGTCATCATGAAGTGTAACGATTTGGCTCCAAATTGACTGATATTGTCTTATATCAAAGAAGTCTTGTCCGGGGCCTGTTCCTATGTCTTTAACGTAAATAGACTCGTTTGTACCGTTCGTGAATCCAGTCTTTTGATGTACACCATCACTAGTGGGCTCGATTTCTGCTGCCGAGATCTCCTTTGAGGAACCATCTACGAGCGTCTCGGTCATCGTCGTGATGGATACATTCGCTACGCCGTACGTTGCCGGGTCCACGGCTTGATAATTGATACTGAACACATCCGAGATGGCTACTCCCTCCTTAGAACTGGCCGCGTCATTCCAATTGACCAATTTGGAAGCCTGTGCTTCGACGTGAGCAATCAGATTCACCTGTTGCGTTTTGAAGAACTTACTAACTTCGTCCTTAGCAGCGGTTTTTGCTGTCGTTGCGGTTCCGTCGGACGTATTCAACTCGTCAATTGCTGCCTTCTTCGCGTTAGCGATTACGTGGTTACTGGATGCACTCAGAAGGTTAGACATATTCCCCAGAACCGCTGTGTCTGCCTGTTTGAGGCTTAGAGCATTGGTCCGGAGTTGTGAAAGGAAGGAATCTGCCGCCAAACCCGTATATTCCTCATTAGAACTCCCGGTGAAAGGCGTAATATCGTTTCTAACGATATAGTCAATCGCGTATCCCGCGGCGAATCCACCACCAACGATCAACGCCGGAGCGATGGCAAACGCTGAGCCAACCGGAGAGACGCCCATCTTAGACGCCCCACTTCCCATGGCCGCGGTCGCTCCGATACCCACCGCCGTCTTTCGCATTACCCCTCGGCGAGTCAACCCGGAATCTGCTTGTGTTGCGGTCGAGGCGTTATCTCGATCCATTCTAATCACGCCCCAGAATGAAGTAAGCACCCACGATGACTAACATCCCGAGGACGGGAACCCCACCGACGCTACCGGAGAGAATCCCGCCGCCGCCGGAGGTACGTTCGAGCGTCCCCCAGTCCGTCGAAGCGATAAGCGACGAGTCCCCGGCGGTCGAGACATCAACCCGGATTGAGTCGTAATCCCGATCCGAATCCGACACCGTGAACGTCGAACTAGAAATGTTGCCCGCGGTCACGGATAGCGTCTCTTGAGCGAGAACGGTCCCATTACCGGCCGTTTCTCCCTCTGCGAGCCCTTCATACGCCACATCTACCGACACCGGACCGGACCCGTTCATATCCGCTACCCCGGTCAGATCAACATACGCTGATTCGGTCGAATTGGTCGGTGTAAACGAATCATCGACGAGGACTCCCGTATCAGACTGTGCCGCCGCACCGCCGGAGAACGCCACTCCGGCCGCAGAGACGAACATCACCAGAACGAGCACGAGAGTCCCGATGTTGCTTGTGTTGCGGTTCATGAATCATCCCCACGAACGGAGTCGATGACATCCGTCACGTCGTAGACGCCCATGTGGTCGGCGAGCGTGACCACGCCGGCGACTGCGACAGCAGCGTAAACGACAGTCGCCGCGGTCGGCGAAGAGAGCGCGGCGGCGAGCTCGTCGACGGCGTTGTAGTCGAAGAACTCCAGTAGGCCCCAGTTGATCGAGCCGATCGACGTGAGGATCCAAATGACTCCCGCGATCGTGTCCTCTCCGTCCCAGATGGAACTCATAGCATCCACCCCAGAGCGAACTGCCCGGCCGTAACTGCGATCACGTAGAGGAGCCCCCACAGGTCGGAGGACTGAAAGAAGCTGCCGACTGTGTCCGGAAGCGCGATGAACGCAACTGGGAGCACGAGCGTCCCCACCGCCGCAGCCATATACCACCCCTGAAGGCCTTGGATATCGTCAGAGAGCGACTGAAACTCGGTGTTGTCGTTCGTCAGGATGGTCCCGACGATCGAGCCGTATCCGAGAATCCACGCGGTCGAGAGGCCGATTCCACCGATCGTGAACTGAACGGCGGAGAAATCCACGTCGAACAGTTGGAACGTTGCGATACCGACGAGCATGAACGCCGAAGCGAGGCCCGTAACCACGAGGGACGCGTCGACGGCGTCGAATTCCATTTTCGCCATGCGAGCAGCCGGGCCACGGTGATCCACATATACTCCCGCATTCAGTACGGTCTGTGCCCGTCACGTGTCACTTGGAGGTATCTTTAAGTACACCACCGTGCCCGCGAGAGTCGATGGGCTTCAAAAGTCTCGTCGACCGCGATGGCAGCGGAACCGTAACGATCGACAAACAGCACCTCGAACTCGACGGATTAGTCGCCGAAGACGGTTCGATCAAAGAGGCCGACGCTCACACGCAACGAGTCGGTGAGCGCGCGTACCTAGTGCGCTTCCCCGAGGACGGCGAAGTACCGACGCTGCTAGAACTCGTGGGGCGAGCGTGAAACCTTCGGGAAGGGGGTTCTCGACGCGAGTCCACAGGGTCCGACGTGGATGTATTCACGATCTGCGATCTATGTACCTCGCTCGGCGTGACCGGCGCGCGAGGTACATAGAAATTGGTTGGGTTGCGGGTGACCGCCGTGGTAATCGTGGTCGATCCGTGGGTGCCACTTCAATACGGACCAGTTCGGTCACTCCAGAACGACGGGATCGTGACCCCCGTACATACGATGTGGTATAAATGAGCCGTCGAACCAGCCTCAAGCTAACCGATGAACGCGAACGCCAGCTCGAAAAGGCGAGTAAGATCGTAGCGAGCGGTCCCGACGACGACCCGCCGATGAGTGTCGTGATCGACGCCGCCCTCGCACATCTGATTCAGTCAAAAGAGAACATCCGCGAGGCTCGCGAGGAATTAGATCCGGCGGCAATTCAGCGGTTCAATACAGATGTACTCGGATTGCGGTACAGAACAAGAATAGAAAGTCGTTGGAGATAGCTGTGGTCAGTCTACGAGGTCGGTAGTCCCCTCAAAGATCACGTTGCCACTCGGATCGTGAATGAGCTGGACCGTCGAATCTGAGCCGCCATTGAACGAACTGGAATTGTCAAACTGTACCGTTACCCCGGTTTCCCAATTTTCGGAAGAAAGATCTGTGCTAACTCCAGTACGCCGTTCTCCGTCAACGGATAAGACGAGATCGTCGATCGGAATTGCCTGACCACCAGTCTTTGTGATATTCACCGTTGTATCGTTTGAGCTTTCGATATCGAAACTCGCCTGCGGCGCTGTATCTCCTAACTGGTCGCCGAGTCCGAGGACGAAAGTCCCGATAACGGCCGCCAGGATGACGGTGATTGCGACCATGAGTATGACGCCGATGACGGGACTTACTGCCCTGTCGTCCGCGTTGGATTGGTTGCTTGGTTTCATAGTTTGAACCCAGCGGCCACCGACGAACGAGACGCCGAGATTCGGGCGCCGTTGTCGACGCCAGAGAAATCTTTGCCCCGTTCAGATCGGTTGCTGGTTACTCGCAGAGAGGTAGGTCTTCCTTATGTACTTACTGGCATGAGTATCAGCGGAGAAAATTGGACAAGTAGGTTCACGTTAACTGACGTATCTATCGTAATTATGGAACCCACGGCGCCCTCCCTCTCTCGGACTTACAGCGATCGCGTGTATCCGGACCCGTGGGAGAAGGTTCTCGACTATCGTCGCGTCCGCGAGTACGCCGCTGAACACCCAAACGCCGGCCGGGTCCGTGTTGGACGAGCGCTTGACCTTCCCTCCGCACGCGTCCGCGGCTGGCTCAAAGACGCTGTGCCCGATCCGGTTCGGGGAATTAATGCTGCGATCGACCGTGGCTGGCTCGACCCGGATCCCGAGAGCGAGACGGCTGCCGAGCTCGTTGACCTGCTCGCGCACGTCCTCGCCGGGGGGAGCATCGCGGCCAAGACTTACACCCCTGCGGTGACGCCCGGGAAGCGAGTGAGCGCTGCGGAGGTCCGGAAAGCCTTCGAGCGCGTCGGCGTAGAAACGCGCACCCGTAACGCGGACACGCCCAACCGGGCGACCGAGATCGTTCCCACGTGCGACGGGACGGTTCTTGGCCGTTGTCTCGTCGCAATGGGCGCACCAACGGGAGTGAAAACATCGCTCGATCACCTTCCAGCGGTCGTGTGGGACGTTCCTCAACAGGTTCGTCGGTCATTCGCACGGATCTACGTTCGACACCGCGGGCTGAAATACGCTGATAAGTCGACCACACAGGTACAAGTCGAACGACCGAGTTCGTTCATCGCGGAGCTCCGGGAGGTACTGAACGACGTACTAGATGAACGCGTTACCACGGCGGATACCGGGATCACTATTTCGGCGGCTGCTGCTCGGGAGCTCGGTGTCGAGTAGCGACGACACTTGTCTCACTATTCTTGGAGGTCGCTAGTATCGAGTTCGCCAGCGAGATAGGCGCGACCGCGTTCCGTGATCCGGTAGTACCCCCGCTTCTCGGAGGTCTTTTCGACGAGTCCATGTTCGTCGAGAATCGGGAGCCGTCGCTTCACCGTCGGATGAGAGACTCCGTCGATGTTGTGAGAAATCACCGCTGGGGGAAGATCTAGGTTGGACTCGTGGAGCAACTCCAAAATTACAGGGTCCGACTTGGTCATCCACGACACCAGCGGGCGCATACTCTCATGAATCGGTCCCGATGTGATAACACCACCTGAGATTTTCCCATATAATCCCATATGGCTCATATACAATACTGTATAGTATCAAAATATAAGTAGCCACTACTCTACATCCGGATCAACGGAAGCACTATCGCGGACCCGTCGCTCTCTGATGGGTCCGGCTCGAAGGAAAGCGGACCCCGCTGCTGGAGACAGCGGGTCCGCGTGGGCTTCCGTATCTGAGGTACGAAAGCCATGCTCGACCACTACGCGCCGGGGTTTGAAGTCCCCGATCGATCGAGGCACCGCAACACAACCGCCGGACAGGACCACTTTCAGTTTCACTCCACGCGTCTGGATCTTCTCTTTTTAACACCGGTTCTTCAGTCGAAACTGATGCCTCCGAAAGAAGTTGTGCGGATTGAAGACCGGCAGGACAGGTGGCGGTACGTGTGTCCCCGCGGCCACCGTTCGTGGGAACCGACAAATCACCACTTCTGGTGTCAGAAGTGCGCTGCGAGCAACGACTATGACGGCGTATTTCAAACCCTCCGCGACCGCAAGACGGGCGCTTCGTTGACTCGTGACCGAGTGCGACTTGTTACGTCAGTCGGTCCCTACGACCGAGATCTCGACAGTGAGGAGGGGTCGGCGTGAGTGACGACGATCTACAGGATATTCCGCCCTCGGTTGCGCGAGATCTATACCTCGACCAACGGCGCGAGGAAGTGAGTACGTCGACTCTCAAATCGCACCGGTACCGAGTCGATCAGTTCGTCGAGTGGTGCGAGGAGAATGGGATCCGGAGCATGTCGGAACTCGACGGGCTTGATCTCCACAACTACCGGATCAAGCGTCGCGAGGAGGACGGGCTCAAGACGATATCCCTACAGGGTCAACTCTCGACGATCCGCCAGTTCCTCCGTGTTTGTGCGAACGTTGAGGCGGTTGAGGAAGGGCTTCACGAGAAGATCATCCTCCCGTCCGTCCCGAAGTCGGAGCAGTCGAATGACAAACTGCTTTCGAAGGCGGAAGCAGAGGCCGCGCTCGAATACTTGGACCAGTATCAGTACGCCTCGCGAGAACACGTCGAGCTGCTACTCCTGTGGCGTACGTCGATGCGTCGAGGCGGACTCCGGGCGCTCGACTTGGGCGACTTCGACCGCGAAGAGTCGGTTCTCGAAGTTCGCCATCGCCCCGAGAGTGAGACGCCACTAAAAAACGGCGAGTGGTCAGAGCGTGACGTTCAGATTCACGACTCGGTCCGGGACGCGTTGATCGCGTTCATCGAAGGCCCGCGGAAGGATGTGGTCGACGACTACGATCGCGCTCCGCTCTTGACGACGACACATGGCCGCGTCGCTCGCGGAACAGTGAAACAGGACATGTACCGGGTGACCCGGCCCTGTATGTACGGGGTCGAGTGTCCCCACGATCGCGACCCCGACGAGTGCGAGGCGACCGAAGCGCGAAAGGCGAGCAAGTGTCCGTCCTCGCGGTCACCGCACGCGATTCGGACAGGATCGGTCACGGCCTACCTCGATGAGGGGACGCCGAAAGCGGTCCTCGGCGACCGGGTCGACATGACGGAGAAGACGATGGAAACGCACTACGACAAGGCGAGCAAGCGCGAGCGGATGTACCGCCGGACCGACTACTTGCCAGAGGATTTCTGATCATGAACGCAACTATTGACGAAACAAATCCGATCCCGACCGACGAGGGGCACCGCCGACTATTCAGCCGCTACCCGTGTTGGCCCACCTACAACGCGCGCGGCCTTCGGCCGTGCGGGATTGGTGGGCTGGGACTCCCCAGCCACCCAATTTCGTCGTTTCACTCCTCTAGAGACATTGTCAGCGTGTGTCTCGTTCGAACTCGAATCACTTCCCCTGACTGCGCATCCCGACTACACCCGAATTAACAACCACACCAGGGTCGACGAGGTCACCGACTCGGAACCCACAGGAGACGGAACTCTCGGTCGGCGGAAGTCGGAGCGATTTATGTGTCGGCCTCGCGTCGTGCGACGCAGACGCGATAGCGGCGCTTCGCCGCCCGAGTTATCATGGACCGAACCGACCGGAGCCCGGATCCCGACGACCTGCTCGAACCGGCGCTCACGGAGCCGGGCTCGTTCGACGCCGCGCGGACCGCTCGGTTGGTCGCGGCGTTGGAGCACGACGACGACGAGGTCCGACGGGCCGCGTCGTGGGCGATCCGGTTCGTCGCCGCGGAGACGCCGTCGCTCGTCGGTGCCTGCGCGGGGCGGTTCCGGCGCGCGCTCCGCGACTCGGACGCCCGGCCGGCCGCCCTCCGGACGCTCGCGGTCGCGGCCGAACACGACCGAGAGGCGGTCGCCGACATCGTCGACGGAGCGGCCGAGGAGAGGGCGATCGACGGGGCCGTCGCTCGGCGGGTCGTCGCGGGGTACCGGCCCGTCGGTCCGGCGGCCGACGGCTCGGTCGTCACGGACGAGGGAGACGAGACGGAGTCGCCGCCCTCGACGGCCGGCGGCGAGGAACGCGCCGGTTCGGAGGCGGCCTCGTCCGGCGAGGACGCAGCGGACACGGGAGACGCGGAGACGCCCGGCTACCTGCCGAGCGAACCGCCCGCCAAGCCGCCGCGGCTCGACCGGTCGCTGACCGAGTACGAGCCGGACGCGGCGAGGGGGCGGCGCGAAGGGTCCTCGGGCGAGCGGGTCCGGTTCGCCGAGGGCGGCAGGGAGTTCACCGGGACGCACTGGCGCTCGGCGAGCGTCGGCGCCGTCGACGAGGAAGAGTACCGGAACGCGCTCGACCGCTGGCGTCGGATCGACGACCACGACGCCGTCGCACGCCTCGTCGACGGCGGCACGCGGCCGACGCCGTGGCTCGTCTCCGAGCGGGGCGGCCCGGACTCGCTCGCCGAGCGGAACACCCCGTTTCCGCCGCCGGAGGCCCGCTGGGTCCTGGCGCGGATCGCGGACGCGGTCCGGTACGCGCACGCCGCCGGCGTGGTCCACGGCGGGCTCCGGCCCGCGTCCGTCGCGTTCGTGAACGCCGTTGAGGACCCCGACGCGTGGGCGTCCCCGCGGGTCGGCGGCTGGGGCCTCCGAGAGACGTTCGGCCCGAGCGAGGAGCGATTCGAACCCTCGCGTCGGTACGCCGCGCCCGAGCACGTCGCCCCCGAGCGGTTCGGCCGCGTCGACGCCGCGACCGACATCTACGGGCTCGGCGCGATCGGGTGCGAGCTACTGACCGGCGGCGCGGCCGGCGAGGGGCAGACCGCCGGCCTTCCCGAGGGGGTCGCCGCCGAGCTCCCGTCGGGGCTGTCGACGGTCCTCGCGAAGTGCCTCGCACCGGCGAAGATGGAGCGGTACGCGTCCGCGGCCGCGTTCAAGCGCGAACTGGTGACGGCGGGTGACGATGCCTGAGGCGGGGCTGGCGGTCCTCGTCGCTCGCCTCGCGGACGCCGGTCTCGCTCCGGGCGTCGGCGACGCCGTGCCGAGCGTCGTCGGCGCGGCGACCGCTCCGGTCGGCGGCGGAGTCACCCGGTTCGTGGCGGGAGTGCTCGTGTTCGTCGCGTGCCTCGGGACGACGCGGTACGCGCTGCTGAACGCGAGCCGGGAGCCCCACGACACGCTCGTCTGGCGGTACGTCGCGCTGTCGACGGCCGTCGGCGGCGCGTTCGCCGCCCTGTCGGTCGTCGAGACGGTCTCGCCGACGGTCGGGACGGTCGTGCTGGCGTTCAGGCTCCTCGCGCAGCTGTTCTTCGCCGTCTTCCTCGCGCTGTCGCTGCGGGAGCTGTACTACGCGCAGCCGGCGACGTCCACCGACGGCGACCGGCTGTCGCTGTCGACGGCGCGGCGGGTGGAGACCGCCTTCATGCTGCTCGCGCTCGTCCAGTTCCCGATCGTCGTCTGGGTCGGGCCGACGGCGGTCGCGCGGGTGATCATCGCGGTCGCGGCCGCCGCGTTCACCGTGTACGGGGTCTCGTTCGGCCACGCGATCCGGGCCCGGCGGGCGACCCGGGGGACGGTACTCGACGCCACCGTCACGTACACCATCGCCGTCCTGCTCTGCGTCGGCGCGGTCAGCGTCACGGAGGGCGCGGCCGTCGCCCCGGTGCCCCGGCCGGCCGTCGCCGGCGCGGTCAACGTCCTCCTGGTGATGGTCGGGTCGTTCCTGATCAGCCTGCTGATCCGGCTGAAACGGAGCGCGGACGCGACCGGCGGCGCGCCGTGATGACCGACGGTACGCCGTGACGCGACCGGCGGACGAGGGCCACAGGAGTCCGGTTCAGAGGTCGACCGGCGCGCCGCTCGCGGCGCTCTCGGCCAGCGCGTCAAGGACGCGCACGTTCTCGACGGCCGCCGCGCCGTCGGTCAGGGGGGTCTCGTCGGCGGCGACGCGGTCGGCGAAGTGCTCCACTTGGAGTCGGTACTGGTCCACCGCCGGGAACGTCTCGACCCCGCGACGGCCGTCGATCTCGTACGCCAGTTCCAGCCGCTCGTCCGCCGGCGCGTCGAACGCGTTCTCGACCTCGACCCAGCCGTTTGTCGCGTCCACGCGGTACCGCTCGACGTGTCGCGTGTCGAAGCCGGACGCGACCCGCGCCGACCGGCCGTCGTCGTACGCCAACACGCCCGCGAGTTCGGTGTCGACCCCGGCGTCGCGGGTGTCGCTCGCGTGAGCGTACGCCCGGTCGGGGGCTCCGAGGACGGCGCGGGCCAGCGAGACGGGGTAGCACCCGACGTCCATCAGCGACCCGCCGGCGAGTTCCGGGTCGAGCCGGACGTCGTTCGGCCGGTCGTACAGCGGGAACCGGAACGTCGCGGTCACGGTGCGGACGTCGTCGAGCGCCGACGCGGCGAGCTCCACGGCCCGCTCCGTCCGGGGGTGGTACCGGTACATGAACGCCTCCATCAGGGTGACCCCGCGGCGGTCGCAGTGGTCGACGACGTCCCGCGCCTCCGCGGCGTCGGCGGCCAGCGGCTTCTCGCAGAGTACGTCCAGCCCGGCGTCCGCGGCGCGCTTCGTCCACTCGGCGTGGAGTCCGTTGGGCAGGGGAACGTAGACGGCGTCGAGGGCGTCGTCGTCGAGCAGCGCCTCGTAGGAGCCGTGGCTGCGGGGGATCGAGTGACGGGCGGCGAACGTCTCCGCGCGGTCGGCGTCTCGGGACGCGACCGCGCCGACCGCGTGGTCGCTGGCGGCGATCGCCGGGACGACGGCCGTGTCGGCGATCCCCGCGGTGCCGAGGACGCCGAATTCGAGACGGGGCGGGCCGGTCGAGTGAGCGCTCATATCCGCGGCGACGCGGCCCCACCTCAAGTGGTTTGGGTCCCCGGCCGAGGGACGCGTTCGTCGGCGACGGCGCGATCCGGCGCGTGATATATCCGTCTACGAGCCCGAGACTCCGTCGATGCGGTCCGACCCGCGAACGGCGCTCCGGCGGCTCTACAGACAGGTGACACCCATGGAACTCACACAGACGCAGGTACGCGAGTACGACCGCCGCGCGACCGAGCGCGACGAGACCGAGACGGCGACGTTCGGCGTCGGCTGCTTCTGGGGACCGGACGCGCAGTTCGGCGCGATGGAGGGCGTCGTCCGCACCCGCGCGGGGTACGCGGGGGGCACGAAGCGCGACCCGACGTACCACTCGCTCGGCGACCACACGGAGGTCGTCCAAGTGGACTTCGACCCCGAACGGACGACGTATCGAGACGTTCTCGAACGGGTGTTCGCGTCGCACGATCCGCGGCGACAGACCCGGAAGACGCAGTATCAGAACGTCGTGCTGGCCGAGAGCGCGGCCCAATGGGAGACGATCGACGAGTTCCTCGCCGGGCGCGGGCTCACCGCCGACGGGATCGACACGCGCGTCGAGCAGCTGTCGCGCTTTTACCCCGCGGAGGACTACCACCAGAAGTACAAGCTGCGCTCCGCCTCGTCGCTCGTGGACGCGTTCGACGCGGCCGGGTACGGCGACGAGGACCTGCGCGAGTCGCCGCTCGCCGCCAAGCTGAACGGCTACGCCGCGGGACACGACGCCGATATCGCCGAAGCGCTCCCGGCGTCCGAGTGAGTTCGGCGTGGGTCGCCCCGCCCGTTTGAAGGCGGTCGGCGACCAGTTTCCATCATGGAACTCACGCCGGGCGTACACGGGCTCCCGTTACGCGTCTCGATGGACGACCGCGAGGCGATGTTCAATCCGACCGCGGTCGAGACGCCGCAGGGGCTCCTCCTGATCGACGTCTGCCTGCCCGGCGAGGTCGGCGTCCTCGAAGCCGCGCTCGCGGACGAGGGGCTGTCCCTCGACGACGCGTGGGGGGTCCTCGTCACGCATCAGGACTTGGACCACGCCGGCTGTCTGGCGACCGTAGTCGACCGGACCGACGCCGTCGTGTTCGCCCACGAGGTCGAGGCCCCGTACCTGGAGGGCGAGACGGAGCTCGTCAAGTCGACCGAGGAGCGACCGATGGCGATCGAGCCGACGACCGTCGACGTCCGCCTGACCGGCGGCGAGACGTTCGCGACCGCGGCCGGTCCGATGGAGGTCGTCCCGACCCCCGGCCACAGTCCGGGGCACGTGTCGGCGTACTTCCCCGACGCGGAACTGCTCGTCAGCGCCGACGCGCTCACCGTCGTCGACGGCGAACTCGTCGGCCCCCGCCCGGAGGTGACCCAGGATCTCGACACCGCGCGGGAGAGCGCCGCGACCCTCGCCGACCGCGACGTGGCGGAGACGTTCTGTTTCCACGGCGGACGCGTCGCGGCCGGGACGGAGCGTATCGAGGAAATCGCGGCCGAGCGGTAGCGTCGACGCCTCGGGGGCGGACGCTTTCCGGGGCGCGATCCGTGTCTTCAAGCCGAGCCCGCTGTCACGATCCGTCGTGGAAGAGAACGAACTCTCGCTCCGCTCGTACGACCCGCGGGACGACGCCGCTGTGTGGACGCTTCACGAGTGGGCGATGCGGGAGACCGGCGTCGACCCGTCCGACGTGCCCGGGACCGACGACCTGCGGTCCGTGACGGCGTCGTACCTCGACGCGGGGGGCGCGTTCGTCGTCGGCGTCGTCGACGCCGATCCGTCGTCGGGTGACCGGTCGCCAGATTCGCCGTTGGCGTCGCCGGAGCTGACCGAACTGACGACGCACGACGGGACGCTTGCCGCGATGGGCGGGTACGTGCCCAACGAGGCCGGGCACGGCGACGAGCGCGACCGGCCCGGTGCCGCGGAGCTTCACCGGATGCGCGTCGCACCGCCGTACCAGCGGCGCGGCTACGGGCGGGCGCTCCTGAGCGAACTGGAGCGGCGGGCCGCGGCCGACGGGTTCGAGACGCTCCTCGCGACGACGTCGACCCGCCAGTCGGCCGCACTCGAGTTCTACGCGAGCCGGGGGTACGAGCGGGCGGCCACGTCGGCCGCCGGCGCGTACGAACTCGTTCACTTCGAGAAAGAGCTCTGAACGCCGCTCCGGGAGGCGTCGGTCGGGGAGGGCCTCAGCCCGAAAGGGAGGGACTCACCCGGAGAGGTCGAAGTGCTCCGCCGCCGTCTGCATGTCCTTGTCGCCGCGCCCGCAGAGGTTGACTAACAGCGTGTCGTGCCGGTCCTCCTCGGCCAGCTTGGCGGCCAGCGCGAGGGCGTGGGCCGGCTCCAGCGCCGGGATGATCCCCTCCGCCTCGCTCAGTTCGCGGAACGCGGCCAGCGCCTCGTCGTCGGAGACCGCGTGGTACTCCGCGCGGCCCATCTCCTGGAGCGCGGCGTGCTCGGGGCCGATGGCCGGGTAGTCGAGCCCGGCCGAGATGGAGTGGTTCTCGGCGTCGTCGCCGATGGTCTTCGTCTTCATCCCCTGGAATATCCGTGGCTCCTCCTGTTTCGTCTTCGACAGCGGGGCCGAGTGGTTCGCGTCGTCGGTGCCGCCCGGCTCGGCGCCGTAGAACATCACGTCGTCGTCCTTGAACGCGTGCCAGAGGCCGATCGAGTTCGACCCGCCGCCCACGCAGGCGACGCACGCGTCGGGGAGGTCGCCGTGGAGCTCCTGGATCTGCTCGCGGGCCTCGGTCCCGATGACGGACTGGAACTCGCGGACCATCCGCGGGAACGGGTCGGGGCCGACGACGCTGCCGACGAGGTAGTGCGTCGAGTCGACGTTCTCGGCGAAGTCACCTAACGCGGCGTCGACCGCCTCGGCGAGTCCCTCGTTGCCGCGATCGACCGGCTCCACGTCCGCTCCCATGAGGCGCATCCGGAACACGTTCATCTCCTGCCGCTGCATGTCGTGCCGGCCCATGTACACGGTCGTGTCGAGGTCCAGCAGGGCACCGACCATCGCCGTCGCGGTGCCGTGCTGGCCCGCTCCGGTCTCGGCGATCAGGCGGTCTTTTCCGGCCCGCTTCGCCAGCAGCGCCTGCCCGAGCGTGTTGTTGAGCTTGTGCGCCCCGCCGTGGAGGAGGTCCTCGTGTTTGAGGTAGATGTCCGCGCCGTACCGTTCGCTGAGCGTCTCCGCGTAGAAGACCGGCGTCGGCCGCCCCGCGAAGTGTTCGAGCAGGTCGCGGAACTCCGCCATGAACTCGTCGTCCGCGACGGCCTCCTCGTACGCCGCCGCCAGCTCCGCCAACGGTTCCTCCAGCGGTTCCGGGACGTGTCGGCCGCCGAACTCGCCGAACTCGCCTGACGTACCCATGCGTGAGGGATGTGGCCGCGGCTCAAAAAAAGACGAGGGAACCCCCGGGAGCTGCCGCGGTCGCGGCGCCCGCCCGTGGCCAACGATATGTGTCGCGGCCGAGACGGTGGCGTATGGACCGGTTGGTCTGTTACGACTGCGGCGAGACGTACCCCGCCGGCGAGGCGGCCCGCTGCGCGTGCGGCGAGCCGCTCTGGTTCGACACCGGCGGGACCGAGTTCTCGTGGCCCGACGCGAGCGACGGCGACGGCGGTGGCGTCCGACTGGGACGGGACTCCCTCTGGCGCTACGAGTCTATCCTCCCCGCGTCACAGCCGGGCGGTCTCGCGGCCGCCGCCGGGGGCACGCCGCTGTTCCGCGCGCCGTCGATCGAGCCGTCAGACGGCCCGCGGATCCACCTCAAGATCGAGGGGACCAACCCGACGGGGAGCTTCAAGGACCGCGGGACGGCCGTCGGCATCGGTCGCCTCGACGGCCCGGTCGGAACCGTCTCGCACGGCAACATGGCGCTGAGCGTCGCCGCGCACGCGGCGGCGCTGGACCGGGAGGCCGTGATCCTCGTCGCCGAGGACACTCCGGACTCGCGGCTCGCGATGATCGCTCAGCACGACCCGCACCTGTTCCGGGTCCGCGGGGAGTACGGGCGGCTCTACGACGACACGCTCGAACGCGACCTCGGGGTCGGCTTCCTCAACTCCGACGCCCCGCTCCGGGTCGCCGGGCAGAAGACCGTCGCCTACGAGATCTGCGAGGCGTTCGCCCCCGACGCGCCCGACGCGGTCGTCCTCCCGGTCAGCAGCGGCGGGCAGGCGAGCGGGGTCTGGAAGGCGCTCCGGGAGCTTGACGCGGCGGGACTGCTCCCGTCGGTCCCGCGGATCTACCTCGCGCAGGCCGCCCGGTGCGACCCGATCGCGCGGGCGTTCCGGCGGGGCGACTCGCGCGTCGAACCGGTCGATGGCGAGCCGACGGCGGCCGTCTCCATCAACAACGCCGACCCGCCGAGCGGGACCCGAGCGCTGGCCGCCGCGCGGGCGACCGACGGCGGCGTCGTCTCCGTCTCGGAAGAGGCGATGCTGGCCGAGACGGACCGGCTCGCCGCCGACGCCGGGGTCTCCGTCGAGCCGTCGTGCGCGGTGGCGACGGCCGCGGTGCGGGAGCTCGCCGCGGCCGGCGAGTTCGGGCCCGACGACGACGTCGCCGCGATACTGACCGGGTCGGGGTACAACTACGGGCCGACCGAGGCCGACGCCTCGACCGTCCGAGAGGTCGACCGAGCCGACGTTCCGGACGCCGTCCGCGAGATCGTGTCGTGACCGGTCGGCCGATTCGATGCCGAGCAGGGGAGCGGTTCGCAGGGGCGACCGACGGGTCGGAAAGTAGTGTGACCGCACACTGAATTCATTCCGGACACCCACGTACTCGCACGTATGAGCAGCGAGCGCGTCGACTCGGAGAGTACAGTCTCGGGGAATCAGGCGAACATCCCCGCTCACATCCGTCGGGAGCTGGAGATCGACGACGGGGACACGCTCCGCTGGCGGATCGAGGACGACGGCACGCTTCGCGTCCGGATCGTTCGACAGCGCAGCGGGACGTTCGGCGACTTCGACGGGTACGACGGCGACCGGGAGACTGACGTCGAGAGCGAGCATGACGCCTGGGGCGTCGACCCCGAATAGATGCCTCGGGCGCTCATCGACACGAGCGTCCTCTTCGCGGCGGCGTACCGTCGGGACGGCGCGCACGGCGACGCGCTCCCGATCTTCAGGGGGACCGACGCCGCGGATCTCCCGGAGGCGGTGATCATAGACCACGTGCTCGCGGAGACGCTCAACGGCCTGACGACGCACGCGGGCCACGAAGCCGCCGTCGACCTCCTCGGCCGGGTGGAGGAGAACGCACAGCACCACGTCGACTCGCTGACGGCGGACGCGTTCGCGACGGCGAAGGGACTCTTCCGGCGGCACGAGGGGTTCTCGCTCGTCGACGCCTGTCTCGTCGCGTACATTCGGGCCGAGGGGATCGGCTACTGCTACGCGTTCGACGACGATCTCGACGCCGCCGAGGGCGTCTCCCGCCTCGACGTCGCGACGAATCCGTACCAGCCGGAGTGACTGGCGGGCAACGTCCGCGAGTGCGGCAGCCGCGATCCGGGGCCGAGCTGACCGCTCGCCGAGTGTGGCGTGTTCGCAAGCCCCACTACGCTTAACCGGTCCGGGCGAGATATTCCGATCGATCATGAAGAAACTGATCAACGATCCGGACGACGTCGTCGACGAGATGCTCGACGGGATGACAGCGACGTATCCCGACCGCCTGCGACGCCTGCCGGACACGCAGGTGCTCGTCCGCGACGACGGGCCAGTCGATGAGAAGGTGGGGATCGTCACCGGCGGGGGCAGCGGCCACGAACCGACGCACGCGGGGTACGTCGGCGACGGGATGCTGGACGGCGCGGCCGCGGGCGACGTGTTCTCCTCGCCGACCGCCGACGAGTTCGAGGCGCTGATCGACGCCTGCGACGCGGGCGACGGCGTCCTCGCGGTGATCAAGAACTACGAGGGCGACGTGATGAACTTCGAGACTGCCATCGAACTGGCGGAGATGGAGGGCGTCGAGGTCGAGAGCGTCGTCGTGGACGACGACGTGGCGGTCGATGACTCGCTGTACACCTCCGGCCGCCGCGGCGTCTGCGGGACGATCCTCGTCCACAAGGCCGCCGGCGCGAAGGCCGCGGCGGGCGGCGACCTCGCCGAGGTCAAGCGCGTCGCCGAGAAGGTGGTCGACAACGTCGGCACGATGGGCACCGCGCTCACCTCCTGTGTCACCCCCGAGAAGGGCGAGCCGACCTTCGACCTGGGCGACGACGAGATCGAGCTCGGCATCGGGATCCACGGCGAGCCGGGCACGGAGCGCACGGAGGCGATGAGCGCCGACGCGATCACCGAGGAACTGACCGAGGCGGTGCTCGACGACCTCGACCTCGACGAGGGCCAGGAGGTGCTCACGATCGTCAACGGGATGGGCGCGACCCCGCAGATGGAGCTGTTCGTCGTCAACCGCCGGCTCCAAGAGCTGCTCGGCGAGCGCGGCCTGGAGACTTACGACGCGTGGGTCGGCGACTACATGACCTCGCTCGACATGGCGGGCGCGTCGATCACGGTCTGCGCGGTCGACGACGAGCTGAAGGAGCTGTTCGACGCGCCGGCCGACACCCCGGCGCTGACGACGAGATGACCGGGGACGGGGCAGCGGTCGTCGCGGCGGTCGGGGCCGTCGCCGAGCGCATCCAAGCGGAGCGCGACCACCTGACTGAGCTCGACTCCGCGATCGGGGACGCCGACCACGGGGGGAACATGGCGCGCGGCTGGGCCGCGGCGGCCGAGGCCGCGCGCGACCTCGACGACCCCGACGCCGAGACCGTCGCGAAGACGGTCGGCAAGACGCTGATGAGCGAGGTCGGCGGGGCCTCCGGGCCGCTGTTCGGCGGGTCGCTCGTGTTCGCGGCGGCGGAACTCGACGGCGGGGTCGACGCAGAGACCGCGGTCGCGTTCGCCGAGACGTACTTGGAGAAGGTCGAGGACCGCGGCGACGCGCGGGTCGGCGACCAGACGATGGTGGACGCGCTGACGCCCGCGGTCCACACGTTCAAGAAGTCGATCGAGACCGACGGCCTCCCCCCGATCGAGGCGCTCGCGAAGGCGGTCGACGCCGCCGAGCGCGGCGTCGCGTTCACCGTCCCGATCCGCGCGCGGAAGGGCCGCGCCTCCTACCTCGGCTGGCGCTCCGTCGGTCACCAAGACCCCGGGGCGACGAGCGCGCTGTTCATCCTCGAGGAGCTCCTCGCCGTCGCCGCGGAGCGGCTCGGCGTCGACGCTCCGAGGGCGGACGCGACGTCGCCGACGATCCCGGACGACGATCCGGACGCGGAGGCGAGCGACGACTCCGACGCGGCCCCGGAGGGCGACTGATGGTCGGGATCGTCGTCGTCTCGCACAGCGAGCGCGCCGCCGAGGGGATCGCGGAGATCGCCGCCGAGATGGCCGGCGACACCCCCATCGAGCCGGTCGGCGGCGACGGAAAGGGGGGGATCGGCACCGTCCCCGACGCGATCGAGGCGGCGATCGACGCCGCGGCCGGCGGCGACGAGAGCGGGGGCGATCCCGAGGACCTCGACCCGGTCGTCGTCCTCGTCGACCTCGGCAGCGCGGTGATGAACGCGGACGTGGCGGTCGAACTGAGCGACGCGGAGGCCGTGATCGCGGACGCGCCCGTCCTCGAGGGCGCGGTCAACGCGGCGGTCGCGGCCACGGACCCGTCGGCCACGGTCGAGTCCGTGCGCGAGCAGGCGGAGGCGGCTCGCGACGTCGACAAGCTCTGACTACGGGGCCGCGGCGAGCGCCCGGGCGGCCCTACGCTCCGCGCTCGTCGAGCCCCAAGACGTCGAGCACCTCGGCTCGCGTCTCGCAGGCGAGCGCGTCGGTCGCGAGCGACCGAGCGGCGTCGGCGTCGACCTCGCGGACCCGCCGTTTCACGTCTGGGACCGTCACCGCGCTCATGCTGAGTTCGTCGAAGCCGAGCCCGAGGAGCAGGTCGGTCAGCGCCGGGTCGCCCGCCATCTCGCCGCACATCCCGACCCACGCGTCGCACCCCTCGACGGCCGCGGTCGTGCGGTCGAGCGCGCGCAGCACCGCCGGGTGGAGCGGGTCGTGGTGGTCGGCGACCGCGTCGTTGCCGCGGTCGGCCGCCATCACGTACTGCGCGAGGTCGTTCGTCCCGACGCTCAGGAAGTCGAGGCGGTCGGCGAGCGCGTCCGCGAGGAACGCCGCCGCCGGCGTCTCGACCATCGCGCCCAGCGCGGGGACCGCGTGGGCGACCCCCTCGTCGGCGAGGTCGGCCGCGACCGACTCGACGGTCGCGACCGCGCGCTCGACCTCCTCGACCCGCGTGACGAGGGGGAACATGACGGCCAGCCCGTCGCCGTGGTCGGTCGCCGCCGCGCGGAGCAGCGCCCGGACCTGCGTCTCGAAGAGGTCGGCGTGCTCGTCGAGCGACAGGCGGATCCCCCGCCGCCCGAGGAACGGGTTCGGCTCGTCCGGCAGGTCGAGGTACGGGACGGGCTTGTCCCCGCCGACGTCGAGCGTCCGGACGACGACGCGGTCGTCGGGGAACGCCGACAGCGCGGCCGCGACCGCCTCGAACTGCTCGTCCTCGGTCGGGGCCGCCTCGCGGTCGACGAAGAGGAACTCGGTCCGGAACAGCCCGATCCCGTCCGCCCCGCGCTCGGCCGCCGGGGCCAGTTCGGCCTCGCCGCCCACGTTGGCCGCGACCTCGACCGGGCGACCGTCGGCCGTCTCGACGCGCTCACGGATCGCGTCCGGACCCGACTCCAGCGCCGCGGCCCGGCGCTCCTCGTCGGGGTCCACGACGACCGTTCCGGCCTCGCCGTCAACGAGGAGGGTCTCCCCCGCCGCGATCGATTCGAGGTCCGCGCCGACGCCGACGACCGCAGGGATCGCGAGCGACCGCGCGATGATCGCGGCGTGGGAGGTACGGCCCCCCTCGACCGTCGCGATCCCGGCGACCGCGTCCGGGTCGAGCGCGGCGGTGTCGCTGGGAGTGAGCCGCTCCGCCAGCAGCACCGTGCCCTCGGGAAGCGCGGCGAGGTCCGCGGGCGAGCGGGCCGCGACCGATCCCGGTGACTCGCCGGAGTCGGAGTCGGACGTCGCGTCCGCATCGCCAGTCCCGACGAGGAGCGCGCGCAGCAGCCGGTCGCGGACGTCGCGCAGGTCGTCGGCGCGCTCGGCCATCCGGCCCTCCATCCCCTCGAACTGGGCGACCGCTTCGTCGAACCGGTCGGCGACGGCGTGTGCCGCGGGCGTTCCGTCGCGGATCGCGGCCTCGACGTCGTCGATCATCGTCGGGTCGTCGAGGAAGCCCTCGTGGGCCTCGAACACCGCGGCCTCGTCCTCGCCCACGCGCTCGGCCGTCCGGTCGCGGGCGTCGCGAAGCGCCTCGCGGACCGCGTCCCGGGCCGCCTCGTATCGCTCCAGCTCCGCGTCGACGTCGACCGACTCGGGGTCGGGGCGGTCGGGCAGCGTCAGGTCGGCGTCCGGGCGGTACCAGCGCGCCGCGCCGACGCCCGACCGCGGCGTGCTGCCGATCCCGTCGAGCGTCCTCACGGCGCGTCCTCCGCACCTTCCGCGTTTTCGGTGTCGTCCCCGTCGGCACCCTCCGCGGGCTCCTCGACCGGAGTCGCGAGCAGGTCACAGACCGCGTCCAGCGCCGCCTCGGCGTCCTGCCCCTCGGCGACCACGCGGACCGACTCGCCGTGTTCGACGCTGAGCCCGCTCACGGAGAGCATGCTGTCGGCGCGGACGAGCCCGTCGTCGCCGTCGTCGGCGCGACCGATCGACACGTCCGCGTCGAATCGGTTCGCCGCCTGTACCAGCTTCGAGGCGGGTCGCGCGTGGAGTCCGGCTTCGGGTTCGACGGTGACGGTCCGTTCCATACGGAGCCGTTCGACGCCGGTCGGTAAGAGCTGATCGGGCGTTCAGGGAGCGGCCTGCTTCGTCGAGACCAGTTCGATCACGTCGCGGTGGGAAAGCTCGCGGTCGGTCCCGACCTGCCGGCCGCTGCGGCAGTCGGTGCCGTGGAGCAGCCCCTCGCCGATGTCGGAGTGGATGTGGTACGCGAAGTCCTCGGTGGTCGACCCCTCGGGGAGGATGAAGCAGTCGCGGAAGACGCCCTTCTCGTCTTTGCTCCCGTTCGCGGAGCCGGGGAACACGGCGATACAGCCCAGCACGTCGAAGACCGCGGCTTCGAGCGCGCCCTGAACGCCGGTCCCGTCGTACTCGTCGACGAAGTCGGCGATCTGATCGAGGCCGGCTTTCTGCTCGCCGGAGACGTCGCCGACGACGTCGAACTCGGCGTCGCCGGGCGTGTAGTCGACGACGCCGCCGTCGTCCGCGTTCTTCAGTGCCTTCTCCGCGTGGGCGCTCGCGGGGACGAACGAGAGGTGGTCGTAGTCCGGGTCGGTCGTGATTTCCGCCCAGTTGGCCTGCGCCTCGGGCGTGTCCATCTTGTTGGCGGCGATCACCATCGGTTTCGTGCGCTTGCGGATCTCGCGGGCCAGTTCGACCCTGTCCGTCTCGTCCCACGTCTCCGGGTCGAGTTCGAGGTCCTGCGCGAGGATGGTGCGTTTCATCCGGTCCTTGTCCGTGCCGAACGCGGACATCTGGTCGGCCAGTTCGGCCTCGATCGCCGCGTCCGCGCCGTGGTAGCGCGTCTCGAACTTCTCCAGACCCTTCTCCAACACGTCGAGGTACCACGCGTCAAGCTCCTCCTCTAAGAAGTCGATATCCTCGCGGGGGTCGTGACCCTCGGTCGCCTCGCCCTCGATGTCGGTCTTGCCCGAGAAGTCGACGACGTGGATCAGCACGTCGGTCTCGTTGAGGTCGGTGAGGAACTGGTTGCCGAGGCCGCGCCCCTCGTGTGCGCCCGGGACCAGCCCGGCCACGTCGACCAGCTTCACGGGGACGAACCGCGTCCCCTCGCGGCAGACGCCGACGCTCGGCGTACACGTCTCGTTGAACTCGGGGGCTGCGCAGTCGACGCGGACGTACGCCTCGCCGACGGTCGGGTCGATGGTGGTGAACGGGTACGCGCCCTCGGGCACGTCGTTCATCGTCGCGGCGTTGAAGAACGTCGACTTCCCCACGGAGGGTTTGCCGACGAGACCGATCCGGTAGCTCATTACCACCGCTGCGCGACGCGGCGGCAAAAGCGATGCGAGACGCGGCGTGGCGTGGGGATCGGTGACGGGGACGGGGAGCCGGCGGCGAGTCGTCGCGGGGGCCCGAGTTACGCGTCGCCGTCCGACTGGCCCGGTTCCCCGAGCGCCGCTATCGGGAGGACGTTCTGGAGCGCGGCGTACGCGTCGGCGGCGCTCTCGAACGCCTCCTGGTCGACGTCCGCGAGGAGGTCGCCGAGGTCCGCGTCGCCGTCGGCGAACAGCACCGTCGTGCCCGCGAACGAGGCCGCGAGCGCCTCGCGGTCCGCGGGGTACGCGTGGTCGCCGAGCGTCGGTTCGAGCCGTGAGAGGGTGATCTGGTCGGACATACCGTCCCCTCGGCGGGACGGAGGTTAAGTGCGCGCCCCGTGGGTGGGCCCGCTGGGTCCGCGCGACGGGCGCTCGCCGCGCCGACGCGCCGGTGAGACCCGGACCGGAGCGCGGACGCCCGCGAGAAACCGGCAAGAACAAAGGGTTATCCGTGGCCATCTTCATGGTACACGTGAACATGCCCCTATACGACCGGATTCTGGTCCCGACCGACGGCTCCGACGAGGGGGAGCTGGCGGTGTGTCACGCGCTCGACCTCGCCGCGGTCCACGGGGCGTCGGTCCGCGCGATCTACGTGGTCGACACCGCGCGGTACGCCGGGATGCCGATGGAGACAACGTGGGAGGGCGTCGGCGACCTGCTGTACGACGACGGCGAGGCGGCGCTCGAAACGGTGCGGGAACTGGCCGCGGACCGCGGCGTCGACGTCGAGACCGCCGTCGTCGACGGCTCGCCGAGCCGCGAGATCATCACCCACGCCGAGGAGGCG
>NZ_AOJL01000049.1 GCF_000337035.1 Halorubrum coriense DSM 10284
CCTTGCCAGCCCGCTCAGAGATGTGTATAAGAGACAGGCTCGTCGGTCCCGGTGTTGACCGTCCGGATCGGCGACGACGGCGAGGTCGCGAGCGCCGCGGAGTCGGCGACCGCCCGCGGGACCGAGGCGGACGAGTCGGCGACCGCCCCCGGAGCCGAAGCCGACGGCTCGGTATCGGATGCGACCGAGACCGGGTAGCGGGCCGGGCCGGGTCGTACCGGAGCGACCGACTCACGCCGCGTCGCGGAGGTGCTCGCAGTCGCCCGCGTGGACGCGCCGCCGCCCCTCGTCGGTGTCGACCACGAGCGCGCCCGGCTCCGCGACGTCGACCGCGGTGCCCTCCACGACCCCGTCGGCGGTGTCGACCCGGACGCGCCGCCCGAGCGTGGCGGCCCGTTCGCGCCACGCGGGGAGGACCGCGTCGAGCGCCTCGGGCGAGGCGGTCAGCTCGGCGTAGCGTTCGAGCAGCGTCGCGGCGAACCGCCGCCGGTCGACCGGTTCGCCGCGCTCCGCCGACAGCGACGTCGCGCCCGCGGGCAACGCCTCGGGGTCGAGGTTCGCGTTCACGCCGACGCCGACGACGAGCCAGCCGACGCGGTCGGCCTCGCCCTCCATCTCCGTGAGGATCCCGGCCAGCTTTCGGCCGCCGCGCCCGGTCGCGTCCGGATCGGCCTCCTCCGAGTCGCCACCGTCGCCCTCGACGAGCACGTCGTTCGGCCACTTGATCCGCGCGTCCACGCCGGCCTCGCGGGCCGCGTCGGTCGTCGCCACCGCGGCCGCGAGGGTGAAGAGCGGGGCGCGCGCGGTCGGCACGTCGGGACGCGTCAGGACCGACAGCCAGACGCCGCCGCTCGGCGCGACCCACTCGCGGTCGAGACGACCCCGGCTGCCGGTCTGCTCGTCGGCGACCACGGCGACGTCGGCGGCCCCCTCCGTCGCGAGCTCGCGGGCCCGCTCGTTCGTCGACGCGATCCGGTCGCGGTACTCCACGGAGTAGGGGGCGTCGAGCCCGAACGCGATTCCCGGCCCGGAGTACGCCGGATCTTCGGGGGCGGCGTACCCCTCGGGCGTCGACTCGACCGCGAACCCGTCCTCGCGGAGCCCCTCGACGGCCTTCCAGACGGCCGCCCGCGAGACGCCGAGCGACTCGGCGAGGGCGGGCCCGGAGACGGGGCCGTCGTCGGCGGCGAGGGCGTCGAGCAGCGCGCGCCGCGTGTCCATACCGTCCGATCCGCCGCCCGGGCCGAAAGCCGTTCCGGGTCCGGGACGCTTTGTGCCCGGCGCGCGAAGGGTCGCCGATGACCGGAGGCGATCGCGACGACGACGGCGGGCGAGCAGACGGGGGAACCGACGAGACGGTGCCGCTCGTCGTCGTCGACGGCGACGAGCGCGTCGAGCTGGCCGTCGAGCGCGGTCGTAACCTCCGGCGGGTCATGCTCGACGCCGGCCTCTCGCCGTACGCCGCCGCGACGCGCCGACTCAACTGCGGCGGACGGGGGCTCTGTGCCACCTGCGGCGTCCGCGTCCGGGAGGGGCCGGCGGCCGACCACTGGCACGACCGCCTCGCCGACCGGTTCGGCTACCCGCGGCTCTCCTGTCAGATATCGGTCGACCGCCCGATGACGGTCGCGCTCGTCGACAAGCGCGTGTGGGGCCGGCGGCGACCGAGCGACGACGAGTAGCGCCCGCGACCGCGTACCGGGCACACCTCGTTTCCGGTGAAACGGCGAACGGTAGCGCGTCACACGCGACCGCGCGACGATAAACGGCGCAAAAGCCAAGTCCGCGGGCCCGAACCCTCCGGTATGCAACCCTCCAAGGAACGCGAGTCGTCCGAGAGCGACCCGATGGACGACCTCGACGACCTCCTCGACGACGACCTGGCGGGCGGCGAGGGCGAGTCGGACGCCGACGCCGGCGGCGTCGCGAGCCCCGAGCCGACGGCGGGGAGCGAGGCCGGTTCCGGAGACGCCGGCCGGGTCGGCGTCTCGGGGCGGTGGTTCTCGGCGAAGGCGTTCGGCCTCGCGCTCGTCACGGTCGCGGTCGGCGTGTTCGTCGGGAGCCTGATCCCGCTCATCGGGGGGACGGTCGGGACCGCCGGCGGCGTCTTCCTCGCCGCGTTCCTCCTCGGCCTCGTGCTGTCGGCGCGCCGGTACGTCGAGACGGGGGTCGCCGGGGCCGCCGCGGGCGCGACGAGCGCGGTGACGAGCGTCCTCGGCGTCGGCTTCCTCCCCATCGGGATCGACTACCTGTCGCAGTGGGGGCTCCCGCTCGTCGCGGTCGGCGGCGGGGTCGGCCTCGCGCTCGCGCTCGTCGGGCACTACTTCGGCCGGGACCTCCGCGCGGGGCTGAGCCGGGACGTCGAGTGAGAACCGTTCACGACTCCGGGTCGTCCCCCCGCGTCGACGCGAGCCGGTCCGCCGGCGAGCCTCACCCGAGCAGGCGGTCGAGGTCGACGTAGTCGGCGATCTCCTCGCGTTCCAAGACGAGGAAGCCGGCGAGGATCGCGACGAACCCGATCAGCGCCTCGGCGTCGACGAGGTGCCCGAGCAGGGCCCAGCTCCCGACCGCGGCGACCACGGGCTCCGCGTAGCCGACGAGGTGGAGCTGCGACGGGCCCACGGCGTCGAGCAGCGCGAAGTACAGGAGGAACGCGACCACGCCGGAGAGCAGCGTCAGGTACGCGAGCGACGCGATCGCCGTCTGGTTCCAGACGATCGCGGCGGGCGACTCGCCGAGCGCGACGGCGGCGACCAGCAGTTGGCCGGCCCCGATCACCATCGCCCAGCCCTGGAGCGCGGCGACCGGGAGGTCGGTGCGGAGCGGGCGGAGGAGGACGGCACCCAGCGAGAAGGCGACGGTGGCGACGAACGCGAGCGCGACGCCGACGACGGCCGCGCTGCCGAGTCCGGCGGCGGCCGGGTCGGCGATCACGACCACACCGAGGAGCCCGAGCGCGAAGCCGCCGATCTCGACGGGGCCGAGGCGCTCGTTCGGGAGGAGCGCGGCCGCGAAGACCGCGGTCAACACCGGGGCGAGGCTCACGACGACCGCGGCGACCGCGCCGGAGATCCGGATCTCGCCGAGGTAGAGGAGCCCGTGGTACGCCGCGATCACGAACGTGCCCGCGACGGCGACGCCGAGCCACTCGTCGCGGTCGCGCGGGAGCCACCGGTCCGCGGCGACCGCGGCGTAGCCCAGCACGACCGCGCCGGCGACGACGTACCTGACGCCGGCGAACAGGAGCGGCGGAAAGTAGTGGAGGCCGGCCTCGATGGCGACGAAGGACGTGCCCCACAGCGTCGCGAGCAGCAGGAACGCGGCGACGATCGCTTCCGGAGTAGAGAGGAGGTCTCTGAGATTCACTTGCTGTCGATTCGAAATACGCAGAGATAGTTAAATGATACTCTCGGATCGCTCGCAGTTCGGGATGAAGAATCAGACATACGAATCAGATCCGATTCAGGTCCCGAACCGCGCCGACATCTTAGAGCGGACTCCAAGCCTGTCGGTCGACATATACAACCGATCGGGGGGCGATCCGGGGGTATGGACGAGCGCGACGTGCGGCTGTTGAAGGCCATCTCCGATCTGGGGACCGGGAGCCCGGAACGGCTCCACGAGGAGACGGGCATTCCGGTGTCGACGATCCACTACCGCCTGAACAACCTCCGCGAGGACGGCGTGATCGAGAACGACCTGTACGACCTCGACCACGAGGCGCTCGGGCTCGGTGTCACCGTCATCGTCGAGGTGCTGGCGAGCTACGAGGGTCCCTACGAGGAGTTCGCCGACGAGCTACTGGCGGTGGAAGGCGTCACGGAGGCGTTCTTCACCATGGGCGAGACGGACTTCGTCGTCCTCGCGCGGCTCTCCTCGTCGGACACCGTCGAGCGACTGATAAGCGACTTCGAGGCGATTCCGGACGTCGAGCGCACGAACTCGACGTTCACCATCGCCGCGTTGCGCGACGAGTCGCGAGCGCCGGCGACGTACGACCTCGACACGCTGATCGAGGAGCTGACGGACTGATCGGACGCGCCGACCGGTCAGCGCGTCTCGTCGTCGAGTCCGGTTATCCGCCGGGCGTCGCTGCCGTCGCGGTAGCCGACCGGGGGCCCGAAGCGACGGCGGGCCCGGTCGACGGCGGTGGCACCGAGGTAGCCGAACACCGCCATCATGGGCGCGTAGCCGATCATGTCCCCCATCGAGTAGACGGCGGTCGCGAACAGCAGGTCGGGGTCGGTGCTCGGCGTCGGAACGCCTCCGATCCGGTAGACGAACACGAGCGGGTACAGCGGGACCGTCGCGAGCGCCACCCCGAGGAGGGCGTTGTTCGCGCTCGCGTCGTAGAACCCGCCGAGCGCGGCCGCGAGTCCGCCGGCGGTGAGGGCGACGGGGAGCATCCACGCCGGGCGGTCGAGCACGAACAACACGGTCGCGCACAGGAGGACGGTGGTCGCGGTGATCACCGCGACCGTCCCGCGGTCGAAGTCGAACCCCGGGTCGAACGGCTCTCGCATGGGTCAGATTTCCACACCGACTGACAAAAGCGTCGGGTGTCCCGGGTGTCGGGAAGCGACTCTCGCGGTCGAAGGCGCGACCTCGACACGCCGAGTGGGGTGACGACCGCGTCGCGGAGGCCTACTCCAGCGAGACGCCGACCGAGCGCTCGACGTACAACAGCAACACGAGCCCGAGCATCACGGTGCCGTAGGAGACGGCGGCGAACAGCGCGTCCTGCGTCGTGGGGTACTCGGTGGTGCGGAAGATGATCACCTTCCGGACCATCGCGATGACGCCGGTGTAGATCACCAGCCGCACGATCCGGCGAGTGTCGCTCTGTTCGATGTACGCGACGACCGTCTGGTACACTTCGACGATGATGAGCAGCAGCAGCCCGGTCTCGATGAAGCCGATGACGACGTTCGGGTCCGTGATCTCCCCCGTCGGGACGGACTCCGCGATCTGGATCGCGAGGTCGACGACGCCGATGCCGAACAGGAGCGCGAACAGCGCCGCGGCGGCGAGTTCGACGCCGTGGACGAAGCGGTTCGTCACCTCCGAGACGCGGTCGCTGGTCGTCTGGTTCTCGGCCGGGTCGGAGCCGGGGTCCGGCGCGGACGGATCGTCCGACGGGTCGACCACAGACGTGTCTGCCATCAGGTGTCCCTCGATTCGGACAACGGACTCGCGCCACGTAAAGAGGGGGCCTAACCGGTGCGGAACGCGGGGAGCGCGTTACGACCGCTTGCCGATCTCCTCGCGCAGCGCGTCGGAGACGACCTCCCCGTCGGCCTTCCCGCGGAGCGCGCCCATGGCCTCGCCCATCAGCCCGGAGAACGCGCCCATCCCCTCGGCCTCGATCTGGTCGGCGTTGCGCTCGACGACCTCGACGACCGCCTCGCGGACTTCGGCCTCGCTCACGCCCGAGAGGCCCGCCTCCTCGACGGCCTCGCCCGCCGAGAGGGCGGGGTCCTCGGCGAGGGTCGTCAGCACCTCGGGGACGCCCTCCTTCGCGAGGTCGCCAGCCTCGACGAGGTCGAAGAGCGCGAGGAAGTGGTCGTCGGTGAGGTTCTCGACGGGCGCACCGTCGCGCCGGATCTCCGTCGTCGTCGACTCCAGCGTCGACGCCGCGAAGGTGGGGTCGGCGCCGCGCTCGACCGCCGCCTCGAACAGCGGGAACCGCTGGCCGAACGCGACCTGCTCGGCGAGCCCGGCGTCGAGGCCGAACTCCTCGGCGTACCGCGCCGCCTTCTCGTCGAGCAGTTCCGGCGTCTCGACGTCCGACGGGTCCGGCTCGACCGGCGGCACGTCCGTCTCGGGGTACATGCGCGCCGCGCCCGGGAGCGGTCGGAGGTAGCGAGTGGTCCCGTCGTCGTTCGCGCCGCGGGTCTCCTCCGGGACGCCCTCGATGGCGGTCTCGGCGCGCTCCGCGGCCGCCTCGATCGCGAGGTCGGCGGTCTCGGGGTCGGCCGCGACGATGGCGACCGCGTCGCCCTCGCCCGCGCCGACCGCGTCGCGCAGCGCCTCGACCTCCGCCCCGGTGACGCCGTACGCCGGCAGCTCGTCCGTGTGGAAGATGCCGCCCGCGCCGTGGCGCTTCGCGTGGTCCGACAGCTCCGTGCCGAGCCGGCGGTCGGGCTGGAGCTCGCGGCCGACGAGGCCGTCGAACCCGAACAGCGGGACCGCGGTGACCTTCCCGCCCGAGTCGAGCGCGCCGCGGATGACGCCGGACTCGGTGTCGGCGAACACGTCGGTCGCGTCCGTCACGTCGCCGACGCTCGCGTCGCGCTCGCGGAGCTCGTCCCGGATCTCTAGGAGTTCGGCCTGTCGGCCCACCTCGCCGCGGACGATATCCTCGATCCCCTGGAGGTCCTGAACCCCCTTCACCTCGACGCGCGCGCCGTCGGCGATGGAGACGTTCACGTCCTGGCGGATGGTGCCGAGGCCGCGCTTGACCGCGCCGGTCGAGCGCAGCAGCATCCCGATCCGCTCGGCCGCCCGCCGCGCGCCCTCGGGGCTGCGGATGTCCGGGCCCGTGCCGATCTCGACGAGGGGGACGCCGAGCCGGTCGAGCGAGTAGACGACGCCGTCGTCGGTCTCCTCGACGCGCTTCGCCGACTCCTCTTCGAGCATGAGGTCGACGACCGACACCGAGCCTGCGTCGGTCTCTATCTCGCCGTCCTGACCGAGGAGGATCGAGCGCTGGAAGCCGGAGGTGTTCGAGCCGTCGATGACGAGCTTCCGCATGACGTGCGCCTGATCGACGACGGAGAGGTCGAGCAGGTCGGCGATCTGGAGCGCCACGGCGAGCGCCTCGCTATCGACGCGGCGGGGCGGCTCGTCGTCCTCCTCGACGAGGCAGGTCGTGTCGTACGCGAGGTAGGTGAACTCGCGGTCGACGCGGCTCTCCTCCATCGCGGCGTCGTCGAGCTCGCCCAGTTCGCTCTTCGTCGGGTGGAGCTGTCGGCTGATCGACCGGTCGGACTCGTCGGGGTCGCGCTCGACGGTCGGAGAGTCACAGAACAGCTTCGTCTCCGTGTCGAGCTGCTGGTGGATCTCCAGCCCGGCGACGAGCCCCAGTTCCTCGTAGTCGTACTCGGGGGTCGCGTCCGTACTCATTACGCCACACTCCGACGGCGCGCGACTAAAAGGGTGGTAGTTCGCGCGGGCCTCGATCGACCGTCGTGGACGTCGAATCATACGCACACCGAGAGTATCCGGGCCGTCGGGTCCCTGAAGACCTCAGTGCTGACGTGGCGAATACGGAGGACGTTCGACGTTCACTGGCGGTTGAGCGGGACGGTCGACGACGGCCGTACGGGACGAGTGATAGCGTCCCCGAACCGTGGCGGGGCGGTGGCGGGTTCCTGACCGTGACGCCCGGCGGCATTCACTCGGGTTCGTCGGGGTCCCTATCCGAACTTGTGACCGGGCGCATAGCCGCTTTTCAGGCGAACGCCTCCCCGATGCTCGGTTGAGAGCGCTCGAACGTGGTCTCCCTCGTTATCTCGTGTTACGTGATGTTGGTCGCGGGGGCCGGCGTCTGCTGAGCGTCCGCGTCCGCCCCGCCGGACCGCACCGGAACTGCGCAGTCGACTGCGAGCAGGGCCGTGCGACGGAGCTATGACCGCTCGCGGGCGTCTTCCTTCGCGAGACAGAACTCGGAGAGCGCGTACGCCATCCACGCTTGGCACCATCGCATCAACGTGTAGGAGCGGGTGTAAAACCGCTCTTGGCGGTAGTAGAACTGTCCCGAACCGGCGTAGAGATTGTCAAGCGCCCACGAGACGATCTGCTCCGCGAACTCGACGTCGTCGGCCATAGTGAACGTCAATATCCCTTGCGCGACCGCGTGGATGTCCTTCGGGTAGCTGCTCGATTCGTCCCAGTTCGGCGTCCCGTCAGGTTCGAACAGCACGTTCTTATAAAATCGAAGGCCGGCGTCCAGCGTCTCGGCGTAACGGTGCGAGTCGGTGAGGTCGTTGTATCGCAGAAACGACTCGACGATGAACCCGTTGTGGTGGCTGTCCATGGACAGGTGCGAAGCGGACGGCGGATCCGTGTATTTCCAGCCGCCGAGGCGGTGTTGTCGCGCAGCGACGTAGTCGAGGATCTCTTCGGCACGGTCACGGAACGACCGATCGCCGACCTCGCCGTAGAGGTCGAGCAGCACCCTCGCCCCGAGCGCGTTCGCGTTGAGAACGTACGAGTCTTCGCCGGCGGTGGGCCGGTACTTGATCCTACTGCCGGGATCCGCGCTGGTGTAGTCCAAGTCGTCCGTGACGAACCCCGGCATCCGGTCGCGGACCAGTTCGTATCCGGGAGCGTCGGTGTGCGACGCGGTTCGAAAGACGGCCCTCATCGCGTAACAGTTCGTAACGATGCTCGGGGTGTTACGCGGCGTCTTTTCTTCGAGCATCTGTACGTCGTGGTTATGCCCCCAACCGAACGGGGACTCCCGTCGCCGCGCGAGTAGCCAGTCGAGCAGTTCGGAGGCCTCGTCCAGATACTCGGAGCGACCGGTGAGTTCGTAGGCTCCGACGTTGGCGAGGACGAATAGGGCCGTCCCCTTGAAGCTCCGACGGCGGGGGATCAACAGTGCCGGACGGATGTTAATCGGAGCGCGTTTCGCCGATTCCTGAAACAGGATGTCGACCCACTTATTACTGACAGGCAACCGTTCGAGGATCTCACTACTCAGCCCGTCGGAGTAGTCGTACCCGGCATAGCTCCGCTCCCGCGAGTAGTTTAGCGTGGCCGCGAGCGTCGAGAAACGCCGATGGCGGTTCAACCGATCGTCTCTGCCAGCGTCTCCGGCGACCCGATTCGCTGGCGTGTTCGGGGATTGGTTCACAGTTGTATGTCAGCGGGAGGTTCGATCACGAGGCTGCTCTGTAGGGTAGAAATCGGCTATCCCATAATGTTATACAGTGACTTCTTACACGCGGAGGGCAGGCTGTCGGCCCGGAGCGTCTCAGTCGAACAGGCGACCATGAAATACGGATCGCGGTCGACCGCGGGAGCGAGACCTTCTCGCAGGTCGCGGGCCGAGATCGCCATTACGTTCAACCCTTGGAGGTCGTGTTTCGTCAGGGCGCCGGTCTCCGCCAGGTACGTCTGAATAGCTAACGAGTTTCGTTTCATCGGCATCGTGTACTCGTAGTTCACCTGTGTGATCTGCTCGTGATCGCCCGAGCCGTCGAACAGGACTCCGTCGTGAGTCGCGGAGCTAACGTACGGCACGTCGAAGTGACGTTCGAGAAAGTGGTGTTGCGTGCTCACGATCCAGTCGGTACCGACGTTGAGGATGAGCACGTCGTCCCGGTCGAGACTCGCCCAGCAGCCGGCTTCGGAGAAGGAATCGTGATGATCGCAGTCGTCGAAACGGTAGTCTCCCTTGACGAGGATGGAGTGGATCGCGTCGTCGGTCCGGTACTCTGCGTCGTCGAGGAACAGCCGAGAGAACGCGCCGAACGCCGGGCGTGAATGTTCCTTGTGATAGACGGCCGAGTCCCGGAACGCCGGTGTGAATCCGGGCACGAGAATGTTCTCGAAGTTCTCGTCCAGAACCCGAAGGAGAAAATCGTACGGATCGCACTGGAACGCCTGCTTGACGTCGCTCAGTCCGGCGTGGACGAACACCGTCTCGTAGTCGGCGAAGTCCGAGACGATCCGCTCGAATCGGTCGGCCGAGGCCGGCGTGACCGTCCGGTCCCAGTTTCTTTCTAACCCGTAATGAAGCGCGGCGTTGGCATACACCCGAAGCTTCGTGCTGGTCACGCGCCGGTACACCCCGGGTGATCGACGAGTTCGTGGTACGCCTCTTCGACGGGACCCACCCACGCACCGAGCGATTTCGCTTCGGTGATCAGCCGTTCGTACAACCGGCGGTATCCGGGGAACTCGGTCTCGTTGAACAGCCGCGGATGCCAGAGGGCCGTGACGACTGCCTGTCGACGGCGCGCGTCGGCGAGCAGTTGCCGAAGCTTGCTCCACGCAGCGTCGACACTCCCCGCCTCTTCGACGAGCGGCGCCTCCATAACCGTGAGGGGGAACACGAGGAAGTCGTCGTCGAACGGACGGAACACGCCGGCTCCGACACGTTCGGGAACCGTGGTGGCCGACTGTTCGGCTCCGGTTCCAGCGACGGGGGCCGGCGTATCGAAGCCGACCGTCGAACTGGAGCCGAAGCTCGCGTCGTATCGCAGTCCGACGTCGCGGTGATGTCGCCACGTCTCCGGCCCGTCCAAGTTGAGGAAGTGCTGCCGGCCGCCAGTGACCTGATGTCCGAGGACGCCTTCGAGTTCCTGTTTCTCCCAAGCCAATCGCTCGGGGTCAGCGTACGAGTCGTAGGAGCCGTGGAGACCGACCTCCCACCCGCCCTCGTCGAGCGCGCGGATCGCGTCGACGATCGCCGGATCTCCGATTTCGTAGTGGCCCGTGTACCGGATCCAGTCCGTGGGTCGGAGCCACGTAGTGGGAGACTTATCCGTGAGCAGGTGCTTCTCGTTCAGGAAATAAAACGACGAGCGGACCCCGAGACGGTCCTCGAGCGCCATGATCTCAGCGAACTGCCAGTAGGGTTCGGTCCCCGAGAGGAGCGTCTTGAGATGGTACAGTCGCCGCTCCGCGGCCGCGTAGTACAGCGACTGGTACGTTTTATAAACCCGGTCGACGTCGTGGGTGAGACAGACGGCGAACTCGTAGTCGTCGAAGACGCCCGGGCAGGCGACCGAGCAGCGCTGTGCCGACATCCTGTGAATTCCACTGATAACGAGGTGTACGTTAGTAATACCGACCCTACTGAGGTCGTATCCCTCGGATATCTTTCCGTCTGAAACACCCGGTCGACCGCGAGCCGCGCGGCCGTCGACCCCGAGTTGTGTCTCGACGGCCCAGCCGTACGATCCGCTGGGCACCTCGGGTGGAGCCTGCCAGAGGCGTCCGCGTACTCAGAGGGAGGCCGGGTCACTCTGCGGACTCTCTCGATTCGCCGTGAGAGCGGTGTGTGGGACGTTCGACGCGGCCGCATGGTCTCGGTATGGACCGAAAACGTCGCGGCGACGGACACGGCGGCCGCGACAGCGTAGAGATCGGCGGGGAGACGAAGCCGTCGCTCGTCGAGTAGCGGTCGGTAGGAATTATGCGTGGGTGCTGTCGTAGAGACAACACCGTGCATCGTGTGGCGGGTGTGCCGCCGTGCGATGCGTGGGACCGGATTTGAACCGGCGGACCTCTACAGGACAGCGCCCTCAACGCTGCGCCGTTGGCCTGGCTTGGCTACCCACGCTCGCGGTGTTCTGTCGCGTCTCCACGTATCCTGTCCCCAATTAAAAGCCCTTCCATTCGAGGGAGCCGTGCCGGGGTTTCGCAGACCTCCGGGCGGCGGCGCGCCGCCGCGACTCGGCGACCGCGACCGGAACGCGTCGACCGCAACCGGCACGGGTTTGGGAGTCGCGTCCCTCCGTCCGACCATGTCCGACTGGGCCCGCGAGAACGTCTCCGTGTTGACCGCCGTCGCCTCCGTCGTCGCGCTCGCGCTCGTCTTCGGCGCGGTGGGCGGCGTGATCCCGAGCTCGCTGATCCCGCGCGCGAGCGACGCCGTCCTCGCCGCGATCCCGCACTTCAACGCCGCCGTCTCCGCGACCGCCATCGCGACCATCCTGCTCGGCTGGCGGGAGATCTCCCGCGGGAACATCGAGCGACACCGGAACTTCATGGTGACCTCGTTCGCGCTGTTCACCGCGTTCCTCGGCGCGTACCTCTACCGGCTGATCCTCGTCGGCACGACCGAGTTCCCCGGGCCGGAGGTCGTCTACTCGTACGTCTACCTCCCGTTCCTCGCGGTCCATATCCTGCTCGCGATCGTCTGCGTGCCGTTCGTTTTCCACGCGCTGTTCCTGGCCGCGACCCGCCCGTACGCGGACCTCTACCAGACGCGGCACTCGCAGGTCGGGTTCGTCGGTGCCGTCCTCTGGCTGATCTCGTTCACGATGGGGATCGGCGTCTACCTGCTCTTATACCACATCTACTGACCGAGGGGCCGACCGAAGACGGACGAGCGCGACCGACGACAGCGACCGACGAAAGAGAGAGACCGACTACGCGTTCGGATCGTTCCGCTCGGCCTTCTGGTGAGCCGCGTAGAACAGCGGGACGAGCAGCGCGCCGGCGAAGCCGAACCCGAGCGCCAGCATGCCGATGTCGCCCGCGGAGAGCCCGCCACCCGAGCCGCCCGAATCGCCGCCGATCAGGTCGTCGTCGACGGAGCCGACCGCGACCGCGCCCTTCATCCCGACGCTCTGGTGCGGCTCGCAGACGTACCGGAACACGTCGCCGTCGCCCGCGTCCGCGAACGTGTACTCGAAGGTCGTCCCCTCCTCGGCCGCGGGCTCCCCGCTGGAGAAGACGTCGTTCTCCTCGACGACGTTGTGGCCGCCGCCCTGTCCGGTCCACTCCCAGACCACGGTCGTCCCCGGGTCGACGAGGATCGCCGGCGGGTCGAACAGGAGACCGTTCTCGCCCGCGCCGACCGAGACGGTGACCTCGCTCTGTCCGCGGAGGTCTCGCGTGCCCTCGTAGTTGCCGACGTCCTCGAACCAGTCGCCGTAGCCGGCCGGGCCGCCGCTCTCGCCGTCGCCGCTCTCGCCGTCGCCGCCCTCGGCCTGCGGGTCGACGAGGTCGTCGTCGACGGAGCCGACCGCGACGACGCCCTTCATCCCGACCGCCTCGTGGGGTTCACAGAGGTAGTTGAACGCGTCGCCGTCGGCGGCGTCCTCGAAGGTGTACTCGAAGGTCGCCCCCTCCTCGCCGACCGGTTCCCCGCTGTCGAAGGTGCCGTCGTTCGCGACGACGTTGTGGCCGCCGCCCTGTCCGGTCCACTCCCAGACCACGGTCGCGCCCGGGTCGACGAGGATCGCGGCGGGCCCGAAGCGGAGGCCGTTCTCGCCCGCGCCGACCGAGACGGTGACCTCGTCCTGCCCGCGGTAGTCGTGCGTGCCGTCGTAGTTGCTCACGTCGTCCAGCCAGCCGCCGTACTGGGCGGCCGCGGTCCCGGCTCCGGCGGTGACCCCCGCGGCGACCGCCGCCCCGGCGGCCCCGGCGCGGAAGAACCCGCGGCGGCTCATCGACGCGGCGCGGTCCTCTGCGGCGTCGGCGTTCCGTGTCATGCTCGCACGTCTGACCGTGAGTGTATTTAAGCCCCCGATACGTCCCGAGCGGTCGGACCGTGGTCGAACGCGTGCGGGGTCGCGCCCGGGACCGCCGCCTCAGTCGTCCGCGGGCGTCGGGTCCGAAATCGGCGCGTCGACGTCGCGGTCGGTCGCCTCGCCCTCGACGTCGAAGGGGTACTCGCCGGTGACGCAGCCGAGACACAGGTCGGCGCGGCTCTCGCCGACCGCGTCCGCGACGGCGTCGATGGAGAGGTACGACAGCGAGTCCGCGCCGACCTCCTCGCGGATCTCCTCGGTCGAGGCGTCGGCCGCGATCAGCTCCTCGCGGGTGGCCATGTCGATGCCGAAGTAGCAGGGCGCGAGGATGGGCGGCGCGCCGATCCGGAGGTGGACCTCCTCCGCCCCCGCCTCGCGGACTAGGTCGACGAGCTGGGTCGAGGTGGTCCCGCGGACGATGGAGTCGTCGATGATGGTCACCGACTTCCCCTCGACCGTCGACCGGATCGGGTTCAGCTTCAGCCGGACGGCGCGCTCGCGCTCGTCTTGGGTCGGCATGATGAACGTCCGGCCGACGTACCGGTTCTTCATCAGGCCCTCGGCGAACTCCACGCCCTCGTCGTCCGCCGGCCGCGGCTCGCCGGCGGCCGTGGTCTCCCCCGCCGCGTCCGCGTAGCCCGAGGCGAACGCGCGCCCGGAGTCGGGGACGGGCATGACCACGTCGGACTCGACACCGGACTCCGCCCAGAGCTTCCGCCCGAGCGAGCGTCGCACCTCGTACACGAGGCTCTCGTCGATGACGGAGTCCGGGCGCGCGAAGTAGACGTGTTCGAAGAAGCAGTGGGCGGTCGTGTCGCGTTCGACCAGCTGATACGTGTCGTAGCCGGTGCCGTCGGGATCGAGGACGACGAGCTCGCCGGGACGGACGTCGCGGATCAGCTCCCCGTCGAGCGTGTCGATGGCGGCCGACTCGCTGGCGAGGACGTAGCCGCCGTCGATCTTCCCGAGACACAGCGGCCGGTTCCCCAGCGGGTCGCGGACGCCCAGCACGGTGTCGTCGTGGGTGATCGCCAGCGAGTACGAGCCGTGGATCCGGTTCATCGTGTGTTTGACGGCCCGGACGAGGTCCTCTTCGAGGAGGTTCCGCGCGAGGTCGTGGGCGATCACCTCGGTGTCGCCGTCGGAGGTGAACGCGTGGCCCGCGGCCGCGAGCTCCTCGCGCACCTCGTCGGCGTTGACGAGGTTGCCGTTGTGCGAGAGCCCGAGCGAGCCGGACTTGAACGACACCGAGAAGGGCTGCGCGCAGCTCTTGTCGAGGCTGCCGGCGGTCGGGTAACGCACGTGGCCGATGCCCGTGCCGCCCGACAGCGACGCGAGGTCGCCCTCGTCGAACGCGTCGCCGACGAGGCCGCGCTCGACGTGGCTGTGCTGCTGGAACCCGTCGTGCGTGACGATGCCGGCCGACTCCTGGCCGCGGTGTTGGAGCGCGTACAGCGCGTAGTACAGCGGTCGCGCGGCCTCCCGGTCCTCGAGCGAGACGCCGACGACGCCGCACTTCTCGCGCGGTTCGTCGCCGCCGTGGTCCCCACCGGCGTTCATGTACCCGAGGGTGGGGCGGGCGGCGATAAAAATCCTCGTGTTCGTGGCGTATCGCTCCCCCTCTCGCTCTAAATTATCCGTGATCGTGGATATATTGACCGCTCGCAGCCGCGCGGTCACACGGTCAGACCGACGACCGGCACGCGGTCAGACCGACCGCACTCACGCCGGCTCCTCGCCGCCGACGAACTCGTCGAGGCGCGCGAAGTACGCCTCCCGGGGGACCTGATACGCCCCCCGGTAGTCGACCGCGCCGGCGGCGAACCGCTCCGCGACGTCGACCGCGCCGGCCGCGCCCGCCTCGCGGCTCTCGTGCGTCTCCGCGACCGCCTCGATCTCGGGCTCCAAGAAGAGGACGACGTGCCACTCTTCGGTCGCGTACTGGCCCGATCCGGGCCGCGCGTTCCGAGAGCCGTTCGTCAGGTAGATCGTCGGCAGACACTCGTCGGGGAGGTCGCCGCTCCCGAAGACGTCGGGGCGGTAGACGAGGATCGCCCGGCCGCTCGGCTCCTCGTTCCACACCCGCCACCCCTCCGGCAGCGATTCGAAGGCCATGGTCTCACTCGGTCGCCGAGGCTTGAAAACGTCGCGCTCGGGCGGACGGCGGGCGTCGAGTCGACGAGGCGGGGCCGGCGAACCGCGACAGAGCCTCAGTCGACGATGTCCGACCCGCCCGGGGGGAGGAACTCCTGAAGTCGGTCCGCGCTCGCGACCTTCCGCACGAACGACTGGTCGGCAAACCGCTCTTTCAGGTTCCGATACGCCATCATCGCGGCGTCGTTCTGCGCGTACATCCCCGGTTCGAAGGTGAGGTGCGCGGCCGCGCGGTCGACGATGGCCGACGGCGGCCCGCCGATGGCGCGGGTGACCGGCTCGCACTGGACGCCGACGGCGATCCGGCAGGGGACGTCCTCGAAGTACGTGCGGTCGCCGCGGATCACGAAGCTCCCCTTCTCGATGTACTCGCCGCTTTCCGGGGTCTTCGACACCTGATCGGGCTCGACCATGTACGCGTCGCCCGCGCCGCGGCCGTCCTTCCAGTCCGACGAGTAGGAGACGGCGAACTGCGCGGCCTCCCGCAGCGTCTCCTCGGAGAAGTCGACCGGATCCGCCGACTCGGACGGCCCCGACGCCTTGAGGATCGTCACCGGTCCGCCGTGCGCCTGCGTGTGGAAGAACCGGTCGTGTTTGCCCATGTACTTCTTCACCAGCTCCTCGTTCTGGTCGGCGTTGCGCCCGCCGATGACGAGGTAGCCGGTCGAGGTACGGAACCACCGGAACCGCTCGAACCAGTCGTCCGGGCTGCGGATCGGGATCGACGAGCGCGAGAGCCAGTCCGTCTCGTACGCCTCGTCTCCGTCCTCGCCGTCCTCGCCGTCGCCGTCCGCTCCGGCGCTCTCGTCGGCGGCCGCTTCCTGCTCCTCCCACTCCGCTTTCCGTTCGTTGACCGCCTCCAGCTCCTCGCGGGTGGACTCGATCGCCGCCTTCGCGCCCGCCTTCTTCTCCTCGACGCGCTTCGCCTCCTGATAGAGCCGGTCGGCGTTGACCTCCACGCCCTCGCTCGCGTCGAGGTCGATGCGGACGGACCCGCCGTCCTCGTCGTCGAGCGCGACCGTCACCGTCCCCTCGCCGCCGTCGACGTCGACGACGGCCGCCGCGGCCGGGATGCCCCGCTCCGCGCCGGCGTCGAGCGTCGCCGCGATCTCGTCCCACGGCACCTCGTTCTCGCGGGCCTCGCGCACCGTCGAGAGCACCTCGTCGACGAGGTCGTAGTTCGCGTACAGCAACTCCGCGCGCTCGCGCTCCGCCTGCGCCTGCTCCTCGAACCCCTCGATCGCCCCGCGCTGCTGTTCGACGATCCGCTCCTGTTTGGCGATCTCCGCCTCGAAGTCCGGCCGGGACGCCGTCGCGTCCGCCGGAGCCTCGCCGTCGTCGGTGGCCTCGTTTCCGAGCCGATAGAAGTACTCGTCGACCGCGGCGTTGAACGAGTCGAACCCGACGCTCGGGAGGCCCTCGTGTTCCGCGAGCGGGAAGGGCGTCACGTCGACCACGCGGGGGTCGCCGCCGTCGTCCTCGCTTCCGTCACCGTCGACCGACTCCTCGTACACGCGGGGGTCGATGTCGCCCGAGCGGAGCCGCTCGTCGAGTCGGGAGAGCGCGTCGTGGAGCGCGCCGAGCTGGTCGTCCGTCGCCTCCTCGATGGGCGTCTCCTTCTCCACGCCGGCGCGGGTACACACCTCCTCCGCGTAGAGCCCGCCGAGGTTCAGCTGCGTGGCGAGCGTCCGCACCACGTCGCTGTCCGACTCGCGCATGTGCCGGTCGAAGCCGCCGCGGCTCACGGTGAGGGGGTTGAGCCGAGAGGCCGGGTACTCGTACTGGGAGCCGGGCGCGACGGTGCGCGACTTGAGGCGGACCGTCGAGAGCGCCCCGATCACCTCGCCCGTCTCGTCGAGCGCGGCGACGTTCCCCTGGCCGAACAGCTCGGCGACGAGCGTCGTGTTCTGGTCCTCGCGCTCGAACTCGAAGGTGAGGATGCGGTCGAACTCGTACTGCTCGACGCCCGCGAAGTCCGCGCCGGACAGCCGGTTGCGGAGCATCTTCGCGAAGTTCGGCGGGCGGCCTGGCGCGTCCGCGACGTTGTCCGGGTCCGCGGCGTGCGCGCGCTTCACGTCGCCCACCTCGATCATGAGTTCGACGCGGCCGCGGTCGAAGTCGCGGAGCTTCAGCCGGAGCAGGTCGTCGTCGTAGAGGTACGCCTTGTCGACCTTCGCGCCCTCGTACCGATTCAGTTCGGTGACGAGCGCGGCGAGGTCGATGCTCGACAGCTCCCGCTTCTGGTCCATACGAAACAGAGACTCGCGGGCCGGAAAAAGGCGTGTCGTTGTGCGGACGAGCGGTCGCGAGACACCGGTCGGGAACCGGTCAGATCCGCTTCGACACGTACGGTCCGTCCTGTCGGTAGCCGAGTTTGTTGCGGTAGTACTCGCGGGCGCCGATGCCCGAGATGACCGCGACCTTGTCGTAGCCGGCCTCGCGGGAGAGTTCCTCGGCGCGTTCGAGGAGCTTCGTCCCGTACCCCTGGTGCTGCCAGTCGCCGTCGCCGCCGATGCCGACCTCGTTGCCGTACACGTGGAGCTCGCGGACCAGCGCGGCGTCTTCGAGTTCGGGTCGGATCGGGTCGCTCTCGGTCCCGGCCGCGCCGGGCTGGTCCGGGGCGAACGACGGGAACCGCAGCCGACAGAAGCCGACGAGCAGGTCGCGCACGGGGTCCTCGAACGCGAGGAAGTGTTCCGTGCCGCCGCCGGCCTCGTAGGTGGTGACGTCGAGTTCGACGTCGTCCGGGTCGGGGTCGGCGTCGTTGTGTCCGACCTCGCGGGCGCGGATGTCCCGCTGGACGATCCTCTTCTCCTCGGCGCGCTGCGCCGCGAGCTGGCGGAGGTTCGACTTCTGGACGCCGGCGTCGATGAAGTCCGCGGGGATGTCGCGCTGGACGCGCTGGAGCCGCGTGTACTTCGGGATGTGGTCCATCACGTCGGCGACGAGGTCGGCCGCCTCCTCGCTGGTGAGCGGGTCGAAGTCGTCGCGCCGCCACCGGTCGTACACGCGGGTTCCCTCGACGACGAGCGTGGGGTAGATCTTCAGGTAGTCGGGCCGCCAGTCGGGGTTCTCGAACAGCTGCCGGAAGTCCTCCAGACACATCTCCCGGGTCATTCCCGGCTGGCCCGGCATCATGTGGAAGCCCACCTTGAACGCGGCGTCGCGCAGGCGGCGGTTGGCGTTCCGGCTCGCCTCGTTGCCGTGGCCGCGGTGCATCTCGCGGTTGATCCGCTCGTAGGTGGTCTGGACGCCGACCTCCACCTTCGTGCCGCCCAGATCGAGCATCCGGTCGATCTGCTCGGGGTCACACCAGTCGGGCTTCGTCTCGAAGGTCGTGCCGATGTTGCGGATCGGGTTCGTCTCGTTTTCGGCGATCACGTCTTCGAGGTACTCGAACTCGGTCTCCTCGGGCGCGGGCGCGAACGACTCGCCCTCGGCCGGCTCCGGCTCTTTGTCGAGGTCGTAGTCGTTCATCGCCTGGAGCGCGCGCTTCACGAACCACTCCTGGTAGTCGTGCGAGCGCGCGGTCATCGTCCCGCCCATCAGGATGAGCTCGGCCTTGTCGACGGGGTGGCCGATCTTCCGGAGCTGTTCGAGCCGGAGCGTCACCTGCCCGTACGGGTCGTAGTCGTTCTGCTCGCCGCGGGCCGCCGCGGGCTCGTGGCCCGTGTACGACTGCGCGGAGGAGAACTCGGAGGCCGGACCGCCCGGGCAGTAGAGGCACTTCCCGTGCGGGCACAGTTCCGGGGAGGTCATGATCGCGATCGGGGAGACGCCCGACGCGGTCCGGACGGGCTTGCGCTGGACCACCTCGATCACGTCGTCGCGGTGCTCCGCGGGCGCGTGGTCGAGGATCGCGGTGTTCTTCGGCACCTTCGGGGAGCCGAACTCCGAGCAGGCGTCGAGCTTGGCCCGTTCGAGGTCGTCGCGTTCGATCTCGCCGTCGAGGATGCGCTCGACGAGGCGCTCGCAGGTGCGGACGAACGCCTCCGAGGGGCCGTCGCCGTCGGACTCGGCGGCGTCGGATTCGGCGTCGCCCGCCGCGTCGGTACTCATTACGGGTCGATCCGCACGTTCCGGGGTTAAGCGTGTCGCACCCGAGAAACCGCCCGGTTTTAGGCGGGCACCCTCGTAGCCGCGGCCGTGTTACGGAAGGACCTCCTGCGCGTCTCCCGGGCGGGCGGCGGCTACCGGCCGCAGTTCACCGGCCGCGACCACCGGCCGCTCGCGGCCCGCGTCCTCGGGACGTTCGGGTCGCACGTCGGCGAGCGCCGCGGCGACCTCGACGACGCGCTGGCGGACCTGGAGGCCGACGCCGCCGCCCGGAACGGGGACTTCAAGTTGGTCCGCGGGCTCGCGGCGCTCGTCGAGCGCGAGTGCGAGTTCGAGACGCGCGCCGCGGTCCCGCCGCGTCGCGTCCGTCGGGCCGCGTTCGAGGCCGCGGAGGCGGTCGGCGTCGCGAGCGAGGCGGAGCGGGAGACCGCGATCGACCGGGCGGCCGACGCGCTCGGGATCGACGCGTCGGCCGTGGCGGAGACGCTCTACGCCGACCGCGACGTCAATCGGGTCCTCGTCGACGCCGACGTGCGCTGGGATCCCGAGTCCCTGCTGGCGCAGTACGACCTCTCTTTGGCCCAGACCGCCCTGTTCGACGCCACCGAGGTCCGAGTGCGGTCGAACGACCCGAAGCGGCTCGTCTCGGCGGTGAAGCGTCTGCGGCTGATGTACGAGGTGGCGCGGACCCCGGAGGGGCGCGAGCTCGTCGTCACCGGTCCGGACGCGCTGTTCTCCCGGATCCGGCGGTACGGGACCGCGTTCGCTCGGCTGCTCAGGACCGCGGCCGAGTCCGCGGAGTGGTCGCTGGAGGCGACGATCGACGATCGCGGCCGCGAGCGCATCATGCGCCTCTCCGACGGCGACGTGACCGTGCCGGACGTCGAGCCGGTGGCGGAGCCCGACTTCGACAGCGGGGTCGAGGCCGACTTCGCCGGTCGGTTCCGCGGGCTCGACCTCGACTGGACGCTCGTCCGCGAGCCGGAGCCGCTCGAGACCGGCGCGAGCGTGATGATCCCGGACTTCGCGTTCGACTACGACCACGCGGACTTCCGGCTGTTCTTCGAGGTGATGGGCTTCTGGACCCCCGAGTACGTGGCAAAGAAGCTCGGGCAGCTGGCCGACGTAGAGGACGTGGACCTCCTCGTCGCCGTCGACGAGAGCCTCGGCGTCGGCGAGGAGATCGCCGCGCGCGGCCACCGCGTCGTCACCTACACCGGAGCGGTTCGGGTGAAGGACGTGATCGACGTGCTCCGCGAGTACGAGGCCGAGTTCGTCGCGGACGCGGCCGAGTCGCTCCCGGACGCCTTCGAGCCGGACGACGACGTGCTCACCCTGCGCGAACTCGCCGACCGACACGGCGTGAGCGAGGCGGCGGTGGAAGACGGCCCGTTTCCCAGCCACGAGCTCGTCGGCCGGACGCTCGTCAGGCCGTCGGTGTTGGCGCGGATCGACGACGCGATCGACGACGGGGCGGCGCTGTCCGCGGTCGAGGCGACGCTGGACGAGTACGGCGTCGACGACGCGAGCGCGACCCTCTCGGCGCTCGGCTACCGGGTCGAGTGGGAGGGGCTCGGCGGCGGGACGGTGCGACGGAAGGAGTAGTCCGGGATTCGCGAATTACTCGCGGTTGACATTGGAGGTAGATTTATATATCGTAACCGAACGTTTTCGCAATCGGGGTAGTCCAATGGTCACGAACATCCAAACGCAGCTGCTGGGCAGAGACGTATCGTTCCCGGTCGAAGAGTCGCGCTTCGCCTACTGGCTCGTCGTGTTGCGGCTGATCGTCGGCTGGTGGTTCCTTCACGCGGGACTCGACAAGTTCCTCGCGTGGCCGTTCGACGCGAGCTGGTTCGTCGGCGGCGCGGCGGCGCAGACGAGCCTCGGCCCGATAGTCACGCTGTTCTCCGACGGGATCTTGCTGTCATTTACCAATATCATGGTCCCCTTGGGGCAGACCCTGATCGGGCTGGGACTGATCGTCGGCGCGCTGACGCGGCTGGCCGCGTTCTTCGGCGCGTTCCTGATGACGTTCTTCTACTTCATCAACGGCGAGACCGGGGGCTGGGCCCACGGCGTGATCACCGGCGACCTGCTCGGGCTGTTGATCTTCGCGATGATAGCCACGCTCGGGGCCGGGCGCGTGCTCGGCGTCGACGCCTACCTCGCGAAGACGTCGTTCGTCAGGGACCACCCGCGGCTGCGGTACTTGATCGGTTAACGAGGTGACAACACATGAGCCAACTCACTACAATGGAACGAGTCGGACTGTACGGCGGCGGCGCGCTCGTGCTGCTCGGCACGGTCGGGATGGGGCTGCTGGAGATCGTCGCGGGAGCGCCGCATCCGGTGTCGGGAGAGGGACAGGTCGTCCACGAGACGCTGATAAGCCTCAGCGTTCGGTCGTACACGATCCTGCTGGGACTGCTGCTGCTCGCGGCGTACGGTATCAGCAACTTCGCGACCAAACCGCCGGAGGACACGTCGATCTGACCCGCACAGATCTCCGGAGCGCCGTCCAGACGCGACGCTCCGACGACTGACTTTTTTCGGACGGCGGCGACGACCCCTCACTCCGCGACCGGCAGGTCCGCCTGGCTCCCCTTCGGAACCACCGAGCGCAGTTCGTCGTAGAGGTACAGCCCGACCCCGATAGGCACCGACTCGCCCGCAACCTCGTGGGTCGCGATCAGGTACCCCCAGTCGCCGTCCCACTCGGGGAGGTCCTGGTCGTCGCCCGCCGCGAACCGGGCCGCCTGCGCCGGGTCCAGTTCGACGACGTTCTTCGTCGCGTGCGCGCCGAACCGCGAGACCGCCCGCCCGGTCGGCTTCCAGTGCTCCTGCCGCGTGCGCAGGAAGGTCATCCCGATCGCCTCGACCTCGCTGGGGTCGGTCGCCTCGCCGTTGAAGATCCAGACCTTCCCGGCGCCCTTCTCCCAGAAGGAGTACCCCTGAAAGACCTCCTCGCCGATCCCGAACCGCTCCTCGAACCAGTCGAGGACCTCGGCGCGGTTCGCGCGCCCCTCGACCTCGCGGTCCGCGGGCGTCTCGGGGAGCCGGTCGAACTGCTGGCCGTCGTTGGTGGGAGCGTCGTCGCTCATGCGGCCACCTCGCCGTCGTCCGCGCTCTCACCGACCTCTCCGCCCACGCGCAGCTTCGCACAGAAGAAGCCGCCCGTGTCGTTGCGGTGCGGGTAGACTCGCTGCGCGCGCGTCACCGACTCGTCGTACGTCTCCCCTTCCCACTCCGTCACGCCGGGGTCGGTCTCCAGGGGCAGGTCGAAGTCGACCAGTTCGCACTCCTCGTTCGCGAGGACGTGGTCGAGGACGGCCTCGTTCTCCTCCGGCGCGAACGTACAGGTCGAGTAGACGACGACGCCGCCCGGGCGGGTCGCCTGAACGGCCCTCGCCAAGACGCCCTTCTGGATGCCCGCGACCGCGTGGACGTGGTCGAGCGTCCACTGGTCTAAGACGTCCGGGTTCTTCCGGCACGTGCCCTCGCAGGAACAGGGCGCGTCGACCAGCGCGCGGTCGAACTCGTCGAACGCCAGCGGCTTCGTCGAGAAGTTGCGGGCGTCCTGGTTCGTGACGATCGCGTTCGTGATCCCGAGGCGCTCGGCGTTGTGCCGGAGCGCCGAGAGGCGACCGAGGTTGTTGTCGTTGGCGACGACGGTCCCCTCGTCGTCCATCGCGTCCGCGATCTGGGTCGTCTTGCTGCCGGGCGCTGCGCAGGCGTCCCAGACGCGCTCGCCGGGTTCCGGGTCGAGCGCGAGCGTCGGCAGCACGGACACCTCCTCCTGGCCGTGGGTCCAGCCGTGGACGTACGGCCAGTTGCCGCCGGGGTTCCCGTCGGGGAGCCGGAAGAGGCCGTCGTGCCAGCCGACCGGCTCGTACGCGACGCCCGACTCGTCGAACGCCTCGCGGACGCGGGTCGGCGTCGCCGCGATGCCGTTCGTGCGCACGACCGAGGGGAGGGGCCGGTCGCACGCCGCCCGGAACGCGTCGACGTCGTCGACGAGCGACTCGTATCGGTCGAGCGGATTCATGGCTCCCCTTTCGGGTCGGCCCGTTAGACCGTTTCGGGACGCGAGCGCCCGCGGGCGCCGCACCTTTAGGTCGGGCCCCGGCGTAGGGTCGCGCATGGCCCGCATTTCCGTCCTCGACGACGGCGTCTCGCTGGACGAGCCGACGTTGATCGAGGGGTTCCCCGGCGTCGGCCTCGTCGGCAAGATCGCGACCGACCACCTGATCGACGCCCACGAGATGACCCACTACGCGAACGTCCACTGCGACGGACTGCCGCCCGTGGCCGTCTATCAGGAGGGGGAGGCGGCCGCGACGACCCCGGTGCGGCTCTACGCGGACCCCGCGAACGACCTCGTCGCGCTCCGCAGCGACGTGCCCGTGAAACCGGGGGCGGCGACGGAGGTCGCGGCGTGTCTCGACTCGTGGTTCGAGGACGCCGACCTCTTCCCGGTGTTCCTGTCGGGGCTCGGCCGCGAGAAGGACGACTCGCCCCCGGATCTGTACGGGATCGCGACCGGGAACGGCGGCGAGGCGCTCGCGCGCACCGGGGTGGAAGCGCCGTCCGAGTCCGGCCTCGTCTCCGGGCCCACGGGCGCGATGCTCGCGGCCGCGTTGGAGGCCGACCGCGACGCGGTCGGGCTCGTCGTGGAGTCCGATCCGAAGTTCCCCGACCCCGAGGCGGCGCGGACGCTCATCCTCGACGGCATCGACCCGATCGCCGGGACCGAGACGCCGACCGACGGACTCGTCGAGCAGGCGACGGAGATCCGGAGCGCGAAGCGACAGCTCGCCGAGCAGATGCGACAGGCGACCGAGGAGAGCTCGCAGGCCGAGCCGCTGAAGATGTTCCAGTAGGCGAGCTAGCGGTCGGCCGATCCGGCCGCGTCGTCGCGCTCCAGCTCGTCGAGGATCGGGCGGTACTTCAGTTGGACCTCGTCCCACTCGCGGTCGGGGTCGGAGTCGGAGACGATGCCGACGCCCGCGAACAGCGTCGCGCGGCGGCGGGTCGCGACCGCCGAGCGGATGGCGACCGCGAACGCGCCGTTACCCGCGGCGTCGATCCAGCCGACCGGCGCGGCGTACCAGCCGCGGTCGAACGGCTCCGTCTCTCGGATCGTCGCCAGCGCGCGGTCCGGCGGCAGGCCGCCGACCGCGGGGGTCGGGTGGAGCGCCTCGACGAGTTCGAGGACGTGCCGGTCCGCGTCGAGCTCGGCGGTAATCGGCGTGTGGAGGTGTTGGACCGTCGCGAGCCGCCGGACGCGGCGGNCGCCCGCCGAGATGGACGCCGCGAACGGCTCCAGCTGGTCGCGGACCGTCTCCGCGACGAGCTCGTGTTCGTGGACGTTCTTCTCGTCGTCGAGGAGCTCCTGCGCGAGCCACTCGTCCTCGGACGGGGTCTCGCCGCGTCCGGTCGTCCCGGCGAGCGCGTCGGTCTCGACCGTTCGACCCCGCAGCGAGACCAGTCGCTCGGGCGTGGCTCCGAAGAACGCGCCCTCCCCGGCGACCGGCTCGAACCAGTAGCGGTGGCAGTCCGGGTACTTCTCCGCGAGGCGCTCGATCGTGGCCGCCCGCGGGAAGTCGGCCGCGAGGTCCGCCTCCAGCGCCTGCGCCAACACGACCTTCTGGAGGTCGCCGTCGGCGATCCTGTCGACCGCGGCACCGACGCTGTCGCGCCACGCCTCGCGGCTCGTTGTCCGGCGGCTCTCGCGGATCCCCGGCCGAGGCGGGCGGGCGCTCCGACCGTCGACCGCGGTGCGCGGGGAACGGCTATCGGTCCCCTCGTCGAGGTCGGCGAACCGGTCGACCTCGCGAGCGAGTCGGTCCTCGACGGCGTCGACGCCGGCGTCCGGGCCCACCGCGTTGACGGTCAGCCACGCGCCGTTGTCCGCGATCGTCAGCTGGACTCGGGGGAAGACGAACCGCGCCTCCGGGAACGCCCCCCACGGGTCGCCGTCGGAGGCCCCCTCGTGGAAGGCGAAGCCGCCGAAGACGCGGGGACGCGCCGCCTCGGTCCCCGCGTGGACGTCGCCGGATTCGAACAGCTCCGTCGTCGCGCGGCGGATCGACGCGAACCGGTCGCCGCCCGACGCGGTCAGGGTCGCCGCCGCGCCGCCGCCAATCACCAGCGCGTCGTCGGGCGCGCTCCAGATCGTGCGCGGGGCCGAAAGCGCGTCGAACGCCGCCGCGAACGCCGGCTCGTCGATCGCCGTGGTCCGGCTGACCAGCGGCGGCGACGACCGGGAGCGCGCCCGTTTCATACGTATCGAGTCGGGGCCGGGGACCCTTTATCCTGACTATCGGGGCGGAGCGAGCGGGGGAAATCGGGCTGCGAGCGGGCGGCGGTCAGCTGTAGCGCTCCTCGTTCCAGGGGTTCGCCGTGTCGCTGTACCCCCGCTTCTCCCAGTAGCCGAGTTCCGACTCGGTGAGGAACTCGACGCCCGAGACCCACTTCGCGCCCTTGTACGCGTACTTGTGCGGCGTGACGACGCGGATCGGGCCGCCGTGGTCGGCCGGGAGGGCCTCGCCGTCGTAGCCGTAGGTGAGCTGGACGCCCGGCTTCGTACACTCGTCAAGCGGGAGGTCGGTCGTGTAGCCGTCGAGCGCGTGGAACATGACGTGTTCCGCGTCGGCGCGGACGCCCGCGCGCTCGGCGAGGTCGGCGAACGCGACGCCCGTGAACTCGCAGTCGAACTTGCTCCAGCCGGTCACGCAGTGGAAGTCCTGTCGCTGGGTGACCGACGGGAGGTCGCGGAACTCGTCGAGCGAGAGGGAGAGCGGCTCCTCGACAGCGCCCCACACCTCCAGCTCGAACGCCTCCGGGTCCCACGACGGCGTCCCGCTCTTCGAGAGGACGGGGAAGCCGTCGGTCTCGCGCTGGCCCGGAGGGAGTCGGTCGCCGCCGTACTCGCGGTAGAGGTCGGTGAGGTCCTCGGCCGCGTCGACGCCGGATTCGCTCATGGACAGCCGTTCGGCCCGGACCGACGTATGAATGTCGCTCCCGGTGGGGAGGGCACGCGCGGCCGAGAGGCCCTCGGCCGAGACCGCGCCGGCGACGGGGCACCGGTGTCGAGGGCGTTCTGATTACTCCAACGAGAGTTCAGTGAAACAAAAATAAAATTTTGAGATATTGCCTCGAGTTTTCATATACGCGGATTCGCGACGCCAATTTTATATACGCCATCCCACAAGACCCGAACAGCAAATGCCACGAGTGAAGATAACCGTGCCGGAGCATCTGGAGATGCAGATCGCCCAGATGGTCGAGGAGGGTGAGTTCCTCAACCGCGAGGAGGCGGTCGAGGAGCTGCTATCTACTGGCATCAAGGCGTACAAGACGAGCGGCCCGCGAGACGACGACGACTCCAACGGGTTCGAAGACGAGGGGATGATGGGCCACGAAGACGAGTACGTCTTCTGACCGAAACCGTCTCCGAGCGAGGCCGACGCGGCGCGGACCCGTGCGTACCGCCCTCAACAACCCTTAAAGGGCCTACATCCCGTATCCGTGGGTATGCACAAGGACGAGCTGCTCGAACTCCACGAACAGATGGTGACGATCATGGAGCACTTCCGCGCGCAGGAGACGGTCGACAGGTCGCTGTTCGATCCGTACGACGAGCTCGACGTCGACCCCTCGCACGTTCACAAATCGAAGAGCGAGCACAAGCACGCGGTGTTCGTCCTCGGCAACGCGCTGGCGAACGCGATGAGCGAGGACGAGTTCTCGCCCGCCGGCCGCGTCGGCAAGCGGATGGAAGAGCTCGCCGACGACGCGGAGAACAAGATCTGACGCCGAGCGGCCCCGCCGCCGACGCACCGCTACTCCTGACCCCCGTATTGATGTGCGCGCGGCCCCGTCCCGTGTGATATGATCGCGGAGGCGCTGGGGTCCGACGCCGTTCACCTCGCCGCCGGCGGCGTCGGCGTCGCTCTCGCGCTCGCCGCGGTGTCCCTCGTCGACCGCCGGGAGGGCGGCTGGACGCGGGCGCTCCGCTCGCGGCTCCTCTGGGGCGTCCCGTGGGGAACGCTCCTCGTGATCGCCGGGGTGATCGGGGTGTACCTGTTCGTCCAGTCCGGCGTCGACGACCCGAACCGGCCGGTCGTGATCCCGTTCCGGTCATGGTCGTACTTCTATCCGGAGGGACTCCTCTGGTCCAGCTTCGCGCACGCGAGCCGCGGGCACGTCACGGGGAACCTCCTCGCCGCGCTCGTCGCGGGCGGCCTCGCGGAGTACGCCTACGGTCACTTCCCCGAGGGGCGCGACGTCGACGACGGGAAGGGGCTCGCCGTCCGCCTCCGGCGACTCCCGGCTCGTCTGCGGCGGCTCCCGGAAGGAGTCGGGCGGATTCCGAGCCGCGTCGCCGCAGTCGAGTCGCCGGGCGCGAACCCCTACGTCCGGGCGTTCCTGATCGTCCCCGGGGTCGCCGTCGGGTTCGGCCTCCTCTCGGCGCTGTTCGCGTTGGGGCCGGTGGTCGGCTTCTCGCTCGTGGTGTTCGGCTACTGGGGGTTCGCGCTCGTCTCGCGCCCCGTCGCCGCGCTCGTCGCCATGGCGGGGACGACGCTCGTCGGCGTCCTCTACAACGCCGTCCGGGTCCCGGTGGCGTTCGCGGAGGCCTCGCCCTCCTACGGCGTCCCGGGGTGGGCGAACATCGCGATCCAGGGGCACGCGCTCGGGCTCATCGGCGGCGCGCTGGTCGCCGTCCGCCTCTTGCGGCGTCGCGCCCGAGCGCGGAGCGACGGGAGCCGCGACGGGGACGGAGTCGGGGGGCGGTGGAGCAGCCACCCGGTCGCGACCGCGGACAAGGGGGAGTCCGCCGCGACCCCGACCGAGCGGTCCGCGCTCGTCGTCTTCGGGGCGCTGCTGCTGTTCGGTGCCTCGCGCCGGCTGTGGGCGGTGTACTGGTACCTCGGGAACGAGCGGTACGAGCTGTACCGCGCGGTCGGCGTCGGGCTGCTCGCCCTGCTGGCCGCGATCGTCGCCGTCGCCGCCGTCTCGCGGGACGAGCCCCTGTGGCCGAGCCGGGCGGTCCCGGAGCCCGAGACGATCAGGGACGGGATCCGGTCCGCGACGCCGGCGGCGGTCGGGGCGCTCCTGCTCGTCGCGGCGCTGGCGGCCGTCGCCGGACCGGGGATCGTCCCGAACCTCGTCGCCGTCGACGACGGGGACCTCCCCGGCGACCCGATAGAGGTGGAGGGGTATCAGGTGACATACGCCGAGAACGTTGAGGACCGGCTCGTGAGCGTGGTCGACGTGGAGGCGTTCGGTCGCTCCACGTCGGTCAACACCTCGGGGGTGATCGTCAGCAACCCGGACCGCGAGATATGGACGACCGCCGTCTCGAAGGGGAACCTCGCGTTCTGGGGGTACCGCGCGGTCGACGTTGGCGGGACCGGCTGGCGGGAGACCGTCGGGGTCCAGCGCGTGGGCTGGGTCGCCGCGAACGGCGGCCCGGCGTACCGCGTGGACGCGATCCGCAACGAGAGCAGGCGGACGCTGTTCACCAGCGACCCGGCGCGCGCCGAGCCGCGGATCGACGGCCGCAACGTCGTCGTCGCGGCCACGCCCGACGGGTTCGAGCTGACGGTGGTCGGCGGGAGCGGCAACAACGTCACGGCACCGCTCCCGGCCGCCAACGAGTCGGTGACGGTCCGCGGGCTCAGGCTCGTGCGCGAGGGGGACACCGTGTTCGCGGAGCGCGGCGAGACGCGTGTCAGGGTCGCGGAGCGGGAGCGGTACGAAGGGCGGCAGTAGTGCGGGGTTCTCCGGATCGCGGAGGGGAGAGCGGTACGGCGGGGCTCAGGCCCACTCGATCCGGTACACTTCGGTGTCGATGTCGCGCGCGTCGTCGGTGTGGTGGTCGAACTGCGCCTCCACCCGGAACTCGGCCGCGAAGGCGTGGGTGACTTCCCCGTCCTCGTCGGCGGCGAACGCCTCGACGAACTCTCGGCTGCCACCGTTGTGGATCGAGTAGGAGACGTCGGCGAGGTCACTCGCGGCGTCGAGGAACGCGCGGTCCGCGTTCCGGTTGCCGTCCTGCGCGCCGAACGGCGGGTTCATCACAACGGTCGCCGGTTCGGCGACGGCGAGCGGCGGGCGCGTCGCGTCGCCGCGGACCCAGTGGACCGGCGCGCTGGCGGCGACGCGGCGCTCGTTGGCCCCGGCGGTCGCCAGCGCGTCGTCGTCGAGTTCGAGGCCGACGACGCGGGCGGGGCCGCGCAGCGCGGCGGCCAGCGCGAGCATCCCGGTGCCGGTGCCGAGGTCGATCACGGTCCGGCCGTCGACGTCGCCGTGGAGGTCGGCGAGGTGGACGACGTGGGCGGCCAGCTCCGGCGGCGTCGGGTACTGTTCGAGGGCGGCATCCGGGCGCTCGAAACCGGCGACGACGCCGAGCTTGGTCGCGAGCGACCGCTTCGTCGCCATCGGTCAGGCCGCGCCGTCGACGCGGACGAACTCGACGCCCTCGCGGTCGGCGCGCTCGGCGAGCGCCGCGAGCGCGGTGCGGGCCGCCTCGGACGTCTCGCCGTCGACGCTGACCTCGATCCGGCCGGCCCCGAGGAACGACGCGGCGCGGACGAGCGCGCGCAGGCGGTCGGCCTCGCGCTGTCGTTCGAGGGTGCTCTCGGCGTCGAACGCCGCCTCGGCGGCGACCGCCGCGGGCTGGTAGCCGCGGGCCGCGAGCCCCTGTTTGATGTCGCGGAGGTGGTCGGGGGCGGTGCTTTCGAGGTCCGACGCGTCGACGACGACGGGCTCGACGTCGGCGGGGCGACAGCCGCGCAGCGTGCGTTCGACGCCGGCCGAGGAGGTCGTGCTCATACACGCCTATTGGTATAGGTTATACAAAAATCTTTATAGATGTTTAGTAGTAATACGGGGCCGGACTCGCTTCCGAACTCCGGACCGTGTCGGGCGGCCGCCGCGACGGAAGGACCCGGATCGCCGAGCGCGCGGGTCATGGATCGCGAAGACGCGCGTTCGTTGGGTAATCGCGTCGAAAACGACGGGATCCACCGCGCCCGTCGCCGCGGGACCTGTCGGACGGCGGATCCGTCGGTTCGGCCGACAGATTCCGACCTCGAACCGCGGTCACGTTTTGTGCGTCGCGGCGTCGCCTGTGGACGCGCGAGTGGCCACCGCCGGGGCCCGGGGCCGATCCGCAAAGCGGCGGCAGAACGGGTCTGTACGCCGTAGTGCCGTACTTCGGAGGGCCGGGATTCTGTCAGGGTCATTGATTAGCGTGGACAAGAGTTAAATGTGCGACTGACCACAAACCTTTTAATGGAACGTCCGAGTCGCCAACGGCAACAGGAGCGAGACACGGAGCAGGAAACGGACGAATCGACGGTCTCCTGTCCGGAGTGTGACTCGGAGAACATCGTCACCGACGCCGATCAAGAGCTGGTTTGTGAGGACTGCGGGCTCGTCTTGGACGAGCGGAACATCGACCGCGGGCCGGAGTGGCGCGCGTTCAACCACAACGAGCGGCAGTCGAAGTCGCGCGTCGGCGCACCGATCACGGAGACGATGCACGACAAGGGGCTGACGACGACCATCGACTGGAAGGACAAGGACGCCTACGGTCGGTCGCTCTCCTCCGAGAAGCGGTCGCAGATGCACCGTCTGCGCAAGTGGCAAGAGCGGATCCGGACGAAAGACGCGGGCGAGCGCAACCTCCAGTTCGCGCTCTCGGAGATCGACCGCATGGCGAGCGCGCTCGGCGTTCCCCGCTCGGTACGAGAGGTAGCGTCGGTGATCTATCGACGCGCGCTCAACGAGGATCTGATCCGCGGACGCTCCATCGAGGGCGTCTCCACCGCCGCCCTGTACGCCGCCTGTCGACAGGAGGGGATCCCCCGCAGCCTTGACGAGGTTGCCGACGTGTCGCGAGTTCCGCAGAAGGAGATCGGCCGGACGTATCGGTACATCTCTCAGGAGCTCGGCCTGGAACTGAAGCCGGTCGACCCCAAGCAGTTCGTCCCGCGCTTCGCGTCGGCGCTCCAGCTCTCCGAGGAGGTCCAGTCGAAGGCGACCGAGATCATCGACGTCTCCGCCGAGCAGGGGCTCCTCTCCGGGAAGTCGCCCACCGGCTTCGCGGCGGCCGCAATCTACGCGGCCTCGCTGCTCTGTAACGAGAAGAAGACACAGCGCGAGGTCGCCGACGTGGCACAGGTGACCGAGGTCACCATCCGGAACCGGTATCAAGAGCAGATCGAAGCGATGGGGTTCCGCTAGACGGCTCCGCGGTCGAGACGCCGGAGTGCGTTCCGTTCCGCGACCCGGGGCGGTTGGATCGGGTTTTTAATCGCTACCCGCTGTAGCACGGGGTGAGATGTACTCAGAGATCCTCGTTCCCACCGACGGCAGCCCGGCGTCGGACGCCGCGATCGAACACGCCATCGACCTCGCCGACCGGTACGACGCCCGCCTCCACGCGCTCTACGTGGTCGACGGCGCGGCGTACTCCACGCTGGAGGCCGGCGCGGAGGTCGTGGTCGAGGCGCTCGAATCCGAGGGCGAGGAGGCGACGGGGCGCGTGGCCGACGCCGCCGCGGACGCGGGCGTCGAGTGCGTCGGCAGCGTCACGTCCGGTACCGCGTACCGCTCGATCGAAAACTACGTCGACGAACACGACATCGACGTCGTCGTGATGGGCACCCACGGCCGGAAGGGGCTCGACCGCTACCTGCTCGGGAGCGTCACGGAGCGCGTCGTCCGCACCTCGGACGTGCCGGTGTTGACCGTGCGACAGCCGACGGATGAGTAGTCGGCCGGGCCTCGGCGGGCACGGGTGACACCGATGCGCGACTGGCTCTCTCACCGCGTGGCCTCGTCGCCGGACGGGACCGCCCTCGTCCGCGCCGAGGACGGCGAGGCGTGGAGCTACACCGACCTCGATCGCCTCGTCGCCGAGACGGCGGGGCGGCTCGTGGCGCACGGGCTCGGCGAGGGCGACCGGATCGGCGTGCTCACGCCCCCGTACGTGGGGACCGTCGGGTTGGTCCACGCGACGATGCGGATCGGGGCGACGTTCGTGCCGCTCGGCACGGAGCTGACGGCGCGCGAGATCGCCGCGCGGATCGACCGGACCGACCTCGACGCCGTCGTCTGCGCGGAGCCGACCGAGCCGACCGCGACCGAGGCGGCGTCGCAGATCGAGGGCGTCCCCGTCTATTCCGTCGACGACCCGACGAGCGCGGACGTGACCGGCGTCCACGACGTCGACCCGGCGGCGCTCGACCCCCCGGCGTGGTCGTTCGAAGACCCGCTCTGCGTGCTGTTCACCTCGGGGACGACGGGCGAGCCCAAGCCCGTCCCGCTGACCGCGGGCAACGTGTACAGCTCGGCGGTCGCCTCCGCGTTCCGCCTCGGCGTCGAGGCCGACGACCGATGGCTCGTGTCCCTGTCGCTCCACCACATGGGCGGGCTCGCGCCGGTGTACCGCTCGGTGCTGTACGGGACGACGCTCGTGTTGCGCGAGGGGTTCGACGCGGGCGGCACCGCCGACGACATCGACGCGTACGACGTGACCGGCGTCTCGCTCGTGCCGACCATGCTCAAGCGGATGCTCGACCGGCGCGGGACGCTGTCGGATTCGCTCCGGGTGGTGCTGCTCGGCGGCGCGCCGGCGCCGGCGGAGCTGCTGGAGCGGTGTCGCGACTACTCGATCCCCGTCTACCCGACCTACGGGATGACCGAGGCCGCCTCGCAGATCACGACGGCGACGCCGAGGCAGACGAGGGACCGGATCGGGACGGTCGGCCGGCCGCTGTTCGGCACCGACGTGACGGTCGTCGACGACGGGGGCAACCCGGTAGCGCCGGACGAGACCGGCGAGATCGTCGTCGACGGGCCGACGATCACGCCGGGATACCTCGCCGCGGGGGCGGGTGAGGCGGGCGACGGCGGCGACGCCGTCGACGAAGGCGAGGCGTCTTCTCTCGACGCCGTCGACCTGAACGGGATCGACGCTTCGGAGCTCGACCGGTCGGACTTCGGTCCGCACGGACTCCACACCGGCGACGTGGGGCGGTTCGACGAGGACGGCTACCTCCACGTGCTCAACCGCGTCGACGACCGGATCATCAGCGGCGGCGAGAACGTCGAACCGGGAGAGGTCGCGGACGTGCTCCGGGAGTACGCCGAGGTCGACGACGTGGCCGTGGTCGGGCTCGACGACGACGTGTGGGGCGAGCGCGTCGCGGCGCTCGTCGCCGTCGGCGACCGGCTCCCGTCGGCGGGCGGGCCAGCCGGAAACGGCGCGGTCCCGGAAGCCGGCTCCGCGGAGACCGACTCCGCAGACGACGAACCCGGAGCGCGCAACTCGGTCGACGAATCCGCAGCGTCGGTCGTCGGGTCCGGCGGCATCGGGCCCGCCCCCATCGACGAGGCCGCCTTCGTCGCCTTCGCTCGCGAGCGACTGGCCGCGTTCAAGATTCCGAAGACGGTCGCGTACGCGACGGAACTCCCGCGCACGGTCTCGGGGACGGTCGACAGGGAGGCGGCGCGGGCCGTCCTCCGCGAGCGCGGGTCGGACCCGCGCGAGAACCTCGACGCGGACCTAGAGACGGCCGGGTTCGAGCCGGCCGACCCGGCCGAGCCGCCGTCGGAGTCGAACGGCGCCGCCGCCGAGGACGGCGACGTCGAAGTCGAGATCGCCGACGCCGACGAGGTCGCGTCGGAATCGGTTAGCGCCACCACCGACGCCGTCGACGCCGAGGGCGACGCGAATTCCACCGACGCCGGGTCCGACACGGATGTCGGCGACGCCGAGAGCGACGCGAATTCCACCGACGCCGGGGCCGACACGGATGTCGTCGACGCCGAGAGCGACGCGGACTCCGAGAGTTCCGACGACGAGGACGGCGCGGACGGCGACGGTGGGAACGGCGCGGACGCGGTCGACGGTTCGTAAACTCTCACGAAGTTCTTCGTTGTTCCACGAACGTTTTGTCGGCGGGGGCCACAGTGGTGTTATGGAGTTGTTCGACGACAGCATCGTGCCGGAGCGCGCGCGAGACGTCAAACAGGAGGCCCGCGAGTTCGCCGACGAGTACATCGCCCCGAACGCCGAGTCGTACTACGACACCGGCGAGTATCCGTGGGAAGTGCTCGAAGCGGGGATGGACGCCGGCCTCGTCGCCCAGGACATCGGCGAGGAGTACGGCGGGAGGGGGTTCGACCTCGCGCAGGTGCTCGCCATGGCGGAGGAGTTCTACCGCGCGGACGCCGGCATCGCGCTCACCCTCCAGCTCGCCAGCTTCGGTGCCGAGATGGTCGAAGACTACGGCACGGAAGCGCAGAAGGAGAAGTACCTCCGGCCGGTGGCCGAGAACGAGCAGCTCTCGGGGCTCGCGGTGTCGGAGCCGCAGACCGGCTCGGACCTGGCAGGGATGACGACGAAGGCCGAGAAGGTCGAGGGGGGCTACGAGCTCACCGGCGAGAAGTACTGGGTCGGCAACGCGGTCGAGGCCGACTGGCTCACCGTCTACGCCAAGACCGGCGAGGGCGACGACCGCTACTCGAACTACACGCTGTTCATCGTCGAGACGGACTCGGACGGCTACGAGGCCGAGCACATCCCCGAGAAGATGGGGATGCGCGCGTCCAAGCAGGGCCACATCGTCTTCGAGGACTGCTTCGTCCCCGAGGAGAACGTCGTCGGCAGCGAGGGCGGCGGGTTCTACGCCCTCGCCGACTTCTTCAACCACGGCCGCGTCATCGTCGGGGGCCACGGGCTCGGCCTCGCGGCGGCGGCCATCGAGGAGGCGGAGGCGTTCATCGACGAGCGCGAGGCGTTCGGCCGCACCATCGACGATTTTCAAGCCGTCCAGCACACGGTCTCGGACATGCGGATCGGCTTCGAGTCGGCGCGCGCGCTCAACTGGCGCGCCTGCGAGAAGGTCGCGAACGGAACGGACGCCGGCTACTGGGCCGCGCTGGCGAAGACCAAGTCCACCGAGGTCGCCACCGACTGCGCCGAGAAGGGGATGAAGCTCCACGGCGGCCGGTCGAACCTCACCGACCGCCGGATCGCCCGCGTCTACCGCGACGTGCGCATCCCGGTGATCTACGAGGGCGCGAACGACATCCAGCGCAACCTCATCTACCGGCAGTCGCGCTAGGAGCCCCTCAGAGCGTCGCCGCCAGTCGGCGAAGCTCGCCGTCGCCGTCGGCGGTGAGCGGGTCGCCGTGCCCGACGCAGGCGACGTCGAACGCGGGGGCGCGCTCCGCGAGCGACCGGACGCTCGCGGCGACCTCGGCCGTGTCGTAGCTTATTATCCAGCCCGACTCGTTCAACTCGCCGTCCGACTCCGAAACGAGGTCGCCCAGCAGCGCGACGCCCAGTTCCTCGCTGACGTAGGCGAGGTGGCCCGGCGTGTGACCGGGCGTGTGGTACGCCGCGAACGAGCCGATCGCGTCGCCGTCGCGGACGCCGACGACGTCGAGGTCGGGCAGGTCGGTGACGAGGCCGCCGAGCCGCTGGATCAGCCCCTTGTGGTTCCGCAGCGGCGGCGACCGCACCCCCCGCAGCAGTTGCGCGTCGAAGCCGTACGCGTACACCGGCGCGTCGAGGTCGGGGGCCAGCGCCGCCAGCGTTCCGACGTGGTCGAGGTCGTAGTGGGTGAGCAGGACGCGACCGATCTCCGAGACCTCGACGCCGGCGTCGTCGAGCCCGTCGCGGATCGCGTCCTCGTCCCACGGCGTCCCGGCGTCGACGAGCGTCGGCACGTCGTCGGAGACGAGGTACGCGTTGACTCCGCCGCAGTCGAGTCGCCAGACGCCGTCCGCGATCTCGGTCCCCATGGCCGCGAGTAGGTGGCAGGACGGTATGAACGCTGTCGTGGCGGAAACGGAGACGCGGGGACCGGACCCGCGGCGGCGTCTCGCGCGGCCGCCGCCGGCGGCGCGGGCGACGAAAGCGCCAAGACGCCGGGGCGACACCACGGGGTATGCGACTGGAGGACTACTGGGGGATCGGCCCGAAGACGAGCGAGCGGCTCACCGAGGCCCTCGGGACCGAGCGGGCGGTCGAGGCGATCGAGTCGGCCGACGTCCGCGCGCTCGTCGACGCGGGGCTCCACCGCGGCCGAGCGACCCGCATCCTCCGCCGGGCGAGCGGGGAGGCCGGGATGGACGTCCTCGCGACGAGCGACGCGCGCTCCGTGTACGACGACCTGCTCGCGCTGGCGGCGGGCGAGGCGCTGACCGCGCACGCGGCCGACCGGATTCGGGTGTTGACCCCGCTCCTCGACCGCGACGCCGTCGAGGCGCGGCTGGACCGGGTCGTCGCCGCCCGCGACGCGTGGGCCGACCTCGACGAATCGGACCGGGAGGCCGTCGCGGAGGCGTTCGACGCGTACGACGAGGCGGACGGATCCGATCTCGCCGCCGTGGAGACCGCCGTCGCGCTCCGCGAGGCGGGGCTGACGGCGGGACCGTTCGCCGACGTCGGCGCGCTGGACGGGGGCCGACTGCGCGACGCGGCCGACGCGCTCGCCGACGTGCGAGGGTCGATCGACCCCGCCGGCGGGCTCGAAGGCGACGACATCGAGATCGCCGCGGGCGCGGACGCGGACCTGGACCGGCTTCGCGGGCGGCTGTCGGCCGCGCGCGACCTCGCGGACTCCGCGTTCGACGTGCTCGAATCGGTCCGCGACGGGAGCCTCCGCGACTTCGAGGCGCTGGAGTCGGCGACGATCGACCACGTCGCCCGCGAGACGGGCGTCGAGCCGGCCACGGTCCGGTCTGCCGCGCCCGACGAGGCGCTCGACGCCGCGGACTTCGTCTCCGGGACGCTGCGGGACCTCGTCGTCGAACTCGAATCGGCGGTCGACGAGCGCGAGGCCGCCGTCGCGGCCGACGTCCGCGAGCGCTTGGGGGACGACCCGAGCGGCGCGAACGGTGACGACGACGGCGACGAGGACGGAGCGAACGGGGGCGGAGACACCACCGTCGCCCGCGCCGCGGCCGCGGTCTCGGACGCCGCCTTCCTGCTGTCGCTCGGGCGGTTCGCGGCCGAGAACGGGCACGTCCGCCCGACGCTCGTCGACGACGGCATCGCGGTGCGCGGCGCGCGGAATCCCTTCCTCGGCGGCGACGTCCAGCCGGTCTCGTACGGCGTCGGCTCGCACTCGCTCGCGGACGCGTCCGGCGTCGCGAGCGCTGACGCGCCGCCGACCGGCGACCGCGTGAGCGTCCTTACCGGGGCGAACTCCGGCGGGAAGACGACCCTCCTCGAAACGCTCTGCGCGGTGGCGCTGCTCGCGTCGATGGGGCTGCCCGTGCCCGCCGACGCGGCCGAGGTCGGAACGTTCGATCGGATCGTCTTCCACCGCCGACACGCCTCGTTCAACGCCGGCGTGCTGGAGTCGACGCTGAAGTCGGTCGTCCCGCCGCTGGTCGCGGACGGCCGCACGCTGATGCTCGTCGACGAGTTCGAGGCGATCACCGAGCCGGGTCGCGCCGCCGACCTGCTGAACGGGCTGGTGACGCTCACGGTCGACCGCGGCGCGCTGGGCGTCTACGTCACGCACCTGGCCGAAGACCTGAGTCCGCTGCCGGACGCCGCGCGGATCGACGGGATCTTCGCGGAGGGGCTCACGAACGACCTGGAGCTCCGCGTCGACTACCAGCCGCGGTTCGAGACGGTCGGGAAGTCGACGCCGGAGTTCATCGTCTCGCGGCTGGTCGCGAACGCCGGCGACCGCGGGGTCCGCGCCGGCTTCGAACACCTCGCCGGCGCGGTCGGGGAGGAGGCGGTCCAGCGAACGCTCTCGGACGCCGAGTGGGCGGCGAACGATGACTGAGGAGCCGGCGGACGACGCGGCCGGCCCCGACCGGATCCGGTCGGTCGCGGTCCACCGCGAGGACGTGGCGAACGCGCTCGAAGCCACGCTCCGGAGCGACCGCGAGGTCGTCCTCCGCGCGACGCCGCCGTTCTCCGGGCGGATGCGGGCGCGCCTCCACGCGCTCGACGCCGGGGGGGCCGGCGAGGACGGCGGCGGTTCGCCCGCCGACGCTCCCGGGCCGATCCACGTCGACCCCCGGGACCTCGTCGCGGAGGTCCCCCCGTATCCCGAGGTTGACGACACGGCCGCCGAGCTCCCCGACGCGGACCTCGAGACGCGCCGAGAGCGACACGCCGCGAACGTCGAGGCGTGGCGCGAGACCGTGCGCGAGCGCGTCCGCTCGACGGTCGATATCGAGGTCGGCGGCGAGGTCCGCACCGTCGACGTGAACGCGCTCGGGTAGACGGCCAGTCCCCCGAAAAGAGGGAGGCCGCCGGGAGTTCAGTTGGCGAGGGCTACAGCCGGATCCGCTCGACCGACGTGCCGGCGGTCTCGAACGCCTCGTCGGTCGCGGCCGCGACCACGACGGTGTCGGCGTCGGTCGCGGCGTCGAGGTCGACCTCGAACGCGCCGTCGGCGTCGGGCGTCACGAGGCGCGACGTCTTCCGGGTGTGGACGGCCACGCGAGCGGCGTCGGTCTCGCCGGCGACGGCGACCGAATCCCCGACGAACTCGGCGGTCGCGGTCAGCTCCGGTCCCGCGGGACGGTCGCGCTCGACGTACCGGTCGCGGACGACCGTCGGCGTCTCGACGGGTTCGCCCGCGTCGACGCCGTGCGCCAGCCGGACGAAGCCGGCCATCGACCACGCGAGGGGGGTCGCCCCACCGGTACCCTCGCCGAACTCCCAGCCGTACTTCGTCGGGTGTTCGCGGTCCCACACCTGCTCCGGGAGCATCAGCCCGGAGTTACCGAACCCGGCCATCGTCTCCAGCAGAGTCTCGGGTTCGAGGGCCTCGTCGTCCGTGCCGCCGAAGGCGTCCGGGCCGTCGGCGCGAGCGCGCAGTTCGTACTCGCCGCGCTCGCCGGTGAAGATGGGCCAGAGGCGGCCGCGGCCGTCGCCGGTGCCGGCCCACGGCGCGCCGGGGTCGCCGACGGCGATCTCGCCGTACGCGTCGCCGACGTACCGGTACCAAGCCGCGCCGTGCGGCGTGTCCACTCGGATCGAGTCGTCGACGACGGAGACGGAGTTGCGGACGACGGGGTCGTCGGCCGGCTTGATCCCCAGTCGGACGAGTTCGAGGAACCCGCCGTCGATGATCTCCCGCTCGTCGTACGTCGGCCCGTCGTTGGCGATGGTCCGGGGTCGCCCGGACTCGGGGTCGCCGTCGGCCGTGATCCGGAGGTAGTACGGCGTCTCCTCGTGGCGGTCCGTCCCGGTCGCGGTGGCGGTCCACTCCTCGACGCGCGCCGTCCAGTCGTCCGCGAGCCCCAGCCACGCGAGCGCGTCGGCGCGGAGGGAGTCGGGCGACTCGGCGGCCGTCGACGAGCCGTCCGCCTCGCGGCGGTCGGCCTCCGCGAGCGCCAGCGCCGCGCCGCAGACCAGCCCGGCGATCTCGGCGGCGATGCTCGACGGGGAGTAGCCGGCCTCCTCCTCCCAGCGCTCCTGGGCGGTCTCGGGGCCGTTCTCGGCGATGTAGTCGAGCGAGCGGCTGACCTGGTCGTAGGTGTAGCCCGCGTCGGCGAGCGTCACGCCGCGCTCGTACAGCTGCCAGGCCATCACCGAGGGGAACGCGATGTTGTCCATCTGTTCGCCGCCCCACCGGGTCCGGCCGTCGATGTAGGTGTTCTGCGGGAGGAACCCGTCGTCGTCCTGCTGGGTGTTGTAGAGGTACGCCAGCGCGTCCGCGCCGCGTTCGAGTTCGTCCATCTCGATCAGCGCCGTGAACACCTGATAGAGGTCGCGCGACCAGACGAAGTTGTAGCCGTAGCCGCGCTTCTCCGCGGCGTACTCGGTCTCGCCCCAAGGGACGGAGGGGCTCGCTATCCCCGCACCGTCCTGGGCCTTGTCCTCGACGGCGGCCAACGTCATCAGCGCGAACCGGTACTGCGACGCGAGGTCGGGCGCGTCCGTCACCGAGTCGGGGAGGTCGCGGTCCGCGAGCCACGCGCGCCACGTCTCGGCGTACGCGTCCGCGACGTCGTCGAAGCCGCGCGAGAGCGCCCCCTCCGCCTCGCCGAGGGCGGCGGCGGTGTCCGACGCCTCGGCGAACCCGAGCGCGACCGTGTCCATGACGATCTCGCCGCTGCCGACGAGGCCGGCGAGGACGACGTTGCCGGTCGCCTCGGTCGACTCCTCGACGCGCTCGCCGTCGCCGAACAGCGCGTCCGCCGCCTCGCCGCCGGCCGGGAGCGCGCTCGCCCAGTCGAACCCGCCGCCGCTCGCCAGGGCGAGCGCGGTGTCGAACGTCTCGCCCTCGGCGTCGACGAGTTTGCCGGGTTCGCGGTCGGGGTCGTCCTTGCGCGCGAGCAGGTGCGCCCCGGCGTCGCCGTCGGCCCGCTCGGCGCGGTCGTCCGTGCCGACGTTGGCGATGGTCACGTCGGCGAGGGCGTACACGTCGTACTCGCGGCTCCCCTCGAACCGGACGTCGGCGAGGATCGCGGCGCCGTCCGTGTCGACCGCGTACTCGACGCGGAGCGTCCACGTGTGGCCGTGGCCGTCGCCGGTCTCGCGGATCGTCTGGACGTACGCGAGCGCGTCGTCGGCCGCCGGCTCCGTCGTCCGCTCGATCGTCTCCGTCGTAGAGACGTGGCCCGTCTCGTCGAAGGTCCGGATCGCGTAGTCGGAGTCGGGGTCGGCGACGAGGAAGTCGACCGTCCGGACGTTCATCACGTCGATCCGGGGGAACCGCGCCTCGGTGAGCGCCCCCTCGGTGAGCGTGAACCACACCGGCACGGGCTCGTCGGCCTCGTAGTCGGCGGGCGTGCCGACGCCGAACTTCCGGCCGGTGGTCCAGTGCGGCGCCGCCTCGGGGCCGGTCTCGCGGTCGTGCGGGACGGGGAGCTCGCCGTGGCTCGCGAGCGTCACCGTGGCGTCGATCCGGAGGGCGTGGGACCACGCGATGGGGGTCGCGCTGTCGAGGTCGCCGTCGTCGAACACCTGCTCCGCGAACAGCCCCGCCTCGTTGACGAAGGGGCCGTCCGGCCCGCAGAGCGCGTAGAGGTCGCGGGCGTCGGCGAACAGCGGCTCGGCCGCCCCGCCGCGCTCCTCGACGACGCCGGCGAGCGTCGCCGCCGCGGTCGCGCCCCACAGGGTCGCGATCGACCACACCTTCGCGGCCCCCTGCTCGGCCGTGCGCCAGTCGTCCCCGGTGAACCTGACGAGCCCCTCCACGGCGGCGGTCTCGCGCCGGAGCGCCTCGATCGACTGCCGGACGTGGGTGTTGACGCGGTCGAGGAAGCGGTCGAACTCGCTCGACGCGACGGGGTCGACGCCGGCGGAGCCGGAGCCGTCGGTGGCCGCTGCGTCTCCCTCGGCCGCGCCGTCGTCGGCGGCGTCGTCGAGGAGTGCCGCGTACTCGGCGGTCGCGGTCGCGAGCGCGAAGGTGCTCGCGTCGGCGCGGGCGTCCCGGCCCTCCTCGCTCGCGCGCTGGAGGAACCGCCCCGTGTCCGGGTTCCAGCGGGCGTCGAGCCCCGAGAGCGCCGCGTCCGCGGCGGCCGCCGCGTCGGCCCGGAGCGCCTCGTCGACCGGCGCGCGCGCCACCGCGGCGAACGCCCGGAGGTACTCCGCGCCGGTGTGGGTGAAGCGGCCGAGCGCGTTCTCCCAGCAGTTCTGACAGCGGCGGGGGAGCCCGTCGTCCTCGGTGGTCTCTAAGAGGAAGTCGACGGCGTCGGCGATCGTCTCGTCGATCCGGTCGCGCCACTCCGCCGGGAGGTCGGCCTCGCGGCGGAGGCCGGCGAGGAACGCGACGACCGTGGCGGGCTGGTCGAGCTGGTCGTTCGGGCCCGGAGTCGCGTTCGCGCCCTCGATCCGGGCGTTCGCCCAGCCGGGCGCGACCTTCCCGGAGTCGGCCCACACGCGGTGGGGCCACGAGCCGTCGGCGTCCTGCGTCCGACAGAAGAAGCTCGCTGCCGCGAGCAGTTCCTCGTCGGCGTCGAGGCCGAGCTCGTCGCTCGCGCCGAGCAGCGCCGTCGAGACGGTCGCCTCGTCCCGGAACCACGTGTAGCCGTAGCCGCCGGAGGTGGAGTAGAACGGGTCGAACTCTGGGGCGGCGATCCGACCTCCGGACTCCGCGGTGAGCAGGTCGAGCGCGCGGAGGTCGCTCGCGATCACCGACCGGCGCGGGGCGTCGGTCGGGACGTTCGGACCCCGCCCGTCCGCGGCCTCGCGGAGGTCGCCGGCGTCGGGGTACGCGGTGGCGATGTTCGACACCGCCTCGATCCGGCGCTGGCGGTCGGTCCCGTCCGTGAGGGCGTCCTTCGCGTCGTCGCCGGTGTCGCGGGCCGCGCGGCGGTCGACGACGGCGCGCCCGGCGAGCGTGACGCGCTCCGTGCGCCCGTCGCGCTCGAAGGGGGCGCGGACGACGACGTCCGGGGTGAGCCGCGAGTCCTCGCGGCGGTCGATCTCGCCGCGGTGCGGGAAGCCGTCGTCCTCCTCGCCGAGCAGTTCCGGGATCGTCCGCAGCCGCTGGCCGTGGGCGTTCGAGAGGCCGGTCGAGGCGGTGAGGAAGTCGTGTTCGGTCCGGTGGTACACCTCGACGACGCCGCCGTCGTCGGGACCGGCCCCGTCGTGGACCATGTTGCCGACGCGGCCCTCGACCATGTCGGGCGAGAACGCGTAGGCGGCCACGAGTTCGGCGTCGGCGGGGGGCGACCCGCGGAGTTCGACGTGGGTCAGGTGGGTGTCGCTCACGACGAGGTCGAACTGGTGGATGGTGTAGCGGCCGGCGTCGTACTCGGTCTCGACGAGCGGTGTGTCGCCGTCGTAGTGTTGGCGGGTCGTCTCGAGGTCGTCGAACCAGCGGACGCCGCGCCCGGCGGTGATCCCCATCCGGAGCCGGTCCGCGCCGCCGACTTCGGAGAGGGAGTACGAACAGTCGTGGACGGTCCCGTCCGGCCCCACGTGGACCAGTCGGCCGTCGTCGCCGGTGAACGCGCCGGCGGTCATCGAGTGTTCCGCCGGGTAGCGCTCCCCGCGCCGACGTTCGTGCTCCGTAAGGGCGGTACGCAATCGCATACCCGGTCTGCGCCTGCCGGAGTAAAAGCCTTGACGACCGCGGCCGGTATCCGAACGGGCGCTTCGCGGGGCGAAGACCGCCGAAACAAGAGCAACAACGAAGGCCCCGGGCGTCGATGGGCGTCACATGCACCACCCCGGACCCCCACGCTTCCTCGCGACCGGCGAGCGGACGGAACTGGCGCCGAGAGACCCGAACCCGGACGCGACGTACGCCTGGCGCGTCGCCGACGCCCCGCCCGGCAGCGAGGCGACCGTCGGCGACGACGCCGTGACCGAGTTCACGCCCGACGTACCCGGCCGCTACCTGCTCGGACTCGACGCGCCGGACGGCGACCACCTGCTCACGGTCCGCGCGTTCCCCGCGAGCTACGAGGGCATCGACGTGTCCGGCGGGAGCGGAACCGCGATACGCGACCGCGACGCGGACGACGGGCCGATCGACTACGCCGCGCAAGAGCGACGCGAGGGCGTGGCTCGCCCGCGGGTCGAAGTGGACGCGGGCGTCGCGTTCGAAGAGCGCGGCGAGTCGGAGAGCGAGCGCACCGGATCGGCGGTGTTCTCCGCGGTCGCGACGCCGAACCCGGAGTCCGCGCTCGACGCCGACGACCTCTCGGTGACGTTCGTCGTCGACGACCGCGACGTCGCCAGCGCCGTCGAGACGGGACGCACTAATCCGCGGGACGCGCTGCGCGTGAGCGAGGACGGCCGCGAGCTCCGCGTGCCGCTCGACGCGGTCCCGGACCGCCTCCGGGTTCACGCCGTCGCCGTCGCGCACGACCCGGACGGCGACCCGCGAGTGAGCGTCGCGGACGCGGCCGCCGTCGTGCGGGGCCCGTCCGCGGCCGACGACGCCGGCGGCGAGGCCGCGCTGACGCCGGGCGCGCCCGACTTCGAGACGGTGCGACTCAACCAGCCGCCGGCGTGGACGCGTGAGGCCTCCGTCTACGAGATATTCGTCCGGACCTTCGCGGACGCCGACGAGGGCGCGGCGTTCGACGCGATCGCGGAGCGGATCCCCCGGATCGCGGACCTCGGCGTCGACACGCTCTGGCTCACGCCGGTGCTCGGGCACGACGGGAAGCCGCACGGCTACAACATCGTCGACTTCTTCGACACGGCCGACGACCTCGGCGACCGCGCCGACTTCGAGGCGCTCGTCGAGACCGCTCACGACCACGGGATGCGCGTGCTGTTCGACTTCGTCGCCAACCACACCGCGCGCGACCACGAGTGGTTCCGCGACGCCTACCGGAACCCCGACTCCCCGTACCGCGACCGGTACGAGTGGCAGGCGTCGGGCGAGCCGGGCACCTACTTCGACTGGGAGCTCATCGCGAACCTGAACCACGCGAACCTCGACGTGCGGCGGTTCCTGCTCGACGTGGTCGACGAGTGGGCGCCGCTGGTCGACGGGTTCCGCTGCGACATGGCGTGGGCGGTCCCGGACTCGTTCTGGCGCGAGCTGCGCGACCGCGTGAAGGACATCGACCGCGAGTTCCTCCTGATGGACGAGACGATCCCGTACATCCCCGGCTTCCACGAGGGGATGTTCGACGTCCACTTCGACGCGACGCTGTACTTCCAGCTCCGGCAGGTCGGCCGCGGGGCGGAGCCGGCGGCGAGCGTCCTCGACGCGATCGACCAGCGCGCCGAGATCGGGTTCCCGGACCACGCGGAGTTCCTCCAGTACATCGAGAACCACGACGAGACGCGCTACCGCGTCGAGTGCGGCGACGCCGCCGCGGCCGCCGCGGGCGCGGCGATCATGACCCTGCCGGGCGTGCCGATGGTGTACGCCGGCCAGGAGATCGGTCAGCGCGGCCGGCGGGACGCGATCGCGTGGGATCACGCGCGCGGAGACGTCCGCGACCGCTACGAGCGCCTGCTCGCGACGCGGCGGGAGCACCCGGCGCTCGGGCCGGCCGGCGACGTCTCGCGGGTCGACTACCACGTCGCGAGCGGCGACCTCTCGGAGCGACCGATCGTCGCGAGCGGCGACGTCCACCCCGACGACGTGGTCGCGTTCCGGCGGCGCGACGGCGACGAGGAACTCGTCGTCGTCCTCAACTTCGCGCCCGCGGACGCGAGCGTCGCGGTCGAGGCCGACCACGGCGAGCGCGACTTGGTCACCGGCGAACGATGTATCGTCGAGGACGCCGACGGGACCGAGCGGATCCGCGTCGACGAGGTTGCGGTGGTGTCGGTCGCGGAAGAGTAGCGGCCCCGCGGGCGCGCTCGGCGAGTCGGCGGACCGGGGCTCGTACGGCCTCGACCCTCCGGACGCGGCCGGGGCGTACGCAACGTTTGAAGTCGGTGGGGGGCACAGGGTGGCGTATGCGATTCGACCGCTCCGACGCCGTCTTCTGTCACGTCACCTCGCTGCCGGGGGCGTACGGGATCGGCGACCTCGGCGAGGGCGCGCGCGAGTTCCTCTCGTTCCTCGGCGACGCCGGCGTCGACCACTGGCAGATCTGTCCGATCGGGCCGACGCTCTCCGTGGCCGGGGAGTCACCGTATCAGTCGCCGTCCGCGTTCGCCGGCAACCCGCTGTTCGTCGACCCCGAGGGGCTCGTCGACGACGGCTGGCTCGACGCCGACGACCTGCGTCCGGTCCCCGAGTTCCCAACGGGCCGGGTCGACTACGACGCGGTGCGGGAGTACAAGCTCCCGCTGTTGCGGACCGCCTTCGAGCGGTTCGAGGAGCGGGCGACCGAGGACGACCGCGCGGCGCTCGACGCGTTCCGCGAGCGCGAGCCGTGGCTCGGCGACTACGCGCTGTTCCGAGCGCTCTCGGACGCCCGGCCGGAGGACGTGTGGACGGAGTGGCCCGCGCCGCTGCGGACGCGCGACCCGGACGCGCTGGCCGAGGCGCGCGAGGAGCACGCCGCGGAGGTCCGGTTCCGCGCGTTCGTCCAGTGGACGTTCGACCGCCAGTGGCGCGACCTCCGCGCGGTCGCGGCCGACGAAGGCGTCTCGATCGTCGGCGACGTGCCGATATACGTCGCGCTCGACTCCGCGGACGTGTGGGCGAGCCCGGAGGCGTTCCGGCTCGACGAGGGGAACCGCCCGACCGCGGTCGCGGGCGTCCCGCCGAACGCGGGCGACGACGGCCAGCGGTGGGGGAACCCGCTGTACGACTGGGAGCGGCTCGCCGAGTCGGGGTACGACTGGTGGCTCGATCGGTTCCGCCGGCTGTTCGACCTCGCGGACGTGGCGCGGCTCGACCACTTCCTCGGGTTCGTGAAGTACTGGGCGATCCCCGCCGACAGCGACGACCCCGCGGACGGCGAGTGGCGCGACGGCCCGGGGCGCGACCTGTTCGAGGCGGTCGAGCGCGAGCTCGGTGAGACCCCGTTCATCGCCGAGGACCTCGGCTTCGAGGAGCCCGCGATGGACGGGCTGATGGCCGAGTTCGGCTTCCCGGGGATGCGCGTCCCGCAGTACGCCGACTGGTGCGCGGAGGGGAACGAGTACCAGCCGATGCACTACGACGAGGGCGTCGTCGGCTACACCTCGACGCACGACACCGACACGTGGGCCGGCTACTTCGCCGACCTCCCGGCCGAGCAGCGCGACTGCTTCCGGTACAACGTCGGGAGCGACCCCGACGAGCCGTCCGAGTGGGCGATCATCGACGAGGTGTGGGGTTCGGACGCGATCCTCGCCGTGACGACGGTCCAAGACCTGCTCGGGCTCGGCTCCGAGTCGCGGTTCAACGAGCCCGGGACGCTGGACGGCAACTGGGAGTGGCGCGTCGCCCGAGACGACCTCGACGACGCGGTCGCGGACCGGCTGTGGGAACTCGGCGGGAAACACGTGCGCTAGCCCCGTGACGGGAGCCCTCCCCGACTCGCCGCTCCTCCACGTCCTCGTGATCGCCGCGGCGACGGCCTTCATCTGGATCGGGAGCGGCTGGTTGGAGGAGGCCGCCGAGACCCTCTCCGGGTACTACGGACTCCCGGCGGTGGTTCAGGGGTCGGTCGTCGTCGCGGTCGGGTCGAGCTTCCCGGAACTCGTGAGCGTCCTCGTCACCGCCGTCACGGGCGTCTTCGACATGGGCGTGGGCGCGCTCGTCGGGTCGGCCATCTTCAACGTCCTCGTGATCCCCGCGGCGTCCGGGCTCGGGAGCGACGAGGACCTCGAGGCCAGCCGAGCGATCGTGTACAAGGAGGCGCAGTTCTACATGCTCGCCGTCTCCGCGCTGGTCGTGACGTTCGCGCTGGCGGTGATCTACTTCCCCGTGTCGACGGACCCGATCGTCGGGACCATGCCGCGCTCGCTCGCGGTCATCCCGCTCGCGCTGTACGGCCTGTACCTCTTCATCCAGTACCAGGACGTCGACGACGCGCGGATCGACCCCGTGCGCGACGGAGTCGACGTCCGCCGCGAGTGGGCGAGGCTCGGCGGCGGGCTCGCGATCATCGTCGTCACCGTCGAGCGCCTCGTGGCGTCGGTGGAGTCGCTCGGCGTCACCTTCGGGATCCCCGAGTTCCTCGCCGGGGTCACCGTCGTCGCGGCCGCGACGAGCCTGCCGGACACCCTCGTCAGCGTTCGGACGGCGCGGGAGGACCGCGGCGCGACGAGCCTCGGGAACGTGCTGGGGTCGAACACCTTCGACCTGCTCGTCGCGATCCCGCTCGGCGTGCTGATCGTCGGCGAGGTCGCCGTCAACTTCTCGACGGCGGTGCCGATGCTCGGCGTGTTGACTGCCGCGACCGTCCTCCTCTTCGTGACGCTCCGGACGAGCCTCACGCTCGACGCGCGCGAGTCGTACGCGCTGCTCGCGGCGTACGGGCTGTTCGTCGCGTGGGTCGTCGCCGAGAGCGTCGGGGCGACGAGCGTTCTGCGGGGCGTCTGAGCGATCCGACGGGAACAGTCCCGGAGGACCGTCACCGACGGTGCGCGAGACGGCGGTTCAGTAGGAGTCGCGGCCGATGATGAGGTACAGCAGGATCCCGAGCAGCGGCGCGAAGAACACGACGAGCGCCCACAGGATCGGCGGGTGGTCGCTGCGGCTCTGCGCGTCCGAGTACGTCCACACGATCATCGCGAGGTGGACGACGAGGAGGCCGAGGCTGATCAGGAGGGCGATACCGGCCGCCGCGCCTTGGAGGAGCAACGGGGACATGTCGGCTGACACCACGACGCCGCGCGCAAAGTGTCTTCGGGGTCGGGGTGCGCTCGCGGCGAAACGGCTATTCGTGACGAATGCGAACAGTATGCATGGTTGGCGTCGTGCGCGCGGTCGGTGTCGCGACCGAGTGTCTCTGGGGCGTCGGGCTGCTCGCGTTGTCGCGGGCCGGCGGCGAGGGGGTTCCGGCGGCACCGTTCGCGACCGGGTTCGCGGTCGGCTACCTCTACCGGCACGCGCGGGCGACCGCGGGCTGTCGGCGGTTCCGCGGCGGCCCCGGGCGAAGCCTCGGGATCGCGTTGGCGTGGTCGGCGCTCGGCGTCGCGGCCGGGCGGTCGATCGACGGGAGGGCGGCGAGCCGCGCGTTCGCGGCCGGAATCGGGCTGGGGTCGGCCGGCTACTGGCTCGCGCGGCGCGGCGGGTGACCGGGCCGACGCGACCGCCGGAGCCCGAACCGTTTTGATCGCGGAGCGCCCGGCTCAGGTATGACGCTCCCAGTCGACGCGGACCGGCTCCGCGCGGACATCGAGGCGAACGCGGCGTTCGGCCGCGTCGAGACTGACGACCCGGACGCGCACGCGCGAACGAATCGAACGGGGACGGAGGCGAACCGTCGAGCCAGAGACCGGCTGGTCGAGCGCCTCCGCGACGCCGGCCTCGACGTGACCGTCGACGCCGTCGGCAACGTCCTCGGGACGTGGACGCCGGCGAGCGCCGACCCCGGGGCGGCCCCGGTCGTCTCGGGGAGCCACCTCGACAGCGTCCCGGAGGGCGGGATCTTCGACGGCCCGCTCGGGGTGTACGCCGCGCTGGAGGGGGTCCGCGCGATGCGCGACGCCGGGGTCGAGCCGGACCGGCCGGTCGGCGTCGTCAGCTTCACCGAGGAGGAGGGCGGCACCTTCGGCAACGGGCTGTTGGGGTCGTCGGTCGCGACCGGCGAACTGGCGCTCGACGACGCGCTCGGGCTGTCGAACGCGGACGGCGATCCGCTCGGCGAGGCCCTCGACCGGATCGGCTACCGCGGGGGGAGCGCGGTCGACGCCGCCACGCCGACCGGCGAGGCCGGCGAGCCGACGACGCTCGACCCCGCGTCGTGGGCGGCGTTCTACGAGCTCCACATCGAGCAGGACACGGTCCTCGAAGCGGCGGGCGCGGCGGTCGGCGTCGTGACGACGATCACCGGCATCACCCACTGCGAGGCGGCGATCGCGGGCGAGGCGAACCACGCGGGCGCGACCCCGATGGACGAGCGGACCGACGCGCTCGCGGCCGCGAGCGAGTTCGTGTTGGACGTCGAGGCCGCCGCGAACGAGGTCGTGGCGTCGTCGTCGCCCTCGGCCGTGGGCACCGTCGGGTCGCTGTCGGTCGAGCCGAACGCGACGAACGTGGTCCCCGGTCGGGTCGAGGCCGCGGTGGACGTCCGCGACGTCGAGGCCGCGTCGATGGAGGCGATCGTCGACGCCGCCCGCGACTCGCTCGCGCGGCTGGAGCGCGAGCGGGGCGTCGAGACCGAGTTCGAGCGGCCGTTCGACGTCGCGCCGACGCCGATGAGCGACCGCCTCCGTGGGGCCGCACACAAGGCGGCCGACGCGGTCGGGCGCGAGGCGATCGACCTCCACTCCGGGGCGGCCCACGACGCCATGCGGGTCGCGCGCGCCACGGACGCGTCGCTGCTGTTCGCCCCGTCTCGGGACGGAATCTCGCACAACCCTCGCGAGTGGACCGACTGGGACGACTGCGCGGCCGCGACCGAGGTGCTCGCGGGGGCGCTCGCGCGCGTCGCGGTCGACGAGTGACGCTCCGGGGCGCACGTATTTGTATCGGGCGCGCCACCCGCCCGGCATGGAGTTTCCGGACCGCGAGGACGTCGACGGGCTGATCGACCCCCGCCCGATGCCGGAGTTCGTTCGGGTCCGCCGGGAGCCCGCGACCGACGCGCTCGACGACCCGGCGGCGGTCGCGCGCGACGAACTGGACCGGCTCGACTTCGACGGGCTGCCCCCGGGCGCGACCGTCGCCGTCGGGGCGGGGTCGCGGGGGATCCACGCGTACGGCTCGGTCGTCGCGGCCGTCGTCGCGGGGCTCGACGACCGCGGGTTCGACCCGGTCGTCGTGCCGGCGATGGGGAGTCACGGGGGCGCGACGCCGGCGGGCCAGCTGGAAGTGCTCGAAGAACTCGGCGTCACGGCGGAGCGCGTCGGCGCGCCGGTCGACGCCCGGATGGCGACGAGCCCGGTGGAGGCCGTGGCGGTCGGCGACGGCGAGCTGACGGTCCACGTGGCGGAGGCCGCGCTGGAGGCGGACGCGACGCTCGTCGTCAACCGGGTGAAGGCGCACACGAACTTCACCGGGCCGATAGAGAGCGGGCTGACGAAGATGGCCGTCGTCGGGTTGGGGAAACAGCGCGGCGCGAAGGCGTTCCACTCGACGGCGATACCCGAGGGGTACGTGGAGGCGCTCACCGCGGCGCTGGAGCCCGTCGCGGCGGCCGCGGGGCTGGTTGGCGGGGTCGCGCTCGTCGAGAACGCCGACGAGCGGCTCTGCGCGGTCGATGGCGTCCCCGGCGACGCGTTTCTCGACCGCGAGCCGGCACTGTTAGACCGGGCGAACGCGGAGATGCCGACGCTGCCGGTCGACGACGTCGACCTGCTCGTCGTCGACGAGATCGGTAAGGAGATATCCGGGGCCGGGATGGACACCAACGTCGTCGGGCGCTACCGGGTGCTGAACGCGCCGGACCCGGAGACGCCGAAGGTGAAGCTGATCTACGTCCGCGGACTCACGGACGCGACGCACGGGAACGGCACCGGGATCGGGCTGGCGGACCTCACCAGAACCGCGGCGGTCGAGCAGTTGGACGCGACGAAGACGTACGCGAACGTCCTCACGAGCGGCTCGCTCGCGAAGGGGAAGCTCCCGGTCGTCGCCCCCGACGACGAGTTCGCGCTCCGGACCGCGCTCGCCGCGCTCGGGGGCGACGACTCCGACGAGGCGCGGGTGCTCTGGATCCGCAACACGCAGGAGCTCGACGAGCTGTGGGCGTCGGAGACCGTCGTCCCCGACCTCCCCGCGGACGCGACGGTCGTCGGGCGGGCGACGCTCGACTTCGACGACGGGACGGCGGCGTTCGACGAGGCCTGACCGGGCGACCGGCTGTTCTCATCGTCGCGCGCGCGCCGCGGACCGCGGGGGCGGGACGCCGGGGCCCTTGCCTCCAGGGAAACGTTTTCGGTCCGAACCGTGTACCCTGCGCACATGGACCTCGAAATAGCCGGGAACGCGGCGCTCGTCACGGCGTCGTCGAGCGGGCTCGGAAAGGCATCGGCGAAGGCGCTCGCCCGGGAGGGCGTCGACGTGGTGATCAACGGCCGCGACGAAGACCGACTGGCGGAGGCGAAGACCGAGGTCGGGGCGGTCGCGGCGGGCGAGGTCGTCGCCCAGCCCGGCGACCTCACCGAGCCGGACGACATCACGGCCCTCGTCGAGCGGACCGTCGAAGAGTTCGGCGGCCTCGACCACCTCGTCACGAGCGCCGGTGGGCCGCCGTCGGGGGCGTTCCTGGAGACCGACGACGAGGACTGGGCGGCGGCCTACGAACTGCTCGTGATGAGCGTCGTTCGCCTCGCGCGCGAGGCCGAGCCGCACCTCCGCGAGGGCGACGGCGGCACCATCGTGAACATCACCTCGCGGAGCGTGAAGGAGGCGCTCGACAGCCTCGTGTTGTCCAACTCGGTCCGGATGAGCGTCATCGGGCTGGAGAAGACGCTCTCGAAGGAGTTCGCGCCGGAGATCCGAGCGAACGCCGTGTTGCCGGGGCCACACGAGACGTCCCGGATCCGGGAGCTCGTGAACGACGCCGTCGACCGCGGCGAGTACGACACGTACGAGGAGGGACTCGCGGAGTGGGCCGGCAACCCCCTCGAACGTATCGGCGACCCGATGGAGCTCGGCGACACCGTCGCGTTCCTCTCCTCGCCGAAGTCCGGGTTCATCAACGGTACCGCGCTGCCGATCGACGGCGGCGCGACCGGGTCGAACCTATGAGGGCGGTCGCGTTCGACGAGGCGGAGACGTACGAGCCCGAAGACGGGTGGCGACGCGTGTCGATGGCGGGCAGCGACCGCCTCTCGTTCGAGTGGTTCGAGAAGCCGCCGGACCACTCCTCGCCGCTCCACGACCACGAGAACGAACAGGTGTGTCTCTGCCTCGAAGGGGAACTGACGGTCGTCACCGACGAGGAGGAAGTCACGCTGGAGCCGAACGACTCCGTCCTCTTGGAGGCGAACGAGCCGCATCGCGTCGAGAACACCGGCGACGAGCGGGCGGTCGGGCTCGACGTGTTCGCGCCCGGCCGGTCGTTCGACTTCTGGACCGACCGCGATGAGTGACCGGAGCGTGAACGGAGGACCGACCGGATGAGATATCTCGCGCGCACGGCGACGGGGCGACCGCTGCTCGGCGACGAGGACGGCTTCGTCCCGCTGGGGGCCGCCCTCCCCGGGGCGGCGACGGTACGCGACGCGCTCGGCGCGGCCGCCGCCGGCGACCTCCCGGCGGTCGGCGACGCTCCGGCCGATCGCGTCCCGGCGGGGGACCTCGCTTTCGGGCCGCCGCTGGAGCGGTTCGGCAAGCTGTGGGGGATCGGGCTCAACTACGCCGACCACGCCGGCGACCTCGACGAGCGGCGTCCGGAGGAGCCGGCGAGCTTCATGAAGCCGGCGACGGCGCTCACCGGTCCGGGCGGGCCGATCCGGCTCCCGCCGCCCGAGCAGAGCGAGCGCGTGACCGCGGAGGCGGAGCTGGCCGTCGTGATGGGTCGGGAGTGTCGGTCCGTCGGGGTCGAAGAGGCGAGCGACGTCGTCGCGGGCTACCTGCCGGTGATCGACATGACCGCAGAGGACGTGCTCCGCCGGAACCCCCGCTTCCTCACGCGGGCGAAGAGCTACGACACGTTCCTCGTCGTCGGCCCGGCGATCGCGGTCCCCGACGGGCCGGCCGACCTCGCGGACGCGACGGTGGCGACACGGGTGAACGGTGAGGTCGCCGCCGAGAACGAGGTGCGGAACATGCTGTTCTCGCCCGCCGAGATCGTGTCGTTCCACTCCGAGGTGGCGACGCTCGCGCCCGGCGACCTGTTCAGCACCGGGACGCCCGGGGCGGCGGCGATCGAGCCGGGCGACGAGGTGCGCGCGACGGTGGAGTCGATCGGCTCGGTCGCCGCGCCCGTGACGCGGTAGCGTCACCGTCGCACGGATCGGGCCCTGAGAGGGGCCGCCTCGGCGTTCTCGACGATCAACTCGGAACCGCTCCCGACGCTGCGAGTCGTTCACGCTCGACCGCGAACGCTCCGCCCTCGGCCCGTCGTCGGCGCGACACTCCCGACCGGCGACCGATAGCCGGCGGAGCGTCGGCTCGCTCGACGCCGGTTTCGTGAAAGAAAGGTATATACCTTCTCGAAGCTCCGTCGCCGCGAACCGAGGCGAGAGCGCCGTATCCGCTTCGGCCGCCTGCCGGGCGATTGTCCGGCTCTGTGGCCGTTTTCATTCTCAGAGAGTGTAATTAGGAGCGATATATTTATATAGTTGCGTCGATTACTATACGTTAATAACTGGCGACACCGATCTCGTGTTTTTCGTCGAGAGTCGTCGGGGGAACAAATGACAGAGACACGCACCTACGGCGGCGCAGAGACGGAACGAGAGCGAGTACAAGGCCGAGACGAGGAGGAGTCGGCGAGCGAGGAGTGCTCCCGCGCAGAGGCCGAGCGGACCACGACCTGTCCTGAGTGCGACGGACGGCTCGCGACCGACACGGAACACGGCGAGACCGTCTGTGAGGACTGCGGGCTCGTCGTCGAGGAGGACTCCGTCGACCGCGGGCCGGAGTGGCGCGCGTTCAACTCGGGCGAGCGCGACAGCAAGTCGCGGGTCGGGGCCCCGACGACGAACATGATGCACGACAAGGGGCTCTCGACGAACATCGGCTGGCAGGATAAAGACGCCTACGGCAAGTCGCTGTCCGGCCGCCAGCGACGCCGCATGCAGCGGCTGCGGACGTGGAACGAGCGCTTCCGCACCCGCGACTCCAAAGAGCGCAACCTCAAGCAGGCCCTCGGCGAGATCGACCGCATGGCGAGCGCCCTCGGCCTCCCCGACAACGTCCGCGAGACCGCCTCGGTCATCTACCGCCGCGCCCTGAGCGAGAACCTCCTGCCGGGGCGCTCCATCGAGGGCGTCGCGACGGCCTCGCTGTACGCCGCCGCCCGCCAGGTGGGGAACCCCCGGAGCCTCGACGAGTTCACCGCGGTCTCCCGCGTCGAGAAGATGGAACTGACCCGGACGTACCGCTACGTCATCCGGGAGTTGGGCCTGCGCGTCCAGCCCGCGGACCCGACGAGCTACGTCCCGCGGTTCGCCTCGCGGCTCGACCTCTCGGAGGAGACCGAACGGCGCGCCCGCGAACTGCTCGACGACGCCGCGAGCGAGGGGATCACGAGCGGCAAGTCCCCGGTTGGACTCGCCGCCGCGGCCGTCTACGCCGCGGCGCTGCTGTCCAACGAGAAGGTGACCCAGAGTCAGGTCTCCGGCGTCGCCGACGTCTCGGAGGTCACGATCCGGAACCGGTACAAGGAGTTGCTCGACGCGAGCGCGTCGGTGAGCGCCTGACGCGCCGCACCCGACCGAAATCAGTCCGCTTCTCCCCCGCCTCGGGTCGCCACCTACGTTTTTAACGGGGCCGGCTGTACACGGTGACATGGTTGATGCGTTCGTCAGACTCGTCTGTCCGGAGTGCGGCAAGGAGTGGCAGGACAATCCCGCAGACCTTCAGGATCTTCGGTCGAACTTCAGCTGTCCGACGTGTCACGCGACGCGACGCCTGACCGAGTTCATGCGGACGGAACGCGACCTCGAGGCGGTCAAGCAGTTCCAGTGACTCCCGCGGGGAGCGTCGAACCGACCGCCCCACCGGATCGACTCTTCGACCGCGCGCGCTGACCGCGGAGAGACGGCCGTCGCCCGCGGCCGTTAGCCGCCGCGTAGCCGCTGACACGCGAAAACGATCCCGAACGATCTATCGAGAAACGACTTCTCGGTCCCGCTACTCGCGAAATACGCGGACAGTGTGGTAACGTTACTCAAGATAATAATATAAACCTCCGGTAGCAAAGGACTGGTACTCATGAAGAAGCAGGAGCTCATCCATCTTCACGGTCTCCTCGCGGAGGTACGAAAACAGTGCGAGTTCTGGGACGACGACGTCGACCTCGAAGCCTACGAGGAACTGGGCGTGAAACCGACATCGATTCACAAGTCGAAGACCGACCACAAAGCGGCCGTTTTCAAGCTGACCGAGGGAATCACTGAGCCGATGGAGTCGTCCGAATCGGAGCCGCTGGCCCCGACGGCCGACTGAGACGTCTATCGCGCGCCGCTCCTCGCCGACCACACCGAACACCGAGAGCGTCGCGACCGTTCTCCGTCCACCGTCACCGCGGTAGCGGCGGCGCTCGGTAGGGTTCGCCGGGTCGCGCGAGCCCGTTACTCGTCGCCGCTCGACGCGGACTCCTCGCCGCGGCCGCTCTCGTCGGGATCGATCTCCGTAACGGAGAGCACCTTGAGCGGGATGTTCTGGAGCCGCTTGCCGATCTCCTTGCGCGCGACGCGACTGGCGTGTTCGCCGCGGTCGACGTTGAACACGTCCATCCGGAGCTCCAAGGCGACGAGCGCCTCGTCGGCCGCGACGAACGCCGGGTCAAGCCGCTCGCCGCTCGGTGACGTCCGCGTTCCGGTGTCGATCTCGACGTAGTTGAGATCCGGGTTGAGCATCTCGCCGGTCTTCGAGATCGCGATCCGGACCGCCTCGTCGGCGGTCTCCACGTCGTACACCGGGACCGCGGCCTCGACGACGACTCGGCAGTCCATCACGTGCGAACGTACCACACGAGCGAGTATCAAACTTCGGCCGCGGCCGACTCTCTGGGGCCCCAGCGGTCACTCGCCGCCGGCGCGGAGGTGGTAGAACACGTACGTCTGCGCGTAGCCGGCGAACTCGCCGCCGAACTGCTCCCGGATCGCGCGGGACGTCGCGGCGTAGCTCCCGCGGTCGCAGTCGGGGTAGTACTCCTCGACGGTCGTGCGGATCCAGGTGTCCAGCGGCACGGCCTCGAGGAACCCCAGCGAGAACAGCAGCACGCAGTCGGCGACCTTGTCGCCGACGCCGACGAATCGGGTGAGCGACTCCCGGGCCTCTTCGTAGGGGAGGTCGGCCGCGTCCAGCGGATCGGCCTCGCCGCTCGCGACCATCTCCGCGGTCCGCTGGACGTACGGCGCGCGGTAGCCCAAAGAGAGGTCGCGGAGTTCGTCTTCCGTGCGGGCGGACAGCTGCTCGGGCGTCGGGAACGCCCGGTACGTCTCTCCGCCGAGCGAGACCCCGTCGCCGTACGCCTCCCGGAGTCGGCGCTGCATCCCGTGGATCCGTGCGACCCGCATCTGCGCCGAGCAGATGAACGAGACGAGGCAGGGGAACACCGGATCGCGCGTCAGCCGCATTCCCTCGTAGGCGTCGTACGCCCGCTCTAGAAGCGGAAGGTCCGGCGTCGCGTCCAAGATCGCGTCGAGGTCATCGTCTAACCGGAGCAGGTGCGTCAACAACGGTTCGGCGTCTGTCGACGCCTCCCAGTGGAGCGTGCCGTCGTGGACGCCGCCCTCCTGTCGGACCCGAAGCGCGACGCGCTCGTCGGTCACCCCCGGGATCGGGTCGACGACGGTCTCGTACCACGCGTCCCCGCCGTGGGCGTGGAGTTCGGCGTACGTCTCCCCGTCAGCACGGTTCCAGAGGTAGCTCTGACCGCTCTCGAGCGTGGCCTGAAGGTCGAACGGTCCAGCCAAGTCGCCGACGTCGATCGCCCCGCGTTCCATCGTCTCTACTCACGGTGCCCGCGGGCATGCGGGTTTCGGTCCCGGGCCGCCGCCGTGGACGGGTTTTTGTCCACCCATCTCGTACCGGGCGTATGCCGACGTACAGGCGGACGACTCGGGTGCCGGCCCCGATCGAAGACGTGTGGAATTTTCACTCCACGGTCGACGGACTGCGAGAACTCACGCCGGACTGGATGCGGCTCCATATCGACGGCGTCGAGGGGCCTGACGGCTCGCCCGACCCCGAGGTCCTCGTCACCGATTCGGAGATACAGATGTCGATGCGTCCGTTCGGGGCCGGTCCGCGACAGCGGTGGACGTCGCGGATCGTCGAGCGCGAACCCGACGGGACGACGACGCCCGAGCGTTCCGCGCGGTTCGTCGACGAGATGGAAGGCGGGCCGTTCCGGCGCTGGGAACACACCCACGCGTTCTACGCAGACGGCGACGAGACCCTGCTCGTCGACACGGTCGCGTATCGACTGCCGCTCGGTCCGATCGGCGACCTCGCCGGTCCCGCGGCGAAGATCGGGTTCGAAGGGATGTTCCGCGACCGCCACCGGCGAACGGTCGACCGGTTCTCCGGGACCTGACCGCGTCGCGAATCCACCGGCGGGCGCGGACCGAGTCCTTACGCCGACGCGACCCGCTTCGCACTCGCGCCGAACGTGAGTTCGAAGACGGCTCCGCCGTCGTTGTGAGCCTCGATGTCCCACTCGTGCGCCTCCACGATCCGGTCGACGATCGCCAGTCCGATACCCGAGCTGTCGGCCGACGAGACGCCCGATTCGAAGACGGTGTCGGCGAGTTCGACCGGGATACCCGGACCGTCGTCCGCGACGTACATCCCGTGACACCCGTCTTCCGCGGAGAGCGGACCGATCTCTATCGCCACGTCCCGGCCCCCGTGGTCGATCGCGTTCCGGAAGAGGTTCTCTAGCGCCTGTCGGAGACGTCCCGGATCGGCCTCGACGTGACCGATCTCGTCCGCGATGGTCAGCGTCGCGTCCGGCGAGCGGACGGACGCCCACGCGTCCTCCGCGACGGCTTCGATCGGGACGGACTCCGTCTCGCCGATCGTCTCGCCTCGCCGCGCGAGCATGAGCAGATCGTCGATCAGCGTCTCCATCCGGTCGACCGCGCCGCTCATCGCCTCGTACCGCGACGGAGCCAGTTCGTCCTCGGAGAGCGACAGGTACCCGGAGAGCACGTTCAACGGATTCCTGAGGTCGTGAGAGACGACCGCGCTGAACTGTTCCAGCTGTTCCGCCTGGCGACGGAGCGCAGCCCGACGGTCGTTTCGCGCGATCGTGTGCGCGACTAAGTCGCCGAGGGTACGGTACAGGTCGACCTCGTCGTCGGTCCAAGTGCGGTGGTCGTCGGACTCGAACGCGACGATTCCGCTCAGTTCCCAGTCGACGACGAGCGGCACGTGAACGGTGGCCGGCGGCCCGACTTCACCCGTGTCGAGGCGCTCGTCGAGACCGCTCGGGGGAGCCGCCGCGCGCGCGACGTTGCCGAACGTCGACAGTTGCTCCGGCTCGGGGAAGTCGTCGAACCGCCTCGGCGCGGGGTCGAACCCGTCGGGACACCAGCTGTAAGCGGGCACGAACTGCCCGTCGTCTTCTCGGTAACAGACGATCCGATCGAGCTCGGCGTGCTCGCCGACGTTCTCCATCGTCCACTCGATCTTCGTTCCGACCTCGTCCGTGCGCGTGCTCATCAGCGTCGTTCCGGCGTCGAGCAATACCTCGGAGAGACGGCCCACGTCGTCGCTACCGAGCTGAACGCGGTCGGGCTCTAACAGTTCCGCGAGGCGATCCGTGAGCGGTCGGAGGCCGTCGCTCCCGTCGAGGGGGAGCGCCCAGTCGTCGACGGCGACCACGTCGTCGACGCCGGCCGCCAATAGAGCGCGGATCGTCTCGGTCGTCGCGTCCTCGACGAGCGCGATCACCGGAACGTTCGACGGCAACGCCGCGAGCCGCTCGGCTACCGCGTCGTCGGTCGCTGCCGCGGCGGTGACGACGACACCGCAGGTGCCGTTTAGCGGGTCCCCGCCGTCGCGTTCTCCGTCCAACTCCGTCGGGGCAAACGTCCGAACCGTCGGTCCGTCGGGGCCCTTCCAAGCGGCGTCGACCGCGCGGGTTACGCGTTCGCTGACGCGCGCGTTATCGCCCACAAACGCGACGACCGTTCGCCGGTCCATACGGATTTCAACCGGTCAGAGGTCTTCAACGTTTACCCCAAAATATCGGTGTTGAAAACGCTACGACCCGTCCGCGGTCGCGGTGAGGTAGATCCCGCCGAGGACGACGCAGCCGCCGGCGACCGTCGCCGGCGTCGGCGCCTCCGACAGTAACGCGAACGCGAGCAGCGTCGCGCCGACCGGTTCGCCGAGCAACGAGACGGAGACGACGCTCGATTCGAGGTGCGCGAGCGCCCAGTTGAGTACCGTGTGACCGAGTAACCCGGGGCCGACAGCGAGCCCGACGAACAGGAGCCATTCCCTGGCCGGATATCCGGTGAGGGGATGCCCGGCGGCGAGGACGAAGCCGAGTAACACGAGTACACAGACGCCGTACACGACGGTGACGTAGGGAATCAACGAGATGCGCTGTCGGAGCGAACGCCCGGCCAACACGTATCCCGCGGCCGAGACAGCGCCCGTCAGCGCCAATACGTTGCCGTACAGCGGACGAGGGCCGATGGCCACGCCCCCGAGGAAGTCGCCGAGCGACATCGACGCCATCCCGGCGACGGCGACCGCGATACCCGCGGCCATCCGGCGCGTGACGCGCTCGCGTAACAACAACCACGCGCCGGCCGCGACGAACACCGGTTGCGCCTGGACGAGCGTCACGCTCGCGGCGACGCTCGTCCACCGGAGGCTCTCGAACCACGAAGCGAAGTGGACCGCGAGCGCAATCCCAGAGAGCGCCGCGAAGGCGAGGTCGCGAGCGCGGATCTGGGCGAACTCTCCGCGGTACCGCCACACACCTATCGCGGCCAGTGGCAACGTCGTGAACAGCACCCGGTAGAACGCGGTGACCGAGCTCGGCGCGTCGCTCAGCCGGACGAGAATCGCGCCGGCGCTGACGGCGACGACCGCCGCCGCCAGTCCCGCTTTCGGTGACACCGCCGGCTTCGAACTCATCGACTGTCACTACCGTTCGAGTGGCGGGCGCTTACCGGTTTCGAGAGCCGGCGGCGCGACCCGAGGCGACCCCCTCTCGAATTCCAGCCGTACGCGAGGCCGACGGTGATTTCCCTCCTCGATTCGAACGAAGCGGTATGTGTGCGGACACGTTCGGCGTCGGGATTCGAGTCACGGAGACGGAGCTCCGCGTCGTCGTCGGCGTCCCCTCCGACATCGACTCCGGATGGACCGATCCCGAAGCGTTCCAGTCGCTCGTCGCGGAGGCCGTGTGGGAGCGACTCGAACAGCGCCCGACGCTGGAGGCCGTCGCCGCTCGGTACGACACCGGCGATACCGCCGGGCTCGGGAGCGTCACGCTGGAGCCAGACGGAACCGTGACCGAGACCGACCTCACACCGCTCGCGGAATCCGACGGCGAATCCGAACTCGAAGACTAGCGGACTCCGGCTGACGCCTCCCACTAGTCGTCCGACACGCCCGCCGCGAGCGCCACGGCCACGTCCCACGTCCGCTCGGACCGATAGGCGGTGAGGTCGTATCTGGTCGACCCCACTGTGTCTCCCCACGTTTCCAGCGCGCCGAGAGTAACCAGCCCCGACAGCGTCGCCCCCAGCGTTCGCGGCGTCGTCTCCGGGTCCGTCAGCGCGGCGTGGACCTGTTTCGACTGCGGGTAGTTTCGGTCGCACGTCTCGATCCCGCGCTTAGCCTCGGCCCAGTGACGACGGACGTACCCGAAAGTCGTGGGGTCCTCTCGGGACAGCCGTTCGACCGCGCTCGCCGCGCCCGGGTCGACGCCAGCGACGGAGTCCACGTGCCCCTCAGCCCGTGCCAGCAGCTCCGCAGGCCCCTCGAAAGAGCACCCGATCGTGATTCGGCGCGCTCGTTCCCGAAAGCGCTCGCCGAGGCGCTCGGTAAACGTAACCGCCGGGTCGACACCGTCCCGAACGGCGACCCGTGCGAGGTCGTCGACGAACACGTCAATCGTCCCCGCCGGAACGCCGTCGAAGTGGTCGGCGAGGGCGTCGAACACCCGCTCGTGCTCCGTCGCACGGCCGAGTACCGTGTGTACAAGTCCGCTGTTCGGAACCACCTGCGTCGACGCGGCGGCTCCGCCCCGAACCACGTCGTTCACGTCCACGACCGCCTCCCGAGTCGGTGTCCCGCCCGGCGTTCGACTCCAGCCGCTCCGCCACGCTTCGACATCAGTGCTAAACAACACAGACACGACGCGGTCGGAGACCCTGCCGTCGTGAACCGGCTGGCGATCGCTACAGTACAGCCGGACCGTGTTGTTCAAGCCCTCCATTACACGTTGGCTTCAGCGAGAAAAGTGATAAACTTACGCATGAAACTATTAGTACTGATATGGGTCTCGGAAAGCGGAGCGCCGCTCGGACACCGGTCGTCCGGCTTCTCCCCGTTTCCGGGCTCGACCGCTGACGCGGCTCGAATTAATATCGTTTGCGACGAGTACGCGTCTGCGTGTGTCAACCGGCTATCGCGGTCGCGTGTGGGCGGCGCGTCCGCTCGCTGTATATGAAAAAAGCCCACGGACGCGGTGTCCGTGGGCTGAGTGGGAGTATTCTCCCGGATGAGTGGGCAGGCGGCGACCCGTGGTTCCCAGAGGATCGCTCACTCCAGTACTTCACGGTACGCTGGTGGGCTTAACTTCCGTGTTCGGAATGGGTACGGGTGTTTCCCCACCGCTTTGGCCGCCTTTATGCCGACTCTCGGAGTTGAACCGAGACTCTCTACTGAGAGACGCCCGTGTCGGTCGTGGTTCGAAAAACCGTGTATACGTGCGATCCAGATACCGCCTGAACTCATGCGAGTCGTGGCGCGTCAGCGCCAATGAATGTGGCTCGGTCTGTTAGTGCTCGTGGGCTTAACACCTCGTTGCCTCGGTGCGTACCCCCCGAGTCTATCGAACTCGTCTTCTACGAGTGACCTCTGTGGTACCTCTTTTCCATGTGGGTTTCGAGCTTAGATGCGTTCAGCTCTTACCCCGTGTCGCGTGGCTACTCGGCATCTGCCCTTTCGGACAACCGATACACCAGTGGCGACCAAACGTAGTTCCTCTCGTACTATACGTTCGTTCACGTCAGGTACCTCACACCCCCAATAGATAGCAGCCGACCTGTCTCACGACGGTCTAAACCCAGCTCACGACCTCCTTTAATAGGCGAACAACCTCACCCTTGCCCGCGTCTGCACGGGCAGGATGGAGGGAACCGACATCGAGGTAGCAAGCCACTCGGTCGATATGTGCTCTTGCGAGTGACGACTCTGTTATCCCTAAGGTAGCTTTTCTGTCATCTACGGGTCCCATTCCGGAACCTCGTAGGTTCGCTAGACCACGCTTTCGCGTCAGCGTTCCTCGTTGGGAAGAACACTGTCAGACCATCTTGTGCTCTTACGCTCTTCGCCGGATTCCCGACCCGGCTGAGATGATCTTCGGGCGCGCTCGATATCTTTTCGAGCGCGTACCGCCCCAGTCAAACTGCCCGGCTACCGGTGTACTCCTCCCGGAGTGAGAGTCGCAGTCACCGACGGGTAGTATTTCAATGATGCCTGGGTGGCGTGCTGGCGCACGTACCTCTGTAACGGCTCCTACCTATGCTGCACATCGGCGACCACGTCTCAGCGACAGCCTGCAGTAAAGCTCTATAGGGTCTTCGCTTCCCCTTGGGGGTCTCCAGACTCCGCACTGGAACGTACAGTTCACCGGGTCCAACGTTGGGACAGTGGCGCTCTCGTTTATCCATTCATGCAAGCCGCTACTGAAGCGGCAAGGTACTACGCTACCTTAAGAGGGTCATAGTTACCCCCGCCGTTGACGGGTCCTTCGTCCTCTTGTACGAGGTGTTCAGATACCCGCACTGGGCAGGATTCAGTGACCGTACGAGTCCTTACGGATTTGCGGTCACCTGTGTTGTTACTAGACAGTCGGAGCGCCCGAGTCACTGCGACCTGCTCCGTAGAGAGCAGGCATCCCTTCTTCCGAAGGTACGGGACTAACTTGCCGAATTCCCTAACGTCGGTTCTCCCGACAGGCCTTGCCTTGCGCTGGCAGAGCACCTGTGTCGGATCTCGGTACGGACATCATGCTTGCCTTTTCACGGGCCCTATGTACGGCTGACTTTCGCTGTTTCGCGTTTCGCTCGCTTCGTGCCGTGACGGCGTCCACGAGTTTCCACGATTCGACCGGGCGAATGCCCGGCTCAGCGTTCCACACGGCGTCGGCGTTTACTGCATAATGGCGCTGGAATATTAACCAGCTTCCCGTTGGTGTAGTCAAGTTGTGGTACACCTTAGGACCGGCTAACCCTCGGCTGAACGGCAGTGCCGAGGAACCCTTGCTCTTCAGGCCGTCGAGGTTCTCACCCGACTATCGCTGCTACTGTGACCAGGATTGTCGTTACTGGACGGTCCACACGAGCTCTCGCCCGGGCTTCCGTCCGACCAGTACGCCAACCTACGCGGTTGCCCCTATCAAGGGCACGGCCAGGTCTCGGTGGTAGATTTGAGCCCCGATCATTTTGGGCGCCTCAAACCTCGGCCGGTAAGCTGTTACGCTTTTCTTAGCGGGTAGCTGCTTCTAAGCTCACCTCCCGGCTGTTTAGGGCTTGAGACCACCTTCGAATCGCACTTAATCTACACTTTGGGACCTTAACCCGGCTCTGGGTTGTTCCCCTCACGGTACACAGGCTTACCCCGCGCACCGGACTCCCATCGTCTACGACGCCTGCGGGTTTGGAGTTCGACAGGATGGCCGACTCCTCTCGGAGGCGGGTCATCCAATCGGTAGCTCTACCCCGCGGGCTANGAGGTCATGCTTCGACATGTTTCGGTTGGAACCAGCTGTTGCCAGGCTCGATGGGCCTTTCACCCCTACACACGAGTCACGAGAGGGTATTGTAGAACACCAACTCTAACAGGCCTCCACGTGGCTTTCGCCACGCTTCACCTTGCTCGCGCGTAGATCGCCTGGTTTCGGGTCGCACCCAATTGACTCCCCGCGCTTGAACACGGTGGCCCTCGCAATGCTGCGGCCGTATCGGTTTCCCTGCGCCTTCCCCGGTTCACGGGTTAGACTCGCCAATCAAGTACACTCCCTGGGTCGTTTTTCAAAACGCACGACACGACGCCGGCTCGATTCTTTTCCTACTAGAGGATCGCTCCTCGGTCGTTTCAAGAATCGCCTTGTACGCCCTGTCGCTCGATCGCCAGCTGATTTCAGGCCCTATTGCACCGCCCTTCTCGGGGTGCTTTTCAGCGTTCGCTCACGCTACTTGTTCGCTATCGGTCTCGAGGAGTGTTTAGCCTTCTCAGGGGATGCCTGAGATGTTCATAGAGGATATCCGACCCCTACTACTCTGGATTTGACGCCATCCGTACTGACTCATCTTACGGGGTTGTCACCCTGTTTCACGCTCCGTTCCAGGAGACTTCAGATGAGTTGTCGAGATTTGGTTGTCAACCCGAACACCACATTGGTCCGAAGACCTTCGGTTTGGGCTGTGTCGCGTTTACTCGCGGTTACTGACGACATCGCTGTTGCGTTCTTTTCCTGCCCTTACTGAGATGTTTCAATTCAGGGCGTTCCCTATTGCGCGTGGCAATTGTTGAACGGATTCCGATTGGGAGATCTCGTGTTCTTCCCCTCCATGCGGGTCCCACGAGCTTTTCGCAGCTTGGCACGTCCGTCGTCGGCTCTCGAGCCGAGCCATTCACCAGCTGGCACAGTAGCNTTTACTCGCGGTTACTGACGACATCGCTGTTGCGTTCTTTTCCTGCCCTTACTGAGATGTTTCAATTCAGGGCGTTCCCTATTGCGCGTAGCAATTGTTGAACGGATTCCGATTGGGAGATCTCGTGTTCTTTCCCTCCATGCGGGTCCCACGAGCTTTTCGCAGCTTGGCACGTCCGTCGTCGGCTCTCGAGCCGAGCCATTCACCAGCTGGCACAGTAGCNCCCTCCATGCGGGTCCCACGAGCTTTTCGCAGCTTGGCACGTCCGTCGTCGGCTCTCGAGCCGAGCCATTCACCAGCTGGCACAGTAGCCAGTAGTGTGTCAGTCGACTCTCGAAGGAGAGTCACTGACGGTCAAGTGACATAGTGTCACCCGACTGTATATGGTTCACTGACGTTCCACGAACTCGGATGAGTTCAGTGGACGTCTGGATCGCACGTATACACGGTTGTCATTGAATCGCCCCGGGTGTGACNAACCCTTCCCATCCGCGGTTTCCCGGGATGGTGCATCGGTCGTCGTGTTCGAACCGAGTCGCGTCTCCCACTTAAGGGGACGGATTCGCGTCGGGTCTGACATGGACTCACTGGGATTCGAACCCAGGGCATCCTCCTTGCAAGGGAGGCACTCTACCGCTGAGCTATGAGCCCACCTTCCCTGACGGGAAGGTTCTCGCGTTTAGTGTGAGCCGTGGTCGTTCTAAGGTGTCCAAGCCGGTGGGTGGGCGGACGGGTACAGTCCAATGCGAATGAGTAGTGACCGTCGTGGTGACGGTC
>NZ_AOJL01000050.1 GCF_000337035.1 Halorubrum coriense DSM 10284
CGGGGGCGTGCGGATCGGGCGGCCCTCGAGCCGGGTACGCCGGCTCTCGGGCAAATCAAGATCGCCCGATCCTTGCGGTGGATCGGCGCTTAGTCGTCCAGACCGAGCGTTTCCGTGAACCGTCGAAACACTTACTGACTCGGCTGAGAGAGGACAGAGCGAGGACGAACCCTCCGGCCAAGAGGTTTCCACCGGGCGATTCTGCCACAAATCGCGTCCGGTGGAATCGTCCGTCGCCCGGGCCTTCTCCGGGCATTCACTCACGTTGCGTAGCTTTGACTGCGACGAGAACGACTAGCCCCTTAAAGAATACTGACCTTTCACCCCGGCAGAACATCTACCTATCCCGATACTACCAACACGCCCACATATTGTTATTAGCAGTTCTAACCATAGCCAGACAGAACCCGAAACCGCATGACAGCGCAGGGGTCGCCGATCGCCCCGGAGTATCACCCATCACAACTTACCGCCGTCTTGCGATTCTTCCCCCTGTCGAATCCCGGCCCTATCCGTACAATCGCAGGACGGCGTAAGGATACCCCTGTCTGAACCGCCACAACTTACCGCCGTCTTGCGATTCTCCCACCACAATCACTCGCCCCTCCGCTCCCTAATCGCAGGACGGCGCAAGGGTCGCCGAAAATCGAACCGACCCCACCACCCACCACAGGGACCTATAACGGTGTCTAGGGGGACCCCACCCGGCACCTCTCACCTCGCGGTGGGACCGACCGATCTAGTCTGGTGGCGGTCCTCTATCCTCGTCGCGCCGGAAGTCTCCCGACGCAGCCGACACCCAGTCCTCGACGATCGGATCCCACGCCATCAGTGACCAGTCCTCCTCGAGCGCACTGCCGTCACGATCGTCGCCGCCCGG
>NZ_AOJL01000051.1:0-18704 GCF_000337035.1 Halorubrum coriense DSM 10284
ATAGGTTGGGGAGGCGTGAGGCTGCGGTGCCGTGTGGGGCGGGACTCAAAGGGGCAGTCGCGAGGACGAAGCACGGCGACAGAAGCACCGCAGACCGCGAACGAAGTGAGCGGTCGAGGAGCGCACCGAGCCGCGCGAGTCCTCGCGACTGGGGCTTTGGCAGTGTTCGACTCCGATTCGGTGACGACGATTTATCATCGAGCGACTGGGGCTTCGATGATGTTCTCCGCGGGTCCGACGAAACAATTGGCCGACGCGTCGGCGGAGAATGTCACGCCCTCGGCCACGCATTCGTAATCAGCGTCCCGGCACCGATTTACCGCTCCCCTCCCACGTACCGCGTAATGGACGAACGCGTACGCGAGCACGCCGAGGTGCTCGTCGACTGGAGCGCGCGGGTCGAGGCCGGCGACGATGTCGTCGTCAGCGTCGCGGAAGACGCCCACGAGCTGGGGGTCGCGGTCGCCGCGGCGCTCGGCGAGCGGGGCGCGAACGTGACGACGCTGTACGGCTCGGCGGAACTCTCCCGTGCGTATTTAAAAGGCGTCGAGGCCGGGGTCGACGGCGACGTCGACGCGGACGACTTCGACGCGGACCCCGCCGTCGACCGCGCGGTGTTCGAGGCCGCCGACGCCTACCTCCGGATCGGCGGCGGGCGCAACACCACCGCGACCGCGGACGTCGACCGCCCGACCCGGCAGGCGTACGCGAAGGCGCGGCAGGGGGTCCGGGAGGCGCGGATGGACACGGACTGGGTGTCGACGGTCCATCCGACCCGGAGCCTCGCCCAGCAGGCCGGGATGGCCTACGAGGAGTATCGGGAGTTCGTCTACGACGCCGTCCTCCGGGACTGGGAGTCGCTCGCCGACGAGATGGCGCGGATGAAGGACGTCCTCGACGCCGGCGAAACCGTCCGGATCGTCACCGAGCGCGACGGCGCGCCCGACACGGACGTGACGATGTCGATCGCCGGTCGCACCGCGGTCAACTCCGCCGCCTCCGTCGCGTACGACTCGCACAACCTCCCCTCTGGCGAGGTGTTCACCGCGCCGTACGACACCGAGGGCGAGGCGTTCTTCGACGTGCCGATGACCATCGACGCGACGCGCGTGCGGAACGTCCACCTCGCGTTCGAGGGCGGTGAGGTCGTCGACTTCGCGGCGGAGTCGGGCGAGGACGCGCTCGCGGACATCCTCGACACCGACGACGGCGCGCGGCGGCTGGGCGAGCTGGGTATCGGGATGAACCGCGGCATCGACCGGTTCACCGACTCGATCCTCTTCGACGAGAAGATGGGCGACACGGTCCACCTCGCGGTCGGCCGCGCCTACGACGCCTGCCTGCCGGAAGGCGAGTCCGGCAACGACAGCGCGGTCCACGTCGACATGATCACCGACGTGAGCGTCGACTCCCGGATGGAGGTCGACGGCGAGGTCGTCCAGCGGAACGGGACGTTCAGGTGGGAAGAGGGGTTCGAGGAGTAAGTCGGGAGGATGATGACTCGGCGAGAGAAAGCGGGACCGTCGACCCCGTTGAAATCCTCGACCGGTGAGACGCCCTTAGAGGCGTGCCGAATGTAGCGCGCGAATGTCGTATAAACCGGGAGCAGTCCAAAGTATTCTCAGCTTGCTGTTACCACGCTGCGCTAAGCGTGGTAGTTCGTAGACCCGCACAAAACATATAATTCGTTATTAGTAGAATCAGATAGTACTCTCAACTTGGAGTCTTGTACTCGGGGCTCTACTCGCGACGTACCTCATCGTAGGACGTATCTTCTACCGTCGGCCCGATCTGACACGTCACAACATTCTCACAATTGGGTTGGCGCTGTTAGCGCTCACGAGTGGGGTATTGGTCGCCACGGCATTCCACACGGCACAAACCGATGCCGAGCAAATTGACTACAGGGTCGACGCTCAAGTAGCGGGGTGCGATACGGCGGAAGACCATCGAGTCTCTCAATTCGACGAATTATCGCCAGAGGCTCAGGAAGTGTTCCTATCGACGCTCCAGTCAAACGGAGCGTACACGACGACGACAAACCCGGAACAGTTCGATATCTCTTCCGACAGCGATTATGAGAATTACATCGTATACGAGTCGGACTGCTACTCGTTAGTTGGTTACGGAGCGGGACTCGGTTCAGGAATGCCCACCTTCGTGTTGCTCCTTTTCGGTGTCCCGGTAACCCTCGTACTTGCGGTTCTCGCGATCACCAGTTACCAATATATCCCTTCTGAAAGCGAGAGATCTTAAATAGAATACCGTGGCCTCGGTATCGGTTCTCCCTCTGTATCCCGCACAGGGTTGGTGTCAGCCCCCGGAGATTTCGACGGGATTAACCCGTCAGAAACGGCCGATCGCGGTTAGGCGGTCGCCGCCTCGATGGCGGCTTCGAGGTCCGCGACGATGTCGGCGGGGTCCTCGATGCCGACCGAGAGGCGCACCATGTCGGCGGTGACGCCCGCGGCCTCCTGTTCTTCTTCCGTCAGCTGCTGGTGGGTCGTCGACGCCGGGTGGATGACGAGCGTCTTCGCGTCGCCGACGTTCGCGACGAGCGAGGCGAGGTCCGCCTCCTCGACGGTGGCGCGCGCGGCCTCGTAGCCGGCCTCCAGCCCGAACGTGAGCATGCCGCCGTAGCCGCCCTCCAGGTACTCGGTCGCCTCCTCGTGGGTCTCGTGGCTCTCCAGACCGGGATAGTTCACCCACGCCACGTCGTCGTGGCCCTCGAGGTACTCGGCGACGATCCCCGCGTTCTCGGAGTGGCGGTCCATCCGCAGCGGGAGCGACTCCGTCTGCTGGAGCGTGTTCCACGCGTCGAACGGCGACTGCTGGTCGCCCAGGTCGCGCAGGCCCCGCGTGACCGCCGCGAAGGTGAACGCCGCGTCGCCAAACCGCTCGGCGAAGTTGATGCCGTGGTACGCGGGGTTGTCCTGCGCGATCTCGGGGTACTTCTCGGCGTGCTCGGCCCACGGGAACGAGCCGCCGTCGACGACGACGCCGCCGACGGTGGTGCCGTTGCCGGTGAGCCACTTCGTCGTCGACTCCCAGATGAGGTCGGCCCCGTGTTCGAGCGGGCGGCAGAGGTACGGCGTCGCGAACGTGTTGTCGACGAACAGCGGGACGCCGTGGTCGTGCGCGATGTCGGCGATCCGCTGGATGTCGGGGGTGACCAGAGCGGGGTTCCCGATCGTCTCGAGGTGGACGTACGCGGTGTCCTCGTCGATGGCCTCGGCGTACCCCTCGTAGTCGAGCGGGTCGACGAATCGGGTCGAGACGCCGCGGCGCTCGACCGTGTGGGTGAGGTAGGTGTAGGTGCCGCCGTACAGCGCCGACGAGGTGACGATGTTGTCGCCCGCCGAGGCGAGCAGGAACGTCGTCACGTCGAGCGCGGCCATCCCCGAGGCGGTCGCGACCGCGCCGACGCCGCCCTCGAGCGAGGCGATCCGCTCTTCGAGCGCGGCGTTGGTCGGGTTCATCAGCCGGGAGTAGACGTTGCCGGCCTCCTCCAAGCCGAAGAGGTCGGCAGCGTGGTCGGCGTCGTCGAACTGGTAGGCGGTCGTCTGGTAGATGGGCGTCGCGCGCGCGCCGGTGGTCGGGTCCGGGTCCGCGCCGGCGTGTACGCTTCGGGTGCTGAATCGGGGAGCGTCGGTCTCCTCGTCTGCTGGCATGGATACTCGTACCCGCGCCGCGTATTTAAACCCGGCCGGCCCACGCGGACGTTTCCGGTATCTCCGAGCCGACCGCCGCGGATCTCCGAGGCGACGGCCACGGGGCTCCGAACTGACCGCCGCGACCGCGGATCGGCGGATGGGAAGCGGTCCGCCGTCGCGCTCGTGCCAACCGTTAACAGCGTCGGGCCGTAACTCGACGTATGGGAACACAAGGTCCGCGCGGCGATTCCGCCGAGCTTGAGGAGCTGATGGCGGAGATCCCGGACGGGGTCTGGCAGTACCTCGCGCTCGGCGTCGCCCTCCTCGTCGGCGTCGCCCTCCTCGGACAGAGCCTCGCCTTCGGCGTCGCGGCGCTCGCGGTGCTGTTGGCGGCCGTCACGGTCGTCAGCGCCGTCGAGATCGTCGACGCCTACGACAAGGAGACGCTCACCGTCTTCGGCGAGTACCGCCAGCTGCTCGAACCGGGCGTCCACCTCATCCCGCCGTTCGTCTCGCGGACGTACGCGTTCGACATGCGGACCCAGACGATCGACGTGCCGAGCCAGTCGGCGATCACCCGGGACAACTCGCCGGTGACCGCCGACGCGGTCGTCTACATCAAGGTGATGGACGCGAAGAAGGCCTTCTTGGAGGTCGACGACTACAAGAACGCCGTGTCGAACCTCGCGCAGACCACCCTCCGCGCCGTCATCGGCGACATGGAGCTCGACGACACGCTCTCGCAGCGGGAGCTGATCAACGACCGGATCAACGAGGAGCTCGACGAGCCGACCGACGAGTGGGGGATCCGCGTCGAGGCCGTCGAGGTCCGCGAGGTGAGCCCCTCCCAGGAGGTCCAGCGCGCGATGGAGCAGCAGACCGGCGCGGAGCGCCGCCGCCGCGCGATGATCCTCGAAGCGCAGGGTGAACGCCGCTCCGCGGTCGAGCAGGCCGAGGGTGACAAGCAGTCCAACATNCGCCGCGCGATGATCCTCGAAGCGCAGGGTGAACGCCGCTCCGCGGTCGAGCAGGCCGAGGGTGACAAGCAGTCCAACATCATCCGCGCACAGGGGGAGAAACAGAGCCAGATCCTCGAAGCGCAGGGGGACGCGATCTCGACGGTCCTCCGCGCCCGCTCCGCCGAGTCGATGGGCGAGCGCGCCATCATCGAACGCGGCATGGAGACCTTAGAAGAGATCGGGAAAGGCGAGTCCACCACGTTCGTCCTCCCTCAGGAGCTCACCAGCCTCGTCGGCCGCTACGGCAAGGCCCTCTCCGGATCCGACGTCCAGCAGATGGAGGGGCTGGAGGGGAAGGAGTTCGACGAGGAAACGGAGAAGCTCCTCGGGTTGGAGGACATCGAGAGCGCCCTCGAACAGCTCGACACCGTGGCCGACAGCGACCTCCGGACCGACGAGACCCGGGACGCGGACACCGCCCGCGACGTCGACCTCGGCCGGCAGGACGAGACGCGGGAGGCCGACCGCGAGATCGAGTTGGAGAGCGAAAGCGAGCGGCCGGGGACGTAAGCCCGACTCACGGCTGCCACACGTCGTCGACGGAGAAGGTCGCCGCGACCGCGCCGCCGACGCCGCCCGGGCCGCCGACGTTCCCGGGCCCGAAGACGTCGGTCCGGAGTCGGAGACGGGATGACTGAGACGTGAGCGAGCCGACTACGAGTAGCGATCAGCTCTCACAGGCCCGACACTCGAGAATATCCCGGCTGAACTTCTGTGCGGCGTTCACGCTGTGCTGATAGTAGAGGCTCTTGACCCCTTTCTTCCACGCTTCGATGTAGAGCTGGTTGATCTCCTTGACGCTCACTTCGCTCGGGTCGATCGAGACGTTCACGCTCTGTGCTTGGTCGATGTGTTTCTGTCTCTGTGCCGCCTGGTTGATGATCGCCATCTGCGGGATCTCGGCGAAGGTCTTGAACACGTCTTTCTCGTGGTCCGTCAGGCAGTCGAGATGTTGAACGCTCCCGTCTCTGTTGGCGATGCTGTCCCAGACTTCGCGCGTGTCTTCGCCCCGCTCTGCCAGTATCGCTTGGAGGAATCTGTTCTTCTGCGTCGACTTGAGCTTCGCACCGTCTCGCACGAAGTAGTTCGATTTCAGCGGCTCGATGCTCGGACTGACCTGACCCAGGATGACGCTGCTCGATTTCGTCGGAGCCACGCTCATCGTCGTCGTGTTCCGCCTGCCGTAGCCCTCGAGGACCTCCGGCTCCCCGAACTCGTCGGCGAGCGCTTCGCTCGCCTCGTAGCTCCGCTCTCTGATCGTCCGGAATATCTCCTCGTTCTTCTCCATCGCCTCCATGCTGTCGAAGGGGATCATGTTGCTCTGGAGGTAGCTGTGCCAGCCGAGGACGCCGATCCCTATCGCCCTGTGTCTCTTCGCGAACCGCACGGCCCGCTCCATGAACCGGACGCCCTCGGTCTCTTGAATGAATTCCTCCATCACCGCGTCCAGGAACCGCGTCAGCGTCTCCACCGCGTCGGTGTCCTTCCACTCGTCGTAGTGGAGGGCGTTCATACTCGAGAGACAGCAGACGAAGCTCTCGTCCGCCGTGGCCGGCAGCGCTATCTCGGTACACAGGTTGGACGCGTTTATCTGGTACTCCTTGTCCTTGTACACCTGCGGCTTCCCCTCGTTCATGTTCCCCCGGAAGATGATATACGGGACGCCGATGTTGATCCGGGTCTCGATGATGTCCGCCCAGATCGCTCGCTTCTCCTCGTCGCCGTCGATCATCGCCTGAAACCAGTCGTCACCGACGATGACGCCGTAGTAGATGTCCTGTACCGGGTCCCCTTCGGTCTTGATGTTGAGCCATTCTTCCAAGTCGTCGTGTTCGACGTCGATGTAGCCGGCGAACTGCCCGCGCCGGGTTTCGCCCTGGCTGATGACGTTGATGATCGTATCGAACAGCTCCGTGAAACTGTAACTCCCGTTGCTCTTGCCGTTGTTCGTTATCGGACTGCCCCGGGGCCGCAGCTCACCGAAGTACCCGCTCGTGCCGCCGCCCTGCTTGGTCATCTCACCCACCTCGGCTTGGGTGTGGAGGATACTCTCGATGTCGTCTTCCATGTAGCTGCCGAAGCAACTGATAGGGAGGCCTCTGTCCAGTCCGAAGTTGGACCACACCGGGCTGGCGAGACTGTAGAAGCCGCGGCTCATGTACTCGTAGAACGTGTCCGCGAAGCCCTCGTCACCCAAGATCTCCTCGGCGCGCTCCGCTATCTGCCTGACTCGCTCTTCCGCTTCGACGCCCTCGAGCAGGTATCCCTCTCTGAGAAACTCCCTGCTGTCCTCGTTCAGCCAATAGAACGGTTCCGAATGCCGTTGCTCGACGCTGTCGAGTGCTGTTTGTGCCATTAGAACATATCCTCCGCGGTAACGCTCTGCGTGTGCTTGTTGTACGTGGTCGACCGCTTGCTGAAGAAGTCGTTATCCTTCGTCATCATGATGTCCTCGTCGAACCAGCGCGTCTCCGCGAGCAGGTCGTCGTCCGTCTCGAATATCGGTTCCACGCCGACGTTTTCGAGGCTCTGATTGAAGCGGTCTCGCAGGAACGCGTCGACGTGCGCCCTGGGAAGGAACGCCAGCTCGCCGTCGTCGAATATCCAATCTAGGATCTCCGTCTCCGCCTCGTAGGCCTGCCGGCAGGCTTCTCGCACGTCTTCCTCGAACTCGTCGTCGAAGAGGTCCGGGTTCTCCGCTCTGATCGTCTCCACCAGCTCGACCCCGAACAGCCCGTGGATCTGCTCCTCTTTGCTGGTCGCTTCGACGGCGTTCGCTATCCCGGTGAACTTCTTTTCGTGCTTGTCGAAGCTCGTCATGATGAGGAACTGGCTGAACAGCGACACGTGTTCGACGAACGCACTGAACAGCAGGATGCTCATCACGTACTCCCGTTCGTCGTCGCTCTCGCTCTTCTCTAGGTACTCGTCGAGATACTCGATCCGCTCTTTCATCGCCGGCTCCGCAGTCACCTGCTCGAAGTCGTCCGTGATCCCTAAGACGTCGAGCAGGTGACTGTAGGCGTCCATGTGCCGCACCTCGCTTTCCGCGAAGGTCATGCCCACGTTCCCGACCTCGGCTTTGGGCATCTCCTCGTAGATGTCCGACCAGAACGTCTTCACCTGTACCTCGATCTGTGCGATAGCCAACATCGTCCGCTTGATAACGGTCTGCTCGGCGGGGGTCGTGTTGACTTTGAAGTCTTGGACGTCTCCGTCGAAGTTGAACTCGGTGTGGATCCAGTAGCTGTTCCGGATCGCCTCGACGTAGTCGAGAAACTCGCCGTACTCGTAGGGCTTCAGCTGTGTTCGCTCCGAGAAGATGTCCGTCTCTGTCTCTGCGCCTGTACTCGCGTCGGTGGTTGCGTTTTCGCTTTCGCTCATTTAGCCATCTCAGACGTGACCGATTGCGTTGGGTTACCGCTGCCACTGTCTAGCGTCAGTCCGGTGAATTCGACCGCAGTCGCGTCGCTCGGGAGACGGTCGCACAGCGTACCGCGAGTGTAGCCGTGTGAACCGTACCCGATCACACTGACTCCACGGTTATAACTATTACCAACAAGGTTGTAGTATCACAAATTCACTTTCATGCTAGGAGCGCGGAGCCGTTCCCCGGGTCCGCAAACGGGCGGTGCCGAGACGGTGACTGAGCGGCGATCTCCGGTTACGGGCGGTCGCGACAGTGCCCGACTGGCGGCGTCGAGCCGCCGCGCTGGTCCGATCGCGATGGCTCCGCGGAGCGGTCGGGCGAGGAGCGCGAACCCAGGGCCGGACGCGGGGGAGACACCGACGAGACGCGAGACTCGGACGACGTCGACAGCGCCGGGGAGGAGGACGAGACGCGGGAGGCCGACCGCGACGTCGAACTGGAGGCGGAGAGCGAGCGGCCGGACGACCGATCGGCGGCGAGCGGTCGGGAGCCGGATCAGGGCTGCCAGCGGCCGGGATCGACGACCCAGAGGAGGCCGACGGCGGCGACGCCGCCCGCGCCCCCGGTGACCAGCGAGAGGGGGTCGGGCGCCCCCGCCGCGAGCGCCGTGAGCAGCAGGACGGAGCCGGCGAGGAGGGCGACCGTGTCCTCCGCGACCGCGGCTCGGACCACCGGAGCGACGGCACCGCCGACGACGGCCCCCGCGGCGATCCGCGCAGGCGGGCCGGCGGTGAGGGCGGCGCGCGCCGCCGGGTTCGTCGCCGTCGCGGAGATCGACTCGGGCGCGACGACGAGCCCGACGCCGAACGCGAGCGCGGCGACGGCACCGAGGGCGGGCGCGACCAGCGCGGCGCGGGCGGAGCCGTCCGTGCCGGTCGCGGCGGCCGCGCCCCCGACGAGCAGGACCGAACCGCCCGCGAGGAGCGCGGGAGCGGCGAGCGACGAGACGGGCGACGGCACGGCCAGCGCGATGCCGTCGGCCGCGGACGAGGAGGGGACGAGCGCCGGGGCGACCGCTCCCGCGAGACCGAGCGCGGCCGCGCCGACGACGAGGAGGGCCGATCCGCGGAGGCGACTGCGGAGTGACATGGTCGGCCGGACGCGCCGCGGCCACAAAACGATCGCGGGACCGCGCGGGTATCGCGGCGGAACGAGCGCCCCGACCGTCACACCGTGATGCCGGCTCGCTGCCCGCCGACGACGACGATCACGCGCTCCGGCGGGCCGCGCTCGTCGGTGAGCCGCATCAGGAGCGTCTTCACGACCGGCTCGTCGGTCTCGACCTCGCCGCGGACCCCGCCCTGATCGACGGCGATCCGGAGCGAGTGGTCGCCGGTGCGGCTGATCCCGCCGAGGCGGAGTCGGACCTCGGGCGCGGTGAGCCGCTGGGCGATCAGGAGGACCGCCTCGCCCCCGTCGTCGACGAAGTCGGTGCGCTCGACGAACTCGCGGGACTCGGTCGCGTCGGACTTGAGCGCGTTACGGGCGGACGAGGCGGAGCGGAAGGAGGCCGCGTGGGTCAACAGCTCCTCCGGGCGCGCGAGGACGCTGCGCGCGTCGACCATCGGATTGCCGTCGACGTACCGGCTCCGCACACTGAGGTCGCCGGGGGCGGAAGCGGCGACGTCGTGGAGGCGGTCGACGCACCCCGGGGTGGCGGCGGCGAGCGCTCCGGCGACGACGGCGCGGCGGTACACGGTCGGGAGTGCGGCGCACCGAGGTAAAAACCCCGCCGTCGCGGTGACGGGGACTGAGAATCGGACGCTACTCGTCGATCATCGGCGCCGGCACGCCGTCGTCGCCGCCGTCGAGCTCGAACGCGCGGCGGAGCTCCGCGATCCGGTCGCGGATGTCGGCGGCCAGCTCGAACTCGAGGTTGCTCGCGGCCTCGTCCATGCGGTCTTCGAGCGCCTCTATCTGCGCTTTCGCCTCGTCTTCGCTCTCCACGTCGCCGACGCTGACCGACGAGGTGTCCGTCTTCGAGCCGGGGAGGTTCGTCTCGCTGACCGGCTTGTCGATGGTCGTCGCCTCGTGGCCGTGCTCGGCGTTGTACTCGAGCTGGATCTCGCGGCGGCGCTGGGTCTCCCCGATGGCCGCCTCCATCGAGTCGGTCACCTCGTCGGCGTAGAGGACGACCTCGCCGTTGACGTTGCGGGCGGCCCGCCCCATCGTCTGGACGAGCGTCGTGGTGGAGCGGAGGAACCCCTCCTGGTCGGCGTCGAGGATGGCGACGAGGCTCACCTCCGGGATGTCGAGCCCCTCGCGGAGCAGGTTGATACCGACGAGCACGTCGATGTTGCCGAGCCGGAGGTCGCGGATGATCTCGTGGCGCTCCAAGGTGTCCGTCTCGTCGTGCATGTACGCCACGTCGACGCCGGCCTCCTCGAGGTACTCCGTGAGGTCCTCCGCCATCCGCTTGGTGAGCGTGGTGACGAGGACGCGCTCGTCGCGCTCGATCCGGTCGTCGACGCGTTCGAGGAGGTCGTCGACCTGCCCCGTCGCGCCCGTCACCTCGACCTTCGGGTCGACGAGGTGCGTCGGGCGGACGATCTGCTCGACGATCCGGTCGGAGGTCTCGCGCTCGTAGTCGGCGGGCGTCGCGGAGACGTAGAGCGTGCGGTCGGTCTTCTCCTCGAACTCCTCGAAGGTGAGCGGGCGGTTGTCGTAGGCGGTCGGTAGCCGGAACCCGTTCTCGACGAGCGAGTCCTTCCGCGACTTGTCGCCCTCGTACTGGCCCTTGATCTGCGGGATCGTCTGGTGGGACTCGTCGACGACGGTGAGGAAGTCGTCGGGGAAGTAGTCGAGGAGGGTGTAGGGGGCGTCGCCCGACTCGCGGTCGTCCATGTGGACCGAGTAGTTCTCGATCCCCGAGCAGTAGCCCGCCTCCCGCAGCATCTCGACGTCGAAGGTGGTCCGCTCCTCGATGCGCTGGGCGGCCACGAGGTCGCCCTGCCGCTCGAAGTAGCCGACCCGCTTCTCCATCAGGTCCTCGATCTCCGCGATCGCCTGCTCGAGCTTGTCGTCCGGGATCGAGTAGTGCTCCGCCGGGTGGAGCATCACCGCGGGCTCCTCCGAGACGACCTCGCCCTGCATCGGATCGACCTTGATCATCCGGTCGATCTCGTCGCCCCACAGCTCCACGCGGACCGCGTACCGCCCGTACATCGGGTATATCTCGACGGTGTCGCCGCGGACGCGGAAGGTGCCCTGCGTGAAGTCCACGTCGTTGCGCTCGTAGTTCAGGTCGACGAGCCGGGTGAGCAGCTCCTCGCGGCCGACCTGCTCGCCGACCTCCAGGCGGAGCGCCATGTCGCGGTAGTTCTGGGGGTCGCCCAGCCCGTAGATGGCGGAGACGCTCGCGACGACGATCACGTCGTCGCGGGTCAGCAGCGAGCGCGTCGCGGAGTGGCGCAGGCGATCGATCTCCTCGTTTATCGACATCTCCTTGTCGATGAACGTGTCCGTCTGCTCGACGTACGCCTCCGGCTGGTAGTAGTCGTAGTAGGAGACGAAGTACTCGACGGCGTTGTCCGGGAACAGCTCGCGGAACTCCTCGTACAGCTGGGCCGCGAGCGTCTTGTTGTGGGCCAACACGAGGGTGGGCTGGTCGAGCTCCTCGGCGACCCACGAGACAGTGTTCGTCTTCCCGGATCCGGTGACGCCGAGCAGCGTCTGCTTTTTCGCGCCCGACTCGTACCCCTCGACCAGCCCCTCGATCGCCTCGGGCTGGTCGCCCGCGGGCTCAAACGGGGCGTCGACGCGGAGCGGGCGGTCGACGGTGGGGCGGTCCTCCGAGAGGGGGGAGTCGGCGTCGTTCACAATACGCGTCGTTGGGCGGCGAGACACTTGAGCGGCGCGGCCAGCCGGGTCGCCGCCCGCGGGAGTCGCGTCGAGAGGCGGCGTCGCGCGGGACAAGACCCGGCGGCGGCCCGTCGGAACGAGCGCCCGTGTCCCTCCGGTTCACCCCCGTCGTCGCGGTCGGGGCGTCGCTCTTCGTGTCCGTCGTGGTCGCGCTCGGCGCGTGGGTCAACTTCGACGCGCACGCTCGGGGAAGCGAGCGCCCGGGATGCCGGGGCGTCCTCGCAGCGGTTTCGGGCGTGGTGCCGTTCCGTTACCTCCTCTGGTGGCGTCGCGGACGGGCCGACGAGCGTGAACCGTGACCGGGCGCTCCGCGTCAGCGCTCGCGGACGGGTTCCGTTTCGGCCGCGTCGTCGCTCCCGTCGAGGTGGAGATCGCGGGCGGTCGATCGGTCCTCCGTCTCGAGGAGCCGCTCGACTCGCCGCTCGAACTCCGCGTCCGTCAGTTCGCCCCGCGCGTAACGGTCTCGGAGCGATTTCAACGGGTCCGGTTCGGCGTCGGTCGCGCTCGCGTCCCCGTCGTCGACCCGATCGGCGAGGACGGACGACAGCGCGATCGCGCCGGCGATGAGTCCGGCGAGGGCCGCGCCGGAGACGCTGCCGGACAGGAGGAGGGCACCGACGACCGGGACCGCGATAACGAGCGAGAGGAGGGCCGCTCCCGTTCCTTCGTCCATGCGTGTGGGCGGGACACCGAGGACGAAAACGTTTCCCCCTCCCCCCGCGAGGCGTTCCGTATGCGCATCGCCGTCCCCAACAAGGGCCGCCTACACGAGCCGACGCTCTCGCTGCTGGAGCGCGCGGGACTCCACGTCGAGGAGACCGCCGACCGACAGCTGTACGCCGACACCGTCGACGAGGACGTGACGGTGCTGTTCGCGCGGGCGGCCGACATCCCCGAGTACGTCCGCGACGGCGCGGCCGACCTCGGCGTCACCGGACTCGACCAGGCGGCCGAGTCGGGCGGCGTCGTCGCCGCCGCGAGCGAGGCGGCCGACGGCGACCTCGTCGACCTGCTCGACCTGGGCTACGGCTCCTGCCGGCTCGTCCTCGCCGCGCCCGAGGACGGCGGGGTGTCGGCGGTCGAGGACCTGGCCGAGAAGACGGTGGCCACCGAGTTCCCGAACGTCACCCGCGACTACCTCGACCGCGTGGGCGTCGACGCCGACGTGGTCACGGTGACGGGCGCGACGGAGCTGACCCCGCACGTCGACATGGCCGACGCCATCGTGGACATCACCTCGACGGGGACGACGCTGAAGGTGAACCGGCTGGCGGTGATCGACGACGTGCTCGACTCCTCGGTCCGGCTGTTCGCCCGCCCGGACGTCGCCGGCGACCCGAAGGTCGAGCAGGTGTTGACCGCCTTCGAGTCCGTCCTCGCGGCCGACGGCCGCCGCTACCTGATGATGAACGCGCCGAAGAAGCGGCTCGACGCGGTGAAGGACGTGATCCCGGGGCTCGGCGGCCCGACCGTGATGGACGTCGAGGCCGACGAGAACGGGAACGGGATGGTGGCGGTCCACGCCGTCGTCGACGAGCGCGACGTGTTCGAGACCATCTCGGAGCTGCGCTCGGTCGGCGCGACCGGCATCCTCGTCACGGAGATCGAGCGCCTCGTCGAGTGACGGCGGAGGGGGCGGTCAGTCCGTCGCGTCGCCCTCGCCGATCAGCCGCTCTTTCTCGGTGCGGGACAGCGACTTGATCGCGTACTCCCGCGACATCGCCGCCGACTTCGAGTCGAACGACTCGACGTGGCGCAGGGTGACGGGGGTCCGGCCGCGGGTGTACTTCGCGCCCTCGCCGGCGTCGTGTTCGGCGACGCGCCGCTCGACGTCGGTCGTGTACCCGGTGTAGAGGGTGCCGTCGGCGCACTCGATGACGTACACGTGGTGGTCGGCCACGAGCGGTCCTCCGGGCGCGAGCACAAAGTTCGTGCGGGTGTTCGGTCGCGGGGCGAGCGGAGCGGTCGCTCTCCGTGCGCTCGGCCTTCGATCGGCGTTTCGCCGGTCAGTCCCCGGTTCGGGTCCGCTCGCGAGACACCTCGGCGATGCCCGCGTTCGCGGAGCACTTCGGGCACGCGTTCAGGTCGCCGTGCTCGTCCGCGAAGACGCGCGCGAAGCGGTCCGAAACGTGCGACCCGCAGTGGTCACAGCGTGGCATGTGATGCCGACGTGCGTCGGCAACTACCATACGGGCTGGACGAACTAATACCCTTTTTCGACCCGGTCGGCTGCCGGTATACGCTGGGTTAAGCGAAGCCGGAAATCGGCGGACTCCCCCGCTCGATTCCCGCCGCTCACTCGGTGCGCGCGGCGTCGACCGCGCGGGCGATCAGCCCGGCCTGCGCGCCGGCGACGAAGCCCGCGTCGACGTTGACGGTCGTCAGCACGGAACACGACTGGAGCGCCCCCTCCAGCGCCGCGACGCCCTCACCGCCGACGCCGTAGCCGGTCGAGACCGGGAGCGCGATCACGGGGGCGTCGACGAGGCCGGCCACGACCGTCGGGAGGGCCCCCTCGCGGCCCGCCGCGACCACGACGGCGTCGGCCTCGCGGACCCGGTCGACCTGGTCTAAGATCCGGTCGAGGTTGGCGACGCCCACGTCGTCGATCCGGTCGACCGCGGCCCCGATCTCGCGGGCGACGACCGCCGCCTCGCCGGCGACCGGCGCGTCCCCGGTGCCGGCGGTCACGACGGCGACCGCGGCGTCGAGCGACGGCGGCTCGAAGCCGTCGGCGTGGACGACGACGGTCCCGACCCGGTCGTCGCGGTCGACCGTCGCGTCCGCCCCCGCGTCGCCGACGGCCGACGCGACCGCCGCCGCCGTCGCCTCGTCGGCGCGGGTCACCAGCGCTCGCCCGGTGGTGTCGACCGCCGTCGTCGCCAGCGCGGCGACCTCCGCGGGCGTCTTCCCCTCCGCGAGGATCGCTTCCGGGATCCCGCGGCGGCGCTCGCGGGCGGCGTCGAAGCGCCCCGCGTCCGTGGTCGCGTAGCCCGCGAGCCGCGACTCCGCCTCCTCGATGCCGATCTCGCCCGCTTCCAGCGCCGCCAGCGTCTCTCGCATGAAGGGTCGTCGGGGGCGGACTCGGTCGAAGGTGTCGGTTCGGAGCCGGACCTGAACCGCGCGCGAGGCCGGATCGGGGAGCGGAGCGCGTTCGCGAGCGTCACCCGGCGGGGACGCGCTCCGACCGGACCGCACTCGCGGCGGGGTCGGGCCGCGTTCGGACGGCGCTCGCGGCGGAGCGGAGACGAGAATCTCACAAGACTTATAACCACTTGTACTCGCGGCCCCCCGCGAACGGGCGGCACGGCGTCCCTCGCGGTCGAATTCAGGAACTCTTATTAACCATCACCGGGTAGGCCCGATCGCATGGCAGACCTCATTGTCAAAGCGGCCGTCAAGGAAGCCCTGGACGACAAGAACGTCGCTTCGGACTTCTACGACGCGCTGGACGACGAAGTGGACGAGCTGCTCGAAGACGCCGCGCGCCGCGCCGAGGCCAACGACCGGAAGACGGTCCAGCCGCGCGACCTGTAAGACGGACCCGTTTCCGTTCCACTTTATTTGGACGCCGACCGCCGAGCGGCCGCGCCGTCCGTCGAACTCGGGGACGGCGGGTCAGTACTCCGCGACCCGGACGCCGGACGCCGTGCCGACGTGGACCTCGTCGGCGATCCCGACGAACAGGCCGTGTTCGACGACCCCCGGAACCGCCGACAGCGTCGCGGACAGGCCGGTCGGGTCGCCGATCTCCCCGAACGCGCAGTCGAGCACGAGGTTCCCGTTGTCGGTCACGACGGGGCCGTCCTTCCGCTCCGCGCGTCGTAGGGTCGGTTCGCCGCCGGCCTCGCGGACCGCCGCGGCGACCGCGGTCCGGCCCGCGGGCAGCACCTCGACCGGGACCGACCGGTCCAGTCGCGGCGACTCCTTCGAGGGGTCGGCGACGACGAGGAAGCGGTCCGCCGCGGCGTCGACCAGCTTCTCCCGGGCGTGGGCCGCGCCGCCCCCCTTTATCAGCGCGCCGCCGGAGTCGCGTTCGCCGCCCGCCTCGACGCCGGTCGCCACCTGATCGGCACCGTCGACGGCGAGGTCGATCCCCGGACCGTCGGGACCGACCGCCTCCGGGAGGTCGAGACAGGGGATCCCGGCGTCGACCGCGAGCTCGCGGCTCGCGAAGGAGGTCGGGACGCCGCGCGCGTCGAGGCCGGAATCGACTCGGTCGCCGATCCGCCGGATCGCGTGCGCGGCAGTCGAGCCGGTCCCGAGCCCGACCACGTCGCCGTCGGTGACCGCCTCGGCGGCCGACTCGCCCGCCCGACGCTTCGCCGCGTCGCTCCCGCCGCTCGTCTTCATGAGACCGAGTGCGCGCGGGGCGGTTGAAAAGGCGTCGGCCCGGATCGCGCTCGGAGGCGAGTCGCGCGCGTCGGCCGCGTCACTCCAGCCTGTCCAGGACGGCGTCCGCGTCGTAGGCGAGGGAGAGCTCGCGCGAGCGGCCGCGGCCGTCGACGTCGGCGTACTCCGCGTCGATCACGCCGAGCTGGTCGAGCTTGTTGATGATCTCCGAGTAGCGGGTGTAGCCGAGGTCGGTCTCGTCGTTGAACGCGTCGTACACCGCGCCGGCGCGCTCGCCGTCGTGGGCGGCGAGGACGCGGACGAGGTCGCGCTCGGACTCCGAGAGGCCGCGGAGCGACCGCGAGAGGTGGACGTGCTTCGACTTGTCGTACGCGTCCTCGACGTCCTCCTCGGAGACCGTCTTCGAGGCGCGCATCTCGGCGTTGAGCCCGGCGCGGCGCAGGAGGTCGATCCCGACTCGGAGGTCGCCGCTGTCGGCGGTAAGGTCGGCGACGCGCTCTAACTCGGCGTCGCCGATGACCCCCTCGTGGAAGCCGCGCTTGGCGCGTTCGGAGAGGATGTCGTAGATCTCGGTCGCGTCGTAGACGGGGAAGTACACCTCCTCGGGCCGGAAGACGGACTGGACCCGGGTGTCGAGGTCGTCGATCACGTCGAGGCCGAGGTCCGAGGAGACGACGATGACGCCGATCTTCGCGCCGGAGTGCGCCTCGTGGGCGCGCAGCAGCGAGTACAGCGTGTCCGACGCCTCGTTCTCGTAGAAGAGGTAGTTCACGTCGTCCAGAGCGACGACGAGCACCTCGTCCTCCTCGACGAGGCGGTCGGTGATCTGGCCGAACAGCTTCTTGAACGAGATGCCGGACGACGGGGGCTCGTACTCGAAGATCCCCTCGAACAGGCGGGAGAACACCGCGTAGCGCGTGGAGTCGACCTGACAGTTGACCCGCACCGTCCGCACCTCGGTCCGGGCCCCGAGCTCGCCGAACAGCTTCTGGACCGCGGTGGTCTTCCCGGTCCCCGGCGGGCCGCGGACCATCGTGTTGAGGGGGCGGGAGCCGCGGACCGCGGGGCGGAGCGCGTACTTCAGGTTCTCCAGCTGGCTCTCCCGGTGGCGGAACGTCTCGGGGACGTGGTCGATCTCGAACACTGACTCGTCGCGGAACACCGACTCGTCCCACGAGAGCATGTCCCCGGCGTCCCCGGTCATGCGAGTACCACGAGAGGCCGCGCACTTAACCGTTGCCCGGCGGCGAGGCGGAACTGAAACTTGTCGCGCCAGCGCCCGACCGGAGGGATTCCGCCGATCGGTCGTTCACTCTCGGTCCGGCGAGATCGCGGCCGCGTCGACCGCGGTCGCCGCCGCGTCCGCCCCGCCCTGCCCGTCTCCCCCGCGGCGCAACACCAGCACGTGGCGCGTCAGCGACCGGTGAACGCGGCGCTCGAACGCCGCGTCGACGGTCCAGCCGGCGTCGCGGGCGGGACCGCGCCAGTCGCGGTCGGCGACGAGCACCGCGCGCGGCGCGACCCGGGCCGCCTCCGCAAGCGCGCCCCCGACGAGGTCGGCCAGCTCGTGGCGCGCGATCTTCGACTGCCGGCCGTAGGGGGCGTCGAACGCGACCCCGTCGACCGCGTCGTCCGGGAAGGGGAGCGCGGTCGCGTCGCCGCGGGCGACGTGCCAGTCGGGGGAGGGGTCGTCGGCGTCTCGCGTCGCCGAGTCGTCGGCGTCCAGGTACTCCCGGAAGTTCCGCCGCGCCCCGCGGACCATCTTCGCCTGCGCGTCGCAGGCGACGGCGTCGGCCCCGACGAGGCCCGCTTCGAGGGGCAGACCGCCGGTGCCGCACATCGGGTCGAGCAGCGTCCGGCCCGGGGCCGCGCCCGCGAGGTTGGCGTACGCGCGGGCGTCCGCCGGGGCCATGCTCCCCGGCTGGAAGAAGGGGCGGTCGGTCGGGTTCGGGGCGAAGTCGCGGGCGGCCTCGGCGGCGATCCAGCCGAGCGCGCAGCAGTCCGCGTCGCCGCCGTCCGCGCCGGCCACCGCGTCGTGGTCCGCGCGCGGGCCGGCCGCGAACAGCGCGCGGAGGACGTGGTCGGGGTCGTCGAGGTCGACGTCGAACCCGCGGTCGACGAGGACGCTCCCCAGTTCCCGCTCGGCCGCTTCCGTCGAGACGCCGGCCGTCGCCCGGACGTCGCGGGCGCGGACCGCGACGCTCCCGGAGCGGTCGAGCGGCGCCGCCCGCAGCGCGGCGACCGCGGCGTCGACGTCGGCCCCCGTCCGCGCGATCGCTTCGTGGGCGGCGCGGGTGTACGCGAGGCGGCGGACGTGCGCGCGGTCGATCCCGCCGGTGCGGGCGATCCCCGGCGCGAGGAGGTCGACGCCGGTCGCGGCGGTCGCCA
>NZ_AOJL01000051.1:18713-67180 GCF_000337035.1 Halorubrum coriense DSM 10284
GCTCAGAGATGTGTATAAGAGACAGCGGCGAGGGCAATAGCGTGGCGGTTCCGACCAGCCACCTTTTTATGTCGTTCGGGCGAGAACGTATGTAATGAGGGCCGACCCGAAGGAGACGATCACCGTAGAGAACGTCGTCGCCTCGACGGGGATCGGACAGGAGCTCGATCTCCAGAGCGTCGCGATGGACCTCGAGGGGGCCGACTACGACCCCGAGCAGTTCCCCGGACTCGTCTACCGGACCACGGACCCGAAGTCGGCCGCGCTGATCTTCCGCTCCGGGAAGATCGTCTGTACCGGCGCGAACTCGATCGACGCGGTCTACGAGAGCCTCGACATCGTGTTCGAGGAGCTCCGCGCGCTCCAGATCCCGATCGAAGACCCCGAGGTCACGGTCCAGAACATCGTCACGTCGGCCGACCTCGGCGAGAGTCTGAACCTGAACGCCATCGCGATCGGGCTCGGCTTGGAACACATCGAGTACGAGCCGGAGCAGTTCCCCGGGCTCGTCTACCGGCTCGACGAGCCGGACGTCGTCGCGCTCCTGTTCGGCAGCGGCAAGGTCGTCGTCACCGGCGGGACCAGCCCCGAGGACGCGGCGGCCGCCGTCGACGTGATCGTCGAGGAACTGGACGGGCTCGGACTGCTGGAGTGACGCGGCGGCGGCCGGGCGTCCCGGTCGGGATTCGGCGCGTTCCGCGGTCACTTTTACCCCTCGGCCCGTAGGCCCGCCATGCTCTTACAGACGGTGACGCCGGTCTCCGTGCTCGGGACGACCGTCCTGTTGGCGCTGTTCCTCTCCGTGACCGCCCACATCGCGGCCCGGAACGTCCTCGGCGACGTCGACCCGCGGCGCGCCCTCTACATCGGCCCGCTGCCCGCGGTGATCAGCGTCGTCGGGAACGCGCTCGAACTCCCCGCGGGGCTCATCCTCCTCGCGGCGCTCCTCGTCGACGGAACGATGTTCTGGTGGAGCTACGAGCGGTCGCGCCGGGCCGTCGCCGCGATGACGCTGATCCACGCGGTGGTCACGACGCTGCTCGCCGGAGTCCTGATCCTGATCTCGATCCTGCTCGCGTCGATGCCGGGGTGAGCGACCGAGAGCGGCGGAATCCCGCCCGCGTCACGGCGACGGCGGGGGCCCGTCGTACGCGTCGTGGTCCTGATAGAAGTTCAGGGTCGCGAACTTCAGCTTCGCGGGGTCGACGTCAAGCAGCTCCTCGCGCTCTTCCGGCGGGAACGCGGACCGGACCGAGTACTTCCCCATGTCGGCGGTCGTGTAGCGCCGGTCGGCGAGGATCCGGACGCCGTAGTCGTCGGGGCCGCGGATCACGCGACCGAGCGCCTGTCGGGTCTTGCGGATCGTCGGGATCTCGACCGCGTACGTCCACCCCGGGTCGCGGGCGCGGTCGCGGTCGGCGAACGCGCGGTCGTAGGCGTCCTGAACCGCCTCGGTGCGGTCCGAGAGGTGCGGGTACGGGACGCCCACGACGACGACCGTCCGGGCGTCGTCGCCGTCGAAGCTCACGCCCTCGCCGAGCGTGCCCCACAGCGACGTGAACAGCGCCGCGCCGTCGCTGTCGACGAACTCGCTCCGGAGCCGCTCCTCGTCTTTTCCCGGGCCGTCGAGGTGGATCGGACCGATGTCAGCGGCCGCTCCCGCGTCGCCGCCGACGCTTCCCCCGCTCGCTCCCGCGAGCCGGTCGTGGTAGCGCTCGGCCTCCGCGTACGACGGGAAGAAGGCGAGCGTGTTGCCGGGCGTGAACCGGATCGCGTCGCGGAGCAGCGACGCCACCGCCTCTTGGGTCTCCGGGTCGTTACGGTCCGAGGCGAACAACGGCGGGACGTCGGCGGCGAACGTCCGGCGGTTCGACTCGGGGTAGCCCATCCCGTAGGCCATCGAGGCGACATCTTCGAGCCCCAACACGTCCTCGGTCACGTCGAACGGGCGCAGCGTCGCGCTCATCAGGACCGAGGCGGCCACCTCGTCGAACAGCTCGCTCGTGACGCTCCGGGGGATACAGGTGTACAGCTCCGCCCGGCCGTACACCTCGTCGGTCCCCGCGTCGCGCCGGACGGAGACCACCGGGTACTGGCCGAACTCCGCGCCCTCGTCCATCCACGTCGAGACGAACCGGGCGGCCGCGAGCGTCTGTGATTCCGACCGGGTGGTCGCCTCGCCGTCGCGGTAGCGGCGCTCGTACTCCTCGTCTATCGCCTGCCCGAGCTGGACGGCGAGTTCGGTCTCCGCGTCGATCCCGTTCCCCTCGTAGCTGCGGAGGAACGCCAGCGTGAGGTCGTCGCGGCGGTCGTCGTTGGCGATCGAGACGTCCTCCCAGTTCTCCGTCACGGACTCCGCACCGCCGAAGCCGAGCGCGTCGTCGTACGTCTCGACGAGAGCGTCGCGGAAGGCGCCGAGGACGTTCTCGGCGGGCTCCGCGCGCGAGTCGTCGCTGTCGGCCAGTTCGTCCAAGGCGGCGTCGAGCGTGTTCTCGGTCAGCGTCCGGGTGGCGTGGTCGCGGGCGGCGTCCTCGACGTTGTGCGCCTCGTCGAAGACGGTGATTATCTCGCTCGGGTCGCGGTCGATCCACCGGAAGAACTGCTCGCGGATGTTCGGGTCGAGCAGGTGGTGGTAGTTACAGACGACCAGGTCGACGCCCTCCATCCCCTCCTTCAGCAGCTCGTAGCCGCACAGCGCGCGCTCGTCGGCGTACTCGTACACGTCCTCCGGGGTCCGGACGTCCTCGAAGAGCCACGCGAAGAAGTCGTCGGTGTCGCGGGTGAGGTTGTTGCGGTAGTGTTCGCAGACGTTGGCGGTCTCGTACTCGTCTATCTCCGCCTCCAGCTCGTCGAGTTCGTCCATGACCGCCTCGCGGGCCTCCGCGGCGCTCGCGTCGCCCTCGCGGCTCTCGGCCAGCAGCTCGCGCTGGCGCGACTCAAGCTCGCGGACCTCGCTCTCCGTCTCGACCATCTCGCGGGTGGTGTCGCGGAGGGTCTGACACTCCTGATAGTCGACGTCGATGTGGCACATCGACGACTTCCCCTTGAAGACGACCGCGCGGATCGGCTCCTCGCGGGTTATCGCGCGAGCGTCTTCGACGAACTGCCGCATCTGCTGGTGGACGTTGGTCGTGATGACGACCGTGCGGTCGTGCTCGCGGGCGTGTTCGAGGGCGGGCACGAGCGCGGAGAGGGTCTTCCCCGTCCCCGGCGCGCCCTCGAACAGCACGTCCTGCCCCCGGTCTAACGCGTTGGCGACCCTGTCCATCGCCTCGCGCTGGTTCGGGTAGGGCTCCTCGTACGGGAAGAACCGCAGGTGCGGCGACTCTGACACGGGGTGGAGTTCGGCGTCACCGGGCAAAAGGAGTCGGGTGGCGGGGCGGAAGTGGTTATCCGGCGCGTGCGGCGGTGTCGGCCGGCGAAATTAGTTTCAGCGTTCATATATGTTCTGGGGGAGTGCGCCCGCGACGCACGCTACCGGCATTTATTACCGGTTGTTGAGCGTGTGAGATGTACGCATGGCAACTGAAACCGCGACGACAACTGGCGTATCGATTGAAACCGGTAACTGGAAGGCCGGCGTCGCCGGCGGACTCGGCGGAGCGCTCGTCTTCGGCGCGATGATGTCGGTGCTGACGCCGGGCGTCCTCGAGATGGCGATTCCGGCGATGTACGGCGTCGGCGGTCCCGCCGGGGCCGTCGGTTGGGTGATCCACATGTCTCACGGCGCGGTCATCGGGGTCGTGTTCGCCGGCGTCGCGAACCTGCGGCCGGGACTCGGCGATTCGATCGGATCGAGTCTGGGCGTCGGTGCGGGCTACGGCCTGCTCGTCTGGATCGCGCTCGCGGTGATCGCGATGCCGGTCTGGCTGAGCGCCGTCGGGTTCGCGGGCGCGCCGCCGCTGCCGAACATCGGCGTCGAGAGCCTCGTCGGCCACGTGGTCTACGGTACCGTTCTCGGCGGCGTGTACGCCGCGGTGGCGAACTGACGCCGCGGTGGCGGACTGACCCCGACGCAGCACCCCGGTTTTTAACCCCCGCGGCGATCATCGATGAGAGCATGTTCGACGAGATCCTCGAGAAGTTCGAGGGGTCACCCAGCCAGCAGGCAGTGATCCGGCTGTTCTTGGAGCGCGGCTTCTCCGTCAACGAGGAGGGGCGCGTCGTCTCCGGCGGGATCGAGATCCCGTACACCGGCATCGCGCGCGAACTCGACGTCGACCGGCGCGTCGTGGACTCCACGACCGACGCGATCCTCGCCGACCCGGAGCTGAAGCGCATCTTCACCAACATCTCGTCGATCCCGAGCCTGATGGACCTCGCGCCGGTCTTGGACCTCGCGGTGCTCACCATCGAGGTCGCGGCCGCCGACGAGGCCGGAATCGTCGCCGAAGTGACGGAGATCTTGGCCGACCGCGACGTCTCGATCCGCCAGGTGTTGAGCGAGGACCCCGAGTTCACCGACGACCCGAAGCTGTACGTGATCACCGACGCCGAGCTGTCGGGCGACCTGCTCGTGGAGATCCGCGAGCTGGAGTACGTCCGCCGCGTCGGCTTCTGAGGCACCGACGACCGCACCGACTCGGGTACGCCGACCAGTTTCACCGCGCGGCTGGGCGGGTCGATCCGCCGAACGCTTTTGAGCGGTCACGAGCCACGACCGCGCGGCGGTGCGTCGCGGATTTCACTTTCACTCGGGTGTAAACCAGTCTTTATACTGGATGCCGACGAAACGTCGTGTACATGCCTGAAGACGAACTCGAGGACCTCCCCGGCGTCGGCCCGGCGACCGCGGACAAACTCGTGGACAACGGATTCGAGAGCTACCAGTCGATCGCGGTCGCGAGCCCCGGCGAGATGTCGAACACCGCCGACATCGGGGAGTCGTCTGCAGCGGACATCATCAACGCCGCCCGCGACGCCGCCGACGTCGGCGGCTTCGAGACCGGCGCGACCGTGCTCGAACGCCGCGAGGAGATCGGGAAGCTCTCCTGGCAGATCGACGAGGTCGACGACTTGCTCGGCGGCGGCATCGAGACGCAGTCGATCACGGAGGTGTACGGCGAGTTCGGGTCCGGGAAGTCGCAGGTCACCCACCAGATGGCGGTCAACGTCCAGCTTGAACCGGAGAACGGCGGCCTCGACGGCGGCTGTATCTTCGTCGACTCCGAGGACACGTTCCGCCCGGAGCGGATCGACGACATGGTCCGCGGGCTCGACGACGAGATCCTCGCGGACGAGATGGAGCGCCGCGAGATTGAGGGGACGCCGAGCGACAAGGAGGCGATGGAGGAACTCGTCGAGGCGTTCCTCGACCAGATCCACGTCGCGAAGGCGTTCAACTCCAACCACCAGATCCTGCTCGCCGAGAAGGCGAAGGAGCTGGCCGGCGAACACGAGGAGACGGAGTGGCCGATCCGGATCGTCTGCGTCGACTCGCTCACGGCGCACTTCCGCGCCGAGTACGTCGGTCGGGGCGAACTCGCCGACCGCCAGCAGAAGCTCAACAAACACCTCCACGACCTGATGCGGATCGGCGACCTGTTCAACACCGCTATCCTCGTCACCAATCAGGTCGCGTCGAACCCCGACTCGTACTTCGGTGACCCGACGCAGGCGATCGGCGGCAACATCCTCGGACACGCCTCCACGTTCCGGATGTACCTCCGGAAGTCGAAGGGCGACAAGCGGATCGTCCGCCTCGTCGACGCCCCGAACCTCGCCGACGGCGAGGCCGTGATGCGCGTCCAGAACGAGGGTCTGAAGCCCGAATAAGCGGGTTCTCTCGGGAGCGATCGATCGGTAGCCGGGGCGGCCCGCGACCGACCGATCGAACCCGTCGACGCGTCGTGGATCGGGTTGACGAACGTCAATTTTCGTCGAGAGGCCTTTAGCGTCCGGAATTCGCGGGGGACGAACCGTCCGACGACGAGCCGCGAGACGGCGGGCTGGCAATACTCGCCAGAACCGGCCGCGCACCGCCGCTGAACGGACGAGAGCGGCGGATCGCGGCCGAATGAATAGATAGTTTACACAACAGTTGTCGGCTTCGAGCGCAACGATTGCCGCGAAATACTCGATGAAACGACCTTATATTCCATAGCCACGTCCTTATATCGGACGACCACCGTATTATCAAGCAGATTTCTTCTGAAACTCAACTCGAACGTTTATGTATAGTCGTTCCCGGAAATGGAAACGTGATTCAACACATGAACACGGTCGAAATGCGGTTTGAATCGGACGGGCGTTCAGTAGAGGTGGGAGAGCTGTGACGGGTGGCGTTCTCGCCTCGATCGATCCGAGCGTCCTCGCCGAGGGGATTAACCTGATGTGGGTCGCGGTGGTCTGCTTCCTCATCTTCTTCATGCACGCCGGCTTCGCGATGCTGGAAGCGGGCCAGGTACGCGCGAAGAACGTGGCGAACCAGCTCACCAAGAACCTGCTGACGTGGAGCGTCGGCGTGCTGTTTTACTTCCTGATCGGCTTCGGCGTCGAGGGGCTCTCCGCCGGCGGGGGCTTCTCGGCGGCGTCCGCGCTCGGTGACGGCGGCTGGGTCAACAGCTGGCTGTTCGGTGCCGTCTTCGCGATGACGGCGGCGACGATCGTCTCCGGCGCGGTCGCCGGACGGGCGAAGCTCCGCGCGTACGTGGCGTACACGATGGCCATCTCCGCGGTCATCTACCCGGTCGTCGCGGGGATCACCTGGGGCGGCGGCTTCCTCGGCGGCGCAGGGCTCGGGTTCACCGACTTCGCTGGCGGGATGATCGTCCACGGCATGGGCGGCATCGCGGGGCTCACGGCCGCGTACGTGCTCGGTCCGCGGATGGACCGCTACGCCGAGGACGGCTCCTCGAACGTCATCCCCGGTCACTCGATGACGTTCGCGGTGCTCGGCACGCTGATCCTGGCGTTCGGCTGGTACGGCTTCAACGTCGGCACGACCGCGACCGTCTTCTCGGTCACGGAGTCCGGCGAACTCGCGCTCGGCGGCTACGCCGCGGTCGGTCGCGTCTCGCTCACCACGACGCTGGGCATGGCCGCGGGCGGCGTCGGCGCGGCGCTGGCGTCGGTGGCGCTCTCGAAGAAGGTCGACACGCTGTACGTCGCGAACGGGCTGCTCGCCGGGCTGGTCGGCGTGACCGGCATCGCGAACCTCGCGACGTGGTGGGGCGCTATCGCGGTCGGGCTGGTCTGCGGCCTCCAGCTCCCGATCGTCTTCGAGTTCGTCGCCGACACGATGAAGATCGACGACGTCTGCGCGGTGTTCCCGGTCCACGGCTCGGCCGGGGTCATCGGCGTCCTCGCGCTGCCGTTCGTCAGCATCAACGGCTTCTCCGTCGACCTGCTCGTCTCGCAGGTGATCGGCGTGGTCGTCATCGCGGCGTGGACCGTGGTCGCGACGGCGCTCGTCTTCGGGGCGTTCAAGGCCGCCGGTCAGGCCCGCGTCACCCCCGAACACGAGCGCGACGGGCTCGACGTCAGCGAACACGGCGTCGAGACGTACCCCGAGTTCGGCAAGCCCTCCGTCACCACCGACGGCGGTCGCGTGGCGGGGACGGACGCGAACGAGGGCTCGCCGCGCGCCGACGGCGGCGAGGAGGACGGCGCGGAGATCAAGATGGTCACGGCGGTCGTCCGGCCCGACAAGCTCGGAGCCATCAAGCAGGCGCTCGCGGAGATCAACGCGCCCTCGCTCACCGTGACGAACGTCTCCGGCCGCGGCAGCCAGCCCGCGAAGAAGGGCCAGTGGCGCGGCGAGGAGTTCACCGTCGACCTCCACCAGAAGGTCAAAGTCGACGTGGTCGTCGCCGACATCCCGGCCGACGAGGTCGCGGAGGCCATCGCGGACGCGGCCGAGACCGGCGAACCCGGCGACGGCAAAGTGTTCGTCCTGCCGGTCGAGGACGCGCTTCAGGTCCGCACGGGCGCGACCGGTCCGGAGGCGGTGTAGCGACGCCGCCGGCGGGTCGGCACCGCACGCGAATCGACGAGCGGACTTTTCTCGGGCGGGCATGACGGCGGTTCGGCAACTACTTTCAGCCCGCCGGCCCAACCGTTCTGTATGAACCACGAGCGCTCGCGCGGGCTGTACGACCGCGCGCTGTCGGTCATGCCGGGCGGCGTCAACTCCTCGGTCCGGGCGACGATGCCGCATCCGTTCTTCATCGAGCGCGGCGACGGCGGGCACGTGATCGACGCCGACGGGAACCGGTACGTCGACTGGGTGATGGGATACGGCCCGCTGCTGTACGGCCACGACCTCCCGGACCCCGTCGAGGCCGCGGTTCAGTCGCACGTCGCGGAGGGGCCGATGTACGGCGCGCCGACGGAGATCGAGGTCGAACACGCCGAGTTCGTGGCGCGGCACGTCCCGAGCGTGGAGTCGATCCGGTTCGTCAACTCCGGCACGGAGGCGACCGTCTCGGCGGTGCGGCTGGCCCGCGGCCACACCGACCGCGACAAGATCGTCGTGATGCAGGGCGGCTACCACGGCGCACAGGAGTCGACGCTCGTCGAGGGGTCGCCCGGGGACGCGCACCCGTCGACGGCGGGGATACCCGAGGCGTTCGCCGAGCACACCCTCCCGATCCCGTTCAACGACCCGCAGGCGGCGAAGGAGGTGTTCGCGGAGCACGGCGACGACATCGCGGCCGTGCTCGTCGAGCCGATCCTCGCCAACATGGGGATCGTGATGCCCGTCGACGGCTACCACGAGACCCTGCGGGACCTCTGTGACGACTACGGCTCGCTGCTGATCTTCGACGAGGTTATCACCGGGTTCCGGGTGGGCGGCCTCGGCTGCGCGCAGTCGAAGTTCGGCGTCACGCCCGACGTGACGACGTTCGGGAAGATCGTCGGCGGCGGGTTCCCGGTCGGCGCGATCGGCGGGAAGGCCGAGATAATCGAGGGGTTCACGCCGGCGGGCGAGGTGTTCCAGTCCGGCACCTTCTCCGGGCATCCGGTGACGATGGCCGCCGGCAAGGCCGGGCTGGAGTACGCCGCCGAGAACGACGTGTACGAGCACGTCAACCGCCTCGGCCGGCAGCTCCGGGAGGGGATCGCCGAGATCTGCGCCGAGCGCGCGCCGGAGTACACCGTCGTCGGCACCGACTCGATGTTCAAGACGGTGTTCACCCGCGAGGCACCCGACGACATCGACGCCTGCTGTGCGGGCGGCTGTCGGCAGGACCCGGACTGCGCCCGGTACGACTCGTGTCCGAAGACGGGGGCCGACGTGGCCGCGGCCGCGACCGACCGCTGGGAACGCGTGTTCTGGCAGGAGATGAAAGACCGCGGCGTGTTCCTCACGGCGAACCAGTACGAGTGTCAGTTCGCCTCCTACGCGCACACGGAGGCGGACGTCGAGAAGACGCTCGAAGCGTACCGCGAAGCGCTGTAAGCCGGGCGACCCGCGTCGACCGGGCCGGCCGGCAAACCTTGCGCGCGCCGACCGGTGCGGAACAGTTTTATACCGCAGATCGGTACGTACGGGTGATGACCGCAGCGGCTCGCCGCGACCTCGTCCGAGGCCGACGAGCCCTGCGACCGCGACGAGACGTCCGACCGCCGCGACCGGCTTCCGGCGCGGCGCGACGACAGGCCCGTTCGGGCCAGTAATCTTCATCCCTCGTCGCGTTCGCGCCGTTTCGTTCCGAAGAGTCTCGACTCTCGTCTCCGTGAGCCGCCGCGCCGCCATTTTCTTACAAAACTGAAACCACTGAATTTAAGGGCGTAGACCGGGTGTACTCTGGTAATGACGAGCGTTGCACTCGCGTTCAGCGGAGGACTCGACACCACGGTCTGCGTACCGCTGCTGAAAGAGGAGTACGGCTACGACGAGGTCATCGGCGTGAACGTCGACGTCGGCCAGCCGACGGAGGAGTTCGACGAGGCCGAGGAGACCGCCGAGGCGCTGGGGCTCGACATCCACGTCGTCGACGCGAAAGCCGAGTTCGCGGACCTCTGTTTCGACGCGGTGAAGGCGAACGCCAGCTACCAGGGCTACCCGCTCGGGACCGCCCTCGCGCGCCCGGTCATCGCCGAGGCGATCCTCGGCGTCGCCGAGGAGCAGGGCTGCGACGCCATCGCCCACGGCTGTACGGGCAAGGGGAACGACCAGCTCCGCTTCGAGGCCGTCTGGCGCGGCTCCGACCTCGAAGTGATCGCCCCCGTGCGCGAGCTCGGCCTCACCCGCGAGTGGGAGATCGACTACGCCGCCGAGAAGGACCTGCCCGTCGAGGCCGGCGACGGCGGCGTCTGGTCCATCGACGAGAACATCTGGTCGCGCGCGGTCGAGGGCGGGAAGCTGGAGAACCCGGACTACGAGCCGCCGGAGGACATCTACGAGTGGACCGCCGAGCCGGAGGGCGAGACCACCATCGAGGTGACCTTCGAGGCGGGCGTCCCCGTCGCCGTCGACGGCGAGGCGATGGACCCGGTCCCGCTCATCCAGCACCTCAATGAGTACGCCGGCGGCTACGGCGTCGGCCGCACCGACGTGATGGAGGACCGCATGCTCGGGCTGAAGGTCCGCGAGAACTACGAGCATCCGGCCGCGACCGTCCTGCTGACCGCCCATCAGGCGCTCGAAGACCTCGTCCTCACGAAGAACGAGCGCTCGTTCAAGAAGGGGATCGAACAGGAGTGGTCCGAGAAGGCGTACGAGGGACTCGTGTTCGCGCCCGTCGTCGACGCGCTGAACGCCTTCGTCGACGAGACGCAGGACGTGGTGACCGGCACGGCCACGGTGAAGGTCTCCGGCGGCGACTGCCGCGTCGTCGCCCGCGACTCCGAGTACGCGGTGTACTCGGAGGAGATGGCCTCGTTCAACACCGAGGACGTCGCCGGCATCGCGCAGTCGGACGCGACGGGCGTCGCGAAGTACCACGGGCTCCAAGAGCGCCTCGCCAACGACGTGAAAGCGAGCGTCTCGAAGCCCGAGCTCGCGACGGACGGGGCGGGCGAGACGGACGCGTCCGACGCCGACCACGAGTAGATGGCCGACGACGATCCCGACGCGGCGGCGGACGCCGACTCCGGCGAGGCTGACGACGGCGCGACGAGCCGCGACGCCGGCGGAGGCGACACCGCCATCCGCCGCGACCGCTTCACCGGCGGCCCCGCCCGCGAGTTCCTGTCGAGCCTCGCCGCGGACGCCGCCATCTTCGAGGCGGACCTCGCGGTCGACCGCGCGCACACGGTGATGCTCGCGGAGCAGGGGATCGTCGATAGCGAGGTCGCGGGCGATATCCTCGCCGCGCTCGACGGGGTGGAGGACGCGGGTCACGGCGCGCTCCCGGACGGCGAGGACGTCCACGAGGCGATCGAGACCGCGGTCATCGACCGGGTCGGCCCGGACGGCGGCCGGATGCACACCGCCCGCTCGCGCAACGACGAGGTGGCGACCTGTATCCGGTATCGCCTGCGCGGGGACCTGCTGGACGCCGCCGAGGCGACCGTCGCCGCCCGCGAGGTCCTCGTCGACGTCGCGGGCGAGCACGCGGAGACGGTGATGCCGGGGTACACCCACCTCCAGCCCGCCCAGCCGACGACGGTCGCGCACTACCTGCTGTCGTACGAGGGCGGCCTCGCCCGCGACGCGGAGCGGCTCCTCGGCGCGTACGACCGCGTCAACCGGTCGCCGCTCGGCGCGGCCGCGTTCGCGGGGACGCCGTTCGACGTCGACCGCGACCGGACCGCCGAGCTGCTCGGGTTCGACGGGACGGTCCGCAACTCGATGGACGCCGCCTCGGCGCGCGACTTCCTCGCGGAGTCGGCGAGCGCGCTCGCGACCCTCGCGACGACGCTGTCGGGGCTCGCGGAGGACCTGATCGTATTCTCGAACAAAGGAGTCGTCGAGCTGGCGGACGCGTACGCCTCCACCTCCTCGATCATGCCCCAGAAGAAGAACCCCGACACGCTGGAGCTGACCCGCGGCGTCGCGGGCGACGCGATCGGCGAGGCGACCGGCACGCTGAGCCTCCTCAAGGGGCTGCCGCGGGCGTACAACCGCGACCTCCAGCGCGCCCACGCGAGCGTGTTCGAGATCGCGGGCGACGTGCGGGAGGCGACCGAGGTCGCCGCGGGTGCGGTCGCGACCACCGAGTGGGACGAGGACGCGCTCGCGGCCGCCGCGGGCGAGGGGTTCTCGACGGCCACCGGGGTCGCCGACCTGCTCGCGATGGCGGGGCTCCCGTTCCGGACGGCCCACGAGATCGTCGCGAGCGCCGCGCCCGCGGTCGAGGACGGCGACGACCCCGCGACCGCCGCCGCAAAAGTTGACGAGGCCGCACGCGCCGTGCTCGGCGAGTCCCTCTTCGAACGCGTGTCGCGCGACGAGGTGGAACGCGTCCTCGATCCGGCCGCGAGCGTCGCGAGCCGCGACTCCGCGGGCGGCCCCGCGCCGGCGGCGGTCGCGGAGGATCTGACGGCGGCGACGGCCGGGATCGACGCGGACGCGACGGCGCTCGACGAGCGCCGCGGGGCCCTGACGGCGGCGGCCGAGGCGCTCGACGCGGAGGTGGCGACGTATGAGTGACCGTCGGACCGACCGCGGCGGGCGTCGCGGTCGGACGCCGAACCGGCCGTCGCGACCGAACCGACCGCCGCAGCCCGACCGGCTGCGACGACCGCCGCGGCCGGGGGTCGACCCGCGACCGCCGGTCGCGACCTCGTCTCCGCGAGGAGGCGGACAAGTGACCGAAATCTGACAGTCCGGTTCGTCCGGGCGCTTTCGACCGCTTTCGCACCGATAGCCGGTGCTTTAGTTAGTGTAATTTTTTTGGTAAGTTCGGAACCTTTATGTGTTCGGGCCGCCCAGCATGGAGTACGATGACGAGCGACACCGACACGCTGACCGCGGAGGACCCGATCACGGGCGAGGAGATCGAGATCCCGGCCGACGTCGAGGTCGGCGAGATCATCGACAGTCCGGTCACGGGGACCGAACTGGAGGTCATCTCGCTCGACCCGGTCGTCTTGGACGAAGCGCCCGAGCTCGAGGAGGACTGGGGCGAGTAGATGGCGACGACCGCCACGGCCGCGACACGCGAGTGGTCGACATGCGCGTGATCACCGACCCGAACGGAGGGGAATCGACGTGCGCGTAGGGGTCCTCTACTCGCGGATCCGGAAGGACGAGAAGCTCCTGCTCGGCGAGCTCCGCGAGCGCGGCCACGACGTCGAGAAGATCGACGTGCGCAAGGAGCGGTTCGGCCTGGACTCGACGACCGCCGCCGTCGACGACCTTGACGTCGTCGTCGACCGCTGCCTGTCGACGAGCCGGTCGCTGTACGCGACGCGGTTCCTCGACAGCTACGGCGTTCCCGTCGTGAACGGCCCGGAGACCGGCGACGTCTGCGCCGACAAGGCGAAGAACTCGCTCGCGCTCGCCGAGGCGGACGTGCCGACCCCGGCGACGGAGGTCGCGTTCACGAAGGAGGCCGCTTTGGAGGCTATCGAGTCGTTCGGCTACCCGTGCGTGCTCAAGCCCGTCGTCGGCTCGTGGGGGCGGCTGATGGCGAAGATCGACTCGCGGAACGCCGCCGAAGCGATCTTGGAACACAAGGAGACGCTCGGCCACTACGAGCACAAGGTGTTCTACGTGCAGGAGTTCGTCGACAAGCCCGGCCGCGACGTCCGCGTGCTGGCGGTCGACGGCGACCCGGTCGCGGCGATGACGCGCTCCTCGGAGCACTGGCTCACGAACGCCGCGAAGGGCGGCGAGACGGAGCCGTTCGACCTCGACGAGCGGGCGACCGAACTCGTCGAACGCGCCTCCGAGGCGGTCGGCGGCGGCATGCTCGGCGTCGACCTGATGGAGGTGGGAGTCGAGGCGGACACCGCCGAGACCGGCGGCTCCGGCGAGTACACCGTCCACGAGGTGAACCACACGGTCGAGTTCAAGGCGCTCGACGCGGCCACCGACGTCGACGTCCCCGCGCGGGTCGTCGACTGGCTGGAGGCGAAGGCGGTCGAACTGGCCGACGGAGCCGTCGTGGGGGCCGACGCGTGACCGCCGAGGCCGACGCGGCGACCGCGGACGCCTACACCGCGAGCGTCGTCGGCGGCACCGGGTTCACCGGCGGCGAGCTGCTGCGGCTCCTCGCCGGCCACCCGAACTTCGAGGTCGTCCAGGCGACCTCGCGGTCGGCCGACAACATGACCGTCGGGCGCTCGCACCCGAACCTGCGCGGGCTCGACCTGCGCTTCTCGGACCCCGAGGACCTCGAATCGGTCGACGTGCTGTTCGCGGCGACGCCGCACGGGGTCTCGATGGGGCGCATCGACGAGTTCGCCGAGGCCGCCGACACGGTCGTCGACCTCTCGGCGGACTTCCGGCTCCCCGAGGCCGCGGCGTACGACGAGTGGTACGACGGCCACGAGTCGCCGGAGTACCTGGAGCGCGCGGAGTACGCGCTCCCCGAACTCAACCGCGAGAACCTCCCCGGCGCCGACCTGATCGCGGGCGGCGGCTGTAACGCGACCGCGACGATCCTCGGGCTGAAACCCCTCGTGGACGCCGGCGCGCTCGGTCCCGAGACCGGCGAGGTCGTCGTCGACGTGAAGGTCGGCTCCTCGGAGGGCGGGGCGGGCGGCGGCGCGGCCTCCTCGCACCCGGAGCGCTCTGGCGTCGTGCGCCCGTACGCGCCGACCGGTCACCGCCACGAGGCGGAGATCGAGGCGTACCTCGGGCTCTCCGTCTCCTTCACCGTCCACGCGGTCGACATGGTCCGCGGCGCGAGCGCGACCTGTCACGTCTTCCCCGACGAGCCGATATCGAAGGGGGACCTGTGGGGCGCGTACCGCGACGCCTACGCCGACGAGCCGTTTCAGCGGATCGTCTCGGGCGGGGGCGGCGTCTACCGCTACCCCGAGCCGAAGGCGGTCGCGGGGACGAACCACGGCGAGGTCGGCTTCGAGCTCGACCCCGGCAACCGCCGGGTCGTCGTCTTCTCGGCCATCGACAACATGATGAAAGGCTCCGCCGGGCAGGCGGTCCACGCGGCGAACGTCGCCCTCGGACTGCCCGAGACGGCGGGTCTCGAGTTCGACGGGCTCCACCCGGTGGGTGCGCCATGACGGGGAACGATTCCGAGTCGGGGACCGAGCCGCCGGTGGTCGTCAAGGTCGGCGGCGCGAAGGCGGTCGACCCGGCCGGCGCGGTCGGCGACGTCGCGCACCTCGCGGCCAACGGGCGCGCCGTCGTCGTCGTCCACGGCGGCTCGACGGTCGTCGACGAGACGCTCGGACGGCTCGGCATCGAGCCAGAGTACGTCGAGTCCGCCTCGGGCGTCACCGGGCGGTTCACCGACGCGGAGACGATGGAGGCGTTCTCGATGGCGATGGCCGGCAAGCTCAACACCGAACTGACGGCCCGGTTCCGCTCGGCCGGGGTGGACGCGGTCGGCCTCTCCGGGGTCGACGGCGGCCTCCTCGCCGGGCCGCGCAAGTCGGCGGTCCGCGTCGTTGAGGACGGGAAACGGAAGATCCGGCGCGGCGACCACTCCGGGCGGATCGAGTCGGTGAACGCCGACCTCCTCGCCGGGCTCCTCGCCGACGGCTACACGCCGGTCGTCTCGCCGCCGATGGCGGGCGACGAGGGCGACGGCGAGGTGACGGCGGTCAACGCCGACGCCGACCGCGCGGCCGCGGCGGTCGCGGGCGCGCTCGACGCCGACCTCGTCCTGCTGACCGACGTCTCGGGCGTGTACGCCGACCCGGACGACCCCGAGACGCGGATCGACGCGGCCGCGACGCCAGACGAGCTGGCGGCCGTCGAGGACGCCGCCGAGGGGTTCATGGGGAAGAAGGTGATGGCCGCGAGAGAGGCGTTGTCGGGCGGATCCGACCGCGCCGTGATCGCGGACGCCAACGTCCGCGACCCGGTCGTCGCCGCGCTCGGCGGCGAGGGAACGACGATCGAACGGTCGGCGCTCGGGGGCGACGGAGCGGCGGACGGCGGCGCTAAAGAGGCGGACGGCGACGGTGCGGACGCCGAGGCCGAAGGAGGTGAGACCGTGTGAGCGGCTTCGTCTTCTCCGAGAAGCCGATCGAGATCGCCTCGGGCGACGGGGTGTACCTCACGGACACGAACGGCACGGAGTACCTCGACTTCGGGGCCAGCTACGCCTGTACGCCGGTCGGCCACTGTCACCCGGAGGTCGTCGACGCGGCGACGAGCCAGCTGGAGGAGCTCATGTACGTCCAGGCGTCGTACCCGCACGCGGCGCGGACGGCGCTGTACGAGCGGTTGGCCGACACCGCGCCGGTCGACGTCGACAACGTCTGGCTCTGTAACTCCGGGACCGAGGCGAACGAGGCCGCGCTGAAGTTCGCCCGGCACGCGACCGGTCGCGAGAAGATCGTCGCGACCACGCAGGGGTTCCACGGTCGGACGATGGGGACGCTCGCGACGACGTGGAAGGACAAGTATAAGCAGGGGTTCGGCCCGCTCGCGGGCGGCGTGGAGTTCGTCGAGTACGGCGACGCCGAGGCGATGCGCGAGGCCGTCGACGAGGACACCGCCGCGGTGATCTTAGAGCCCCTCCAGGGCGAGGGCGGGATCAACCCCGTCTCGACCGAGTACCTCCAGGCGGTCCGCGTCGCGACCGCCACGTCCGGCGCGGCGATGATCTTAGACGAGATCCAGACCGGGCTCGGTCGCACCGGAGAGCTGTGGGCCGCCGACCGCCATCACGTGGTCCCGGACGTCCTCACGACCGCGAAGGGGCTCGGCAGCGGGCTCCCGATCGGCGCGACGCTGTGTCGCGACTGGATCGCCGAGGACGGCGGCGACCACGGCTCGACGTTCTCCGGCGGGCCCGTGGTGTCGGCCGCGGCGGGGGCCACGCTCGACGTGATCGAGCGCGAGGACCTGCCCGCGCACGCCGAGGAGATCGGGAGCTACCTCCGCGGCGAGCTCCGCGACCGCCTCGGCGACGACGTGCGCGACGTGCGCGGCGACGGGCTGATGGTCGGGATCGAGGTGCGCCGCGGGTCGAACCGGCTGCTGCGCGACCTCGCCATCGACCACCGGATCCTCGCGCTGCCGGCGGGGCGGACCGTGCTGCGCCTGCTGCCGCCGCTGACGATCGAACGCGAGCACGCCGACGCCGTCGTCGACGCGATAGCCGAGGTGGTCGGCTGATGGCGACCGGACAGGAGCGGGATCGGGAGGGAGTCGAGGCGTCCGACGCCGCGGCCGGCGGCACCGACGTCGTCGCCGGGGGCGGCTACCCCGCGGCCTGCGACACGCCCGCCCGGAAGCTGCTGTACGACATGGTCTCGATCCCCTCGCCGTCGCGCGACGAGGAGCGGGCGGCCGAGCGCCTCGTCGACTTCTTTGAGGCGAACGGCCGAGAGGCGTGGATCGACGAAGTCGGGAACGTCCGCGCCCCGGCGAACGACGCCGTCCTGCTCACCTCGCACGTCGACACCGTCCCCGGCGACATCCCGGTCGAGGTGCGGCCCGCGCCGCCCGAGGGCGAGCTGCCGGAGCCATCGGACGCCCGCGTCGGCGAGCCCGGTGACCCCGTGCTGTGGGGCCGCGGGGCGGTCGACGCGACCGGGCCGCTCGTCTCGATGGCGGTCGCGGCGGTGAAGACCGGCGTCTCCTTCGCGGGCGTCGTCCGCGAGGAGGTCGACTCCGGCGGCGCGCGCCACCTCATCGGCGACCGCGACGCGCCCGACGCGGTGGTCAACGGCGAGCCGTCGGGCTGGCAGGGGATCACCCTCGGCTACCGCGGCCTGCTGGAGGGGACGTACGTGAACACCAGCGAGTCGGGGCACTCCTCGCGGCCGGAGCCGAACGCGATCCAGCACGCGATCGACTGGTGGCACGGCGTCGAGGCGGCGTTCACGCCGGACGACGCGGAGACCGCCGTCTTCGACCAGGTGACGACCAAGCCCATCTCGGTCGACGGCGGCCTGAGCGACGACGGCCTCGCCGTGGAGACGACGATGGACGTCCAGCTGCGGATCCCGCCGTCGCGACCGGTCGACGAGATCCACGAGCTCGCGGAGGCGGAGCTGTCGACGGGCACGGTCCACTGGGGCGAGCCGATGCCGCCCGTGATGGAGAGTCCGCGGACCGACCTCGCGCGGGCGTTCCGCGTCGCGATCCGGAGCGCGGGCGGCGACGTGCGCCTGCTCCGGAAGACCGGCACGAGCGACATGAACCTCTTCGCGGCCGCGTGGGACTGCCCGATGGTCACCTACGGGCCGGGGAACTCCGACCTCGACCACGCCCCCGACGAGCGGCTCCCGCTCCCGGACCTCGACCGCGCGGTGCGCGTGCTGACCGACGTCTGCCGCGAGCGACTCTGACCCGCCGCACTCCCCCGAGACCGACCGTTTTCGAACGACACCACACCACCACTCTCACGATGCCACTCGCCACCAACGACTTCCTCGACATCGACGACGTGACGCCCGCCGAACTGGACGCCTTACTCGACCGCGCCGCCGTCATGAAGGCGGGCGAGGCGGAGCCCCGACTCGGGGACGCGACGCTCGGGATGATCTTCGAGAAGCCCTCGACGCGCACCCGGGTCTCCTTCGAGACGGGGATGACGCGGCTGGGCGGCCACGCGATGTTCCTCGGCCCCGACGACATCCAACTGGGGCACGGCGAGCCGCTGAAGGACACGGCGCGGGTCCTCGGCCGGTACGTCGACGGCGTGATGGCCCGGCTCTTCGACCACGCGGACGTGGAGGTCCTCGCCGAGTACGCCGACTGCCCCGTGATCAACGGGCTCACCGACGAGGCGCACCCCTGCCAGACGCTCGCCGACCTCCTCACGATTCGGGAGACGGTCGGCGAGGAGGCCACGGTCGCGTGGGTCGGCGACGGCAACAACGTCGGGCAGTCGTTCGTCGTCGGCGCGGCGATGGCCGGCGTCGACGTCGAGGTCGCCACGCCCGCCGACTACGGGATGGACCCCGACGTGTTCGATCGCGCCGCCGAGTTCGGCGCGGACGTGGCACCGACGACGGACCCGGAGACCGCCGTCGACGGCGCCGACGTCGTCTACACCGACGTGTGGATCTCGATGGGGCAGGAGGACGAGCGCGACGAGAAGCTCGCCGCCTTCGACGGGTTCCAGGTGAACGCCGACCTGCTCGCCGGCACCGACGCGAAGGTGATGCACTGCCTGCCTGCGCACCGCGGCGAGGAGGTCACGGACGACGTGCTCGAGTCCGACCGGGCCTTGGTCTGGGACCAGGCGGAGAACCGGATGCACGCGCAGAACGCGCTGCTCGTCGAACTGCTCGGCGGGGAGTGAGACGAAAACGGCGGTCGGCCGGGCCCCGATCGCGACCAAGAGATCGGTCGCGGCGCGATCGTGGACGCCCGAAACTCGGCACGGACGCTTACCCGGAGAGCGTGACGAGCGACGCACCCACTACCACGACGAACGCGGCTACAACCAGCGGCCACGTGACTCGCTCGAGGTGGTTAGGGAGGAATAGGGCCGACAGGGCGATAACGATCAGCGGTGCGGTGTGCGTGATCGGGACCACGATCACCACCGGGGCGGACGCGAGGGCGCCGAAGTACGCGAGCAGTCCGACCGTGCTCGCTACCCCCGCACCGACATACCACCGCGCGTGCGGGTTCCTGATGAGCGTGGGAAAAGGGATGCCGCGAAGGCGACGGTATCCCGTGTAACCGGCGAACGCCGTGGTCATCATGACCGCGAGCCCGGCGAGGATCGGCGTTCCAGCGTCGAGCCCGATCCGGACGAGGATCGGTTCGATACCGGTGAACCCCGCGGCGGCGACCGGGAACAGCAGCGACACGCCGACGCTCCGCGGCGAGGCGGTCGACCGGGAGTCGGCAGCGGTCACCCACGAGATAACGGCGATCCCCGCGACGATGAGCGCGATCCCGACGACGTGAGGCGGCGTGAGCGATTCGCTGAAAAGCAGCACGGCCAAGACGGCGGCGACCAGCGTCGAGGCCGAGAGTATCGGCGTCGTTCGGCTCGCGCCGATCGTCTCGATCCCGGCGAACAGACAGAGGCGCCCGAGGACGAGGCCGGTGACCCCCGCCGCGGCGAACGCCGCGACGGCGACCGGCGACAGGCCGTACGCCGGATGGTGGCGGACGACGGCCACCGGAACGACGAGCAGGAAGTTGACACCCATCATAACGACGACGGCGTCACCGACATCACCGCCGTCGGTGGCCACCCGAATCAGGAGGTTTTGGACGGCCAAGAGGACGGCGGCAAGTACCGCGAGGGTGAATCCGACCGAGGAGGCGAATTCGAATACCACTATCGAAATATTTTCTCGCCTCGCCTACGCATTTTCTCGTGTAAACGGCCAAACTCCCGATCAAACAGATACGGCGTTACATTTCTTCTGATCATCATGCCGTTAGAAACCGTTCAGAAGAATATAAAATATTGACGACATATGATAACACATAACATATCTCATGGCGACGGAGAGAACGTTCGAACGCGGAGGAGCGCCTAGTTGCCGGTCCAGCGCAGTATCGCGAGCGTCCCCTCGAAGAGGGCGATCATCGTGAGCGTCACGATGATCGGGGCCATCCCCGTCGGGTCGGGGCTGAACAGGAAGGCGATCCCGAGGAACGACCCCCAGAAGATCAGCCGCTTCGCCTCCAGCCACTGCCGCGTGACGAGGTTCATCATGATCGCGAGCATGATGAACAACGGGATCTGGAAGACGATCGCCATGAACGACAGCATGATGACGATCAGGTTGAACGTCTCCGCGAGCCCGAAGGCGATGGTCGCGGCGTCGGAGGTGTAGGTGGTGAAATACGAGAAGATGGCGGGCAACACGAGGAAGTGCGCGAACGCGATGCCGATCCCGCCGAGGATCAGGCTGGTCGGCACCGCCGCGAGGTAGTACCGACGCTCGGTCTGGTAGAGGCCCGGGCGCATGAACCGATACGTCTCGTAGACGAACGCCGGGAGCCCGACCACGACGCCCGCGAGCCCGGCGACCTTCAGCCGGGTGAGCGGCAGTTCGAGGGGCCCGTACAGCCGCGGACGGTTCTCCAGCGGCGCGGGGATGTGGTAGCTCCAGAAGTAGTTGATGAGCTCCGTCGACTCGGTGACGACGACGAGCGTCGCCAGCCCGCCGATGAGGAAGACGACCGCCAGCCGGCGCATCATCTCCTCGATGTGTGCGGCGAGCGGCATCTCCTCGTCCGTCTCCGGCCCCTCGATGCCCTCGAACGGCTCGTCGTCGACCGCCGTCGCGGCGTCGGCGGTCGGCGTCTCCGCGGCCGTCGTCGGCGTGCCGCCGTCGCCGGCGGTCTCGGTGTCGTATCTCAGCGACGCGGCCGTGGCGTCGTCTGCGCCGGCGGCGGCGGCCGCCTCGTCGCTTCCCGGGGTGTCGGCGTCGGTCGCGTCGCTTTCCTCGGCGGCGGCGCGCGCGGCGTCCGGTTCGGCCGCGGCGTCGTCCGGCTCGGGACCGTCGTCGGGAGCGGAATCGGGCGCGGCCGGGTCGTCGGACGCGTCCCCGTCGGCCTCGGAATCGCCGGTCTCGGGGGCTCCGTCGTCTGACGCGGCGGTCTCGGACCCTTCGTCGACGGCACCGTCGGTGTCGGCCTCGCCGGCCGACCCGTCGGCGGCTACCGAGTCGTCGTCGCGCGACCGGTCCGAGTCGTCCATTCAGTTGCTGTACGCGACCGGGCGGTTATCAACCTTTTCGGATAGCGCCGCCGCGCGGCGGCGCTCCGCCCCGCTCGCCGGACCGACCGGCGGGCGCGGCGCGCGCGATCGCCCGCGGTCGAAAAGGTTGATAACGGCGACGGCCCTCGCCCTCCGTATGGCGAGCGCCCTCAACGAAGACACCCAGCAGTCGATCGCGGAGGGCCGCGAGACGGCGAAGGCGTTCCTTCGGTCGGTTCAGAAGGACCTCCAGAAGGTGTTCGTCGTCTTCCTCATCGGCTTCCTCGCGACGTTCTGGGCGCTCCGAACGTACGTCTGGGACCGGCTCCGGGAGGTGACCGAGTCCAACATGAGCGCGGCGGTCGCCGCGGAGTCGGACATCATCGCGACGACGCCGTTCGAGGTGATCCTCCTCCAAGCGAAGATCGGGCTGATAGTGGGCGCGATCACCGCGGTCCCGCCGCTGATCTACGTCACCCGCGACGAGCTGCGTCGTCGGGGCATGTGGCCGCAGTCCCCGGTCGCGCGCTGGAAGCTCGCGCTCCTCGGACTACTCGCGGCCGGGCTCTTCGCGGCGGGCGTCTCCTACGGCGTCTTCGCCTTCTTCCCGCTGATGTTCGGCTTCCTCGCCGAGTTCGGCCTCGAGGCCGACATCCAGCCGACGTACGGGATCGTGATGTGGACGGAGTTCATCGTCTTCCTCTCGCTGTCGTTCGGCCTCGCCGGACAGATGCCGATGATCATCACCGGCCTCTCGTACGCCGAGATCGTCCCGTACGAGACGTTCCGCGACAAGTGGCGCTACGCGGTCGTCGCCATCTTCGTCTTCGGGGCCGTCTTCTCGCCGCCGGACCCGTTCACCCAACTGCTGTGGGCGTTCCCGCTGGTCGCGCTGTACGGCTTCAGCCTCTACCTCGCGAAGCTCGTCGTCACGGCAAAGCGGAGCTCCGACCGGATCGACGTGCTCGGCGCGGTCCGGAACCACTGGAACGTCGTCGGGGGCGCCGTCGTCCTCGGTGGCGGGCTCGTGTACGCCTTCTACGAGTACGGCGGCCGGACCGCGGTCAACGACCTCCTCCGGCTCGCGGGCAGCACCCGGCGCTTCCTCGAACCGGGGGCCGGCCTCGGCGTCGACCCGACGACCGCGCTCGGCGTCTACGCCGCCCTGTGGGCGCTCGCGTTCGTCGCCGTCGCGACGCTGTGGGCGGTGTACACCGACCTCGACACCACGAGCGCGGGCTACCAGTACGGCGACCCGACCGCCATCGACGTGAGCGAACTCGACGCGGCGGGCGTGCGGGCGGCCCCCGCAGACGCGTTCGCCGAGATGGAGGAAGAGGAGTCGCTCGCGCTGGCGCAGGCCGCGATGGACGACGACGACCCGGAGAAGGCGCAGGCGATCCTCGACCGCTTCGACGGGGCGACCGACGAGAGCGACGGTGACGCCGACGGCGCGGGCGACGAGGGCGACGCCGACGACGGCGGGCTCGTCGAGAACGTCCAGAACCGGGGCTCGCGGGCGGGGTCGACGTTCCTCGCGGAACTCACCGACGGCGACGAGGAGGAGGCCGAAGACGACATCGGCGGCTACTACAAGGACCTCAAGTTCATCTTCGACTCGCTGCGCTCGCGGTCGTTCCGGATCGTCGCCGTCTTCGGGGCCGTGATGGCGGCCGCGTTCACGTGGCTGTACCTCGGCGGACTCGGCACCGTCCGCGGCGACCTCGAGCGGCGCGTGCCCGCGGAGGTCGAGGGCGGGATCAACATCATCACGCTCCACCCGGTCGAGGCGCTGATCTTCATGGTGAAGTTCTCCGTGATGCTCGGGATCTTCGCCGCGTTCCCCGTCGCCCTCTACTACGCGTGGCCCGCGCTCCGCGAGCGCGGCTTCGTCGCCGGACGGCTCTATCAGGTGTACCTGTGGACGGGCGCGCTCGGAGCCGGCATGATCGGCGGCTTCGCGCTCGGCTACGCGTACATCGCCCCCGGCCTCATCGGGTGGCTCGTCACCGACGCGCGCCTCGCGGACATGATCATCACCTATCAGGTGAGCGACTTCCTCTGGCTCGTCATCTACACGACGATCGGGATCGGCTTCCTCGCGGACATCCCCATCGCGATGGTCCTGTTGAACAACGCGGGCGTCCCGTACCGCGTGTTCCGCAACCGCTGGCGCGAGGTGACGATCGGGATCCTGCTCGCCGCGGCCGTGTTCACCCCCGCGGACGTGATCACCATGTTCCTCGCGACGATCCCGCTGATGCTGGCGTACGGGATTGGCGTCGGCGTCCTCTTCCTCGTCACCTTCGGGGGCCGGCGGGACCTCTCGCCGCCGGCGGAGTTCGTCGGGGAGTGAGCCGCCCGCGTTCGGGGCGGTCGACGGCGGGAACGGCCGCTCGCGGTCCCCGCGACCGACGGGTATTCCCGCGCGCGCCCGCAACGGCAGAGTGAAATGAGTAAGGACTACATCGAGGTCCGCGGAGCCGAGGAGCACAACCTCGCGGACCTCGACGTCCGGATCCCGCGCGAGGAGTTCACCGTCGTCACCGGACTCTCCGGGTCGGGGAAGTCGTCGCTCGCGTTCGACACCGTCTACGCCGAGGGACAGCGCCGCTACATCGAGTCGCTGTCGGCGTACGCCCGCAACTTCCTCGGGCAGATGGACAAACCGCAGGTGGAGTCCGTCGAGGGGCTCTCGCCGGCCATCTCGATCGACCAGAAGAACGCCGCGAACAACCCGCGGTCGACGGTGGGGACGGTCACCGAGCTCCACGACTACCTCCGGCTCCTGTACGCCCGGGTCGGCACGCAGTACGACCCCGTCACGGGCGAGGAGGTCGGCGAGCAGTCCGCCCAGGACATGGTGAACCAGATCCTCGACCTCCCGGCGGGGACCCGCGCGAAGGTGGCGGCTCCCGTGGTCCGCGACCAGAAGGGCGCGTTCGAGGACCTGTTCGAGGAGCTGGTGAGCGACGGGTACAGCCGCGTCGAGGTCGACGGCGAGCCGGTCGACCTGACCCTCGACGACCCCGACCTCGACGAGAACTACGATCACACGATCGACGTGATCGTCGACCGGGTCCGCGTCTCGCCGGACGCGCGCTCGCGGATCACGGACTCCGTCGAGACCGCCCTCGACGAGGCGGACGGCGTCCTCAAGCTGATCGTCCCCGACCCGCCCGAGGACGTCCCGTTCGCGTCGAACGCGCGCTCGACGGGGTCGCTCGCGGCGGACGCCGACGGCGACGACCGTCTCGTCCTCGAGTTCTCCGAGGAGCTCGGCAACCCCAACTCCGACGTCCAGTTCTCCGCGATCGAGACGCGCTCGTTCTCGTTCAACAGCCCGTACGGCGCGTGCCCAGAGTGCGAGGGGATCGGTTCGACGAAGGAGGTCGACGAGGACCTCGTCGTCGAGGACCCCTCGAAACCCCTGAAACACGTGTTCGAGCCGTGGAGCTACGACCGCACCTACTACTCCCGGCAGCTCGACAACGTCGCGGACCACTTCGGCGTCGACCTCGACACGCCCTTCGAGAAGCTCGACGGGGAGATCCGGCGGCAGTTCCTCTACGGCACCGACCGGATGGTCCACTTCGAGTGGACCACGAAGAACGGCACGCGCGAGAAGACGGAGCGCTTCGAGGGCGTGATCCCCAACCTGGAGCGCCGCCACGTCGAGACCGACTCCGAGCGCGCCCGCGACCACATCGAGGAGTACATGGCCGTCACCACCTGCCCGGAGTGTGAGGGGACGCGCCTCAAAGAGCAGTCGCGGCACGTCCTCGTCGCCGACACGTCGATCACCGACGTGAACGAGCTGTCGATCGGCGACGCCCGCGAGCACTTCGAGGGGATGGAAGACGAGCTGAACGAGCGCGAGACGACGATCGCCGAGGAGATATTGAAGGAGATCCGCGCGCGGCTCGGCTTCATGGAGGAGGTCGGCTTGGAGTACCTCACGCTCGACCGCGAGGCGTCGACCCTCTCCGGCGGCGAGAGCCAGCGCATCCGGCTCGCCACGCAGGTCGGCTCCGGGCTCGTCGGCGTCCTCTACGTCCTCGACGAGCCCTCCATCGGGCTCCACCAGCGCGACAACGACCGGCTGCTCAACACGCTCGAGGGGCTGCGCGACCTCGGCAACACGCTCCTCGTCGTCGAGCACGACGAGGAGACGATGCGGCGCGCCGACGAGATAATCGACATGGGGCCCGGGCCGGGCAAGCGCGGCGGCGAGATCGTCGCGCAGGGCGACTTCGACGACGTGGTCGACGCCGAGGAGTCGGTGACCGCCGACTACCTCGCGGGCCGAGAGGCGATCCCGGTCCCCGACGAGCGCCGCGAGGCCGACGGCGAACTCGTGGTGACGGGCGCTCGCCAGCACAACCTGAAGGACCTCGACGTGCCGATCCCGCTCGGCACGCTGACGACGGTGACGGGCGTCTCCGGCTCCGGCAAGTCGACGCTCGTCAACGACATCCTCTACAAGGGGCTGGCGCGCGAGATGAACGACAACACCTCGGTCGACCCCGGCGAACACGACGCGATCGAGGGGCTCGACGGGGTCGAGACGGTGCGGCTCATCGACCAGTCGCCGATCGGGCGGACGCCGCGCTCGAACCCCGCGACGTACACGGACGTGTTCGACCACGTCCGCGAGCTATTCGCGGAGACGAAGCTCTCGAAGCGCCGCGGCTACGAGAAGGGCCGCTTCTCGTTCAACGTGAAGGGCGGCCGCTGCGAGGAGTGCGGCGGGCAGGGGACCGTCAAGATCGAGATGAACTTCCTCTCCGACGTGTACGTCCCTTGCGAGGAGTGCGGCGGCGCGCGCTACAACGACGAGACCCTCGACGTGGAGTACAAGGGGAAGACGATCGCCGACGTGCTCGACATGAGCGTGGAGGAGGCCCACGAGTTCTTCGAGAGCCACCGCGGACTCGAGCGCCGCCTGAAGCTGCTGAAGGACGTGGGGCTCGGCTACATGGAGCTGGGCCAGCCCTCGACCACGCTCTCGGGCGGCGAGGCCCAGCGCGTCAAGCTCGCCGAGGAGCTGGGCAAGCGCGCGACCGGCGACACGCTGTACCTGCTCGACGAGCCGACGACGGGGCTCCACAAGGAGGACGAGCGCAAGCTGATCGACGTGCTCCACCGGCTCGTCGACGCCGGCAACACCGTGGTCGTCATCGAGCACGAGCTCGACCTCGTGAAGAACGCCGACCGCGTGATCGACCTCGGACCCGAGGGCGGCGACGGGGGCGGCGAGCTGGTCGCCAGCGGCACCCCCGAGGAGATAGCCCGTGAGGACGCCTCGCACACCGGGCGTTACCTGCGCGACATGCTCCCCGACGTGGACTTGGAGGGGCCGCGCGACGACCGCCGCAAGCCCGCGATGGCGGACGACGACTGAGGTCCGCCGTCTCCGACGGGTCGTCCGGCTGTCCGTCGGCGGCCACCCGCAGCTTGATACCGCGGCGCGCCGTCGCTCCGACCGATGCGAGAGATAACCACCGACGACGTACCGGAGGCGCTCGGGCCGTACTCGCAAGGGATCGTCTCGGGCGACACGGTCCACGTGTCAGGGAAGAGCGGCGTGGATCCCGAGACGGGTGAGGCGTCCGAGTCGGTCGCCGCACAGACGACGCAGACGCTCGAAAACGTCGCCACGGTCCTCGAAGCGGCCGGGACGAGCCCGGACGCGATCGTGTCCGCGACCGTCTACCTCACCGACATGGACGACTACGACGCGGTCAACGAGGCGTACCGCGCGTTCCTCTCGGAGCCGTACCCGGCGCGGACCTGCGTCGAGGTGTCTCGGCTCCCCGCGCCGCTCGACGTCGAGATCACGGTTACGGCCGAGCGAGGCGACGACTGAGTCCGCGGCCCGCCGGGAGGGACTGCGCCCGACTCAGAACTTCTCTAACAGGTCGCCGTAGAACTCGCCGCCGCGGTCGTCCGCGAGCTTCTCGACGATGAGTTCCGGCGTCGACCGCGCGAGGTGCCCCTTCTTCGGCGAGCGGTTCACCCGGAGTTCGCCGTCGACGAGCCCCTCGGCCTCGATGCCGTCGACCGCGACCGCGAAGTCGGCGGCGTCGCTGATCTCGCGCGCGAGGTGCGAGACGAAGACGGCGGTCGCGTCCTGCTCGTCGAGCGCCTCCAGGATCCCCGCGATGATCTTCGCCGAGGCCCCGGGCTCGGTGATCGACTCCAGTTCGTCGACGAGGACGAGCCGGCCGTCCGCGCCGTCGACGAGGTCGCCGAAGTCGCGGAGCGTCGCCTCGAACGCGCCCGCGTCGAGGGTCCCCTGCGACTTCGCGTAGTAGTGGACCTCCTCGAACCGCTCGACGGTCGCCGACTCGGCCGGCACGGGCATCCCCATCTGCGCGAGGACGACGACGAGGGCGACCAGGTCGAGCGTCGACGTCTTCCCGCCGGAGTTCACCCCGGAGAGCAGCGTCGCGCCCGAGACGGCGTAGTCGACGGGCTCGGCGTCCGCGAAGTCGACGTCGAGCAGCGGGGAGCGGCCCCCCTCGATGCGGAAGCCACCGGACGCGTCGTCGCCGGCGTCCCCCCCGTCGGGCCCGACCACCTCCGGCAGCGTACAGTCGAAGTCGCGCGCGAACCGCGCGATCGCCAGCTCGACGTCGAGCTCTAGTGCGTCGCGGACCAGCGCCTCGACCGGCTCGCGGAGGTCTCCGAGGTCGCTCGCGAGGTCGGCCTTCAGCGTCGCCGCCCGGCGGTCGCGGGCCGCGGAGAGCTCGGTCCGGAGCCGCGAGACGGCGCTCTCGTCGTGGTCGACCGGGAAGGAGGGGTCGCCGCCGAAGACGCGCTCGGCGAGCTCCGCCTCCTCGGGCTCCAGGCGGAGCGCGTCGGCGAGGTGGTCGCGGGCGGCGTCGACCGCCTCGTCGTACTCGTCTGCGAGCTCGCGGTCGAGGAGCGAGTCCACGCGCGCGCCCTGCTCGACGAGGGAGAGGAAGTCGGTCCCCTCGATGGTCACGTCGCGCTCGCGGATCGCCTCGCGCAGCCGGTCGTCGGCGACGGACGCGGCCGTCGACACCCCGGCGTCGAGGTCGTCGACGGCGGCGGTCAGCCGGTCTAACTCCGCGTCGCCGGCGATGGTCCCGTCGTCGTCGAGCCGCGAGAGCGCGTCGCGCAGGCGGTCGAGGTCGACGGGCGGGCCGTCCTCGGAGACGGGGTCGCCGGCCGCCGCGGCCGCCTCGTGGACCGCCGCGGCCGCCTCCAGCCGCTCGCGGTTCTCGGCGAAGAACGCCAGCAGGCGCTCCGGGACCGTCTCCGCGGGCGAGTCGAGCGCGTCCGGGCGGACGACCACGTCGCCCTCCACGTCGAGGCCGGCGAACGACTCGTCTAAGACGATCACGGAGGCGTACGACCGACCGAGCTCGGAGACGTCGCGCGCGTCCTCGACGGTCTCGACGGAGAGCTCGGGGACCGCGCTCTCGGCGCGCGCGAGCGTCTCCGCGTCGGCGGTCGCGAGGCAGCGGTCGCGGACGCGGACGGTCGGCGGGTCCGACAGGGGCGCGCAGTCCGCGAGCGCCTCGCGGACCGCCGGGTCTGGGTCGCGCGCCGCCGCGGCGGCGGCGAACGACTGCGCCTCCTCGATCCGCGAGGCGGACGCGCTCGGGTAGAACGTCTCCAGGCGCTTCGCCGCGTAGTCGGTGACGGTGCGCTCGCGCAGCAGGTCGATCGCCTCCCGGTACAGCTCGCGTGCGCGATCGGTGGCGAGCACGCGCCCGTCGTCGCCGTGGCGGCGGCGGATCGCCCCGCGGGCGATGCGGGCCGCGCGGGCCTCGTTGACGCCCGGCGCGCGGGCGATGGCGGCCACGTCGCCGGACTCGACGGTCGCGGCCGGGTCGTCGAGCTCGCGCAGCGCCGCGGCCGTCTTGGCACCGACGCCGGGGATCGCCTCCAGCTCCATCTACTCGCCGGTATCGCGGCGACGGTCTAAAGGATGAGGGTCGCTCCCGCGGTCCGGCGGCGCGCGTCCCCGGACGAGGACCGGCGTGCCGGGTGCGACGCCCTTTTTCGCGCTCACCGCGAACGCCGGCCATGAGCCAAGACGCGCGCGCCGTCGGCGACGGGTCGCTCGACCCCGAGACGGCGACGAAGGCGGCGAGCGCCCGCGAGGCGCTCGGCGAGCGCGACGGGGTCTTGATCGCGTTCTCGGGGGGCGTCGACTCGGCGGTGGTGGCCGCGCTGGCGGCGGACGCGCTCGGCGACGACGCCGTGGCGTGTACCGCCCGCAGCGAGACGCTACCGGCGGCGGAGCTCGACGACGCGAGGCGGGTCGCCGACGAGATCGGGATCCGCCACGAGACGGTGACGTTCTCCGAACTCGACGACCCGGACTTCGTCGCCAACGACGGCGACCGCTGTTATCACTGCCGAACGATGCGGCTCGGCCGGATGTACGAGGCGGCCAAGGAGCTCGGCATCGGAGTCGTCTGCGACGGGACGAACGCCGACGACCCGGGGGAGGGACACCGGCCCGGGCTCCGCGCGGTCGAGGAGCTCGACGTGTCTTCCCCGCTGCTCGACGCCGGGATCGCGAAGGAGGAGGTCCGCGCGATCGCCGAGTCGTACGACCTCTCGGTGGCCGACAAACCGTCGATGGCGTGCCTCTCCTCGCGGATCCCGACCGGGTTGGAGGTGACCGAGGAGCGGCTGACTCGCGTCGAAAAGGCGGAGCGGGTCCTCCGCGAGTGGGGCTTCGAGGGGTTCCGCGTGCGCGACCACGACGGCCTCGCGCGCGTCGAGATCGCGCCCGACGAACTGGAGCGCGCGCTCGACCCGGCCTTCGCCGACGCCGTCCACGAGCACCTCTCCGACCTCGGCTTCGAGTACGTCACGCTCGACATGGCGGGCTACCGGACCGGCAGCGTGAGCCCGGACGGCGACGGCGAGGAGAGCGGGGACGACGAGGGGCCCGTGGACGGCGACGACGGCGTCGACATCGACCGACGGTATCCGCGCTGAGCCGCGGCTCGCGCGCCCGCCGCGGCGCTCGCGCGTTCGACGGCGGCGAGGGTCAGCGGGCGTTCGCCGCGTTATCACCGGAGAGAACCCGGCGGGAACGCTTATAAACCGTGTTATTCAATCGACACCTATGCGCGAGGCGCAGACGCTGGCGGTGATAGCCGGCGGCGTCGGCGGAGCCGTGGGGGCGTTCGTCGGCGTCGCGGTCGGCGGGTCCGCCCTCTCGGTGACGCTGACGACCCTCGGAGTCGCGACCGTGGTCGGCGTCGGGGTCATCGCGAGCGCGGTCATCGCCGGGGACGTCGAGTTCCTCGCCGACGCGGACGGCGAATGAGCCGCCGACCGCGCGCTTCAAGGTCCCGCCGCGACGAACGGGTCCCATGAGTCTCATCGCGTTCGACTTCGACGGGACGCTCTCCGACTCCGAGATGACGGTCCTGCTCGCCGAGCGGGCGGGCGTCGCCGACGAGGTCGCCGAGATCACCGAGCGGGCGATGAACGACAAACTCAGCTACGCCGAGAGCCTCTACCGCCGCGCGGCGCTGCTTGAGGGGCTCCCCGCGGCCGACGTCGAGGACGCGTTCGACGCGGTCCGGATCCGCCCCGGGGCCGCGCGCCTCATCGAGCGCCTGCGCGACGAGGGGCACCACGTCGCCGTGCTCACGGGCGGGTTCGAGCGCGGCGTCGAGGCGGCGCTGGCCCGCGAGGGCGTCTCGGTCGACACGACAGTCGCGAACCGGCTGCCGACCGACGCCGACGGGGCGCTCACCGGCGAGGCCGAGGGCCCGCTCATCGAGGGGACGAAGGACGACGCGCTCGCCGACCTCGCGGCCGAGGTCGGGGTCCCGATGCGCGAGACGGTGGCGGTCGGCGACGGCGCGAACGACCTCCCGATGCTGGAGGTGGCGGGAATCGCGGTCGGCTTCGTCCCGAAGTCCGCGGTGCGCCCGGTCTGCGACTCCGTGGTCGCCTCGATGTACCGGCTCGGGAAGGTGCTGGAAGCCCACGGCGTGCTCGCGGACGGGGAGTGAAACCCGCCGGAACGCCCGACCGCGGTCGGCGGGGGGTCCCCGCCGACCGCGTCCGATACCTGACCATGTTTGGCTCAAGGGTTAATGAACGACGGACCGAACGCGTGGCCATGAGCGTCCTCGCTGGGGTGATCCGATGCTACCGACGCTGACGTATCTCCAGTTCCATCTCGTCTTCAGTCTCCCCGTTTTGGGACTGCTGTGGTACCTCGCGCCGCGATACGACGCCGTCCGGCGGCGACGCGCGACGGTCGGGATCGCGATCCTCGTCGCCATCGCGTACGTCTACACGACGCCGTGGATCAGCTACATGATCCGGCGGGGGGCGTGGTGGTACGCCGACGGCGCGGTGCTCGTCCGCGCGCTGTCTATCCCCCTCGGCGAGTACCTCTTCTTCACCATCCAGACCGTCGTCACCGCGTTCGCGCTCCACCTGATCGGGTTCGACCCGACGTTCCGCGAGGGCGACTTCGACCGGAAACCCCGGATCGCCGGGGTCGTCGCGGGGCTCGCGATGGTCGTCGGGGGGCTCTGGCTCACGACCCTCGACCCCTCGTACCTCTACCTCGGCGGGCTGATCGCGTGGGTCGGTCCGGTGTTCGCGCTCCAGTGGTCCGTCGGCGGGGGGTACCTCGTCCGGACGCCGCGGATGTGGCTCGCGGCGACGTTCGTTCCGGCCGCGTACTTCTGGGTCGCCGACCGGATCGCGATCGCCATGGGGACCTGGAAGATATCGACCGAGTTCACGACCGGGATCGCCGTCCTCGGGCTCCCGATAGAGGAGATGCTCTTCTTCGCCTCGGCGGGCGTGATGACGGTCAACGGGCTCGTCCTCTTCGAGTGGGTGCTCGACTGGAACGACGGTCGGGGCGGGGTCGCGGAGCTGGCCCCGTCGGGCGAGACCGAGCGGGACGTGCCCGGGCCGGAGCCGCCGACCGACCCGGAGCCCGACGCGGTCGATGACTGAGGCGTCGTCGGCGGGGGCGGCCGAGTCCGGTTCGGCGGACGTACGCGAGCGAGGTCCCGGAGCGGGGGCCGCGGCGGCCCGCGGTGACGCGGACGCCGCGAGCGAACGCGTCGACCGCTGGTTCGCGTATCGCCCGGCGGTGGCGCTGGCCGCGCTGTTGCCGATCGGGGCCGTGACCCCCCTGTTTCCGGTCGAAGTCGGCGTCGCGACGTTCGCGCTCGGCACCCTCGTCGTCGGGATGGCGCACGGCGCGGTCGACCACCTGGTCCCGCTCCGGGGCGCGCCGGACGTGTCGCTCCGGCGGTCGATCGCGGTCGTCTCCGTCGTCTACGCGGTGCTCGGCGGCGCGGTCGTCGCCGCGTTCTTCGTCGCGCCGGTCGCCGCGTTCGTCGGCTTCATCGCGCTCACGTGGCTCCACTGGGGCCAGGGCGACGTGGCGACGCTCGCGATCGCCGGCGTCGACCACCTCCCGTCGTCAGCGGAGCGGTGGCTGGCGCTCGCGGTCCGGGGCGGGCTGCCGATGGGCGTCCCCCTGCTCGCGCATCCGGAGGAGTACCGGCTGGTGGCCGAGTGGATCGTCGGCCTGTTCCTCGTCGACGCGGGCGCGGCCGCGGCGGCGGTCGACCCGCTGTTCGCGCCCGCGGTACGGATCGGCGTCGGCGTCGGGATGGCGGCCGCGACGCTGGCGTCCGTCGCCCTCGGCTACCGCCGTGTCCGAGCCGGGCGCGACCCCGGCGGCTGGCACCGCGACGTCGGCGAGCTCGCGGTCCTGTGGGCGTGGTTCCTGCTGGCCGCGCCGGTGTTCGCCATCGGGGTGTACTTCGCGCTGTGGCACGCGCTCCGGCACGTCGGGCGGCTCGTGCTGGTCGACCCCGAGGCCGCGGGCGCGGCGTCGGCCGGCGACGCGGTCGGCGCGCTCGCCCGCTTCGGTCGGGACGCCGCGCCGCTGACGCTCGGCGGGTTCCTCGTGGTCGGCGCGGTCGGGGTCTCCGTGCCGGCCGGCGTGGCGGCACCGGGCGACCTGCTGGCCGTGTCGCTGGTCGCCATCGCCGCGATGACGCTGCCTCACGTCGTCGTCGTGGCGTGGCTCGACCGACGGCAGGGCGTCTGGCGGCCGGAAGACGGCGCGTGAGGCGAGCGGAACGCTCGGTGCCGACACCGCACCGTTCTTTGGCGGCGGCGGCGTCCCTCCGGTAGATGGACGAGATCGCGATCCGCGACCCGCGGCCGGCGGACGCCGAGCCGCTGGAGGAACTCATCACCTCACATTTCAGCGAGGGGAGCTCCTACGGCGTCGACCTCGGGATCGGCGACCCGACGTACCGCGTGCTGGTCGCGGTCGAGGCGGATGCTGGCGGCGACGCGAACGGAGGCGGCGTCGAAGGCGGCGGTGACGACGGAGACGACGACGCGATCCTCGGCGTGATGGCGCTCCGCGAGTTCGACGACCCGGTCGACGTGGCCGAGGAGATGTACTTCTTCGACGACCCCGGCCTGCTCCCCGCCGCGGAGCTGTACGGCCACTTGGAGATGGGGTACGTCCGGGACGGCGCGACCGGTCGAGGGATCGGGAGCCGACTCCTCGAACGGCTCCACGAGATCGGCGCGGAGCGGGGCGTCGACCTGTTCCTCGCGGACTCGTGGTACCACGGCGGCGACGACTCGCCGGAGAAGCTGTTCGGCGCGCACGGCTACGAGACAGTCCACCGCGAGCCGATCGAGCGCCCCGCGGCGGAGTGTCCGAAGTGCGAGGAGACGTGTACCTGCGAGGCCGCGCTCGCCGTGCGGCGCGTCGCGGGGACCGAACCGTGAACCACGACCGCGTCCACGCCCGGGAGCCGTCGCACCACGTCGACCGGTGGACGGCGGGCGTCGTCGAGTCGATCGGCGAGCGCGACGGCCACGCCGTCGTGACGGTTCGGCCGGTCGCGCCGGACCGAAAGGAGAACGGCGGAGCGGAAACGGCGGATGACGGGGAGCGCGGAGAATCCGTCGAGCTGACGCTCACGCTCGCCGTGCGGGATCTGTTCGTGAGCCGGCTGCCGATCGACGACGGCGAGTCCCCGGTCGGCGAGCGCGTGTGGTACCGGAAGCGGGGCGGCTGAGCGGGCTTGACGGGGACGTCGGTAAGACGAGTCCCCGGCGGCGACGCGACTACTCCAGCTGGTGGTAGTCCAGCTCGTGGCCCTCGTCGAGGGCGGCCTGGACGGCCTCGCTCGGCGCGTCGACCGGTTCGGTGCGGAGCGTCATGCCGCCGACGTCGGCCGCGTCGAAGTAGACGTTGCGCCGCCAGTCGGGGTCGACATCGGGGTGGTCGGTGCGGTAGTGCGCGCCGCGGGACTCCTCGCGTTCGAGCGCGCCGCGGAGGACGGCCTCGGCGGCGACGAGCATGAATCCGACGTCGACCGCGAACTCGAACGATTCGCTGGTCACCGGTCCGACGCGCATGTCCGCGGCGCGGTCGCGGACGTCGGCGAGCCGGTCGAGCCCCTCGCGCAGCGACGCCTCGTCGCGGAGGATGCCCGCGTGCTCCCACATCAGCTCGCGGAGGTCGGCGAGCACCGCGTCCACGTCGTGGTCGCCGTCGTTGTCCGCCATCGCGCGCAGGTCGCCGAGGTGCGACTCGACGAGCCCCTCGCGGAGGGCGTCGGGCACCGCGCCCGGGCCGTCGACGCGGTCGGCGATCCGCTCGCCGGCGACGACGCCGTACGCGACGGTCTCGGCCAGCGAGTTGCCGCCGAGCCGGTTCGCGCCGTGGACGCCCGCCATCGTCTCGCCGATGGCGAAGAGGCCGTCCACGTCGGTCTCGCCGTGATCGTCGACGGCGACGCCGCCCATCCCGTAGTGGGAGGTCGGCGCGACCTCAACGGGCTCCTCGGCCATGTCGACGCCGAGGTCGTCGAACCGCTCGTACATCCGGGGGAGCCGCTCCTCGATGAACTCGGCGTCTCGGTGAGAGATGTCGAGGTAGACGCCGCCGTTCTCCGTGCCGCGCCCCTCGGCGACCTCCCGCGCGATCGCCCGAGCGACCACGTCGCGGGCGTCGAGCTCCATCTGGTCGGGCGAGTAGCGCTCCATGAACCGCTCGCCCTCGGCGTTGAACAGGCGGCCCCCTTCGCCGCGGACAGCCTCGGTCACGAGGCGGCCGCTCCACGGCTCCCACTCGGGGTCGCTCTCGTCGACGGCCATTCCGGTCGGATGGAACTGCATGAACTCCATGTCCATCAGCGACGCCCCCGCGTCGGACGCCAGCGCCGCGCCGTCGCCGTTGTTCTCGTCGTCCCGGGAGGTGTGGCGGTCGTAGATCGCCGCGTGACCGCCGGCGGCGAGGACGACCGTCCCCGCGTTGAACAGGACGAACTCCCCGTCATCCATGTCGAAGCCCACGGCGCCGTGGACCGCCTCGCCGTCGGAGACGAGCTTCGTTATCATCACGTTCTCGCGGTAGGGGACCGACAGCTCCTGCGCGCGGTCGACGAGCGCGTTCAACAGCGACTCGCCCGTGTGGTCGCCGGCGAAGGCGGTCCGGCGGAACGACTGCGCGCCGAAGAAGCGCTGGTCGATCTCGCCGTCCTCGGTCCGCGAGTACTCCATTCCCCACTCGTCGAGCTCGCGGAGGCGCTCGGGCATCTGTTCGGTCACCGTCTCGACCTTCGCGGGGTCGTTGACCATGTGGCCCTCGTTGAGCGTGTCCGCCGCGTGGATCGCGGGCGAGTCCTCCGGGTCGTGGGTCCCGAGCGCGCCGTTGATCCCGCCGCGGGCCCACGTGGTGTGGGCGTCGCCGTGCCCGCGCTTCCCGAGGACGAGCACGTCGTCGACGCCGCGCTCGGCGAGTTCGATCGCGGTGCGCGCGCCCGCCGCGCCGGCACCGACGACGAGGACGGACACGTCCTCGCGTGCGTACTCGACCGAGTCGTCGTCGATCGGTGTGCGTTCAGCCATGAGATAAGTACGTTCCACACACGGGTAAGCCTCACGCGCGTGTGCGCACGCTCGCGCACGAGAGCGACGACTCGGGGCCCCCGTCGCGTCGCGAGGGCGAGGTCGCCGCGCCCCCGTCAGTCCCACCCCGGCGTGCCGGGCGCGCCCGCGCCGTCTTCGATCTCGCGGACCAGTCGGTCGCGCTCGTCGCCGTCGCGGTCGACGCGGTCGCCGTCGTTCCCGGCCCGAGTCGTCCACTCGCGGACCGCCGCCCCGACCCACGAGTCGGCGTCGCGGGCGCGCGCTCGGGCCCCGGCCATCCGGCCGCGGTCCACGGACAGCGATCCCGGACGAGAGCCGACGGCGGCACCGAGGAACCGGGCGCGGTCGTCCGGGGTCGCCTCGCCGCCGCGGAGCCGCGCGACGACGCCGTCGAGGTCGGCGGGATCGGGGTACGCGAACACGGACGCCCCGAGCGCCTGCGGCCCGAACGCCGGCGCGGGGAGGTCCGCGGGCGGGTCTTCGTCGAGGAGGCGGTCGCCGCCGCCGGCGGCCTCGACGCGCTCGCACTCGGTCTCGGCCCCCAGTTCGAGGTTGTGGCCGGGGTACGTTGCGCAGGTGCGCGGGTAGCGGTCCGAGTCGTGGATCCGACACTGGAGGGTGGTCGGGTCGAGGAAGGCGCAGGCGTCGAGCCAGCGCGGTTCGTCGGTCCCGATCGGCGCGACCGGCTTCGGCGGCTTCCGGAGGCCGACGACGAAGACGGGGCGGCCGTCGGCGGCGGCGAGGTCGACCCCGTCGACCCGGACGCTGTCGTCGCGCTCGGCCGGCTGGAAGAGCCGCGGGACGAGGGCGTCGGCCAGACCGTCGTCGACGAAGCGAGCGACCTCGTCGCGGGTGAGCGGCGCGAGGCCGTAGACGTCGTCGAGCGGGGGGCGCGGTCCGGCCCGGTCGGAGCCCGCCGCCGCCGGGTCGAGCGGCCGCCAGTCGACGCAGCAGCCGGCACACCCCTCACAGCGGAGTTCCATACAGCCGTGCTAACGACCCCCATAGGCATAAGCGATGGGCGGGAGACGACCGCGGCCGCCGGCGGAGAAGTGGACCGACGCGCGCTCAGAGCTCGCCCTTCGTGCTGGGCGTGTCGCCGCGGCGCTCGTCGAGGCGGGTGGCGTCGTCGAGCGCGCGCGCCAGCGCCTTGAACAGCGCCTCCACCTCGTGGTGGGCGTTGTCCCCGCGCTCGAGCGCGGCGTGGAGCGTCAGGCCGGCGTTGTGCGCCAGCGAGAGCGCGAAGTGGTCGGCCATGACGCTCGTGAACTCGCCGACCGACTCCTGCGAGAACGCGCCTTCGAACTCGTAGTGCGGCCGGCCGGCCACGTCGACGACGACGCTCGCGACCGCCTCGTCGAGGGGGACCCGGCGGTCGGCGTAGCGCCGGATTCCCCGCTTGTCGCCGAGCGCCTCGTCGAACGCCTCGCCGAGGCAGATCGCCACGTCCTCGACGGTGTGGTGGTCGTCGATGTCGAGGTCGCCGTTACAGCGGACCGTGAGGTCGAAGAGGCCGTGCTTCGCGAACGATTCGAGCATGTGGTCGTAGAAGCCGACCCCCGTGTCGACCTCGCTGTCGCCGTCGCCGTCGACCGCGAGCGTGAGTTCGATGGTCGTCTCGCTCGTCTCGCGGGTGACGGCCGCGGTCCGGTCGTGGTCGCTCATACCGGCCCGTCGCGGGGGATTCGTAAGTCGGTTGCGGGTGGCGCGGGCCCCGCTGCGACCGACCGGCGACGGCTCGGGTCCGCGCCGCGGCGACCGGGTCGAGGGCGGCGGAGGATATTTGTCGCGTCAGTGACGCGTCTCCACACGTATGGACGGCTCCGACCCCGCCGACGCGAGCGACGCCGCGCCCTCGCCCCCCGACGTCGAGGTCCCGGACGCCCTCGCCGACGTCGTCGACGCCGACACCGGGGAGGGAGAGCTCGAACGGACGATCGGGCTCGTCGGCGGCCTCGCGATCGGCATCGGCACGATGATCGGCGCGGGGATCTTCGTGTTCCCGGGGCTCGCGGCCGAGAACGCGGGGCCGGCGGCCGCCGTGTCGTTCGCGATCGGCGCGGTCGTCGCCCTGTTGGTCGCGCTGCCGGCCGCCGAGCTCGCCACGGCGATGCCGCGAAGCGGCGGCGGCTACTTCTTCATCTCGCGGGGGCTGGGCACCGCCCCGGGCGCGGTGGTCGGCCTCGGCCTCTGGCTCGGGCTCGTGTTCGCCTCCGCGTTCTACCTCGTCGGGCTCGGCAGCTACGCCGGGCAGGTGTTCCTCGAGGCGGGGATCGCGCTCCCGGTCGATCCCGCGGTCCCGCTCGGCGTCGCGTTCGGCGTCGGGCTCACGGCGCTCAGCCTCTTCGGCACGGAGAACACCGCGGCGCTCCAGAACGCGATCGTGATCGTGTTGCTCGTCATCCTCACGCTGTTCCTGAGCTACGGGAGCCTCGACGCGCTCGGCGTCTTCGGGGCCGAGAGCGTCCCGGAGCGCTTCTTCCCGCCCGGCGGGGCGCTCCCGGTGCTCCAGACCGCCGCGCTCGTGTTCACGTCGTACCTCGGCTTCGCGCAGGTGGCGACCGTCGCCGGCGACATCAAGGAGCCCTCCCGGAACCTCCCGCTGGCGATGGTCGGCTCCGTGGTCGTGGTCGGCGTCTTCTACGTCGTCACCATCTTCGTGGCGACGAGCGCGTTCGGGAGCGCGCGGCTCGGCGAGTTCGGCGAGACCGCCATGGTGGAGGTCGCCCGCGAGTTCGTCGGCTTCCCCGGCGCGCTCGCCATCGTGATCGCGGGGCTGCTGGCGACGTTCTCCAGCGCGAACGCGTCGATCCTCAGCGCGTCGCGGGCGGTGTACGCGGTGAGCCGCGACGACCTCATCCCCGAGGCCGCGAGCCGGATCAACCTCGCGTACGGGACCCCGCACGTCGCCCTGGGGCTCGCCGGCGGCCCCATCGTCGCGCTCGCGGCGACGGGACAGGTGGAGCTGCTCGCCGAGGTGGCGTCGTTCCTCCACCTCGTGATGTACGGCCTGATCTGCGTCGCGCTCGTCCGGCTCCGCCGCGAGCGGCCCGACTGGTACGCGCCCGCCTTCCGCTGTCCGGCCGGGGTCGCCGTCGCCGGCGTCGGCGGGGTCGCGAGCTTCGCGCTCATCGCGTTCATGCAGCCGGCGTCGATCGGCGTCGGCGTCGCGATCATGGTCGCCGCCTACGGCTGGTACCGGTACTACGCGACCGACGTGGAACTGAGAGGTGACTTCTGAGATGCCCGACACACCCGCGGACGACGACGCACAGCCCGCCCCCGACCGCCCGTCGGTGTTGGTCCCGCTGGCGGTGTTGGAGGGCGAGTCGCTCCCCGCCGGGACGCCCGAACTGCTCGCGAACGCCCGCGTCGTGCTGCTCGGCTACCACGTGATCCCCGAGCAGACCGCGGCCGAACAGGCGCGCGAGCAGTTCGGCGAGACGGCGATGTCGAAGCTCGACGAGTTCGCGGCGCGGCTCGCCACGGCCGGGGCCGACGTCGAGACGCGGCTCGTGTTCACTCACGACAGGGAGACGACGGTCGACCGGCTCATCTACGAGCACGACTGCCTCGCGGTGTTGGTCCCGAACAGCACCGAGCAGGTGGAGTCGGTCCTCGTCGCGCTCCGCGGGACCGTCGGCGTCGGCCGGAACACGCGGCTCGTCGCCGGCCTGTTCGCCGACGCGGGCGTCGCGGTGACGCTGTACCACGCCCTCGACGAGGGCGAGTCCCGCGACGACGGGGAGGCGTTCCTCAACGGCGTGCGAAGCGACCTCGTCGAACGGGGGGTCGACCCGGACCGGATCGAGACGGCGGTGGAGGAGGGGGGCGTCCCGATCGACGCCATCGCGAGTCGGGCCGAGTCGCACGACGCGGTCGTGATGGGCGAGACCGACCCGTCGGTCACCACGTTCGTCTTCGGGATGCCGTCGGAGCAGGTCGCCGAGCGCTTCCTCGGGCCGGTGCTGGTCGTCCAGCGCGAGCGGCCCGAAGCGTGAGCGGAGCGCCGCGGTCGGCCGCCCGACCGGTCGCGGCTCAGTCTCCGTCCGCGGCCGCCTGCGCCTCCCGCAAGGAGAACCGGCCCTCGTACAGCGCCGTGCCGACCACGACCGCGGCCGCGCCCGCGTCCTTCAGCGCGACGACGTCGTCGACGCTCGCGACGCCGCCGGAGGCGACGACCGGGATCTCGACCGCGTCGACCACGCTCGCGACCGCCTCGCGGTCGATCCCCGCCAGTTGGCCCTCCACGTCGACGTTCGTGAAGAGGATCGCGCCCGCCCCCAGCTCCTCGTAGCGCGCGGCGGCCTCGGCGGGGTCCAACCCCGTCCCCTCGGTCCAGCCCGAGACGACGACCTCGCCGTCCTTCGCGTCGAGGCTGACGACGACGCTCCCCGGGTGGGTCTCGTCGATCTCGGCGACGATCTCGGGATTTTCGACCGCCGCGGTCCCGAGGATGACGCGGTCGAGCCCCAAGTCGAGGAGGTCGCGAGCGCCCTCGGCGGTGCGGATGCCGCCGCCGAGCTGGAGGCCGACCCCGTCCGGGACGCTCTCGACGACCGACTCGATCGCGTCGGCGTTGACGCGCTCGCCCTCGAACGCGCCGTCGAGGTCGACGAGGTGGAGCGTCTCGGCACCGGCCTCGATCCAGCGCTCGGCGGCCGCGACCGGGTCGCCGTAGCGCTTGCCCGTCCCGCGCTCGCCGCCGACCAGCTGGACGACCTCGCCGTCCTGCACGTCGACGGCGGGGATCACTTCGAACTCCGGGAAGTGGCTCATACGGAAGGGGAGTCGCGGCCGGCGATTAAACCGGTCGGTTCAGGAGACGGAACGCGCGGGCCTGACTCGGGGGAGCGCCCGACAGAGCCTCGTTCCCGGTCGGCGCGAGAACTCAGTAGGTCAGTAAATCGAAGAGGAACCCCCGCAGACGAGTGCTGAAGTCTTGCTCGATATCACCGACCGGAGGACGAACGGCGGTCTCTTCGTACCGGTCGAAGTCGGTCTCAATGCGGTACGTGAGCGATCGTTCGCTTCCGTCCTCTCGGTCGAGCGTGAGGACGCGATGGTCGGTGATCTGCCGGAGTCGCCCCGTGTCGCGATCGAGCGTCACCTCGATCCGGCAGTCGCCAAGTTCCACGTCCCGCGTGCCGTGCCGAAACGGAACGACCTGTGCGTACGCGTCCGGGCCGGAGACGCGGTAGGTGACGGTCTCAGCTGATTCTTCGCTCGTCTTCCAGTCGGTCCGGTGCGGACGGACGAATGCTACCGGGGCCAGTTCGGTCGGATAATCGTTCGGAGCGATGACATCGGCCCGCGCGTCCGAGACGCGAACCGTACTCCCCGCCGGGGCCGGGGCATCGGTATCGTGGACCACTCTCCCGTCTGTGACGTAGGTAACGGTGGTCGACGGGAGGGTTTCGGGGTTCCTGAACACTCGACCGTAGTGAAGCGCTGCCCAGAGGTCTGGATGCGGGAGCATCTCCTGATGAAACCCGTCGATGCCGGCGTCTCTCAGCGGTCCCCGATACGTGGTCAGCGCGTGTAGATACCGGCGACGCGAGTGTTGGTACCGCCGCCGGTACGCGTCGAGATCGTACGGCGCGTCCCCGGTCCCGTCGTCCAGAACCCGAGTCCGAGTGGTCGCCCGGTGGTCGGCTGCCGAGCGATGCTTCGCCGCCGCGATGATGCGCTCACGGGGTGAGTCTCCCGTCGGCAGCGGGGGATCGTAGGGACGGATGTCGGCCACGCGGACGCCGCCGTATCCGGCTGCCGTGCCGGCGACGGCCGTACTGGCGCCGGCGAGAAACTGACGGCGGTTCATCCGTCGGTCTCTCCGGACCCCGTCTCGGGCCGCCAGACTGCGACCGCTACGCCCTTCCGCTCCCCGGGTCCGTCCCAAACCACCCGTGTCCGTGCCGGTCTCGGGATCTCGTGGGTCACCGTCGCCTCGGGAGTGAGCGGAAACGATGCCCTCGGGTTCGTTTGCGTCGGGCCGACCCACGCGGTTTCACGATCGTCTAAGTCCGGCGTGACGATAGCGAGTCGACCCGTGTTTTCGGTCGTAAGCCGGTTCCCACGCTCGAACGTGACATCGAGCGCCGATCGGTCGGGATGCCAGTCGAAGGAGATGAAGACGTTCGGTCTGGTCGTCGGATACGATGCTGTGGAGGGCTCGCTCGGTGCCAGCGAACAGCCGGCGAGAACGGGTGCGAGCGACGTGAGGAGGGCTCGTCGGTACACAGTATGAGTCTGCTGTCTGATCGAAAATAAGCACTCGGGGTCCTAGCGACTCTTCAGCGGGTGACAGTTCCCGGGTCGGCTGCGATCGACACGGGGTGGTAACTCGTCGGAAGTGTCTCGCCCGATGTGGATACCGTGCCGGGTTCGCGCGCTTCAGTCACCGGACGGTCCGGTGGAGTACACGAACGACAGCGTTCCGACAGAGCCGGAACGTTCGGACGTCCGTCCGCTCACACCACCGAGATGAGCAGCTGCGAGACGTCCTCGTCGTAGGCGGCGGGGTCGGTCGCGAGCGTCTCGGCGGTCTCCGCGTCGGCGAGCTCCGTCACCGCGCGCTCGGCGTCGACCGAGTCGGGCAGCGACGCCTCGAAGACCGCGATGAGCGGTTCGGTCGGGTACGCGCCGCCGGCGACGATCACGTCGGTCCCGTCGTGCCAGACGCCGAGTCGGGCTCCGACTTCGACGGGTCCACCCACGTCGGTCGCGGAGCCGGTCGGGAGCGGGACCTCGCCGTCGAGCGCGTACTCGCCGGTCAGCCGCCACACGGTCGCCGTGTGACCGGACCGGACGGTGGAGATCCCCTCGTCGGCGATCTCGACGTTCTCGATGCCGGCGGTCCGGAGCTGCCCGCGGAAGGCGTCGGTCGCCGCCGTCTCCACCCGGCGCAGGATCCTGTCCCGGCCGACCGAGGCCGGGAGCCGGTCGACGGCGGGCCGGAGGTCGATCCGCGTCGCGAAGAAGACGACGGGCGAGCCGTCGGCGTCGACCGTGGCGGCGAGCGCGTCCGCGACGGGCGCGTACTCGAAGACCCGCGTGTGTTCGCGCGCCTGAACGGTAACCGGTCCGTACGACTCCTCGAACACGGTGCGCTCGGACTCGTCGGTCCGCCGCCAGTCCTCGATCCGATCGCTCGTCACCTCGGGGGCCGGCACGGGCCCGTCGCGGCCGCCGAGACAGCCGGCGAGCCCGGCGACGCCGACCGCCGCGCCGCCGGCGAGCAGGCGGCGGCGAGTGGTCCGCGTCGACCGCACGTCGGTGTGCTCGTCCATGGATCGAGGTGGTCCGCGCGGAGTAAATGGATGTCGGGAGTCCGAACCGAGAGAGTCGGTCGGCGGTCCGAGGAAGCCGGCCGGCGCGCTGACCCGGAGACGGAGCGGCGGGCGAGGACGGATCCCTTATGTAACCACCGAGTACAACAACCGAGTGATGACTACCGACGAGAGCGAGACGCGGCGGCGACGCGCCCGGTCACACACCCGACGGCGGTTCCTGACGGCGGCCGGGGCGGCCGGGGCCGTCGCGCTCGCCGGCTGTAGCGCGGAGCAGGTCGACGACGGCGGTGACGGTGGCGACGGATCCGGAGACGGCGAGGACGGGTCCGGAGGCGGCGGAAACGAGACGGACGACGGCGGCGACGGCGAGGGGGAGACGCCGACGCTGACGGTGGCGACGTACTCCAGCTTCATCGACGCGCCCTCCGTGAGCCCCGGCGAGTGGCTCAAAGAGGAGTTCGAGAGCCGGTACGACGCCGAGCTGGAGTGGGCGACGCCCGACAACGAGGTGAACTACTACGTCGAGCGCGCCGCCTCGGGGACCGACGTCGACGCCGACGTCTACGTCGGGCTCACGACGGAGGACCTCGTGCGCGTCGACGAACAGCTCGACGGCGACCTCTTCGCCGAGGCGGGCGAGGTCGACGGCCGCGACACCGTCAAGGAGGGGCTCCGGTTCGACCCGTTCGACCGGGCGGTCCCGTTCGACACCGGGTACGTGAGCCTCGTGTACGACAGCACGACCGCGGAGGCCCCCGAGACGTTCGACGGGCTCCTCGACGACGAGCACGCGGGAGCGCTCATCGCGCAGAACCCCGGGGCCTCCTCCACCGGGCGCGCGTTCCTCCTCCACACGATCAGCCGCTTCGGCGACGGCGGCGTCGCGAGCGACGGCGACGGGGAGGCGGTCTCGGGCGAGGACGGCGACCCCGACTACGACTACCTCGACTACTGGGCGGACCTCCAAGACAACGACGTGCGCGTGCTGGGGTCGTGGGACGACGCGTACGCGGCCTGGAGCGAGGGCGAGGCCCCGATGGTCGTCTCCTACTCCACCGACCAGGTGTTCGCGAACATGGAGGGCGCGGACCTCGACGAGCACCAGATCCGCTTCCTGAACGACCAGGCGTACGCGAACCCCGAGGGGATGGCCGCCTTCGCCGACGCGGACGAACCCGACCTCGCCCGGCAGTTCATGTCGTTCATGCTGGAGCCGGACGTCCAGGGCGAGATCGCCCAGCGCAACGTCGCGTTCCCCGCGGTCGAGGGCGCGGACCTGCCGAGCGACTACGCGGAGCTGGCACAGGAACCGGCCGACCCGGTGACGTTCACCTACGACGAGCTCCAGGGCTCGGTCGACGCGTGGGTCGAGGCCTGGGAGCGGCAGTTCGCCGGGAACTAAGCGCGTGACGGGCGAGAGACCGAACGCGTGACGGGAGCCGACGGCGATCGGGCGACGGACGGCGACCGCGGTGGCCGAGGGGGCCGCGCGGCCCGCCTGCGAGAGCGCGTCGAGTCGAACGCGCTGACCGCGCTCGCGGTCCTCACCAGCGCCGCGCTCGTCGTCGCCTTCTACTACCCGACCGCGACGGTCCTGGTCGAGGCGGTCGTCGTCGACGGCGTCTTCACCCTCGGCGTCTTCGCCGAGGTTCTCACCGACCCGTTCTACTTCGGCGAGCTTGCGCGGCTGCTGTCGGGCGAGTCGCCGGCCGCGGTCGCGCGGGCGCTGCTCTCTCCGGACCGCCGGCTGGGGATCGTCGGCTTCACCGCGTATCAGGCGGTCCTCTCGACGGTCGCGAGCGTCGCCCTAGGCCTCCCGGCGGCCTACCTGCTCGCGCGGTTCGAGTTCCCCGGCCGGCGGACGCTGCGCTCGCTCACCATCGTCCCGTTCGTCCTGCCGTCGATCATGGTCGCGGTCGGGTTCGTCGCCACGTTCGGCGACAACGGCACGCTGAACGCCGCGCTGGGCGCGCTCGGTCTCCCGCCGGTCGACCTCCTCTTCACCCTCGAAGCCGTGGTGATCGCCCACGCGTTCTACAACGCGCCGCTCGTGGCGCGCGTGACGACCGCGGCGTGGGAGTCGGTGGACGCGAGCGCGGTCGAGACCGCCCGGAGTCTTGGGGCCGGCCCGGTCCGCGCGTTCGTCGACGTGGTCGCGCCGCAGGTGTACCCGGCCGTGCTGACGGGCGCGGCGCTCACCTTCGTGTTCACCTTCGGGACCTTCCCCATCGTCCTCGCGCTCGGGGGGTTCCAGCTGGCGACCGTCGAGGTGTTCGTCTACCGGCTCGTGCGCGACCTGAGCTACGCCGAGGCGGCCGCGCTGGCGATCGTCGAACTCGTGGTCTCGCTGGGGGTCCTCCTCGCGTACCTCCGGTACGAGGCCCGGAACGCGACGAGCACGCGCGGCGCGCGACCCCTGTCCCGACGCTCGCTGGTTCCGCCCGCGCCGACGCTCCGCGAACTGCTCCCGCGGGCGGGGCTGGCCGCCTACGTCCTCGTCGCCGGCGTGATCTTCCTCGCGCCGATCGCGTCGATGATCCTCGCGTCGGTGACCGGCGGCGACGGGGCGCTCACGCTCGACCACTACCGGTTCCTGGTCGAGCGCCAGCGGACGGGGGCGGCGTTTCAGGTGCGGCCGTGGCCCGCTATCCGGAACTCGCTGGCGTTCGCGGCGGCCGCGACGCTGCTCGCGCTCCCGATGGGCGTCGTCGTCGCGGTGTTGACCACGCGCCGGTACCGCGGGCGGACGCTGGTCGACGCGGCCGCGATGGCCCCGCTCGCGGTGTCCGGGATCATCGTCGGGCTCGGACTCCTGCGGGGGCTCGTCTTCGGCGTCGAGATCGCGGGATGGCGGATCGCCGCGAGCGGCGCGGTCGCCATCGTCGTCGCGCACGCGGTCTCGGGCTACCCGTTCGTCGTGCGGACCGTCTCGCCCGGGCTCTCCGGGCTGGACCGCTCGCTCGTCGAGTCCGCGCGGGCGCTCGGAGCCTCGCGGGCGCGGGTGATCCGGGACGTGGAGCTCCCGCTCGTGTGGCCCGCGGTCGTCGCGGGCGCGGCGTTCGCGTTCGCCATCTCGATCGGTGAGTTCACGTCGACGGTGGTGTTGGCGACCGGGGCCGACGCGTACACGATGCCCGTCGCGATCGAACGGTTCATCGGGCGGCGGCTCGGACCGGCGACCGCCATGGGCGTCGTCCTGCTCGTCGTCACCGGGCTGAGCTTCGTCGTCATCGAGCGCCTCGGGGGTGAGCACGGTGGGCTCTGAGCGAGCGCCCGGCCGCGGCGGGCGCGAGGGCGCGGCCGGCGACGCCGACCCCGCCGACGCCCCGGTCGCGGTCGAACTCGACGGCGTCAGCAAGCGCTACGGCGGGACGACCGCCGTCGACGACGTGAGCCTCCGGGTGCGCGAGGGGGAGTTCTTCACGCTCGTCGGCCCCTCCGGCTGCGGGAAGACGACCACGCTCCGGCTGATCGCCGGGTTCGAGGAGCCGACGAGCGGGACGGTCCGCTTCGCCGGCGAGTCGGTCGCGGGCGTGCCCCCTGAGGACCGCGACGTGGGCGTCGTCTTCCAGAGCTACGCGCTGTTCCCGCACATGACCGTCGGGGAGAACGTCGCGTACGGGCTCAACTTCGCCGACCCGCCCGCGGGCGTCACGCGCGACGAGCGCGTCGCGGAGCTGCTCGAACTGGTCGACCTCCCCGACGCCGCCGACCGCGACCCCGAGAGCCTCTCGGGCGGGCAACAGCAGCGGATCGCGATGGCGCGGGCGCTCGCGCCCGGCCCCGACGTGCTGCTCTTGGACGAGCCGATGAGCGCGCTCGACGCGCGGCTCCGCGAGCGGCTCCGCGCGCAGGTGAAGCGGATCCAGTCCGAACTGGGGATCACCACAATATACGTCACCCACGACCAAGAGGAGGCGCTGGCCGTCTCCGACCGCGTCGCGGTGATGAACGACGGGAATCCGGAGCAGGTCGCGCCGCCGCGGACGGTGTACCGCGAGCCCGCCACGCGGTTCGTCGCGGAGTTCGTCGGCGACAACAACGTGTTCGCGGGCCGCGTCACGGGTTCGTCCGACGAAGGCGAACTCGCGGTCGACGTCGACGGCGGCGACGAGACGCTCCGCGTTGGGGTCGGGAGCGACGGGGTGGCGGGAGACGCGGCCGCGACGCGGTCCCCCGAAGTCAGCGACCGGATCGCCTTCTGCGTCCGCCCGGAACACCTCCGTGTCGCGAGCGCGGACGAAGCCGCGGGTCACGAGACCGCCGCCCCCGCGGGCGAGAACGCCCTCCGCGCGACCGTCGCCAGCGCGGAGTTCCTCGGCGAGACGACGCGCGTCACGCTCGACTGGGGCGACCGCGAACTGCTCGTCCGGGCCGTGGATCCCCTCGACGGCGCGGTGACGGTCGGGTTCGACCCGGGCGACGCGCACGTGATCGACGTGGATCAGCGCTAATTCCTGCGGTGGCGCGTGCCTGCGAGCGGCCGCCACCGGCGGCCGCGAAGCCAGCACGCGCGAGGGAGTCAGTCGCCGGAGCGAAGCGACGGCGACTGACGAGGCTGGGGGGG
>NZ_AOJL01000052.1 GCF_000337035.1 Halorubrum coriense DSM 10284
CCTGGAGTAAGCGTCGAACGTGGTTGTGAAGTGGAGTGTCGGATTCACGCCCGGGCTAAAGGCCGGGACTCTCTCCTTGATTCAGGTAGACGGCGCCTGCTGTCTCTCGGGCGCTGTCAGGCACACCAAGCGCGGAAGCCATGCGATTGATCTCACCGAGCGCATGCATAAGATTCCTATCCGCCGATGAGTGCCGCTGAAAGCGCCCATTCCACTGTCGAAGCCGACGCATTTGTCGTCGCCGTTCTCCCGACAGCGAGTTCCCCTTTGCGTCGGTGTCTTGCCACCCTATCTTCGTTGACAATCCCTTATCGTGTAAGAGGTTCGTGCTCAATGGCCCAAGGCGAGAGTCCTGATCGCTGGTTCCGCTCGGCGTGTATCGTTCGATACCCGTATCAAGCGTCGCGTCTGGGACAACGAGTCCACAGTCGTCACAGACCGCGTCCGCGCTGTCGCCGGGTCGACGAACTCGTCCTTGACACTCCGGACATGTCGTTTGAGTGTGCTGTCCGTCTCTATTCTTCTCCGAAACAGAATCGGTAACAGATTGTCTCTCGTTAGCTTCGCTTGATGAGGGCCTCTCAGTACCATCTTTTTGAGAAACTGTATCCGGTCGCTCTTCGTTAGTGCGTTCGTTCACCAACTGACATCACCTCTCGTGACTGAGACAGAACAGACACGACCGACCGTGTGTCTGTCGTATACTGTTCATCATGTGCTTTGAGCTGGCGTTGAATCACTGAGCCTGATTCCGTGTGCGGTAACTCTCGTAGCGACGGCAGCCGGGACTGACCACACCGTATCAGTGGGTACCGCCACGCCATCAATGGCGAGACAGACGAGTTCTCCCCGCCCGCGACGCGCCGAAACGACAAACTCGAAGCGACGAGAGTGGGCATCGACCGTTGTCACGTGGATTGTCGAGAGACTATTGGCACTCTCCCACGTTGTCGTGTCGACGACGCTGAGTTCGCCTGCCGGCGTAACGACTGACGAGCCACAGGTTGGACAGGAGCCCTCGTGCGGTGTCGTTCCAAGATACCCGTAGTCACTGTCACATGCGAAGCAGTGTTCCATCGTTCGCTATGAGCGGCGGGATAACACTGTCTCTGCGATGTTTGCCTTATTAGAACACGCCGGACAGGCAACCACGTCACCACCGTCTAACCCGAACACAGTTACAAACTGTTGTGAGACGTGTGCTCCGCAGTGTGCGCACTCTGGCATTAGATCACCCCAGCGAGCCCTCCATCTCGAGTTCGACGAGCCGGTTCAGCTCGACGGCGTACTCGATCGGCAGCTCTTCCGTGATCGGCTCGATGAACCCGGAGACGATCATCTGTTTTGCGTCGTCATCGTCGAGACCGCGCGACTGGAGGTAGAAGATGTCCTCGTCGCCGATCTTGCCGACGGTCGCCTCGTGGGCGACGTCGACCTTCGACTCGTTGAT
>NZ_AOJL01000053.1 GCF_000337035.1 Halorubrum coriense DSM 10284
ACGAGGCCGCGGTAGTTGGTGCGGCCGCCGTCTTTCGCGATCGACTTCGACTCGACGGTGGACTTCGTGTCCGGCGCGTTGTGGTACACCTTCGCGCCGGTGTCGATGTCCTGGCCCTCGCCCGCGAAGGCGATGGTGATGTGATTGTCCGAGGCCCCGCGACCCTTCAGGATTGTCGAGGGGTACAGCATCGTCGCCTTCGACCCCATCGATCCGGAGATCCACTCCATGCGCCCGCCCTTCTCGGCGATGGCGCGCTTGGTNCTTCGACCCCATCGATCCGGAGATCCACTCCATGCGCCCGCCCTTCTCGGCGATGGCGCGCTTGGTGTTCAGGTTGTACGTGTTCTTCGACCAATTCTGGACGGTCGAGTACTGGACGTGAGCGTCCTCGTCGACGAACACTTCCACGCCGCCACAGTGGAGATTGAACTTCGAGTACTTCGGCGCGGAACAGCCCTCGATGTAGTGGACCTCGGATCCCTCCTCGGCGATGATGAGCGTGTGCTCGAACTGTCCCATCCCCTCGGAGTTCATCCGGAAGTACGCCTGGACCGGCATGTCGACGGTGGTGTTTTCGGGGATGTAGACGAACGAGCCACCCGACCAGATCGCGCCGTGAAGCGCCGCGAACTTGTTGTCGCTCGGGGGGACACACTTCGTCATGAAGTGCTCGCGGACGAGTTCCTCGTGTTCCTGGACTGCCTCGTCCATGTTACAGAAGATGACGCCCTTCTCTTCCCACCGCTTCTGCATGTTCTGGTAGACGACCTCCGACTCGTACTGCGCGCCGACGCCCGAGAGCG
>NZ_AOJL01000054.1 GCF_000337035.1 Halorubrum coriense DSM 10284
CGCCGCTCCAGCATCCACTCCGGTTCGTCCTTGTCCTCCGAGATGACGCGGACCGTCTCCTCGGTGAGGCCCTTTTCGGTCTGGAAGGCGGACTTCTCCTCCTTCTTGAACTCGAAGCGGGCCTCAGTGTTCGTCTCCTCAAGATCGTCTTGTTTTGAACTCATCAAGATATCCTTCAGAGACTACGAACATAAGCGTGGTGTGCCAGAATACTTTTTTGAAACCTATTGTGGTTTCTTTAACGAAAGAGAACAACCTCATGAGATTTAATTTGGTTTCTCAACTTGGCAGAATTTATTATATGACGAGAGCGCTCTCCTGTGTAATCTAGATCACAGTCACTCGTTGGCGAGAACAACTCGACAACACTCGATCGCCGCTTCGATGTGGCGGTCGGCGACCGCGTCGACCGTTTCGTCAGCCGACTCAAGCAGTGTGGCAACCTGACGAACCCGTTTTTGTCTGGTCTGGGTGTCAAGACCGTCACTGGTAGCATCGCGGGCGACGGCTTCAGCCTCTCCAAGCCATCGGTTCGTTGCTGGCGGTACTGGGCGATCTGCGGTCGCAGTTAGATGGGTCGCCAGCGCGTCGACCGCAGCCCGCGGCTCGGTTGGAACGTCTATTTCATCAGTCATCGTTGGCGTATTGGCACCCACTGTGAAGAAGTGTTGTCAAACCTACCCTCCAAATGTTTGAGCATGTTCCAGCTTAGCACAACCTCTTGCTAGCCCATAGTGGGATTCCCGCGTCTTCAGACGCAGGAGGAGGTCAAATCCTCCTCGCCGTAAACCGCGAGGCTTCCCGTCCCACAGGTAATCGATCAACTTCCAAACCTCCTAATCGGGAAAGTGCGGTTGTTGCTCTCTCGGTAGCCAAGAGATGTCGCCGACATATACCACACTACGCAATCGGGCGGACAGGAATCTCTATGTTGCTTGGTGACTATTAACACAAGTATGGAAATTGATTATTTCGTGGGGCTCACCCGACGCTGGCCGGTTCTCGATGTACTGCGAGCGGGACCACTGGACCGGCGTGATCTCCAGGAACGGGTCGGCGTCTCGCGGCCGACAATTCACCGCCAGTTGCGGGCGCTCCGAGATGCCGGGCTGGTGACGAAGCGGGACGGGACGTTCGGGCTCACCCCCGCGGGTGAACTCGCGGCCACCGAGTTCAGCCGAATGTTCGACGTCATGGACACCGTCTCCGCGCTGAGCCAGGTCGCCCTGTTGCTTCCGGTCGCGGAGTTCGACTTCGAGTTTGACCGACTGCGACACGCGGAGGTCACGTTGCCGCGCCACAACGATCCGTTCGCGCCGACCAGACAGATGTTGCGGATCATCCACGGAGCCGACCACATCCGGATGGTCACGTACACCTTCTTGCCGGAAGGTGACCCGGCTGCCAGACGGTGTTTCGTCGAAGAGGGGCAGTCCTTCGAGGGTGTCCTGGACTCGACACTCGTCCGCTCGCTGCTTGAGGACCCAGCCTCAGCTGCCCACCTCCGAGAGCTCCTCACACGAGGTGCGGAGATCAGTATCGCCCCTGAACCGGTACCCATCATCTTGACAATCGCCGACGAGCAGGTCATCATCGGGGCCGTCGACGACGACGGCAGTCCCCGGGGGCTGATCGTGACCGACGACGAGGTAATTCGAGCGTGGGCCGAGGAGACGGTCGACGACTCTCTCGTGGGGGCAGATCAGCTCACCCCGGGGGCTATCGATACTCGAGTGGTGGCGACCGACGGCGGAGGGTGACCCGCACGTCTGCCGGTCTCACTCGGCCCGTTCGGGGAGCGGGCCCAGGAATTCGAAGCCGTATCGGTCACCGGTCGCGAACAGCGACTGGAGCATCTCCTCGGTCGGCTCGATGGGTTCAGAGAGTGACCGGTCGTCGGTCGGCTGGCCGGCCTCCCTGAAGAAGCCCTCGGCACCAGCTGGCGTCATGACTGCGATGACACGACAGACTTCGTCGCCCTCGTTGGCGAAGCCGTGTACTTCACCGCCTGGGACGTAGCCAGACGTGCCCGGGCCGAGCGTCTGATCCCGTCCGTCGACGTGGAGCCGTGCCTCGCCTTCGATGACGTGGAACACTTCGCTCTGTTCGTGCGTGTGAAGCCCGTTCTCGAACATCGGTGGAACCAGCATATCGAGTACGAGGTACTCACCGTCGGTCGTCTTGGCGTCCGCCGTGATGGACAGGGTCGCGCCGAGGACGTGGTAGTGGTCAGGTGTGTTTCGGGTATCGGAGTTGGGAGTGTAGTTCGACATAGTGGTTTCCGAGGGGCGGATGTAGGCCCGCAGCCGGCCCGTCTAGCCCGTTCGCCCCGTCGACTGTACAGAGACACCGAAGAGGATTGTAGTTACCCAGTGAGAATGTCTCACCCGCCGAGACACGGTCGTCCCGCCGACACAGAGTACTCATTCGCACAAGCTGTAGAGGATAGTAAGCCACGTGGTCAACTGTCTGAATAGAAACAGTACGTGTACTGTGCGCCCGTCTGCTGACTACATCTCCCTGTAACAGCCGAGCCCACAGCAGTAATCTGGCCTACCCACCGAGGACTTGGAGCAACGACTGGCACGGTGAGTGATGCGCGCTCTCGAGAGATGTTCGAGACGGCATCGGACTCAGCAGTCGGGGACGCCGCGGAGTCCCGATCCGGAGAGACGCAGCTACTGTTCATCGACTACTCGCCCTCGCTCGATTTTGCCTCATCGGCAATGTCGGGTGGTCGTCGGTCCGCGCTGGTGTCCTTGGGTTGTTCGTCGATTGCCTCCTCCGTCGAGGTGGTCTCCACTGGTTCCGTACCCTCTTCTGGCGGGTGGAGGGCAGACGGGGACGCAACTGAAGTTTTCTCAGGGTCGAGCAGCCACGGGAAGATTATCCGTCCGAACTCGAACGTCATAACGAATAGGAGCGGCGCCAAGAAAATTCCGTACCAACCGAAGAGTAGTGGACCGACGGTGTACGCGAGCATCACAGCGCCGACGTGGAGTGTCCGTCCGCTGACGTAGGGCCGGAGCAGTTGGTCGGGGATGTAGTCCACGACGACGAACGAAATCAAGAAGAACACGACAGGGAACCATAGGGCCTGTGGGTCGAGCCAGAGCGCGCGTCCGAGAAGGTACGCCCCAACGGGCCAGGTCACGATCTTGATGCCGATGACTGGAATGAGGCTTGCAACTCCCACGAGCAGACCGAGGAAGGCCGCCTCTGGGATCTGAGTCACCTGGGGGGCGACGACGTTGAGGAGCGTGTACACTACCGCCGCGAGCACCCCGGTAAACAGAGCGTTCAGGATATTCCCGAAATAGACGTTGTGGAGGTCGACGTCGACTGTCATGAAGTACGTCTCGAGTACCTCCTTGTCCTCAAGGAATGTACTGCGAGCCCAGCGACTGATACGGTAGTCGTCCCGCAGGAGATAGAAGACGAGGATGAGGACGATGAACCCGTTGATTCCGGCGTTGAACGCCACTCCGAACGACGAGAACACCGTCTCCGCAATTTCCCCCAGAGCCGGGTCGAACTGGAGGTCGGTGAGTCGGGCAGGGTCTGTGACCAACGCTTCGAGATAACGCCCGAAATCAGCGAGCAGAGCGGTGATATCGAGGTATGGTTGTACGAGTATCTCGAACTCTTCGAATACATCCGACTCCACCAAGTCCGTCAGCGCCCCGACGAGAATCGCGAACGCCCAGCCGATGATGAACAGTAGCGGTAATACCGCCGTCACCAACGTGACAGCGACGGCGACGGTTCGTGACTCGAGACGGGTGTTGATGCGTCGGAACACCGGGCGGGTGACGTAGTAGACGAACAGTCCCACCACGACAGTGCCGACGAACCGCCACCCGACGTACAGGAGCCCGGCGACCGTTGCGATAGCGACGAGCCAGAGGACCGCGCGACCAGGATCGGACGGGATCCATCTCAACCTCGGCTCAAACTGTTCGACGGACGATGCGTTCGACGGGGCCGTTGCGTTCGGTTCGTTCGGTGGATCTTCGGGCATGATATACTGCTGATACGGACAGTGGTCGGTGATAGGTGAGCGAAGACACGCGTCCCGAACGTCTTCGGGACGGTGTCGTTGAATTCAGTCGAGCGATTCCTCGCCACCGTCGGCTTGGCTAATCGGGGACGGTTGGGTATCGGGCGAGCGTCCGGGGAGCCAGTCACCGATGTTGGCGGCGACGTAGTCTCGGCCGCCGAGGCCGAACGCGATACCAACGGCGAGAGCGACGCCGGCAGCTAGGCCCAAGGCTGCGGCCTGTGCGAACGTATTGAGGATCTGTACGTCGACCCCCATCGTGCCCAGTCCGATAACGATTGTAACGAAGTACAGGAACACACGCATTCCATCGGCGAAGACGTCAGTGTAGCTGGTCTCCGTGATCGTTTTCGTGTGCGCGACGACGTCGGCCAGGAAGTCAGCGAGCACGAATCCGAGGACGATGACGAGCGCACCGGCGACGAATGCCGGCAGGTACGAGACGGCAACCGCGATCCACTCCGAGAGGAGTTCGACCGCGAGGGCGTCAGCCGCCGCGAGTATCGCCAGTGCGTACACGAAGTATGCGCCAACGCGACCGATACTTCGCGAGATCGCTTTCTCAGTCCCACCCAGCGCACCGCCGAGCGGCGTTTTCATAACGAGGCGATCGACCCCGGTCCGGTCGACGGTGCGTCGGACGCCGCCGCCGACGAGACGACCGATGACCCAACCGATGAGCAAAATGACTACTGCGCCGAGGAGCTGGGGCAGGAAGTTGATGACCTCCACGATAGCCTCTTGGAGATAGTCTGGAACGGCTAGGGCATCGATCTGTAACACGAGAGAATTTGTAAATCCCATAGCCACTGCTTGGTGCTATAATCATATTGTTATTTACCTCGTGCTTTGGGTAATTGTAAAATATATTTCATTTCCCGAACAAACGTAGGCTCCTTTTTTGTAGAGAAGTATGAATTGGCAGGTACTGTCGGGTTATTTGTCATAAAGTGGTCATTTCCACCGGGTATGGGGACCAAATCCACGAGAGGCCATTGAATTGCCACTCACTCCGTGACTTCCGACTCGTCCAGTTGCGAAGATTCATCTCCGCGCTAAAGCGCAAGGCTTTCTCCTCGATTCTCCGTACCGGGTGCCCGGTCGGGTGTCGTCACCCTCGCTTGGTTTTAACTGACCCGGGATGGACTCAAATGAGTGCGACGACGATGGTGTACGCGACTGCGCCGCCGAGGAAAAAGAGAAACCGGCCCTGTTGGGGGTTAGGAAGCTCCTCTTTGATTACGTTGAGGATGATGCCGCCGGAGACGAACGCGAACAGCCCGTTGACATCCTCTCCGCCCTGAAGGGCGAAGATTCCCACGGCACCGCACTGTTGGTTTGGGATGTTGAAGGTTTGTAGACGCCTCGATGACGGCTACTGGCTGTGCCAACCAGCCGTTACTCCTACCGGCATGGGATTCGGAGGTACTTCTGACTGCTTACACCCTATTTCGGCACGGAAGAGGGTTTCTTCTGCTTGAAATGAGGGAATCCAGATATTGTTCGATTAGTGTGGCGGGTAGACCGCCTCGGTTACCATTAAATAGCTCTCAGGTTAATTAAAATATCTTTTCACCACGTCGAACGTGGTTCGTGTAGAGTTTGTCGGATTCATCCCCGCCGTTCACGGCGGGGCTTTCTCCTCAATTCTCTGTAAACCGTCAGGATAGCGCAACCCCACGCTAAGCAGAAGTTGAGACTGGCCGTCTCAATGTATACGGTTCTCGAACCGCTTTGTGGCCGTGGACGATGTATTTCCTTCAGTATTTTCGTTAATTTCACACTTAACACTCATTACGGTGGACGTGGTACCTCCGTTCAACGATGTCCATCGACCGAGATACCTTCGAGAAGACGAGCGAGGACGAACTCGAGGAACTTTCCGTCCCGGATCAGGTCCTCGGATTTCTCGCCGCCAACGAGGATCGAGCGTTCAAGGCTCGCGAAATCGCCTCTCAGATCGGCATCGACGAGGGCGCAGTCAGCACCGCCCTCTCGCGACTGAAGGACCGCGACCTCGTCGAACACAAGGCGACGTACTGGGCGATAACTGACGACGCTGAGCGCCTCGACGGATACAGCGGGTACGAGCGAGCGACCGCCTTGTTCAACCAGCAACTCGGGACAGAGGACAAGGAGTCCTGGCGCGAACACGCACCCGAGGAACCGCACCCGGGCGTCGAGGACGAACAGTGACCGACGAAGAGACACCGATTTTCGAGCGTGGCGACGTCGTCTACGGGGATGATCCGTTCAAAGGCGAGGAAGATGCTCGGCCATGGCTCATTCTCTCGAACCATGAAGGCCGTCCGTTCCACGGCGATCAGTATATTGCGCTCACGTTGACGTCGAAATCCTGGATAGACGGTCTGATCGACATTCCCGGTGAGAGTTGGCTTCGTGGGGGGTATTGAGCAACTGTGTAAAGTATATAACGCGATACTATTCTGTGTCTGCTAGTTGAAAAACCGTATCGGAGGATGGCCAGAAATAGACTGTTTTCTGGAATTAAGGAATCTAAAGAAAGGTTCTCAAACAGTTCAATTACATCGGCAGGATGGGAGTGGCCCCGGTCTCGTTTATACCATCACCGACCCGTGAGTGAAATACTCGGTAGAGGCCTCGTAGGGCAGCGCGGAACCACCGGCTTAAAGCGACCGGTCGTGAAAGCTAGTCACATACCACCCGCGCCGATGAGTGACTCAGACCAGCTGCCACTGCCAGACCAGTTAGCCGTACTCCTCCATGAGGGTACGAACGAGGAGACACTGGCGTGTCTCGACCGCCTCAGCGCGACTGAGGCTGAGACTCGCAAGCGTGCGCTGCGGGCGGTTCAGGACATAGCTGTAAAGCAGCCACGCTTGGTTGAGGAACTCGTCGACCCGCTTTCGACGTTTTTGACCGACGAAGACCGGGCTGTCAGGCTGACGACCGCAAAACTGTTCGTCGCGCTGGCGCAGTCAGAACCGACGGTCGTCCTCCCCGCTGTTGACGTCCTTGCTGACCGGCTGGCGGACGAGGACGAGTTCTACTATGTCCGGGCGCGGTGCGCCGAAGCTCTTGGCTACGTTGCCATCAAAGCGCCCAAGCAGGTCACTGATCCGGACACACTCGCCGATCTCCGCATCGGACTGGAGTTCGACGAACCCGAGGTTAAAATGAAGTTGGCGAAAGCACTGGTGTACGTCGCACTCGGTGACGCGAGCCGACTCCGTCATCAGATATCGTCGCTAGCAGCGCATTTGGACGACGAGAATGAACTTGTCCGGTATCACCTCTGTACGGCACTGGTTGTGGTCGGCTGTGAGGACCCGACTGAACTGACCGGCACAGCGGACGTGCTTCGGGAGCGACTCGCCGACGAGAACTCATACGTGCGAGGACGGGCAGCCGAGGCTCTCGGCCTGCTCGCGGGAACGAACGAGGGAGTCGAGTCCGATCCTGTTCTCGCTGAACTCGACATCGATGATGACTCGCCGTTGTTCCTGTCCAAGCGGGTACAGTTCTGTCGTCGAAAACTGACCGACGAGGGGTCTGGGGTGTCCTTGGACGGCGTTGGCACGATCGAGTCGGTTCGGGATGGGACGGACAACATGGTCGAGGAAATGAAAACGCCTGACGACGGTGAGTGCCCCCACTGCGGGCTCGACCTTCCCGAGAGTGGGCCACCGATGTGTCCGCGCTGTGGTACGCCTCGCTGACGGATTCGGCTGGCCTAAAATCCAGAATGTTTTTGATTGTTTAGGCAGGCCTAAATCGTATGGGAGACGATTCCAGCTATCACGAGGCACCGACGCGGCGTGACTACATGAAGTACGGCGGGGCGGTCATCGGTGGGGGACTGCTCGCCGGCTGTGCGGGCCAGTCGGACTCCGGGTCAAATCCGCCCGAGACGGCTAGTGACGGGATCGCGACGAACACGCCGGCACCCGAGGACACGAGCTACTCGGTGGAGATGGCGCCGATGGGTCGGGTTAGCTTCGATACAATTCCCAAGAGCTGGGTCCCGTACGGCGGTGATTACGCCGACATGGGCGTCGCACTCGGGCAGGCAGATGGGCTCACACGCATCGGCAACGCCGGGGAGTACTACACGTACGTCTACGACGAGCTACCCGGCGTCAACGTTGACGATGCCGTACTGGAGCGGCAGTCGTTGATAGACGCCGAGATGGACAAGGAACTGTTCTACGAAATGGACAACGATGTCCACGTCATCGACACCGGAATGCTCCGTAACTGGTTCGACTGGTCAGACGATGACGTCGCGGAGATCTGGAAGAACGTCGCTCCGTTCGTCGGGAACATGATATTTCGGCGATCCGACAGCTGGCACGACTATCAGTACTACGCCCTGTATCAGGCGTTCGAGAAGATGGCCACGCTGTTCGACGAACGCGAGCGCTACGAGGCGTTCCGGGCGCTCCACGACGAGTACATCGCCGACATCCAGTCGCGGCTCCCGCCGGCGACGGAGCGACCGACCGTCATGCTCACTTACGAGGGGACGAACGAGCCAGAAACGTTCTCGCCGTACCGGCTCAACGACAAGGGGACGAGCAAGAAACAGTGGAACGACTTAGGTGTATCCGACGCGTTGGCCGGGACCCCTGTCGAGAACCTCAGTACGGAGAACCGCAGCGAGCTGGACTACGAGAACCTGCTGGAAGTGGACCCGGACGTGCTGCTGATCCGTGGCCACGAGCAGAAGACCCCTACCGAGTTCCGCGACACGGTGCTTGGCTATATGCGGGAACATCCCGTCGGCAGCGAGCTGACGGCCGTCCAGAACGGCCGGGTGTACCGCGGCGGCTACCTTCGTCAGGGGCCGATTCACAACCTCTTCCTGACTGAGCGCGGGGCGAAACAGCTGTATCCTGACGAGTTCGGCACAGTAACCGGCAACGAGGAACTGTTCGACCGGCAGCGGGTCGCTGACATCATCAACGGCGATATCTGACTAATGAGCACACCCAGCCCGCCGGAAGTAGTTGTCATCGGCGGCGGCATCGCCGGTCGCTCTGCCGCAGTGTTCACCGCTCGCCACGGCCTCAACACGCTCGTAGTCGACGCCGGCAGGTCGATCCTCCGGCGCAACGCTCACTTGGAGAACTTCCCCGGCTTCCCAGCGGGCGTCAACGGCCGGCAGCTGCTCGACCTGCTCGAAGACCAAGCAGCGGAGGCGGGCTGTGAGCAGGTGACTGCCACCGTCACGAGTGTGGAGAACACCGAGAGCGGGTTCGCTGTCGAGACCAGTGCCGGCGACCACTACCGCACGAAGTACGTTGTCGCAGCGACGAAGAACGAGGTGGGATATCTCGAGGATGTCGACGACGTCGGCATCATCGACCGCGGAAAGGCATTCGTCGACACCGACGAGCGCGGCCGCACCGGCGTCGACGGCCTGTACGCGGCCGGCCGCCTCGCCGAGAAGCCCCACCAAGCGATCGTGTGCGCCGGTCACGGTGCCGAAGTCGGGGTGACGATTCTCGAAGACGACGGCCGGCCGTTCTATCACGACTGGGTCGCTCCTGAGGGGTACTTTACTGACCGCGATCGGGAGTTGCCGCCCGGTTGTGAGGAGATCGACGAGGCCGAGCGAACGAACCGCGAAGCGCGGTCGCTCGAGACGATGCGCGAGCGCTTCGCCGAACCCCATCCGGACGAACAGCTCACCCACCCCAGTCTGGGGGAGGAGTAACGATCACCGCACAGGAACGAGCATGGTTGGCTCGACACTCATCGACATCAGGCAGTACATCGAAGCCTTCGCCACCGAGGACGGCCAGTACTACGTCCGCTGTGGTCACACGGGTGACCGGCCGGTCCTCGCGACCGGCAACCGATTTCCTGACCGTGCCACCGCCCACGCCGCCGCCCGAGCGACAGAACAGTACCACTCAGCACTCCGGCAATATGACCCACAGGTCCCCTACTATGACCTGATCGTCTGTCAGACGCCCCGAGATATAACACTGGAGCACTCACGGGGATCGAGAACTGAGGCGGAGCACCGGCTCTCCGAACTCGTGATAACGGACAGCACGACGTCCGAGCGGCGTGATATTGTCGAGTTTTGTCACCGCGTCGCCGGTGCGGTCTTTGAGACCCTCTCCGAGGCAAGCTACGACCGCGTTGAAACCGCCGTCATGGACGCGTACCTCAAGCTCGCGGAGACTGTCGGCGACCCTGACGAACTGTGTCTGTGTCTTCTCGAGAGTATGGCCAGCGAACTCGACGAACGGTTGTCTCTCACCGACCAGTCCGAAGTTCTCGCCGACGCCGCGGATCGACTGGAGTCGCCCCCTAGCGACGACACTCCCTTTGATACGATGCTCGCCGCACTCGAGGAGCGAGGCGTCATCGAGAGCTACACACGCTCGCCGTACTCGGTTGAGCTTGACGGCGGTGTAGGATCTGTCGTCGTTTAGCTCTCCGGTTACGCCTTCTCAGCGCGTGACGGTCGACTTCCGGTGCTGCCGGTGACCCTCGAACTCCGCCGACACTACCCGGAGCAGCCGCCACAGTCTGTCCACGTGGCTGTAATCGACGGTGGCTGGTAACTCACGTTTGTCCTCTCGGATATGTTCGAACAGTACGGAGCCGTGAGCGCACCGATCGACAGGGAAACCTGAGATGAGCGTTGACACTCATATCGAGCAAGCGCAATCCCGCGTTCGAGCCGAACAGGAGGCCATCGACGAGAAGCTGGACGCGTACGAGACGTTTATCCGTCGAGTGACGAAACTGGAGACGGATCAGACCCCGTCGTCGACCGCTGGTCTCACGACTGCCGGCGGGGTCACACGTATCGCGACAGACGCATCCGGTCCCGATCGCTGTCGGACCGTACGAACTGCCTTCGACGAGACGATTCGGCACACAGCGTTGTAGACCTCAATGAACCCGAATCCCTGCTCGACACGGTTCGCGAGGAGTTCACCGATGTGATTGCGGTGGCACTCGCGCCGACGACAGACGCCTCGTTCACCCCCGAACTCAAACAGATGGTGGTCGCCGAAGCGCGGTTCCGACGGGCGGAAGCTGCGGCGTTACGGAGGATCGAGGAGAAAGCCTCGCGCTTTATCGCGGGGGTGAATCCGACACTGCTCTTTACAGTCCACTGTTCGATGTTCTGGCTTGATATTCCACGCTGAGCAAATACACAGCTTCAACTAATTTAAACTACATAGGTTACATATGGCAAAATAGGCCGTTACCCGCACCTACACTGCTTCCATTCGGAATCAGTCGTGGGTGTCAGACGACCTTGATTCGCTTGGGTTCGCCGCCTCAAAACTCTGGAACGTCGGACGGTGGACATGTAGCCGAATCTGGGATAAAATCGGTCACATCCCGGACCACAACGAACTCACCACGTATCTCAAAACCCACGAACGCTATGATGACCTTCATTCGCAGTCAAATCAGCGAGTCCTTCAAGAACTCGCTGAGGCGTTCAACGGGTGGTACGGCAAGCGACGCAACGGAGACACGAAAGCGAACCCGCCCGGCTACCGCAAACACGGCGACGAACACCCGCGTTCGACGGTGACGCTCAAGCAGAAAGGCTTCAAACTCGACACCCAGTACGACCGAGTTCGACTCTCAAAAGGCTCGAACCTGAAAGAGTACTGGTCGGATTTTGTCCTGTGTAAGTATCAAACCCGTCCGGACGTTGACCTCTCCGCCGTGGAGAATGTCCAACGAGTCAAGATTGTCTGGACGGGCGACGAGTGGGAACTACGTTTCGTCTGTAAGGTCGAAATCGACGTGTCTAACGGCCCCGATGAGAAAACCGTGGGTGTGTTGATCTCGGTATCAACAACTTCGCTGCGCTCGCGTATGAAGACGGTCACAGCGAATTGTACCCGCTCAACTGCTTGAAACAGGACGACTACTACTTTAGTCGAGAGCGTACCCCCACTCTTCGAGCACGTCGACGACATCATCCGTGTGCTGAAGCCCGACCAGTAACGCTGCCTCGCGGAGATCGGCCTTTCGCACACTTTCTTCAAGTCGACTCTCTATGATTGACCTCTGTGTCCGCTGGACGTTCAGCGTCTCTCCTTGGAGGTGAAGTTGGACTGTCTGCTCGCGGCCGTCTGTGATGCTATTCCGTCGTAGAATCCACGGGATATCACGTCTTGCTGTGTCGCTACTGTTGGTCTCGACGCTACCTCCAGATCCAGTTTCAATCGCGACCTCGGCCGTTTGTGACTCTTCGCCGCCAGTGTCCGTCTCCGTCGAGGCTGGTGCTCCGAACTCTGGTTCACTGTCTTCTTCATCCTCATCGCCCCACCCGTCGACAGTCCCTTCTTTGAAACCCCCCATCAGACAGTCACCTCCTCAGGGTCCTCCAACGTGCCAGGCTCCGGTGGCGCAGGAGCGGTAATTCCGCCCTGCTCTTCGAGGAAGCGTGCGATCCGGTCAAACTTTGCTAACGTCTCTACCTCGTAGTCACGGCGCCGACTTCGGTGAGTTCGGACAAACTCGAACGCACTACACTGGTGTCGCCAGCAGCCTTCCATCATCGAAGTGCGGTCGCCGATCACCTCCGGAACCTCGAAGGGCACGTCTTCGATGATCTCGTTTTGATCTTTTGTTCCCTTGAACTCGATCGGGACTGCTCCAAGGACTCCAACTTCAATGTTCAACTCATT
>NZ_AOJL01000055.1 GCF_000337035.1 Halorubrum coriense DSM 10284
TCACTCGACGAGCTTACAACCGCGATCGACACCGCTCTTGAACAGCTTTCGATTCCAAAAGTGAGTAATTATTTCTAACGGCTACTATAAGTCCAAGGACCATACTGGCCGATATAAAATCGAAAACGCTATGCCGGGCCTCTCAGGCGGCCATATCAGGGACTGTCACTCTAAGTACGTTCCCGTCATTATATTCAAAGTCGATCTCCCCGCGGAGTTTCTGGAGACACCAGTAGACGATCCACAGGCCGATTCCCTGTCCGTGTTGGAGTGGTGTTTCGTCGCCGACCCGGAGAGCGTCGATCTCCATGGCGGGGATGCGGTCGTTGTCATCGCGAATCTCGAAGACGACCTCGCCGCCGTCACTCGCTGTCTTGCTGGCACGCACGGTCACTGTCGGCGTGGGGTCGTCTGAATGAACAAGTGCGTTCTCGATAAGATTCGTGAACACGACACTGAGCAACATCGTATCCGTCTGAAACTCAAGCGTCGATGGGGTCACGGTCGATTCAATTGTCGCATCGCTGTGTGCCTCGGTACAGTCTTGAGTCACATCAGCGAGGATGGCCGAGGCCGTCGTAGTTGTCGGCTGTGCGTCTCGCTGTTGGATCTGTTTGAACGTTTTGCCCTTTTCAGAGATTGAGCGTAATCGATCGCTTGCGTCCTCAATCGTCTTCGCCTGTGCTTCCTGATCGGGGTCTTCGAGGGTGTTCTTGAGGAGATCCGTGTACCCGCTGATCAACGTCGTTTCGTTCCGCAGGTTATGTCTGAGCACGCGGTTCAACACCGCAAGCTGCTGTTCGCGCTGCCGGTCCTCAGTTACGTCGTACAGCGCGATCATCCGCCCGACTGGCGATCCGCCCGGGTCAGTCAACACCGTCTCCGAGATGGCAAATGTGCCGCCCTCGTCGGATTCGATTTGGAGGTCGCCGGCGTCACGCAGCGTCGCTATATCAACACCGAGGACGGACTCGACAGACACTGGGAGTGCGTCTGGCACCGCGTTGGGAAACAGTGCTGCCGCACGGTCGTTGATGCGAACAATCTGCTGTTCCATATCCAGAATCACGACCGGATTCGGCAGTGAATCAAGACCCGTCTGTTCGGCCATCCGTTGTGTCGCTGGGTTCGTCCGGAACATGTGTGTCCCGACGAACGCGTACCCATCCAGCGCGACGTGGACCAGCATCAGCGGCGCTGTGAGGTGTAACTGCGGCACCGGCCCGATTTCAAGCAGCCAGACGGAGACCCCGACAGTCGGGGGTGCGGTGCTCAAAATGACTGCGATAGCCTCACGTCGATACAGGGGGCCGTAACTTACAATTGCGCCGATCAACAGCAGCGAGCCGACGGCGGCGGTGCCAATTGAAAAGAGCAAGGCGAAGACGCCCCACGGTTGGACCGTGTACGTGGCAGTCGCCAGCCGGAATGCTGGATCGATTTGAAAATTCGTCCAGACAAGCTGGTGGATCGGATTTGTCGCAGTGAGCACGACCGTGAGCAGTGGCACACCAGCGACGGGGCTAAACAGCGGCGAGCGAATAAAATCGCCGCGCCCGGTGTAATCGAGCCCGAACGCGAGGAAAAACGGCCCCATGAATGAGAGTGCGATGAATGAGACGGCGCCAAGCGCGATCCGGAGTGACGGGGTAAACACGAGCAAGCCAATCGGGTAGGCGGCACAGAACACGGCCACCGCCGCAATGTTCCCCATGAACCACGCCGCTCCGGAGCGGTCCCGCTGATGATACAAATACTGAAGCAAATACAATGACCCGAAACTGGCCCCGAACGACGCCGCAATGATCCCAGTTCCGATCGCTGTTGGGATCATGTTTCCTGACTAGACTGGCCTGAACAAACTATATCCTTCGGTCGCGCAGTCCAGTGATCTCACCTGAAGCACGTCTTCATTGCTGCGGTCTCTCACAGTGCTCGACGTTGTGAACTGGAGATCAGTGGCACCTCCTTCTGTAATTTGTGCCGCAGCTATGATCGCGACTGGTGGAGTCTGTCTCCTCACCACAACGGCTCCTCCGTCGAAACGTCACAGGACGGACGCTCCTTAGTCGTTCCTCTCGGAGTGACCGCCACAAAGTTCGTCCCCTCTCGTTTACACTTGTATGATTCTGTTGAAATCTTATTCTTCAGACATACTCTCGTCTGAAACAGCCGGTCGATCAAGAGTGCTTACTGATTAGCCGAGCCGAAGCAGCTATTACGACTCATTACAGTATATTACACATGCCAATCAGTATCGATCAGTTTGAGGGCGACCTTGGCGACTTCCTTGAGATACAAGAAGGCACACAACCGCACCGAATTCTCCAGTTTCTCGCGGAGCATAGTGATGAGGCGTTCACCCAAACGGAGATACATGAAGGAACAGGGATCAAGCGGGGGAGTGTCGGTGCCGTTCTCTCGCGTCTTGAGGACCGGAGCCTCGTGCGTCATCATGGACGATACTGGGCCATCGCCGAGGACGACCGGCTTGCTTCATACGCGGCTCAACAGCGAGCCAGCTCCGCTTCGACGGCTGACGACTACTACAACGAGGAATGAGTGGAAACTACCTGACTCAAGGAGAGAGTCCCGCCCTTTACGGCGGGCGTGAATCCGACACACTACGACACATACCCCGTCCGACGCTTACTCCGGGGTATCCTCCCTAACTTTCTTTTCTCCCTCAAGGAGCAATCCCTTCCATGTCAATCCACGATGTTTCTTCAGTTGATTCAGTCGTTCGTACTGTTCGTCGTCATCGAACTCGATGCGAATTGCGACCATATAGTATCACATGAATGGAACAATTATGTGCGTTAGGGTATAACCAATAGGTGATGAAGCGGGCCAATACGTTCGATGTGATTCCGCAGTCCAACGAGGACGAGGAGTTGCTTCGACGCCTGTTGGACGCTTCTGCCGCTCTCTGGAACGAAATCAACTACGAGCGCCGCGAGAACTACGCCGACACAGACGAAGACGTGTGGGACATCAGCGAGTATCGCGGTCGCTACGGCGGGACACTCGGTGCGTCCACGGTTCAACAAATCGAACGCAAGAACCGCGAAGCGTGGAAGTCGTTCTTCAGCCTGAAAAAGAATGGCGAAGCCAACGGTAAACCCGGATACTGGGGGAACTCGGAAGACGGACGAGAACTCCGAACGTACATCCGCAACACGTCATNGTAAACCCGGATACTGGGGGAACTCGGAAGACGGACGAGAACTCCGAACGTACATCCGCAACACGTCATACTCAGTCGAGTGGGGTGAATACTCCCGGCTCGAAATCCTCGCCGGCAAAGACCTGAAAGACGAGTACGGGTTGGGACACCGCGAACGCCTCCGGCTCGAAATTCGAGGCGATCCCAATTGGAAGGAGTACGAGAAACAGGGCCGGTTGGAGTTGTTCTACGACGAGCAAGCACAATCATTCAGGGCCTTTCAGCCAGTCACAATCAGCGAAAACCATTCCCGACTGGCGCAACCACTGGCTTCAGAAGAAGCCGCTCTGGATATTGGTGCGAACACCCTCGTCGCTTGTACAACCACGACCGGTCAGCAACTCTTGTACGAAGGACGCGGGCTGTTCAAGCGGTTCCGTGAAACCACACGAGAAATCGCTCGCCTCCAATCGCTCTTGGAGGACGGCCGATACAGTAGTCACTATATCCGACGCCTGTACGATCGGCGTACTAATCGACGTGACCACGCTCAAAACGCCCTCGCCCGCGAGCTCATCGAACGCCTGTACGAGGATGGCGTTTCGACGGTGTACGTCGGGGCGCTGACGGACGTGCTTGACACGCACTGGTCGGTAGAGACAAACGCGAAGACACACAATTTCTGGGCGTTCAGAGCGTTCGTGAACCGACTGGCGTGTACCGCCGAAGAATACGGCATCTCGGTGGAAGTGCGGTCTGAGGCGTGGACAAGTCAGGAGTGTCCGAACTGCGGTTCGACTGAGAATACGACGCGCCACCGCGACACGCTNTCGGTGGAAGTGCGGTCTGAGGCGTGGACAAGTCAGGAGTGTCCGAACTGCGGTTCGACTGAGAATACGACGCGCCACCGCGACACGCTGACGTGTTCGTGTGGCTTTGAGGGACACGCAGACCTCTCCGCGTCAGAGACGTTCTTGAGACGGCAGACGACGGTAACACGGTCGATGGCACGGCCTGTATGCCTCAAGTGGGACGACCATTCATGGTCAGAGTCATCACGCTCTCTTCGTCCCAACGAGGAGCATACGAACCCGCAAGTTGCCTCCGTGGGTCGGTAAGCGATACCCCCCAGCGCGAGGAAACCTCGCCGTTCACGGCGAGGAGGATGTCATTGTGAGCCATCCGAGTCTTTTATTTGATTAGTGTCTAACGAGTCACATGGACGATTTCATTATTGTCGGGGCTGGGCCCCCAGGCTCCCGGTTTGCGTATCAGGCTGCCACGGCCGGGTATGATGTGACGCTGCTTGAGAAGGGTGAGGTCGGCAAGCCACTCGCGTGTTCGGGACACGTCTCAACGGATATCTGGGAGTATCTGCCTGCGGACGCGAAAGATGACCTCTTTCAAAATCAAATTTCAGGCGCTCGGTTCCACGTTGGGGGTCCAGATTCGACGGCGTACCCATTCTATAAATCTGAGACAATCTCGCATGTCATTGACCGAGTCGGCTTAGACAAGCGGCTTGCGCGCCGCGCTGCTGCGGCGGGTGCGGATCTTCGTGACGAGCACACTGTTGTTGACGTCGACGAACAGTCTGACCGTGTTGTCGTGACGGCGACGACGCCTGATGGCTCGAAAACAACGCTGACGAGCCGGATGGTTGCTGGCTGTGATGGGCCTACCTCACGGGTTCGGCAGAGTGTTGGACTCACAGCACCAGCCGAACAGCTCCACGGCGTGTTAGCGTTCAGTGAGGAGCCTGACGCAGGTGATCGGGTTGACGTCCATCTTACAGCCCCGACGTTTTTCGCGTGGCGCATTCCGCGTGGTGATGCGGGCGTCGAATACGGATTGGCAGCGCCGCCCGGTGCTGAAGTGCCACAACTGTTTGACGAGTTGACCACTGCCTATGATGTCGATCCTAGCCGACGGTGTTCTGGAACGATCCCGATTGGCCCGCCTGACTCGGTCACCACTGACCGCGTGTTCCTGCTTGGCGATGCGGCCGCCCAGACGAAGCCGTTCACCGGTGGTGGGATCTTGTACAGTATGACGGCCGCCGATATTGCGGCATCGACGATCGATCCGACCGCTCCAAGTTCACTCGACAGGTATGAAACACAGTGGCGTGACGAACTCGCGACTGAGATCAGGCTTGGGTCGCTAATTCGTCGGTGTTACTCGCTTCCTGAGCCGGTCCAACGGGTGGGGTTGCGTGCGCTCGACGGCGAAATTGGCGTCCATATGGATCGCCCAAGTTCGTTCTTTTCGCGGGCACAGCTGCGTCAGCTCTTCTCCTAATCTTGCTTTTTCACGGTCATCGCGTGTGTTCGTTGTCGGGTTCTCTCATCGTGAGTCGGCTTCTAGTGTCTGTCGAGTGTTCCAGTAGTGCCGGGCTCGGAGTCCGACGAACACAACACCGGCGACCCCGATGAGGGCAAGCTGTGGGTGTGCCCCCATATCTCGGTAGATATTGAACAGTCGAATCCATGGTGGAATATCATCGGCTGGCGACGTCGGCAACGAGACGAGTGGATACACGAGGAACCGGGCACTCCAGAACTCCCCCGCAAGTAAGAATCGATAGCTGTCCCCGATCAGGTGGCTCGCATACCCGAGAACAAACGCGGCTGGAGTAACGCGTCGTACCCATTCAATTCGCGAGTCAGCCTGCCACCGATCACGCAGTTGGTGTCCAACCCACCACAGTGTAAGCGAACACAGCGCGAACGCAAACACAGAGTGAGCTAATGACCGACCGTACGGGAGGATACCGAGATACGCAAGCGGCTTGTCGATCATATCCGGGAACTGGCTCCCAATAGCGAGCGGGACAAGCGCGAGTTGCGCTGGGAGGCGGCGTGTCCGCACGGCTGCGTAGGGCACATACCAGAGATACGCAAACGCAAGATGGCCCAACGGAAGCACATGTTGACGGTTGCGAGACAGCTTGATAGGGGTGGCGCTCTCAGGTGTCAGACAGGAGTACACTGGAAACTAGTCTTGTGCGACCGATGAACCGGATGAGCTGTCTGTATTTGCTTCGGTTGTTGTCGCTGCCATGACCGCAGCGGCTTGTGGCTCACACAGTTGTTCTGTTGTTCTTTCTGGGAGAATCCACGCGCTGTCAACGTGTTCTGGACTCAACTCAACAGTCTGGGTTTTCGTATAACACCGGTAGTGGACCGCAAATCGACCGTCACCGGCTGTGTTCACCCATGAGTTCGCTTTCACAACATCTTCAATTTCGACTGAGAGGGCGGTTTCTTCACGCACTTCCCGATGAAGGCCTTGCTGTGGAGGTTCATCCCGACTGAGGCGGCCTCCAGGAAGTTCCCACTCGTGGTCGGTTGCTCGTTTGACGATGAGCACTCTACCGCGCGTATCCAATATCACCCCACGGACGCTCACCGTCGCACAGAGGAGATCCTCAGTCATTGCCAACCGTACCATCTAGATGGTGATAAACATCTGGTAAACAACACTTTATAATGAGCTATCAATCAATATGTTGGAATAGGGTGATACTCTCATCTCAGTGGGCGTCGTGTCCGCGTAGCTTATGCGCTTTTCGACCGATAGAACCGCCCATTCGTTGATCCTATACTCACGGATAATCGAAAGTGACGACTTAGTTAGAAGACGCCGAACACACATCTAGTATGTGTTTCTCAATAATTAGTGTGATCAGCGTGGGTACTATTCCACGCTAAACCCCGTGACGGGGGGGCCACATACTATCTATGACCGATTGAATATAAGAATAACAAGCCACCTCACCGGACCGGATTGTGAGAAAGCCATCAAACCAATAGGCCACCACGGAGGGAGAAGAGAAACCAATCCATGGAACTCCTCTGAGCAAAACCTCCCGGGGACCCCCAAACTGGCGCTGTTGACGGCACTTGTACAGACTCAGGCCATCTCCTCCCAGTAGCGACCCCCATGGCGATGGAGTACCGTCGGGAAACAGACTCTATTTGTCTGTCCTCTTTCCTACGACTAGGCGCAGTGATCGTAGCCGCCCAGCCTTCAGAGTGATTCTGCTGCCTGGGGACCGACTGACCGAACGACGCACAGACGCATCGATATCGGTATGATTGCTGCCACTCACCCAGCCGTGCGAATCGAGACGACACGACGCCGAGAAACACTGTCTTCTTGAGTCATCTCTGATCGTTGAACTACTGTCAGAGATATCGATCACCTCGCAGAGTGCTGTTGGCTTCCCGCTCTCCTGCCGGCGGGAGTGCCGGCAACTCCAATCGCGATCGCCAAACCACTCAGATATTGTATGTTCTGATCTGGGTCTCTGTGATCGCCTAAAGAGCAGCAGCGGAACCCGGAGCCGATCTGTGGTGGTGGCTGCGAGCATCGATTGGCAGAAACATTGTGTGTCCCGCTTTGCGGTTACTTTCACATCTCCGATATATTGTCCGACGGAAGTTGGATCCCGGTGGGTGGTTCGGCATTGTTATTCTTATATACAATCGGTTAGCACTAGGATGTCCTACTGTCGTCGTGCGGTTTAGTGTTTAGTAGGGTGACCCGTCTACATCCTACTTTACCGTAGTTTCACCCTAGTTTGTGCGGGTACTCTCGTAGTGTGTGCCGCTGATTGTCTCTGCTAGAGATCATATCGGTGTCGACTGGTGGCTCCCTGTCGGGACACTCTTCACAGAACAATGGCGGATCAGTAGTCACGCTGTAGCGCCACGAGCCGATGCCGACATTTCTATAACTGGTCAGAATACGTATACCCTGTCGCCACCTGATCAAGCACCTCGACGAGTGCGGCGGCGATTCCGAGCGAACACACTGCCCAAAGGACATCGGCGATCGGACGTGTCACTGTTCCGTCACCGAAAGCGAGCAAGCCACCAACTAGGGCAGTTAGCGCGACACCGAGCGTTATGAAGCTCAGCCCAACGTCCCACGGGTTCGAAAGCCGACCCCCTCCGAGTTGCGCGGGAGTTACTGCTGGTCGCGCAGCAGTGTTTGGGAGCGGCCAGATCGTTGTCTCGACATTGTGTATTGGAGTTGGATCGTTCATCACGATCGACTCTCGGATGTTATCCGTGTGTGTCCCATCAAATGCTGCGGCAACGTCTCGGTTCGGTGGGAGCGCAAAAAGGATCGCTCCGTTATGTTCTACTCGCTTGAGAATCCCGGCATCAACCAGCTTATCTATAGTCTTCCAGTAGGTCTTTCTCGTTATGTCCCTCGTCTGGCCCAAATTATTCTGTTCATGCCATCGAATGAGGTCCCCAAGGCGGAACCACTGTCGGTCGGTTGCGCCTGCCCGCAGTTGGACAAGACAAAAAGCTGTTATTGGGTAGAACTTGTGACGGTGCTGTCCATTTGTCACGATATCTCCGTAGCTTGGAAACACATCCTTCATGGTGTACTCCTCACTTTGAGCAATCTGATCGGAGACCCAATCCGGTATAAGCACACGCAGATTCTGCGTGAGTGGGTCATCAATATTGATTTGGTCTACAGACATTAACGGGTACACTGTCGGCCGTCAATTTGAATGTTATTCTGAAATTTCACCCGACTGAATCAAACGACCGTTCCGATGGGCTTGAACGGCTATGTTAGCTGGATATCGGCGCTAAGCCCCCACCCTCAACGGAGCGACCGAAGAGAGCGGAGTAGGGTAGGGTAGTTCACTTTTTGCGCTGATTGTGGCTACGACTCGGCCTCGCTAGAGTGCTGTCGTGGGGAGAGTTCGTCTCTTTTGACGTCTTGAGGCCTGCGCTGTCCGGTTCGTCAAAAAAAGCCGAGCAATGAGATACTTCTTCAATATAAATATGGCGACGAATAGACACCCATCGATTGGTGGCGCGAATTATCTTCTCAGTCCCCCTTGCTACGCACACAAGATGCCAACCCACCTCGACATGCTGAACCGAACACACACACCTGACCGCGCCGGCAGGTTCTGGCGCACTGACAATACACATGAGATGACCGAACATGCTGACCCGACACTCCCACACCAACCAGGAGCGGCGAAGCTACCCCAGCCAGTCGCACTAGGGGACACGACCGCCACCGACTGGACTGACGCAGTTATCCGACGGATCGATCCCACCAGCAACGCCCGCTACAGAGACGCTCACTGACGTATAGACACTGTACAAATGTACGTTCCACGCGCAACTGACCCACCGGACCAACAGACGCCGGCGGTCGCGCGGCATGGCGCGATTCAGTGTCGTCAAAGCGGTGTCGATGATCCCTCACTTCGGATCTCGAATTCGCTGGGGCCGGCCCTCTCTCGGGTCCTCACACAGGGGCTCCGAGACACATCGTACGCATCGATGGAACTGCTCGGGCTGACCGGCGTTGCGGTCCCAACTGTCGTGCTCCATGGGAGCGGTATCGACCGACATAATACGGGCTGGATCGGCGACGCCTCGCCGCCGTCAACAACAGACGCCAGTGATGCGTTAGCAGCGATCTGTACCGAGACGTTGCCGGATTGGTACGGCGTCGAAACGGGAACGCTCGTGCTCGATCCAGTTGGGCTTGCGGCCGCCCCGACCAGTCGGCTCGTTGTTCGTGAGGGGGCACCCTCTGGGGCAACGCTCGAGTCATTGGTCCGGACAATTTTCACCCGTAACCACACCCGGAACGTGCCGACGCTCTGTCAGCTGCTCGTCCAGTATCGGGGCCACGATCGGTATCGGGTAACGGTCCGTGTCGCCGAACTCGGCGGTGCGTCTCGGCCGTTCGGCCGATATGGGCTCGCATCGTCGGTGGCGTCGCCGGCTCCTTGCCCGATCGATCGCGAGACACCGTCGACGATGACGTCCAGTCGGCGCTTGGCGACCGACGACTGGGAGACGCACGTTGAATCGAGCTATACACCGACACCAGGGCTGTCGGCGAGCGACGGAAGAACGCCTGCCTCAGACGCAGCGGAGGTTGGCTTACAGCTTCGGACGAGCATTCACGAGTACGCGGCGCTGCTTGCGGGAGCCACCGCCACGGAGCCGTATGAAGCGCTCACAGCGACGCCAACGATGGTCCTCTCGGAGACGGAGGTAGCAGGGCTCGTTGATTTCACGCCCCACTACGAGCCATGTCGCTGGCCCGAGACGTCCTCACGGGGGGCGCCGCGGTTCATTCGTGAGACCGTCCACACTGAGGCCGCCGGGACAGCGCGCGAGTCGTTGCTTGCCGGCCCACAACGAGAAATGACGCAGGGCGGCGTCCAAGGTGAGCCCTCGATCGGTGCGTTTGTCGACGGGTGGCTCTCAGTCAATGCCAGCAGCCACGAATCGGTCACGAACTGTTCACCTGGCGACCCGCATTTTCGTGGCCATCCCCACGACGCGACGGGGCCCGTCGTCGTGGCCGATCCCGAGGGCAACGGGTCAAAGGAGTCCATCACGAACGCTGGAGCACTCATTATCGCGGCAAATCGGGCACACCGGGCAGACGCACACCTCCTCGTCATCACGCCCACAGCGGAAGCCGCTGACTGGGCCCGCGACGTGTTGACCGTTCCGTATGTGCGCCGCCGTGGTGACGCCGTCGAGTTGTACACACTCCCGAAATCCATCCACACGACACGTGGCGACGTCCTTGTTGCGCCTCGGTGTTCGGAGCCGGTCTTCTGGACGGTCTCTGATACTGGAGATCGAGCGTTGTATCAGGGCGATCGGTGTCTCGGGTCCGGCCCGGTGACGGAGCCGCTCGGGTCGTATCCCTTCGAGTCGCCGCGAGCAAGGCGGCAGGATGGCTCGCTTTCCGTCAGTACTCACGACGGGGATATTCAGGCGGAGTTTGGCACAGATGCGGCGTTGTACGACGAGTATCGGGTTGTCCAACGTCCAATTTTGCCAGTCCAGCCGCTGTTCTGTGCGGACGTTACGGTCGCCCACCGGGTGGGCAGTTCGCTCCATGAACCCCCTGTCCCGTTCCAACAGTTCGAGGAGACGAGCGGCGGGCGCCACCGGCGGCATCGTAACCGGGCGCTCTCGGAATTTCTCGAGCTATACACCCACCGAGCACCAGGGCGGACAACCGCTGGGACCAGCACCGCGCCGCGATTCGTTGACCAGCTAGCGAGTTGGTATGACGGCCACTCAACCCGAGCGCCGATTTGGCCGTTTGTTCGGTCGCAGATGGATCGGCGCCGGGGCGAGTGCGAAATAACCGATGACGGCGCGCTGACTGGCTACGCGTGGTGGACGCCCGCTCGGACGCTCTCGCTCGACCTCGCACACGGTCGCGCTGGTGAACCTGCGGTTGATCGGTCAAACAACAACTAGCAACGTCATGAACTTCAGCGAAGTCACACTCCGGAATCCGCGACGCGGGGGCCACTATAGCCGACCGAGGCCGCGGTGGCGCCACGCGTTGTGGAGTGCGGTCGCGCGATGTATCAACTCCAACCAGCGCCACAGCCAGCGGTCCGTCTTACCGCTGACTGTCCACGCTGGTGTGGCACTAACGCGGTTCCCCACTCCCTTCACCCAATGATCAACACTCACGACACCCGATTGTACGTCGATGAGAACGGCGAAATCCGGGCGTATCGACTGAATGCCGTCAGACTGGTCTTTCCTGGCTTGACTGACGAGACCGACGAGCGACGGCTTGAGAATCTGATCCCATTGGACGACGTCGCCGAAGACATCCTCAACGAGTACGGGATCGACCTGCTTGAGTTGTTGACGTGGCCGGGGAAAAGCCAACAGGAGTATTTCCTGATCGGTCATAGTAAGGATGGCGGCGCAGGCTCACAAGCCGACCACCCGGCGGAATCACCGGATGTGGGGGGTGATGATACCACGGGCAGGACCGGGACACAGACGACAATTGAAGACGCTTTTGACGGCGAAGACGATGCGACGACGGCAGATGGTGAATCTGACCAGCCCGTCTCAGAGGGACGCGACGGCGACCGAGATACGCGGGCCGACCGGATCAAAGCGATCGTCGATGATCACTATGGCCACCTGCTTAGCACCCAGACGTGCGCCATTGATCTTGGCCCGGTTGGCCAGATGCCCGTTCCCACAAGTCGGTTACTTCAACCCAAAAATCTCTCTATTACCCCACCAACAGTCTCTCAGACCGCTGCCACGGCTGAACTCGTCCACCATCTCAACGAAGAGCGCATCTCGTATCTCCACCACAGCCTGTTAGAGCCCGCCGGCGAGAAAGCCCCGCATGATTATCTCGTCACCTCGCGGCTCGCGCCGTTTGGTACTGGACACGGGATTGTCACCGAAGACGACCTCGAACAGCATCTTGCGGCTGATAACGACTACCGAATCTCCGACTACGTGCCCGGCCCCTCGACAGACAACTGGGATCTTCCCGTCGAGGCACACAAGCGCTATGCGAATAAGCAGACGACGCACCCGTCAAAACTCGAACAGTATGATGAGATGAGCCTCCGAGATGGTTCGGTCGAAGCGCTTGGTATCGGCTTTCCGGACTACCGTGCGCTCCTTGCCGGTCGTATCCACAACGACGATCGGTATGAAGAACTCTTCGGGGCCTATGGCCGGATCCCGATCACAAAAGCCAATCTTGAGCATTTCTTCACGGTCCTGCCCGAGTACTTTGAGGTGAGTTCATTCGGGCAGCTCACGACCGTCGACGAACCGCGCGTCTACACGGAAGAGCTCGGCAGCGACGTCCCTGGCACCCGGCAGTCCTACGGCACAGATCACACCGGCGATTCGACAGCGCTGTCTGACAGCTCTGATGAAGAGTCAGAGCCGCACAAAGAGTTGGTCATCGAGCGAATCAAGTTCCTGCTTCGGCACGGCCACGAGATTGTTGCCGTCGATCAGGATATCATCAGGATTGATCTCGATGATCCGGATCCCACGGAGGAACAGTATCTGGACGGAGAGTCTCGCCCGGATATTGTGAGTCAAAAAGACGGCGAGATTCTCTTCCACGAGATCGAAGTCGAAAACGACACGAAGCCGGCCGCACTGCTCACGAATCTCGCTCGGGCCGACGCGCACGATCATCCTGTCCATGTGATCACCGAATCCGAGTCTGAAGCCCAAGGGAAACTGTGGTCGGATCCGCCCGAGGCCAAAGATGGCCCCGTCAGTATGGCGTTCAAAGACACCGACGATGTGGGGACGATCCCGTACAACCAGGGGAAAACGGTCTCGACCGACGAATGTTGGTATTTGTTACCGCGTGTGCTTTCTGAATCGACGTGGCGACTGCTGCCAACAGATACTGCCCAGCTGGTTGGACCAGACGGCTCAATCCTCGCGGAAGGCGATGCCGAACGGCCGGTTGAGTCGTTCGAGTTCCACACCCCCCGCGTCCGCGAAGACGGAAGCGACTGGGTGTTAGAGTCGGCCTCTGGTGAGGAGCTTCGCCGGCGACAGACGAAAGACGCCGCCGCAAGCGGCTACACGTACATCCGGAAGCCGCTCATCCCGACACGGTTCGAGTATCTTGAAAATACGACCGTCGAATTTCAGTCGGGGAACGGCTTCACTATCTTCGAGAAGCCGCCGCTGTGGGAGCAGCCACAGCAAAATGCGTCAATTCGCTACGAAGAAGCCGCGAAAACGTTCGTGGAGTTAGTCACAGTCGAAGAAGAGGGCACCGAGATCCCGATTCCCACACTTCGCCGGCGGTTCAAGACGTGGTACACCGAACAGACGGATCTCAAAGAGCCGAACAAGACCTGGTTCGGGCGCGCGCTCCGCGTGTACTTCGAGGTTGATGATGAAAACGACCACAACAAAACCCTCGTCGATCGAACGTTCCGGTTCTCCGAAGGGCTCGAATCACCGGCGCTGTCTTTCATCGACGACGAGGCGTAGCGCTCTCGACAATTGCGAATTTTAACACGAGGCAATTTCTAACGTACTCCTGAACCTTCGGCTAGTTCACTAGACGCATTGAGCGAACTCTCATCGTGTTCCCGTACTCAAAATCAACAGCGGTAGGTATACACAGTGTCAAATTTGATCCCGTTATTCAAACTAGTTTATGCTCAATATGATTGAGACACGTCACGCACAATCTAATTCAAAATGAGAACGCAAGACCTCCCTTCGGATGCGCCCGGACACTATCAGGAGTCATATCCTCATCCATACTACATTCCAGAAAAATTGCCTGTTTCATCCCCGATCGAGATCGATGACGAACTCACCGCAGTAATCTCGGACGCGGCATTTCAACTAGGACGGATTGATGGAATCAGTCCGACAGTCGATTTCTCGCCGGTGATGTACACGTCGCTTCTCAGACTCGAAGCCGTCGAGACTGCCGAAATCGAAGGCGCAGATGTCGAGATGGATGAGGTATACGCGTATCACACACGAAGCAAGTCCGGCACCACCGGGAGCGTGAGTCGTGATCTTCAACAAGTGCTGAACGCGGAACAAGCGCTTCGAGACGGCTTCGACGCGATCACAAGTGGGGAACCGATTTCGATACCATTGCTCAAATCTCTCCATGAGACACTGCTTGGAGGAGTTCGGAACGAGGGTGATACTGTCGGCGAGTGGCGAGACACTGACGTCCATATTCCGTCCCTACGGGGGGGTCAGCCTCCGTTTGTCCCCCCACCAGCAAACACTTTCCCAGAATTAATGGACTCGCTAGAGGCGTACATTCAGATGGGGGGTGAGTATCATCCGTTGGTCGACTTGGCGATCACTCACTACCAGTTCGAAACAATCCATCCCTGTTCGGATGGCAACGGCCGTCTTGGGCGGATTCTGATCGTGTTACAACTCCATGCGGCCGGCTATCTGTCCGATCCATATCTCTATCCGAGTGCATATTTCAATCGAAACAAACAGGAGTACGTTGAACGGATGCGGGCAGTCAGCGAAGAAGGCAACTGGCGTGACTGGATCGCGTTCTTTGTTGAGGGCATTGAAGAACAGGCCCGCGATTCCTACGAGCGGACGTTCGAGTTGGTCGAACTGCGCCGAGCGTACGAAACCCAATATCCGGATCAAAAAACGAGCCACAAGCTCGCCAGAACGCTGTTTGAGCTTCCGTATTTCACTGCGACCGATGTCACCGAACGGTTCGATGTGAGCAGACAGACTGCCTACAACGCGATCGAAGAAGTTGAGGCAAACGGCTTAGTTGTTGAGGTGACGGGCCAACAGCGGAATCGCGAATACAAAGCGGTCGATATCTTCGATATCCTCGAACGGGGGCCACACCGTTGAGTTCGTTTTGGGCTGTCTGCTTTATTGAATCGGATGACGAGACGGGAGCTATTCCGCGGCATCGTCAATGAGCGAGTGGGCTTTTCTTCGAAGGCCCCCGGTCATGTGGAGTCCGTGTGAGTCAAGTCGCCTGACAAGGGTGTGCGCTTCCTCTCGGTCAAGCCCTTCCTCCACAGCACGAACAACAACACCAACTGTCCCGGTGACTGTCGCGCCGAGCCCACGGGCCGTGGTCCGAACACGCTGATCATCTGAAACGATCCCAATTGGTCGATCCGCGGCAGTGTAGGCCAACACAGCCGCAATCAACACGACGTCTCCATTGCGTTCAGTCTCATCAAGCACTTCTTTGGCCTGGTGAATTCGATCGTGAACAGTTGGATCAGTCGTCGCAACAGCATCTCGACTGACAAACCGACTCAGGTTTGTTTGTGCGGGTTCCGTCGTCACCTCGGCTTGGACTGCGGACAGGACAACGATCTCTCCACTAAAGTGTGTCAGCTGTTCGAGTTCACCGACCGTTCCGAGTGCGATACACGTCGTGGCGTCGAGAAAAATCCGCGTCACAGATCACGCGCCGCGGCAGCGTCAGATTCGATGTCCTCTGGGGACAGTTGGGTTGTGAGATTGTGTTCGCGAGCAATCTCGAGCCACTCTGCAAGACTTACGTCGGCAAGTCGGGCTGCCTCGTTGACCGATAGTTCGCCACTTTGGTACCGTTCAATGGCGACACGCTGCCGAATAGATGAGAGCCCTTCTGCGAGTGCCTTCCGGATGACTGTGCTCTTGTCTTCGTCTAGGAGTTCACTTACCGCTTCGAGTTCGTCCTTATCATCGTCGGGGACACGAGCGCTAATTGAGGGCATGTATACACGGTAGTACGTTGTACTACAAAATGGTTTCTCACGTTGGAAGCGGTCCGGACCGGTGCCTGTGCCGTGAAAGTGCGGCTTTGGGCGATGGCCCGCCGATATCGAGCGAACTGAGTCTGGGACCACATACCAGCGAGACCCGGATCGACACCTGATCGAACAGATCCATCGCTTATCGATGGCGGATGACCTCGTCGATCGAATACAGGCTGCGAAAGCCGAGATCGCCGACTATCGTGGGCGGTACGACACGGACACTCCCGACGAACTGCTCGTCTCTGACCGGACGCTCACAGCCGAGGAGCTAAGTGATGTCTCACACTGGCGAACGGCTGTCCGGGATTTGGAGTATCTTCGCGCCGCGTATCGAATCCAACAGGCGAAACGACGAACACCCTCCTCGAGTGTGGAGACATCAGTGGGAGATTCCGATCCCGCATCCGCGCAGTAATGGTTCTCGGAAACGGAACCACTCTGGACCCGGACGCGATTCTCGTGAGCGTGAACACGGTGGCAGACCAACTCGGACGTGGGTTTCTTCGGGCGCAGTACAAGAATACGCGTCACGGGAGCCACGAGGATGTCCCGTCTCGGCCACGAGAAGCGAGGATTACGGTTCAACCGGGTATCCATCAGGAGGCGGGGTACTTCGACATCCAGTGGTGGACAAACGGAGACTACAAATATCACTATCGGGAGCAGGGGCTGGAATTCCGATTCGGCTGCGAGCAGTCGAACGAGAGCACTACACACCCCGTTTATTACTTCCACCCTCCGAACGACGTAGGCACGCACATACAGTCGTGTCTCGGGTCGAATCACCCACCAGAACGGGTGACGCGCGCCGTCCTTGCGACGTGGTGGGCCGCTGTTCGGAGCGGCGACGAAGTGGTACTGAACACGCAGGACGGGCTCCCGTGAGACGTACTTGCCAACGCGACTCACCGCACTGACACGTAGCGAGCGGAAGCCCACTCCTCCAGGGGTAGGTCTGAGCGACAAGCCAGCAAAGTAGTGAATGTGCTATCATACTCTCCCGAGAGGGCCAGTCCCAACGAGGAGCGCACAAACCAGAGTACCAGCAGTGGGAAAGTTGCCTCCGTAGGTCGATAGCGAACATCCCCACCGGAGGAATCCCACCCCTTCAGGGTGGGAGGATGTCAAGATCACGCTCTCGGTTTCTGCCCATGGACACTGCCCCCAGCCCGTGGCTTCGTGCCCGTGTCGGCCATCTGCTGTCATTTCCGAGCCTCGATTGCCCCGACTAGCGACGGTAGAGTCCGTGGGCGACGGAGACCCAGATACTCTCGTCGCAGTACAGCGGCCGCGTCGTGCGGACGCCGGCTCGCAGGACGACGATCGGCAGTCGCCCGTGTAACACATGTGTTCTCTAGAACACAATTACAGATTTAACCAACGCAGTTGACCGATGTTGTTGGTTAATATTGGCCGATCTGAACGCGGGTACCGGCTGCCGTTGGATCTGTTTGTAGCCCTCGAATGGGGTGAGAGGGAGTTGGGTGAGGAAGGTGCCCAGCGCTCTCTCGTGCTAGGATGAACTACCAACGAGTCAAATCGCCGCGAGTGGCTTCTTTCACGTCGACAATGATCCCGTCGACGTGGCAATCGGTCACACGCGTGCGAGACCCAGTTGTATCGAGTCGCACAATCCTTGGGCAACGAGGGCAGAATCAACGGTCACCGATCAGTGACCAATCGCGCAGCCATAGCCGACCACTCAGCGAGGCTAGGGACAATGGGTGACGACGAGCTCCGACAGGCCGTCCGCGACGCGTGGGGCGGGGCGTGTCTTGTCTGCGGCCGATCCCCTGAGAGTTGGCTCAACACCACCTCCGGAGAGCGACGGCAGGATGTGCTCTCACTCCATCACATCAACGGAGACGACACCGACGACCGTGTCGCCAACGTGATCCCGCTGTGCCAGAGTTGTCATGTCCACATTCACAAAGTCGACGAGCCGCCCTACCGGCAGTGGCACCGACAACTGCCGATCGAACACCGCAACGCGTGGAACGCTCACTACAAAGAGTACTACGAGGGACCACGGATCAGCAGTAACGAGGCAGCCCGGCTGTTCGGCGACGACGATGGGACGCCAGCCAGTGAAAAGTATCGTCGCCATGAGCCAGGAGTGGCGACGAACGAAGACGATCCTGCGGAGTCAACGTCGGACGCGACAGCTGAGGGAGACACCGAAGCCTCGGTGACTGGCGACGCCGAAACGGACACTGTACCCGAACCGGACCGTGGTCAAGTGTCTGCCACTGATCCAGCCGCGATCGGTATCACGTTCGTTCCTCCCGAGTCGTCACGCCGTCGGATCCGGTTCGTCGAACGTGACGATGGACCGGGATGGTGGCGGGTCGACAACGAGTGGACTGGCTGTCGATGGCGGCCGGTGGGACGCGAACCGGTCACCGACGTGGTAGTGAGTAGTGGAGGTGGCTTCGTCGAAGAGTAGCTTGCTAATCTCGCATCATATTTCCGGGTACGTTGAGCGACTTCTCCCTACTCGGGACCCGCGTTGAGAGCGTCCAGAGAAGCTCCCTCGATTGCCACCTCGCGCCAACGACTAATCACTGCTCGAGTAATAACTTGGAGTTGGGTTTCTTCGCCCAGAAACGATGGTTCAGCAGCCCCAGCGTCCGGTGGTGGGTGAAAATGCGCGTCGGGGGCATTTGCTTTCGGGTGGTTGTCGAACCGAAAATCGAGTCCGTCAGGTTCCGTATACTGGTAGCGATATTCCCCAGTGTTCCACCACGTGATCTCCATTCGACCTGCCGCGTCTCGGCCAGATGAAAACGTCACGACGAGCTCGGTTGGATTCACCGGATTGTCGATTGCTGCGGAGTCGACAAGTGGCTCTTCGGTCACGAGCAGATCCCGAATCTGTTGAAGCACAACGGAATTGACGGGCCCAACAGGGCCGGCAATATCACCGGCCATCGGTTACTTTGTTGCCGCGCCAAGATCGCGAGCTCGACTATAGTTAATCGCGGCTTGGGCGATATGGAGGTTCCGTTCAGTCGTCTGCCACGCAGCGACTGCCTCCCACGCCCCGTCAGGGGGATTGGTCTCCAGCGACGTCGCAAGTTCTTCTGGGGACACAGCGTCGTACGTGTCCTCGAAGTCCCGAATTTGCTGTTTCATTGTCTGGACGTTTTCGAGAAGCGTCTCTCGGCTGTGGTTTGTCGAAAGGTCTCGAATGCGCTGGTACAGGAGGGTATCCTCGTTGCGCGTGTATTTTGTTCCAGTACCCTCCTCTACTGCGGTCGCCGTTCCAATGTCGACGAGTGAGTTGAGATGTTTTCGCGCAGTCGGCTCGCTTACAAGCGCTTCCTCGGCAATGTCGCCCGCGGTTTTCGGCGCTGTCGTCTGTTCAATTGTCTGGTGGACCCGTTCTAGTGCCGTCGTCGAACGTTTCCACTGGTCACGAGCGCTGTCGAGCGTCTCATGATCGGAACCCATACGTGATTATTCGGGACTCTACATAATATATGTTTCTCTAAAAAATTATTATTGTGTTTGAAGCGTACATCCAGTACTCTTGGGTGTAGTAGTTGATGAATAACAATATCTGAACAGGGCTGTTCCGGGATATGGGTAAGCGTCACTATCCGGACGAACAGTCTGGATGCTACTACCGGCGACTGACGGACTGCTGTTGGGTTTGCTACTTCCGAATTATGCTTGGAATTAAAACGACGTAGCTCCCGTGGAGATGGATTCAGAATGGCGTGAAAATGGATGGAACCGCTTGAGTTCCTGAGTGCCTTGGGGCCTCCCCCAAGGTGATCTAACTGAAGTCGTAGTCGCTCTCTCGCGCGTCGACGTACGCGTCGTTGCCCGTTCGATCAGGGACATAACAGGGGCCGCGGTCAGCCATGTGGAACACGGGTGCCTCGATGTCGAGGCTCGTTTTGCGGTGGAACAAGAGCGGGAGTCGGTCGCGTAACTCTTGGATGAACGGTTCGCGCCGGGCGCGGAGCGTGCCGCGTGGCGGCCGACAGTTGGTCAACGGTGGCAGTTGATCGTCGTGGAGATCGGGGTCGGTGATGATCCGGACGTCGAGCAGTTGTGCCAACTCCCACGCACCAGCGGTCACGTTCCGGGCGACAGCAAGGACTGGCATTGCTCGTGCGAGCGCGGCCCGGAGGGCGACGGCTTCGACTGCGTCACGCTGGACGGCCGTCTTGTGCCAGTCTTTACACTCAACAACGAGGAAGTCATCTGGATCCCCACGGAAGTCATCGCGCCGGGCGATCACGTCCGTTTCGAGGCCGAAGAGCTGCTCGTTGCGAGCTGTCCTGTACCCCCATTCTTCGAGTGTTTCGGCCACTTCTGTTTCGAACCAGCGGCCGTTCGTTTGGTCGTGGTCCGGATCCTCGCCATCCGGCGTGCCGACGCTGTCGAGGTCGGTTGTAAGATCGTCTACGTTGTTACTCATTGGTGGGTTCCTCCACACTGTCGGCTGTTTCTGCGCGTGCGGCCGCCTGATCGAGCGCTGTGGCGATTGTTTTGGCGTCTGCGGGTGTGAGGGCCGCGTAAGTGACCTCGTCGTTAGCACCGAAGCTGAGAGTCACCCGGGTATCGTCGGCTGCGGTGTCGACTTGGATGGCTCCGGTCACTGCTGTCGGGCGGTTGCGTCTGACGACTGTCTCCAGATCGAGCGTTGGGTCACTCATTGGTGGCCTCCTGTTGGCAGTTGGGTTTGTGGCGTTGCGACTGCTGTTGTCGGGATTGGTCGGGCATTTTCGTGGGTTGGTGTCTCGGTGGTATCGGATGTACAGTGACTGTTCGGTCGTTGGCTGTTGGTGTCTCTTGGATACATTGTGGTCGCAGCTGGGCAGGGGGTGAGTCTGACTGGCGGTTGCCTGCCCCAGTCGGTACTGCTGGGACCGCTCGTGTGTGCCGGCGGCCAGCTCCCCGCTTCAGTGATTGGTGCGTCTCGATGCGTCTCCAGCTGTGTTGTTCTGTGGCCGCTGTGCGGTGGGAGCCACGTCGTTACCGGCGGTGTTCGTGGGCTTGTTGTCGTCCACCGGCGGTGGCCCCCTTGCTGGACTGCTTGGACGCGATCGAGCTCGCGGACAGCGCTGATCCGCCGGTCGTAGCTGCTCGCCGAGATGTCTGCTCGCTCGATCAGTCTCGACCGGCCAAGTGGGCCGTCAGATCGGAGAAGCGCGGCGTACAGCTTTGTTGCTGTCGGCGTCAGGTCGGGCCGGAAGCGCGTCGGCGAAAGCGTGGCTGCGGCGCGTTCGACGGCGGCCGGTGATGGTGTGTGAGACTCGTTCAGCGCTCGGAGCAGGCTCACCACGACGTCGTACGGACACGCACGCTGGGTGTCCGCCGGGCCGAACGAGCGCAGACACAGCCGGATGAGCCGCTGGCGCTCACGGGGTGTCCACTCAACGTCTTGGATCATCGCTATCTCGTCGATTACCCGCCGGATGGCGGGGTAGGTCGTCCCGTCGACGACCGGAATCTCGAGTGTTGGTGCGGCTTCAGTGCCCTCGGCGATCGCCTCTCGGACCTCGGTGAGTTCCGCATCGAGTGCGGTGGCAATTTCGTCGCGAAGTTCAGTGGCTGTCGGGCCCGCAACCACCCACGACATGGTGAGGTCCATCGTCGCGTTTTGGTCGGGTTCGTACGGAAGTCGGCGACGCAGTTTTTCGGGGCGGTCTTCGAATAGCAGTCGGTAGCCCGAGTGAATCCCGTACGCGGACTGTTTGGGCGCTGTTTTGGCGAGGAACCCACAGAGGTCTTGGAGGGTGGTGGTGTTGCGTGCGAGAGCGTCGGTGTCAGGGACTCTAATGGTAGTTGTGAGGTCGATGCCGGCCGCGTGATACAGTTGCGTTGCCGAAGCGATGAGCCCATGAAGATCCTCGAAGAGGTCGCTTCGGGCGGCCGTGTCGTCACTACCCGCGAGTTCAGCGACTTTTACGAGAAGATGATCTCGAACGGTGGTGATTCGCTGTTTCCATGCCTCGTACGTTGTTTCGTCATCGCTGAACCAGCCAACTTGGTGACCACGACGGAGGATGCGGCTGACATCGTGATCGGGAGTTTTGTGGAGTGTCTCGAACTCCTGGCCAAGCCGTGATGGGGTAAGGATTTTCGAGAGTGCTTTGTTGCTCAGTAAGGCGTTCGCGAGACGTCCCAACGTTGCGAGGGGGCCGCCCCACTGGAGCACGACGAGGGTTTCTTTGTTGGTGTGGCTGAGGTACGCAACACGGCTATCCTCAAACGAACGTGGCTGGCCATCCACGAGCGTGATGGCGTTCTCATGCGCGACCGTGCTAAATCGCTCGTGGAGGTGGGCTGGGGCGTCTGCTGGGCCAGTGAGCCACTGGACGTATGCCCCGCCTCCGTCTGGGTCGCCAGTTGCTGCCACCCACTCGTCGGGTGTGGGTCGTGTCTCGCCCGGTCGGCGGGACGACACTGTACTTGTATCGTCCTGAAGGGTTGTGGTAAGACCCTCTCCGAGCCGGCGTTGATCCGAGGGGACGAGTCCGTAGTTGTCGTCGAGACACTGCTGGACGGCCAGTTTTCCGAGGTCGGTCAGTTGGACCGTGTTCTGTTGGCCACGACGATCGACCGTGACGACGTTACGAGTCTCGAGATCGAGGACATAGTTGCTGATCGTGCCGTCGGCGATATCGATCGCGTGGTCGTTGGCAAGGTCCCGGTAGCTCCGGGCGTACTCTGTACTGAGGTTCCCGAGGAGTCGGCGTTTCCCTGGTTCGGTGTCGAGATCACGGATGGCCTCCCATGCGGCGTCGACACTCTGGGAAGAGTGGTCGGTGTTGGGGGACCGATCCCGGCTGTCAGTAAGATTGAGGTGACAGTCGGTCCAGTCCGGGTACCGTTTCGAGAGATGTCGTTGGACCGTAGGGGATGCGACGAGCCTGACGTCGAATCCAGTAGCGAGGACAGCCATCGTCGCGAGTGCGCGAACGCCCGTGCGGCGATCCCTGAGAGTGGTCCACGCCTGGCCATCTAGTAAGAGCGTGATGACGCGTGGCTGGTCGTCGAGTTCACGATGGAGTACCACCGGACCCCTCGCGAGTGCGCCGAGTCCGGCGTTGACTGGCCCACGTCCCGTGCCGATGCTGGTGACGGTGTCGGTTAGCTCGGCCTGTCGCCGTTGGTGGTACTCGGTGAGCGCGCTGTTAGGTTCGTCTCGGTAGGTGAGCGCGAGTTCCGTAATCGCGCGGGTGTACGCAACGGCCTCAGCGATGTCGTTGGTCCATGGGTTGTCCAAGGTCTGCCACGCAGGCAGCGTTTCTGCGAGGAGCTGTGAACTCGTCCGACACGGATCTGTGGCGGCGTGATTGCGGATGGTCTGCTCAGTGCGGGGCCGGAGCTTAGCGAGGAGCTCCGGTACCCACTCAGTTAGCTGAGGCGAGACCGCTGAACAGACGATTCCCCCGGTTGAACTGGTTGTCTCGGGACTGACAAGCTGGACCCCACGCTTGCGGGCCGCAGGCCGGCGTGTTCCCACAGCCGATCACCTCGGGGTAATCGGCTGGCGGGTCGGAGTTGTCAGCATTACTCCGACCCCTCGCGCGGAGGGCCACCATCAGAGCGCGCCGCTTCTCGAACAGCTGTGAGAAGCGGCGCTGGTTCCTGCTCTGGTGGGTCAGTTGGCGAGCGCGGTGTTGGGGCTTCCGGGTGGACGTGTGGCTCGGAGTTCGTTGTGGGGCTCGTGACTACGACGGTCGGTTCACAAAGGACGAACGTTGTCGACTGCGTCTGGGTGTTGACGCACGTCCCGATGTGGCCCGTGAGGACGTACTCGTGAACACCACGGGTGAAGACGGTCGGGTGTTCGTGAACATCCGACCCGCACATGATGTAACCGATAGCGTACGTGGGTTCGCCGGCCGCACGATAGGCGTAGGCCGTGATGCCGTCGCCTTCGTGGAGTTGTTGTCCGCACACCTGGCAGATTGGGTTGGAGGTGTTGAGCGAGATGCGTGTGAGCTGTGAGATATCTGCTGCTTCTCGGTTGTCGAGGTAGCTCATTTGTGCCCCCTCTCATTGGCGTCGCGACTGCTACCTTGCCACGCTTGCCGGGCGGTAAGTGCGCGACGGGCTGGCTCAGTCAGTTGGTACGTGGTCGTGTTGCGGGTCTTTTTGCTAATATAATCGCGCTCAATGAGTTCTTGGAGAGCGTTACAGACTCGAGTTTGGTCGATGCTGTCGGGGTAGTAGTCGGAGAGTGTGTGGTGGAGTGACCGTCCCTCGCTGAGGCCAGCCTGCGAGAGTAGCCAGAGCAGGTCACGGTGGATGATTGAGAGATCGGCAAGCGAGTGAGCAGCATCGCTCTCAGTGTTGTGACTAGACATTGTGCCCCTCTTTGGTGTCTTTGTCGATGCTGCGTGTCGTCGCGCACGTGCTACACAGTGGTCTCTTGGAGGCTGCGTCGTAGCGGTCAGCTATGTTTGTACACAAACGACAGCCAGGGCTGTTACTGTTCGATTCGTCAGTCGTCTCGCAGGGCTTAAGCCCCGCAGTTGCCACCATTAGCATGGTTCTGTGTTATGGCACAGAACCCGTCCCGGCTGGGTGTTGGAGCACCGCAGCCGGGAGTTCTACTCTTTCTCACTAGCCAAGAGTTCGTCACTTGGGTTCCGTAGATACCTGTTGAGGATCTTGTTACTTGAATGTACTGGAAGTACTCTAGAACACTAAGCGGGCAGATATTAAACACGGGTCCACTCATGTATCGTATGAGATATGCGGGAGAATGGATGTCTGCGGCAGATGACCGAATTCTAGAATATCTATCTGAATACGAGTCGGGCTCTCCAACGAAAATGAAGAAAGAGGGTCCAATTCGATACTCCCGTGTACAAGTTCATAGACGGTGTAAAAAGCTAGCAGAGAACGGTCTTATAAATGATCTTGGTAATGGGGTCTACATGATCACTGACGACGGTGAGGCATATCTTAAGGGTCAACTTGACACAAAAAACTGGCAGTATATTGATGAGGACGCTGATGTGGTTGGTACTAACGACAGTACCGACGCTACTTCCAACGAGAGTTCCAATAGAGACAATTCCTGAACACGAATGCTTAAATTGTAATCTAGTAGCCGAACAAGCATATGGGTGAAGCTTCGCTAGTGATCTTCCAGCGTTTCTATTGACACTCCCTGCCATAGGGTTTCCTGAGAAGTCGTGTGCCTATTGTTCCCCCTTTAGCATACTCGTTCGACCTACTCTGTGATAATATGTGGATCCGTTCAAAATTGAGTGTGCCTTATTCAATCTCGTACACCGTAGTATACATCTTCATGTATAGCAATTGAAATGTCTTCTCCCACGCCGTTGAAACCTAGTACGGTAGGTAAGGATACCATGAAATCTCAAGACTAGTTCCGGATCATCGGATAGTCACTTGTGGAGCGTACGGTATGGGTTGAGAAATTCTCGGCTTGCTAGTCATCAGCCGCGTAGTCACAACACAGGAATTGCTTCAGAGACAATACCATAGATGCTCTCGAAACTTTTTGTCAACAGTTAACTACGTCTCAGTAAGCAAGTTCCGGATCCCTTTGTTGAGCGAAACAGATGGTGTAAACCCAAGCTTCTCCCGTGCCTTCGAAATATCCGCAACACTCGCTTCAATATCCCCCGCTCGTGGGGTAACGTGCGTAACTGAGGCACTTGTATCGGCTACCTTGATGATCGTCTCTGTAAGCTCGTCAATACGCGTCTCATGACCAGTCCCGATGTTGTAGGCTTCACCAACGTAGTCTGTCGTTGCCGCAGCGATATTCGCATCAACAACATCATCAATATGGACGAAATCCCTCGTCTGGGAACCATCGCCCTCAATGGTTAAATCGTCGCCAGCGAGGGCTTGATCACGAAAGATGGAGATGACGCCCGCATATTCCCCTGACTGACGCGGGCCGTAAATATTGAAATATCGCAGTGCAACAGTCTCAACATCGTAGAGGTCGTGATAGATACGTGCGTAGTGGTCAATAGTGAGTTTGTCGAGGCCATAGGGTGAGGTTGGGTTTTTAGAGTGAGATTCGCTGATTGGGAGCGTTTGAGGGTGACCGTAGATGGCGGCACTGGAGGCAAGTACCACGCGGAAGTTGCGTTCACGGGCGAGTTCGAGGAGGGTGAGTGTTGCGTCCGTATTGACTTCATGACTGGTTGGTGGGTTGTCGATTGACTCCGTGACGCTGACCACCGCGGCTTCATGGAAAACAACGTCAACTGAGTTGGTTAGCTCCGCAAGGACGTCTGGAGCGGTGATGTCTGCATGAACGAACTTTGCGTCTTCGTGGATATGGGTCTGGCTACCAGAAGAGAGATCGTCGACGACAGTGACAGTGTTCTCTTCAGCGAGAGCATCAACAAGATGGCTGCCGACGAAGCCAGCACCGCCAGTCACTAGAATATTCGCGTCTGTGAGTTCAGGCATTACTGGAGGTTGTTGATGTTGACGTATGAGTGTGTCTTGGTTTGTCATCTCGTGTCATGCTACGTCACCAAAGCTTGATGTTAGTATGATCTTAATGATACGCCAATGAATTGTAGGAGGCAGTTTCCGGAAAATTTGGGCCTATATGGGGGCATTAAACTGATGGGTAAATTTCATATCAATCAGGAGTAATATGGACGCACCTGACGTGACACAGGAGACATCATCAATAGAACAGCAAGCAAAACATAGACCAGCAGTTGGGTTAGTCGCCGTAGACGACCCGACTGTGCTTGAGAACGTTATTGCCGCCCAACAACGAGGTCTAGACGTGGTGATGGCTGATACTCTTGAGGGGACATCTGCTGTTGTTCGTGCGGCTCGCGATCTCGGTGTCGATGTCTTCGAGCCGCCCGCCCAAGGGGTTCCTGAGGAGGACCTCAAACACCACCTCTGGGTACGAGGTAGCGCCAGGACCGACGCCGGCATGATTATCGCACCGGACAGTACCCGCCGCATTGACTACCAAGCAAGTCTCGAGGCACATACTCATAGCGAGCGGACATCTACAATCCCCGTAGATCAAGGCGACGAACTCGGGATTCTCGTTGGCATTCCAGCGTACAATGAAGCAACCACCATCGCTGATGTAGTATCTGAGGCACACAAATACGCTGACGACGTGCTAGTTGTCGATGATGCCAGTCAGGATGCCACTGCATCGGTCGCCCGAGGCGCTGGGGCAACGGTAGTTGAGCACTCAAAAAACCAGGGCTATGGAGGTGCGCTCAAAACAGTCTTCGAAGAAGCTGATATCCGTGGTGCTAATCACCTTACTATCCTCGATGGCGACGGCCAACACGATCCAGCCGATATACCAGAAGCTGTTCGCATACAAGAAGAGACAGATGCTGATATCGTTATTGGGAGTCGATTTGTTGAGGGATCTGATACTGATTTACCCGTTTATCGACGCTTTGGATTGGCAGTTGTAAATACGCTCACAAACTTCTCAATGGGAATTCTTCGAAGTGAATCTTGGGTCAAAGATACACAGAGTGGCTTCCGGACATATAATGGGGACGCCATCGCGACACTGAGTGCTGACGGGACAATCGGTGAAGGAATGAGCGCCAGCACGGATATCCTCTATCACGCCCACGAACAGAACTACGATCTTGAGGAGATTGGCACAACTATTGATTATGACGTAGAGGATCCCAGCAGTCACAACCCTGTCTCGCATGGACTGACGCTTGTTAGTAATATTTTGAAGACTGTTGAGCGCGAGCGACCGGTAACCACGCTTGGCGTTCCTGGGTTCCTTAGTGCGTTTGTCGGCCTCGGTTTGGGTTACTGGACCTTCTCAAACTACATCTCTACGGGGACCTTCCCCCTCGGGTTGGCTGTTACGTCGGGATTCTTTGGGCTAGCGGGGATCTTTTCGTGTTTTACTGCGATCATTCTACACTCATTAAACCAGCACCTTGATACCCAACCGGTAGAGTAACTCACTACCAACACATGACGGATCTTCGCCGCGAGAACCTTGCGTGGCCAGATGAGAAACGGGTCTACCTGACACTTGATTACGAGTGTGACTACGGAACTGCACTTTCAGAGAACACGTACTATGCGCTTTCTCATACGGATGAGTTAGTAACTCTGCTGGAAAATCACGAAATACCATTAACTTGCTTCGTCCAAACTGAAGTCCTTGATGAACGACCCGATGAAGTAGAAACTCTTCGGAATAGTGATACCTTAGTTAACTTCCACCCTCACTCTCACACGCATGCTCCCCGAGAGGAAATATCCATTGAGGACGAAATAGAACTAAGTACAGCGCGATATAGAACATTTTTTGAAACAGACCCGTCAGGATATCGGTTTCCAAACGGGAATGTACGCGAACCTGATTACCGTCTGCTTGCTGACTACGGATACAAGTTTGATGCCAGTGTATTCCCCTCTTGGAGACCGGGCCACTTCAATAACACCAGGGCAGAGACCCGACCTGTCTACTTGCCTGAGTACGATATCGTTGAATTGCCGTTCACGGTGTTCTCAAAAGCCCTTCGTATTCCAACAGCTCTCTCGTACTGTCAGTTGATCGGACGCCCGTACACTGAGCTGTTGAAACGACGTGGCCCATCGTCAGTTGTCTTGAATATTCACATGCATGACCTTGTGACACCTCCAAGCTATGATGATCTTTCGCCGCTTTATCGAAGAATCTACGATAGGAATCCAAGTGGGTTTGATACGTTGCGGCATCTCGTTGAGGGGTTATTGCAACGCGGATATGCATTTTCCACACTTAATAGACTGCACACCGAAATCGTTTGAATCGGGGTTGATGTAGACAAGCAAACGCTAGAATTATATCTACAATTAGTTAGAGACTAAGATCTTTCCGTATGTGGGGGCCAATAAGCTCTGTTAGTCGGAGTGGCAATCTCTTCCAGATGTTTTGAAGCTTTTCGTATTCGGAATCATTGGGGTTTGGAAGTTCAACCTCTTCTCCAGGAAAGTAGAGAAGATCATCCAACCATACTTTTTTCGGGCTCATGGACTTCTTATACATGTACACTCCCGACCCTTCTCTGGTACGACCCAAGTCAAAAGTTGAGTAATCACCACTGCAAGCGTCTTCTATCGCCTTCCACATCAGGAGACTACCGCCATTCAAATCTCTATACTCATGATTAGAGACACCCATCCTATAGAGTTTTCGACCATTCCAGTTGACCATCATCTTTCCGTTGATCGCCTTCCCCTCGTAGGTGGCCAGATATATATCCACACTATCATTCAATTCAGACCAGAGGTTGTACAAAAAGGAACGAGAATGGGGTGGCGTGCCGTGGCCTCGCATAGTTCTAACAAAAAGGTTATAGTATTGTTCGAATCCTTGTTTCCCATTTACTTTCTTAACCTCCAAACCTTCCTTCCTAGCTTTACGTACTCCCCTCCGGAAGCGCGAATCACAATCATTCCAAACTTCTTCAGAACTTCTGGTAGTGTCAACCTCCATGGTAACAAACCGATTCACTACGTCAAAATCACCAAATGAGCTGGCCTCGTTGACTACATTATCGCCCCTAAGAACTAGATACTTAACTTGCAGCTCATCAGCCAATGCCGCCGCTCGCTTCAATAGTGCCAAGCGCGCCTCTTCGTTATCAGCCTCTACGAGAGTAGAGCCGTATTCAGAGTACGGCATTGACACTAGGTGGTTGTCAAATATCTTACTCTCAATGTGGATCAGAGGTAGCACTCCTACTATGCTGCCATTTTCTTGAGCCGCAAAGTGATAGCTAGTATGGCTGTAACCCTCACACAGAGTTGTCCACTCCCACGTGTTATATATTGGACCTCCGATCTTAGTCACAAAGTTATTCCACCTTTCCTTAGATTGAATTTCAGTTACCTGCATATTGAATTATAATTCTAAGTTCATCTTTTCGGTGGATATAAAATCACACCAATATTACAAATACCTTTTCAATTTTGTCCGGTGTAAAAGACATGTGTGCTAAGACAGGTTGCTATGACCTCCCAGTAGCAGAAAATCGTGAACTACTTCATGTAGTCACAACATTATATCGGTACATGATAGATGCCAATAACGTAGCCATTTTCATGTCTGACTCAGTTCGATGGGATTCTCTTCCTGAGTCCGTAGCTGACCAAGGAGTGGCTCTGAAAACCGTCGCATCATCGCTATACACACCGACTGCTCATGCCAGTATGCTGACCGGGCTCTATCTTAACAATCATAGCGTTCGTGGATTTAGCGACTCATTACCATCTACTCAATCAACCATCCTCGACTCATTCCCGAATTCGGGGCTCAGCAACGTCGGGGGGACATTTGACGACCCTGTACAAGGAGACTTCTTCAACGAAACTATCTATAATACGCTCCTCAAAGATTATGACCGCACATCTCTCTCAGAGATTGAGGAGCCCTTCGCTTGGTTTATGCGTGATCCGGGTGGCCACGCGCCCTACGGAGGTTGGGACCTTTCGCTGAATGTGTCTGAGTCTGTTCCCTCATTTTATGATAGATGTGCGGGTGATGAAAATAAAATGAGAGATTTGTATTCAAAAGGGCTTCAGGATTCTGTGGATCGGTTTGAAAAATATGTTCTTGAACCGCTTGAAGACAGAGGTATTCTCAACGACACTCTCATCATATTCCTTTCTGATCATGGTGAGCAGCTCGGTGAATATGGCCATGCCGGTCAGTCATTCCCAGCGACCCCTGAACTGGTATATGTTCCCTCTGTGTTCATCCATCCTGACATAGAGCCTCCACAGGATGAGGGTATATTCCGCCACGTTGACCTTGCTCCAACAATTGCTGGTCTGCTCAACAGGGAAAAACCGACGCCTGTTGAAGGGAAAAACGTATTCGAATCATCCATGCCAAAACAGGGTTATAGCCTCTACGACCGACCCTTCCCATCATTTCGTAATACATTCAGCTATCAGATACGGAGTACTTGGGATAGCGGCGGCGGTTATGTATTAAATACCTCCTCTCTTTGGTCGAAACTGAAATTGACTGCGGGATACTTGGCAAAAGTGCCAGCTGGGAGGGAACTCCGAAGGAACCTAAATCCGAAGGGGGTAAAATTATTATTGGAGTCAGAACGAACTTGGGGTGACCCAAACATTGCCAAAGATGAAGCAATACGGGACCTAAGAGAACTAGATTTCAATTATGGTCAAAAAACAAATATCGAAATGGATGAAGATGTTCAAGAGAATTTAGAAGATCTCGGGTATTTGTAAATGATATATATTCTCCTCATGTTGTGCGGGTTGGGACATTGCTGAGCCCCAACCGAAGGGGTTATAATTCTGTTAAGCGATTTGATGGAACATGAAGATAGCCCTCATTCTCTCACAGAGTAATGGAGGTCTACCCCACTATACGGCTCAACTAGCAAACTCATTAGCAAACTCCGAAAATGTGGCTGTATTTAAACCAACTAACACTACTGCGGACGGTATTTTTAATAAAGATGTAGAAATATTCGAAATATTTGAGCCCCTTTCGTTCTCATTGGTTGACTTCGACACTCGAGATATCTCGTTCATCGAGAGCCTTCGAGGCATCCTATCATATAGGAAGATTAGCAAAATCCGAGATTTTGATCCGGATTTGGTTCATGTTCCTGTGAACCTATTCCCACAAGTACAATTAATGGCAAAGCTGACAAGAATTGACAGCGACTATCCGTTAGTAGTAACCTATCATGAAGTGTACCCGAATAAACTGATACCGGACCGACCGATACCAGGTATCGTTCACCACTGGTTGAATATGTTGCTTCCTTCTCTCCGGGAGGATCATACAGTTGTTCACACGGAGGAAGCGAAAGAGATTCTCGTTGAGCGTGGCTACTCTCCTGAGCGAATTGACATTCTTCCGCACGCTGCGTACGACTTTTTTGACGAACACTCAGAGAGTGTCTCACGACAAGACTCTGAACACACAGTCCTGTTCTTCGGAAACATTGTCCGGTACAAAGATCTTGAATTACTCACAAAGGCTATTGAGCTGGTGTCAGAAAACATCAACAATCTTACATGCATTATTGCTGGAGACGGAGATATATCAAAATCAGCGCGCGATCAAATTGCACAGCATCCTGACCTCTTTGAGGTGCGGAACGAGTTTATCCCAAATGACGAAGTCGGACGACTCTTTTCACGCGCAGACGTACTGGCGCTACCATACAGGAGCCGGGACGGAAAAATGGGCCACAGCGGTGTACAGACTATCGCGCACTCGTTCGGTTTACCAATCGTAGCCACAGACGTCGGTGAGTTTCCAGATCTAGTTGAGGGCTCTGGGGCGGGTCTGACCTCTCCGGAGGGAGATTATCGGAGGTTTGCAGACAACCTATTGGATATTCTTCAAAATGAGGAGACACAACGGAGAATGGCTGTATCGTCAAAAAAGAGAGCGAGCGACGTCTCGTGGGAACGGATTGCTGAGCGACACTTGGAGATATACGCAGACATAAGTGGCAGACAGCAGGGCTTGTAGTTCTATGAAACATCATCACATAACTTCCGTTGACGACCCGCTAGCGGAAGAGCATTTTCTTCCCATTCACTTTTTGTGAGCTGATAAATATGCCCAGACAGATACTCAGATTAGTACAGGAATTCGTGGAACAGGTTCAATCGCAAAAGTACGTAACAACCATTCTGAAGCTACTGATTACGTCTCTTGCTATACTGTATTTGATCCGAATTATTCCTGTAACGTCAGTTATCTCTCATCTCTCAGGCCTTGGTCGGATCACTGCTTTTATTCTTGTTCTCGCTATAATCGGGCAGAAACTATTCTCGACACTGTCTCTCTACACATTAGTTCGAGAAGCGACTGACACTAGATTTCTAACCATAATTGAGATTGACGCTATCGGGTACGTGACTAATTCGGTTATTCCAACAAAGGCGGGAGCGGTTCTCTCAGTTCCTACGCTATTGCGCCAATATCTTGGTATATCTCTCATTGACGGGGGCCGGATTAAAGCAACCCAATTTGTCTATTCAGCTACATACCAAGGTATATTTGCTGTTATGGGTCTGGCACTCACAATCTCATCGCTTGATAGCAAATTGCTCCCTATCTATTCAGGATCATCGGCGCTCTACATCTCCCTTCCAATATTAGCAATCGTCGCCAGTAGGTGGAGGAGTAGTATAGTTCCGTATCTTCCAAAGATTCTAACTCGATACTCAAGTCGTAGCGGACAAATAAAATTTTCCAAAAAAACACTTGTGATTGTTAGTATCTTTACCTTGGGTTATTTCACAATGGTGCCTATTCGATTCTATTTGATAAGCAACTCGTATAGCATTCACTTCACATGGATTGGCTACCTCACAATCCCGATGTTAGCGTACTCAGTCACTATCTATCCGATATCATTTGGAGGAATTGGGGTTGCAGAAGCGTCGGGAACAATGTTACTGATCGCTTTGGGAGTGCCACCAGAAATTGCCGCCCCGATCATTGTCACTGACAGGATTGTATCCGCCTATATTCCGCTTACCTTATCTGGAGTTATAGCTGCTATAGGATCTATTCGATCCGAAGTTAACTAGTGTTGGATGTCTCGGACTTTCCCCAACCGGTATTCTTGAATTTTTCTTTAATAGCCTTTCTAACAAAACCCTACTCGATCTACGCACAGAAAAATACCAATCTGCCCGCCTAGGGGAGGTGACCGTCAGTCTCTATGACTCTACGATTACTACATATTTGTTGAAGCTGATGATCTCCGCCTCCTACTTCCCGGCGAGAACGGGACTAGCGTAAAGCATGCCCATTGTTACTGCATGATCAATGACAAGATTTGTCCAGCGGTGACTCATTCCTCTTCGGCTATTGGCGATGTATTTGTTATGTTGACTTCTATTGTGTAACCGTTGTCCAAACGTTGAAATGACTCTATGGTTCGACCTACCGTGTCTATTTATCTCAACAGTAGACAACCAAGTAAACATGTCCATAAATTTACTTCCACGCAATACGTGATTATCTTGATAACTGAGGTAAAACCCTATCATTTGTTGCCAGGGCCAAGTCGATCATGACAATATCTCTCCCCTGCGTACCCTGAATTCATCTCTTCGAACTTTGTAAAGACAGCTTCCCAGTCTTAGGTTCTTTCGCTTTAGCGTATTATTTTGTTGAGGAATTTGAAATTTAATCTATTATCTCGAACCTGTTACTCTAAAGTGTAAATCTTGGTTAATTGACTATTTTACGATGGGATCAAGTTTTTATGAACAGATCTAATCATACTCCTGGACCAGATCAAATGCGTGTCGTCCGACAAGCTAACAACTTTGGTCCAAATCCCAACACCACCTATACCTAAATAAGTAACAACCGACACAATTAAATCAGAGTTGCATGGAACTAATAACAATGGAGACTCGACTTTGGAGTCGGGTTGGATCACTCAACCACGTTGAGACCGTACTCTACTGCTTTTTTCTCCTCTCTCTCGCCGCTGCCGGTGCGAAATTACAATACAGCGGCATAACCCCGTTCGTGGCGTATCTGTTTGTAATTCTCGCTGCGTCAACTCCTTTGCTACTCGTTACAGGTATCATCCCTGTGCGATCTCAGATGCCAGTGGTCTACTCTTTGGGGTTGGCAGTCCACTGGCATACAACCCTTGTCACAAACCACCTTTGGGGGTGGGATATCCACTTCGTTTATTACATTGCTCAGCAGACTCAGTCGGTTGGATCTCTAATACTGGAGACCTCAATGAGCGTCGCCGGACTGGTTGTTGTAACTTGGTTTTCGGCGTTCCTCTCAGAAGTTCTTAACATCCAAATTGTCACTGTAATGAAGGTTGTGCTCCCTATGATCGCCGCCATGACACCAGTTGCGATTTTTGCTGTCACACGGCGAATTGATTCCTACAAGGCCGCACCCCCTCTCGCGGCTGCCGCATTCATCTTTTTCTACCGATATTTCAAGGTGATGCCAAACAAACAGGCACTCGGCGAGTTATTTATCGCACTGCTTCTCCTCTGTTTTGTTGTCCCTGCCTTCACGAATCGCCGATGGCAAGCGACAATTCCTGTAATTCTAGCAGCTGGACTCGTTCTCGCACACTATGCTACCACACTCATTTACCTGACTCTCATCTCCGGCGCAATGTTACTCGGTATCATTGCGCGACTTTACTACCGAGACAGCGTCTCGGTCCCCCAAGTGGTTACGGCAACCCTTATTCCAGCCGGCGTTGGCTGGACATGGTACTATCTCGAAGCTGCACAGGGACGAGTTTTGGTTCACGCAGTAGCGATTGGGTTCAACGCTGTGAGAAAAATCGCTCAATTGTTGGGAATCGTACCTTCATCTGGCTCCGCTGTCGCCAATCGATCCGGGAGTGGGTATCTGGTCCGCCTGCTCGGCGATCCGCTTTATGCCCTCTTACTGGCACTCACTGCTGGCGTCCTAGGATTGGCCGTGCTTGGTGTATTATCCATGCTGTACGTACAGGTCGTTGAAAGACGCGAAGAACCGGAGCTCTTTCTCAAGGTCGCAGTGACGGCTATTGGACTGATGGGAGCTGGCGTCGTCTTGACTTTCGGACTTGGGTTTGATCGATTGATCTCAATAGTTCTCGTGGTCTTGGCACCCACCTTATTGGCTGGCGCTTTCGCTGTTCGCCAGTTTTTCCAAAAATCAGGCTTGGGGCTGCCCCGTCGACATGTTGCTGTATCAATCGCTGTTCTCCTCGGTGTCTGGCTTGTAGTGGGCTCGGGACTAGCGTGGGTGGGTACTGATACAGTACCATCATACGCAATTGGAATCAATGAGGAAGAAGCGGATTGGAGAACTTATTCGGACTCAGAGGTATCTACGGTAGCTTGGGCCCACCAATATAACGGAAATGATAATATCTCGGTGTTCAGTTACTCCCGTCTGAACAGCCGCGATGGGCTACTCGTCGCGGAATTGTTCTACCGACACGACGTACAGACCGTTTCCCCGGGTGAAGATGAGCATAAAAATGGATGCGGAATGTTCTATACATCCCATCGTCCGATGAGGGTTCAGAATGAATGGGTTAATCCGGAACAAACAGAGTACTATCGCTCGGCATTAGAGTATGATTCGAGGTACTACGACAGCGGAAAAGGATCAATTTACTCCTGTTAAATAGAGCAAATTGAGTAATCGAAATTTCAAAATACTCTTTTCGGTAGGTTCAACAAGGCACCCGAAACGGCGTTAGAGTTCATGATCCAACCCGAGAGCTTTTTTATGTGGTACGACAGGGTTATTATATGTCGCGAAACGTCGTACTGCTCGTCTTGGATTCCGTTCGAAAGGATGTTTTTGACGAGTACGCATCTCGAATTCAATCTAAGTCTAGTATCTCAGCTGCGCAGTGTCGGGCAGCGAGTTCATGGAGCGTACCCAGTCATGCGAGTATTCTTACGGGCAAACTTCCTCATGAGCATGGGGTTCACACTTTCAACAGGGACATGGAATCGTTGCTTTCTCAGGAAACGATTTGCGACCGCTTAGATGCTTATCACACCCTAGGAGTGTCAGCGAATGTGTATGCCGGCCCTGCATATGGATTTGACTCCATATTTGACGAGTTTGTTGAGGTACCCAGATATCAAAAATTCCCAGAGGCCCTGAACGCCACCACATTCTATAATGAAAGTAATGCAGAGGGCCTTCAGTTGTACCAGGAATTTCTCTCTGCATCTCTCGATAATGGGCACTCGCTCAAGAGTCTCGCAAACGGAGTACTCGCGCAGGTCAAACAGTCTACCATGGGGACACGGTTTCCGGACCCCATTGATGATGGGGCAAAGCTCATCGCTAAAGAATTGAAACGCCGAGTTAAGAAAAGTAAGGAACCGGTCTTCGCGTTTGCAAATTTCATGGAGGCTCATGAGCCGTTCGGTCACATTCTTGGGTTGGATCGTTCTCTACACACTGCACCGCGAGGCTGGACGTCGGCTGGTGTTGATCGCTGGGAACTCATCACACAACCAGAAGAGTACGAACAATACATTCAGTGGATGAAAGAGTTGTACGCTGCTCACGTAGATTACCTAGACCGTATCATCGCCTCACTCGCCGAAGAATTAGGCGAAAACACGACCATTATCGTGACGGCCGACCATGGAGAAAACTTCGGAGCAGAAAGCGGTGATGACGGGCTCTTCGTTCATACGAGTAGCTTGAGTGAGGGTCTGCTCCATGTCCCCCTTGAGATTCTAAATCCACCAGAATCTGTTAATCGAAATATTTCAGACTATGTGTCACATCTCCAGTTTCCTGAAATTGTTACCAGTATTGCCAACGAAACTATTCCTGAACTCACTTGGTCCGAGGTACCTGCGGAAGTGATGGGAATGGCGGCGGGCACAGATCCGCCCTCGAATGAGGAGTACTGGAACAGAACGATTCGGTGTGCATACCGGGAATCAGAGAAGATGGAGTGGGACACAGAGGAGAATACTGTCTGCTACCGGATTACAGAAGGTAATCCGAATCAGCAGGAAGAGCATTCTAATGATATCCAAGTACCAGACTGGGCACTAAACCAATTTGAGGTTCCTATACAAGACGCGAGGCAGCGTGCCCTTGAGCGAAGTAGTGAGATTGTGGTTGATGATTCAACTTCAGCCCGATTAGAAGATCTAGGCTATCTTTAGATAGATATTCACTTGAACAAGTCATACCCCTTTATGATATTTTAAATACATAATCTAGCTGGCTGTACACTGATAATATAAACCTTCTCCAATCTAAGTGCGATCACTAATTGCGTCCTAATGTTGTTTTAATAAAACCACCGCCATACTGTAGGTGTAGTCGTTACACGCAATTGGCTCGTACGACAATTTAACGATAACCACTAAACAGAGACAGTCTAGATAGCCTGACCGCTATACCTGATTCCAGTAAGCAGCGTGCCAACCTGACTACTAACTTGGAGTTCGTGGATAGGCAGGTAGAACGCTCTCAACGTGTTTTTTGTATCGCAACCTTTTCACCGGGCCATTTGACAGTTCTAAGCATGGACAATCAACGCGTCCTCGTTACTGGCGGGGCCGGTTTTATTGGATCAAACCTCGCAAACCATCTCGCTGAACACAACGATGTGATCGCCGTCGATGACTGTTACCTCGGTACGCCTGACAATCTTATTGACGATGTCGAGTTCGTCAACGCCTCTGCCGTCGATGACGACCTGCCTACCGACGTGGACGTCGTGTTCCACCTTGCAGCGCTTTCGTCGTACAAAATGCACGAGGAAGACCCCGCTCAGGGCGCCCGCGTCAACGTCGAAGGATTCGTGAACACCATCGAACAAGCGCGCAACGACGGCTGTGACACGGTGGTGTACGCAACCACCTCCTCAATCTACGGCGATCGAACCGAGCCGTCGCCGGAAACAATGGACGTCGAAGCCCGTACCGGGTATGAAGCCTCCAAACTCGCCCGTGAGCGTTATGCGGAGTACTTCCACAACTTCCACGATATGACGCTCGCCGGCATGCGCTTTTTCTCGGTGTATCAGGGCTTCGGCGGCGCCGAAGCACACAAAGGCGAATTCGCGAACACGGTCGCGCAGTTCACCGACAAGATTGCTAATGGCGAGCAGCCTGAACTGTTCGGCGACGGGACTCAGACCCGCGATTTCACTCACGTCGACGATGTCGTTCGCGCCTGTGAACTCGCCGCTGATCACGAACTCCAAGGGATCTACAACGTTGGCACCGAGGAGAGCTACTCGTTCAATACAATGATTGATCTGATTAACGAGGAACTCGGGACCGATATCGAGCCCACATACATCGAAAATCCGCTTGATGAGTACGTCCACGATACGATGGCAGACTACTCAAAGCTTCACGAGGCCACCGGGTGGGAGCCAACAATCAGCTTCGAAGAGGGCGTCTCGCGGGTGTGTGAACCGTATCAATAAATACACGAGTCTCCACTCCACGCCCTCCGATCAGCGACTCCAATCAAGATACTCCCCACGTTCACCGTATGTTACCACTGGGGCACCTCACTTTCGCGTATCTCTGGTACGTGCTGTACGCGGCCAGTAGCACCCATCGACTCCCCGCTCGCTTCGCACTCATCCCCCTCGCGATCGGGAGTCAGTTTCCAGATCTCATCGACAAACCGCTCGCATACGTTGGCGTCCTCATCTCTGGCCGATCACTTGCGCATTCACTGTTCACATTCGCCATCTGTTCGCTTGGGGTCTACTGGGTCGCCATCCGCTTTCGTGGCCGCTGGACTCCAGAGTCATTCGCTGAACGGCTCCGGATTGTCACGCCTGCGGCGTTCGCCGCTGGGTACGTGAGCCACCTTGTTGGCGATTCGTACCGCTCGCTGCTCATTGGTGACTTTTGGAGTGTCCGGTTTCTGGTGTTCCCGATATATCCCATCTCTCGGTCACCCGCTAGCGACATTGCTCCGTGGACGCGGATGTTTCGCATTTACCAGGATATGGGCACGCATCCACAACTGGAACTCATCATCCTCGCAGTCACACTATTTGCGGCGCTTCGGGTGCGCCAGTATTTGCGAGGAGTTCGGACCGAGTGAATCGCTTACTACAGGGTTATAGAGATTCGAGGAGAATACCTGCGGCTTTAGCCGCAGGATGAATCCGACAGAACTCTCCACGAACCACTGTTCGGTGACATTCCTGAGTTTC
>NZ_AOJL01000056.1 GCF_000337035.1 Halorubrum coriense DSM 10284
CGGAGGCGGCCTCGCCGCCGCTAATGAGACAATATCCGAAACACCAACACGGTGAACGCGAATGCCAGAAGCGTTCGTCTGTGCCTGTTGGTCGAGCAAGCCCAAAGGTAACTCCAAGTCCACTGACGTGTCAGCGACTCCCTGCTGGCAAAAACAACAGCTGGGGGTCAACGGCATTGAGGATAGGAGTAACGGCGGTTTGGCACCGCCAGTCAGCCACCGTTTCGTGATGGGTTAAACGAGTTCCCGAAGAAGAAACTGGACTCATGGTTGCGAACCTGAAACTCCCACCGCTCGGGATTCCTCCGCCTTCAGGCGGAGGAGGATGTCAAGTTGGGTCAGCTCACTCCACCGTCACCCCTTAGAACCCTTACTCGTCTTCGAGAGCCCCATAAATCTCTGCGTGGCGGCGCCCGTCAAGCTTCCCCATCTCAAGGGCGATCTCACGACGTTCGGCATCGCTCTCGGCCGCCTGATACCGCTCGTATAGCTGGCGGACCTCGTTGTCGACCGTCGTCGAGGAATCGGTACTGGACGCCATTATCTTGCTAAGTGTACACAGTGTATGTGTTTATCAGTTGCGGCGAGCACATCCCCGGAAGTAGATAACTGCGGTTTCCGTATCAACTGTCGTTTGATCAGTTGCGAATCGCTGTAAGAGGGCTCGAATCTCGTCGCTGTAGTCGAACGTGTACCCATTGAGCATGTAAAAGACGACTACTGTTCGAAGTGCTGTTCGCTTGTTTCCATCAACGAACGGATGGTCTGCGACGAGTAGCCGCATCAGGTGGACCGCTTTGTGGTGGAGTGTCTCAGGGACCTTGCCGAAGAATCCCTCTGAGATGTACTGTAGTGCGGATACAATCGCGTCCCTTGATCGAACACCTGGTTCCGTCCTGTCACCCTCATTCACGATCTGTTCGTGGAGATCGAGGATGAGGTTGACAGAGGGATACACGATCTCTCCAGTCATCTGTTCGATCTTCTTGTACCTCTCACTAATAGTTCCTCACTCCACGGTCACGCTTTTCGCCAGATTCCGCGGCTTATCAATCGACCGCCCCTTCTCATTCGCGACGTGATACGCGAATAGCTGGAGATACACATTCGCCACGAGCGGCTCGACAGTTCCCACGTCGGGCACGTCGAATGAGACGTCGAGAGTGTCGTACTCTGTGTCCTCCGAAACACAACCCAGCGCCGGCGCACCACGCGTCTGTGCTTCAGTCACATTGTTCATTGTCTCACGACCCCGCGATCTATCGGTCAACACTGCCAGCACGGGCGTGTCAGGCGTCACCAGCGCAAGCGGCCCGTGTTTTAATTCACCCGCTGCGAACCCCTCTGCGTGGTCATACGAGATCTCTTTGAGCTTCAGTGCCCCCTCCAACGCCACCGGCACACCAAGCGCACGCCCAACGAAGAAGAACGCCTCACTATCTTGGTATGCCTGTGCCGCCTCCCGCACCTGGGGCTCCTCGTCGAGCACCTGCTGGACCGCCCCAGGTAACCCCTGTAAGTCCTCCAACACCGAGCGCGCGTCCGACGCCGCCAACGCGCCCCGATCACGGCCCACCGCTACGGCAAGCATCGCAAGCGTCGCGACCTGTGAGGCAAACGTCTTCGTCGCCGCCACCCCAATTTCTGGGCCAGCCCTGATGAACGCGGTCCCGTCAACTTCCCGCGTCACCGTACTGCCCAAGGTGTTCGTCACCGCGAACGTCCGAGCACCAGCGTCTTTCGCCCGCCGGATTGCCCCAAGGGTGTCGGCAGTTTCACCGCTCTGTGTGACCGCAACGACCAGCGTCCGATCTGGCGTCCGGCCCGCGCCGAACTCGTACTCGCTGGCAATCTCGACGCTTGCGCGGACCCCCGCGAGCTCCTCAAACAGTTGCGCAGCGTACCGGCCCGCGTAGTAGGAGGTGCCACAGGCAACAATCCGGATTTCCTCTAGATCAGCGAGAAAGCCCGGCGGGAACGACACGTCAAGATCCACGTTCCCCGCATCGACGTCGAGCCGGCCCGCAAGGGTTTGGCGGAGCGCCTCGGGCTGTTCGTGGATCTCTTTACGCATATAGTGTTCATAGCCGCCTTTCTCTGCGGCATCTGCCTCCCAGGTGACGGTCTCGGAACCACGATCGACGACGTCCCCATCGTGATACACCGAGACGTCACCGGCCTCAAGCGCGGCCACATCTCCATCCTCGAGATACGTCACCTCACGCGTGTGTTCTAAAAACGCCGTCACGTCACTCGCGACAAACGCCGTGTGGTCGCCATGCCCCAAGACAAGGGGACTCCCACGACGAGCGACAATAATCCGATCATCATCCTCACGAACCGCACAGATCGCGTAGCTCCCTTCCAGCCGTGTCTCAACGCGCCGGACTGCGGCCAGCAAATCAGCGTCAGGATCAGCAGCGAGTTCCTCCTCGATCAGGTGTGGAATGACCTCAGTGTCTGTATCGCTCGTGAACTCATGCGCTGACAACTCCTGTTTGAGTTCCTCGTAGTTCTCGATAATGCCATTGTGGACGACCGCGACGTCACCACCGCAGTCCGTGTGCGGATGCGCATTTGAGTCCGTCGGCGGCCCGTGCGTGCTCCACCGAGTGTGGCCAATACCATGGGTCGCGTCTCCAATCGCTGGTATGTCGAGGCCATCTACCTCACCCGACTGTTTGCTGACGGTGAGCCCGCTTACATCGCCCACCAGTGCGACCCCAACGGAGTCATACCCACGATACTCCAGGTTCCGGAGCCCCTCGTGGATAATCTCGCCAGTTGCTTGCGTGAGGCCACCATCGCTTGCCGCCGCTGTTGCTGACGCCTGTTCACCGGTCGCTTGAACGTACCCAATAATGCCACACATGGTTATCCTCGCCGCACCGTTGTGCCCGCCGCAATTCGACTATCGATCGTAACGCCCGCGTCGGCTTCGACGTCATCGCCAACCACCGCACCGGTCGTCAGTGTCGCACCAGCCCCAATCGTCGTGTTATCACCAATGACGCCGCCGAGTTCGATATCGTGATGAACTGTGTCTTCAACAACCATCTGCGCTGCCGGGCCGTCAACGGTCACGTTCGGGCCGATGCGAACGTTGCTTGCGACCACCGCATCACGAATCACTGCGCCTGCCCCAATCACGGTGTCTGGGAAGATGATCGCGTTCTCCACGACGGCGTTCGATTCAATCGTTACGTTCCGGCCGATAGCCGTGTTGCCGCCGATTGTGACGTTCGGCCCGGTTCGAACACTGTCTGCGATCACCACGTCATCCGCGACGTGTTCTCGATCGGCTCTCTCAGCAGCTTCGGCATCTGCTGTGGCTGTCGTCTCGATCAGTCCTGCGTTGACTGTGAGGAGGTCCCAGAGGTTCGAGACATCGAGCCACTGGCCGGTGTAGGTGACACTCGTAATCTTGCCCTCATCGCGTGCGTATTCGTTGAGCGCTGCGGTCAGCGTCAACTCACCGTTAGTGTGTGTCGTTCGGATCGTCTCAAAGAACGCCGGCGAAAAGCCGTAGATACCAGCGTTGATCTGGTTTGTCTCAACTGGGCCGTCGGGTTTTTCTTCGATAGTGGTGACGGTGTCTCCAGCACCTGTGATGACCCCATACTCACGTGGTGTTTCGACAGTCGTCACTGCCATTGTCGGGGAAGTGCCACCTCGTACCGCGGCCGCAACACGCTCAATGATTGCCGGTTCAACAATGCGGTCACCATTGAGCACAACGAAGGGGTCATCAACAGCTGACTCTGCTTGAAGAACTGCGTGACCAGTTCCGAGCTGCGTCGCCTGTTCTGCGTAGGTTATTGTCACGCCCCAGTCGTCACCATCAGCGAAGTGGTTCCGGATGCGCTCTTGATTGTACCCGACAACGAGTGTGATCTGGTCAACCCCTGCGGCCGCAACAGCCTCGACAACATATTCAAGCAGCGGCTTGTTTGCGACAGGAATCATCGGCTTTGGTCGTCGGTTTGTGAGTGGGGTGAGCCGACGACCCTCACCGGCCGCAAGAATGACGGCCTGTACCGGTGGCTCGCTCATACGGATTCTGTCATTCGTCTGTATAGTAAAACACGTTGATCCGGCAACCAAAGGTGATCATTCCGTTAAATAACTAGAAAAGCGGCAACTGACTACGCGGCTGTACTCAACACTGGACGTACGTTTTTTGTTTGCCGATGCCCCAAACAGGGGCTAAAGCATCGATCACTCACTTACCCCGACCCTTGACCTAGCCATCATCAAAACAGCTGACAAAATTTGACATCAAGTCGTCCCCGACGCCGCCAACAATCGTCCCCTCAAGAACATATTGAGAAGTTCACACGGTGACCGAACCATTTCACGCAGCGGTGATTGACTCTTAGAAAGGCTGTATCCGGACAACCAAGCCGGTTGAGATGAGCAAAATCAGACTGAAGAGTACAGCCGCAACATACACGATACTCAAAAAGAATGTAAGCACAAAATACATATTGGGGGCGGTTGACACACAATCATGAACAACCCAGTCTCGACGGTTGTTCAGCCACTCGCGAGACAGGTTACACCAGCGAACCTGTGGCAGAAAGTAGCTTACAATTTTCTCCGAGGAAATAATTTAATAGCGATACCTTAGTAGGATAACAAAAAATATGGCTCGAATGCATACAGGACGGAATGGCCAAAGCGGGTCAACCAAGCCACCGGACGACGAGCCGCCTGCGTGGAGTGACGTTGATCCCGCTGAGGTTGAAGCGCGTATCCTCAAACTAGCCGAGGACGGAAACGATCCCTCTCAGATTGGGCTAAAATTGCGCGATGAGGGGGTGAAAGGGACGCCAGTTCCGGACGTGAAAGCTGCGACTGGCAAGAAGGTCACCGAAGTGCTTGAGGAACACAACGCCACCGCTGTGCTTCCCGAAGATCTACGAAACCTGCTGGAGCGGGCAGTGCGACTGCGTGACCACATGGATGATCATCCACAAGACTATCAGAACAAGCGTGCGCTCCAAAATGTAGAGTCCAAGGTTCGTCGGCTGGTCGACTACTACCGTGGCGATGAACTCCCAGAAGAGTTCAGCTATACCTATGAGATTGCCCAAGAGATTTTAGACGACCCGTCACGAGTTGAACCTAGTCGCGATGAGGAGCGTGCCACGACTGGGGACACCAGTGTGACGCAACCGCTGACTGACAGCGACGGGGCCACTGCGGATCCGCTGACCGAGGTACTCCAAAACATGCGTTCACTCCCAGTAACAGACGCAGACGGCCAGCTCGTAAAAGGCCCGGTCCAAGCTAGCGACCGTGAAATCACCTATGAACGGCTCACGACAGGCGAGTCCGCGGTCTACTGGCCAGCCAGCCTTACCGTGAGAACGTTCCTCTCACGGGTCAGTAGTCTCGAAGCGGTCACGCCAGAAACACCGTGTGAAGTAATTCTCAGTACGAGTGAGCACCCAGCGCATAAGCCACTCGAACGGTCACTGAAAGAGGTCAGCGAGCGTGAAGACTTAGAGAGCCGTTGTGAGTTCGTCGCAGTAATGACGACAGAGTATGAGGTGACGTGGGAGAACCGGCCATCGCAGCCAGGCGACCATGATGCTGAGATTACGGTCTTACTAAAACAAGACGGTGCCAATGTAGCCGACATTCTCCCGCAGCTATTTGCTGATTCCGTCCACGGAACAGAAGAGCAGCAGTCAGTGACCGATCTCATTGCGACACTCCACGACACGGAGCGTAACCAACTGCTGGCGCAAGTTTAACATGTCCGATACGAACTATTCACTCCCCTGCCACGAGCGTGGTGTCGGCGATGAACACCAAACACAGACGTTGTGGTCCCATGTGATCGGGACCGAAGAAGACTGTGTTATCGAGTCAGACGAACAAGCGACACATGAGATTAAATTCAGGAATGTTCGCCGGCATTCAACAGAAGCCACAATCGTCGCAACCTGTACCGAGAATTGTGTCCGGTACACAGAGTCTGGTCCGGATGCGAACCTCTCGCAGGATAGTACCCGTCTCGAGATCCCCCTGCGGCTAGAGAAGTATCGAGACAACTTCTCGCGACAGTATCAGATCGAGGTGTGTGCTGATCACTCCGGAACGGAATTCCTCAAGACGAGCCTCCGACCGCAGTCAACCACTGAGACACAGGAGTCAACGTCTGATACTGTAAGCGATGGGAGTGGACGAGCAGCTGTCGCTGATATAGAACTCCTACCAAAGCTCACGATTACGGAGGAGTAGCAGGGCAAGCGGAAATGGTTGCTGAGATTCTCATTACCGGCGTGGTTCGGACATTTGTCGAAATAATCCCGTTTGCGGCTATGATTGCGATTGAACTCAGAGGGACCTCGTATCAGCGGCTGTATCGGAGCCAATTCAAGGCTGTCAAGTCCGCACCAATCCTACCAGATTTTACGCATCCAGATGGCGACGACGAGGCTGCGGTACGCGAAGTTGCGACGTTCACCCGTGTCAAGCACGATACACAGAAATACGCCGTATACTCGTTTGTCGTCATCACAGTCATCTTTTTTTCGAAGATGCCGACGATTCTCGCCCTTCCTGCTGAGAGCACGGTTCAGACTGGAATCGTCGGTGTCGGCATCCTGCTTTGGGCAGTCGCTGCCTATCTGTTATATCGGTGGCGTTCAAGTGCGAAAGAGTTCTATGATGATGTCTTACCGTTCAATTATTTTCGGGCAGAGAATGACAAACGGTACTACCGTTCGCTGACACTCCCACGTGTTGGCACACAGCAACTCCAACGACACCGCGCGGATCTATTCTTATTCAATGTCATGCCAATCCTCATCATACTGATATTCAACAGCGTGTTGATCTGTACAGATGTGCTTGTGACGACGTCTGGTGGTGGCATATAGATTCCCCAGCAGCGCCACTAAAAAGATCAAAATAGCAATCGAAACTGAGACACAGCGGAGGGACAGTGACAACTCAGGCGGGGTCGATTCTAATCGCTGGTCGCGAAGGGTTACTATCCCCTTCGGGGAATCCTCGCCCTTTATTGCGGGGAGGATGTCAAGCGCGTAGTTCTGTTTCCAAATCTACATGCCGTTTGCTGATGAGATACACCTATGGATCTTACAGATGCCACCATCCTCGTCACGGGTGGCGCAGGGCTTGTCGGAAGCCACCTCGCAGCTGAACTCACAGACGCAGGCGTGACAGTGCACGTTGCTGATGATCTATCCAAGGGCGAGCGTGAGCGCGTCCCGGACGCTGTCACGTTCACGAAAGCCGATCTAACAGATCAGGACGCCGTCAACCAGCTCATCACATCAGATTTCGACATGGTGTTTCATCTCGCCGCCTACACGGACACCAACTACGATGACAATCGAAAGCTGTTCGAGGAAAACACGGAGATGACGTACAATCTGCTTGAAGCGATGCGTGATGCCGGCGTCAACCACTTCGCGTTCACCTCCTCGTCGACAGTATATGGCGAGGCGCCACGCCCAACCCCAGAGGACTACGGCCCGCTGGAACCCATTTCCATCTACGGTTCTTCAAAACTTGCTGATGAGGCGCTTATCTCGACATACGCACACTCGTATGGCATCCAGTCGTGGGTGTTCCGGTTTGCGAACATCGTCGGGCCCTACCAGCGCGGGAATGTGGTGCCTGATTTTATCGAGAAGCTCACGGACGATCCCAGCGAGCTCGAGATCCTCGGTGATGGTCTCCAAGAGAAGTCCTACATGTACGTTGACGAGTGCGTCTCAGCCATGAAGTACGTTGTTAAACATGCGGATGAACCGCTCAACATCTACAATCTTGGCACCAAAACGACAACGTCAGTCACCGACATCGCCGACATCGTCAGCGACGAGCTGGGCGTCGCCCCCGAGTACAGCTACACCGGCGGGGACCGTGGCTGGACCGGCGACGTGCCGAAAATGCGGCTGTCGATCGAGAAACTGGCCGAATTAGGCTGGGAACCAACGCTGTCAAGCGATAAAGCGGTGCGGCAGGGTGCTCAGGATCTGATTGACGAGATTGTCAAGTAGTACAGCACACGGGCACGCTACGGGTGGGCAAAGGTGCTCCTCAAGACATTGTGGCAGAAAGAGACCGCCCCCACAACGGGACGCGCCAATACATTGATACGCACTAAACAGTAGCATACACATATCGATGGGGCCGAGAGGCATTCTTCGCATGCTGGCCAGGTGGGGCGACAGCTCGACAGCCTCTGAGACACACGTTGAGTGTCGCAGTTGCGGCACAAACGTGACCGGCAGCCCCACAGAATGTCCAGACTGCGGCGGTGACATCGCCGTCTATGAATTAGAGAAGTGACAGTAGCGATTCCGCAAGGAGCGACGAGTGGCGTTTGGCCGTGACCAGAAGGATGAACACGATGTCAGCACCTGATAAGGCCGACACAGTTGTCTGCTCAGAGAACAGCTGAGACACCGCAAGCTGGCCAAGCGCCGTCACCGGAACCCCCATATGATCACAACAAGTCGTGAACACTTAGGTGGCTACCAGCAGACGGCGTAGTCATGGACGCAATCGTCCTTGCAGGCGGGTACGCGACACGACTCTGGCCGATCACCTTAGATCGGCCGAAAATGTTCTTGCCGCTTGGTGAGGAGACGATTATCGATCCAATCTTTGCGTCACTGGAGACTGACGACCGCGTCGATAACGTGTATCTCTCGACGAACGAGCGGTTCGCCGACGACTTCGAGACGTATCTCGCTGACTCCGAGTTCGACAAGCCCACACTGTCAATCGAAGAGACCACCGACGAAGATGAGAAGTTCGGTGTGATCAGCGCGCTTGCCCAGCTCGTTGAGCGCGAGGAGATTACCGACGACACGATCATCGTCGCTGGTGATAACTATCTCAGCTTCGGTGTGAGTGAGTTCATCGACAGCTTCGTTGCGCGTGACGCACCGATGATCGCTGCGTACGACGTCGGGTCACGGGAACAAGCGCGTTCCTATGGCGTGATTGACGTCGAGGATAATCAGGTAGTCGGGTTCACCGAAAAGCCAGCCAATCCGTCAAGTTCGCTCGTTTCGATTGCCTGCTACGGGTTCCCGGCAGAGTCTGTTGATTTGCTGGAGACGTATCTCGAAGAAGACAACAACCCCGATGAGCCAGGCTGGTTCATCCAGTGGCTTCATGACCGGACCGCCACGTACGCGTTCACCTTTGATGGCGCGTGGTTCGACATTGGCACCGCAGACAGCTATCTCGACGCTGTCGAATTCATGCTCAACGATGGGACATACGTCGCTGACAGCGCAACCACTGAGAACGTAACCCTCGAATCTGGCGTCCAGATTCTCGAGGGAGCGACGGTAACGGATGCAACACTCACCCGGACAGTCGTGTTCCCGGAAGCGTCTGTTAAAGACGCGAGTTTAGAGGATTCGATTGTTGATAGCCACGCTGCTGTGAATGGCGTTTCATTGACTGAGAGTACTGTCGGGGCGCACTCAACATTGAACCGGCCTGAGTAGGTGCTGACGGGGGGCTACGGAAATTCGTAAGATGATTGATTGCTGGGTGAGGACTATGTGAGACCACCCCCTTTCAGAGTGTATGGCAGACCCTGACGGACCTCGTTGTGAGTGTGGACGGCGGATCCCACGCGGACTCTCCGCGGCGTCCCAGTGCGACCGCTGCCGAAAACAGCAGAGCGACCGCGGCCGCTAAGATTCTGATCAAATCAGTTACTGCGGTTATCAGTAGTTAACCCAAGCTGCACGCAGCGGTGCTGCCCTGACGGGTTCATACGCATTTCAAGAGCAGTGGAGCCAGGTACAGTGCTGGATAATACAATCCGCGTCAGCAAGTACGTTCGCGAATGGAAGCTATTCGGCTCGCTTACTAAGCCGCCTGCTCACACGTCGTGATCCTCAAGAAAGGTGTCGATGATTTTGACGAGATGAATGAGTCCGGGATCAACGTCATGCGCAGCGGCATCAACGTGGTTGAGAAAGGTATCAAGATCCTCACGATCAAGTCTATCACGTGAGATAGCGTCGACGAGTGTTGTTTCCTCTGCTGTCGCAATAGTGAGTATATCATCGCATGGTTCTGGCCAGTCAGGCATGCGACGGGGACCGGACTCCATATGAGCCGGGTTGTGTCTGGTCAATTATATAGATTTATACACACGTTTGAAACATCAACAGTCCAGATGGCTTCATCGTGAACCGCACTCGCGGCCCGACAACGTGCTCGCGGAGCCAGAGGTGTCCGCTTGAGAGCAGCCCTTCGGGGGCATCTTTGAGCTGCGGTGGTGACGGGTGCGATTTCATGATACTTATCTTGGCTTTTCGACCGGGAGACAGACAGAGGCTTTTGCCGTCCTTCCGCGACTGCGTGAACAGGAAACTACCATTGGCTCTCGATTGAATGATAAATGTACGATTGTCGAAGATGGGTCAATATGAACCATTCATATAACGGGTACTGATATAGTCAAACGTATTCATCGTTCACAAGTATCTTTAACATATGTGGCATGTATTCTCGCATTGAGTGACAGTGTGTACCAACCGTTTCCGGTCTATCCGGCTCCGGTGGTCAACTGACACGACAACAACCGAGGACTACTAATATGCCAGACGACATCACCGACGCGATCGCTCTCGATCGACGCCGCTTCCTTCGCGCGACTGGGGCGAGCACTGCGGCAACACTGCTCGCCGGCTGTAGCGGCAATAACCAAGGAGATACCAGTGGTAACGATAGCCAAGGAACAAACGAAACTGAGACAACCACCGGCGGGGGCAGCACCGGTGACGATGAACTCACCATCATTTGGCCCGGCGGTGTCAACAATATCAATCCACTTGGCTGGCTTACTATTCCGGACTACGATGCTGCCCGGATGATGTACGAGCCGTTGACGAGCGTCGACAGCGAGGGGCAGGCCATCGGTCACGTCGCGACGGACTGGGAAACCTCAGACAACGGTGCCTCTTACACTTGGACGATCCAAGAAGGAATCACTTGGCACGACGGCGAACCGCTGACCGCAGAGGACGTGGCGTTCACTTTCCGCTCGATCAAAGAGTATGAGTGGCCCTATCTCGGCTCTCTGTCGAGCGTCATTGCGGAGCCCAGCGAGATCACCGTCGAAGACGAGTACACGGTAACAACACCGCTAACCCAGCCGTACGCACCGTTGCCGCTGGTGCTTGCCGATCTGGGGTTGGTCATCCCGAAGCACATCTGGTCGGAGTATGACAACCCCACCGAGGCCTCAAACACTGAGGACCCAATTGGCAGTGGCCCGTTCGTGTTTGAGGAGCGCGAACAGGACCAGTACATCAATTTCTCGGTTGATGACGAGTACTGGGGCGAGAGCGTGGATTATGAGAGTGTGAGCATCGAGATCATTTCCTCGACAGACTCACAGGTGCTGACGATGAAAGACGGCAGCGCCGATATGCTGCGCCTCCAGCCCGGGCAGTATGTTAACGAGATTGAGAGCGCGAACAACCTCGAAGTAATCGAAGGCGGCTCGACATACGTCACGTACATCGGCATCAACACCAACCGATCTCCGCTTTCGGATCGGGCGCTCCGCGAGGCGATGGCATATGCGGTCGACCGGGGCACTGTCGCAGATCTGGTTAACGCTGGCTACGCCACGCCGGGATTCTCGCCGATCCCCCCCGGACTAGAGTTCTACCATAATCCCGACACGAACAGCTACGCGTACGATCAGGAACAAGCCCGGACTATTCTGTCCGAGAATGGTTATGAACAGCAGGGTGGCAGCCGCGTAACGCCTGACGGCGAGCCGCTTGAGCTCGTCCTCTCGATCCAGAACACGGGTAATTGGCCGCGCATTGCAGAGGTGCTTTCCCGCCAGCTCGGCGAGGTTGGCATTAGTGTGGAGGTTAACTCAATGGAGTCTAACGCCCACACCCAGAAGGTCTCCGTTGAGCAAGACTACGACCTCACACTCAATACCTGGCGCGTCTGGTTTGACCCTGACCCGTTCCTCTCGCCGGTATTCGAGGAGGAAGGGACACTCAACACCAGCCAGTATCACAACGATGAGTTCGATAATCTCATGCGCCAGCAGCGTCGCGCGACCGACCCTGAAGAACGGCAGGGGTACCTCTACGACGCACAGGACATCCTGACCGAGGAACTCCCTTGGGTCGTGCTCTACTACCCGCAACTGCTTCACGGCATGCGTTCCAGCGCGTGGGAGAATTCTAACCCCATCCCCCGCTATGGAATGCAGAGCCCCTACGGGCTTGAGCCCGGGACCGGCCCGATGGTCCAGCTTGATCCCACGGAGTGACCTCCTCTACCCTTTAACGAATGGCTAGCACATCTTCGAAGAAAGCGTATATCGCCACACGAGTCCGGAACTATCTCGCCGCGTTCGCCGCCATCCTCGCGGTGAACTTCGCGATCCCGCGGGTGATGCCCGGTGACCCGACCACGCGGTTCGTGGGTCCTGGGTTCACCGCGGAGGCTCGCCAGCAGCTGCTCCAAGAGTTTGGACTGAACAGACCTCTCTGGGAACAGTTCCTGCTCTACTTAACGAACATCTTCACCGGCGACTTCGGCGTCTCGTTCGCTCGATACCCGACTCCCGTCATGGAGCTCATTGTCGAGCGACTCCCCCGGACGCTGTACCTGATGGGTGCGAGCGTCACTATCAGTGTCGTCATCGGCATCCCACTTGGCGCGTTCGCAGCTTGGAACTTCGGGGAGCGTGAGGATCTGATCACTACGCAGTCCTCACTGTTCTTCCGGTCGATCCCGACGTTCTGGCTCGCCATCCTCCTTGTGTTCGTCTTTGGCTACCTCATCCCAATTTTCCCGATTTCGGGTGCGACAGGAAGCGCGAACCACCCATCTTTTATCGCCTACTTTGTCGACTTGACGTACCATACAGTGCTTCCGGTAGTGACGATGTCGGCGTATTTCCTCGCTGGCTATACGTTCCTAATGCGAGGAAGTCTACTTGACATCCTCCCGGAGAACTACATCAAGATCGCCGAGAGCAAGGGGCTCTCCGAACGGCAGGTGTTGTTCGGCCACGCTGTCCCGCCGGCGTTCCCGCCTGTCCTGACTCAACTTGGGTTCCAAATCGGCCGGCTTGCTGGCGGCGCGGTGCTGGTTGAGACGGTATTTAGCTACCCTGGGATGGGACAGTTGATGTTCGAGGCAGTGTTGGCTCGCGATTACCCGGTCATCCAGGCGACGTTCTTCTTCCTCGCCATCATGGTACTTGGATCAATGTTCCTCGCAGAGATTCTCTACACCATCATCGACCCACGGATCGGAGGCAGCGAATGAGCCAGCAACACTACGACGACGGAGATGAACAGATGAGCACGGCGAAGGAGTCCATCGACGAGGGTTCCAGCCGTCGGTTCGATCGGTTCCGTAGCTTCCTGCGGGATTTCCTCACCAACCGGAAGGGGTTCGCGGGGACGCTGCTGCTGGGAGCGGTCGTCTTCATCAGTGTCGCAGCCCCGCTGATAGCTCCGTATGATCCGGAAGCCTACGGGGTTGGGCCGGCACTTGCGGCTCCCTCATTCGAACATCTCCTCGGGACCGACGACCTAGGCCGGGACGTCTTATCGCGATTCTTCTATGGCGGTCGAATATCACTTCTGGTCGGCGTTGTCAGTGGCGTTGTCGCCACGCTGGTAGCGACGCTCATCGGCGTTCCTGCGGGCTACTACCGCGGTCGCGTCGGTCGGTGGATCACGACAGCAATCGACATGAGTCTCGTGTTCCCACCGTTCGTGCTAGTCGTTGTCTTCGCGGCCTATGCGGGCAGTAGCGTCTGGAACATTATTTTGATCCTGTCGTTGCTCTCTTGGCCAATCCCGGCCCGGACAATCAAAGCCAAGACGCTGAGCGTCCGCGAGAATGACTTCGTTGAGTCGACCCAGGCGCTGGGAGCTTCCGACCTTCGGATTATGCGTCAGGAGGTACTCCCGAATATTTTGCCTGTTGTCTTCGCTAACGGCATTCTCCAGATGGTGTACACCATCCTGATGGAAGCTGCGGTCGGTTTCCTCGGACTGGGAGACACTGCCCGCATCTCTTGGGGGACAATGCTGTACTTCGCACAGAAGCAGGGTGCCCTGAGTAGCGGTGCTTGGTGGTGGATGATCCTCCCCGGCTTCGGCATTGTGCTTGCGGCGTTCAGCTTTATTCTGGTCGGCAGTGCACTAGATGAGGTGCTCAACCCCCGACTCCAGCGGCGGACGTGGGGTGACGACTGATGACTCACCACGAACAGGTGAACGATCGATCACGAACACACGATATCCATGAGTAAGCAGATACAGGAACGATCGGCCGACACGGCAGGGGCATTACTATCGGTCCAGAACCTCTCAACGTACTACAGCGAGGACGAGACCGACGTTCCCGTCCGGGCCGTCGACGGTGTCAACTTCGAGATCGCCCGCGGGGAAACCTATGGGCTGGTCGGTGAGTCTGGCTGTGGGAAATCCACTCTCGGGCTGAGCCTCATCCGGGCGCTCCCGCCCCAAGGTGATATCGTTGACGGTGAGATCCGGTTCGAGGGTCGAGAGATTGGCCAGCTCCCCAAGTCCGAGGTCAAGGACGTACAGTGGGCCGATATCTCGATGATCTACCAGGGCGCACAGAACGCGTTCAACCCCGTCAAGACCGTCGGTGACCAGATCCGAGAGCCGCTCCGAGTTCATAATATTGTTCCGGAAGGTGAGCGGGAACGGCGCGTCCGCGAGCTACTCGAAAAGGTGAACCTCCAGCCCGATGTGGCTGAGCAGTACCCGCACGAGCTCTCTGGTGGAATGAAACAACGGGCCGCAATCGCGATGGCGATCGCCTGCGAGCCCGACCTCTTGATCGCCGACGAGCCGACAACCGCACTCGACGTGATCGTACAGGCAGAGGTGCTTAACATGCTCCAGCAGCTCCAAGACGATCTAAACTTTGGGATGCTTGTCATCTCGCACAACCTCGCGGCCATCATGAAGCTCTCGGACCGCATCGGCGTGATGTATGGCGGGAAGATCGTCGAAAGCGCGCCCGCAGAGACGCTGTACGACGCACCAGAACACCCCTATACTGCGTTGCTCCTCCAGAGTCTCATCGACCCGCGACGACCGCCGGATCAGGTCGAGACAATAGAGGGGACACCACCAGACCTCCGGGACCCGCCTAGCGGCTGTCGGTTCGCCGGGCGGTGTCCGCTGGCCACTGAGCAGTGTCGTGATATGGAGCCGCCGCTTGAGGTAGTGGGCGAAGCCCACGAGGCCGCCTGTTTCCACCACGAGGAGGTGTCGGAACTATGAGCTCTGAGTCTACCACTACCCCCCCGCCGGAGACAAGCGAGGAACCGATCCTTGAGGTACGGAATCTTGAGAAACACTATGTGAAGAGCACGGGATGGCTCGAGTCGTTGTTTGCCGACGAAGAGCGGGTTCGTGCCGTCGACGGCGTGAATCTCTCGATCGACGAGGGAGAGATATTCTCGATCGTCGGCGAGTCTGGATGCGGGAAGACCACGCTTGGGAAGACCCTACTCCGGGTCATCGAGTCGACTGCCGGCGAGATTCGATTTAAAGGGACTGACCTCGCCTCACTGTCCGACAGCGAGATGCAAAAGATGCGCCAGCATCTCCAGATTGTTTATCAAGACCCGTTTGAGGCGCTCAATCCTAAGCGGACGGTTCGCGGACTGTTACGCCAGCCCATGGAGATCCATGGTATCACAGATGAAACAGAGCAACGCGATCGCATCTATCGCGCACTTGAGGATGTAAACCTCCTACCCGCAGGAGACTTCCTCGACCGTTACCCTGAGGAGCTTAGCGGCGGCCAACTCCAGCGCGTGCTGTTCGCGCGGGCGCTGGTCCTTGATCCAGAGTTTATCGTGGCCGACGAGCCTTCAAGTATGCTTGACGCGAGTGTTCGGGCTCGCGTGCTTGACCTCATTGACGAACTCCGCGACGATCGGAATATCTCGTTTTTCATTATTACCCACGATATCGGCGCGGCGCGCTACCTCAGTGACCGTATCGGCGTGATGTACCTCGGGCGGATCGTTGAGATGGGCGCTGCCGCCGGGATCGTTGATGATCCGAAACACCCCTACTCAAAAGCGCTCATCGACAGTATTCCCTCCCCAGACCCACGGGAACCACTGGAGAGTTCCGGGATTGGTTCTGAGGTACCCGAACCAGTTGACCTGCCCAGCGGCTGTCGGTTCCATCCGCGATGTCCGGTCGCGACCGAACACTGCCGCGAGGCCGACCCTGAATGGCGCGAGGTACCCTCGGCAGATGATGCGGTCCGGATGACCGAGTGCCATGAGGTGGAACCAAAACAGACTCCGTTAGAATGAGAGCTTAGCTGGATACAGGCGCTAAGCCCTCATTCTTAACGATTAGGCGGAGCGAGGGTGTGGAGAGATTCTGTGCGAGTGTATTATTCACCCACGGCAAAACGTGTGGGAAAATGACACAGCGGAGTTCCCGTCAACTCCTGCGTTTCGGTATTTCAGTCTGTCCCCACCCATCGATAGTTGATCCGAGAAAGCGAGCGTTTGCCCGACTGATCAGCGGTTGACCGCAGCCCGTTTCCGCTCACGGTAGATGTTCTCGCCGTCCCGCTCAACTGTGTACAGCATCGTCGCAAACGACCGGTTGACCGAGTTGCTGATTCGAGACACGACTGTCTCAGTCGGAAACGACAGCGTCGTCGTCGTCTGGCGGTTGATCGTTTCTGTTGTGAGTTTGTCGCGCTGGATGCTGGCTTTGGTCGCAGTCTCGTGGTTGAACGTAGCGGTAGGAAGCGTCTTTTCAAAAGACTGTGCCACCGATACCGTCACCGTGTCAGTCGCGTGTGAGACGGTGGTCTCCCACTCAGGGGTGGCTGGCTCGTCGTATGCGTCTCCCGGATGATCGAAGGTGTACCCATCGTTGAACGTCGGACTCCGATCGTGGAACTTGCCCGGGAGGTGACACTGTGACCCCGCGGTCCGGAGAGAGAATCCAGCGCTCCCTTCCGGTGGCGAGACGTACGGGAAGAAGGCACCGCTGACTGCGACCCGCAGCGTATGCCCGGGCTCAAAAACGTGTGAAGTTGGGCGTAGCGACACGTTGACGCGGTGTGGCTCACCCGGAGCCAGCCGTCTGGGAGTCGCTCCCGGTTCGCCTAGTGGGTCAATTTCGCCATCAAGTTCTGCGCGGCGGACGCCATGGGTGACAAGCTGGCCTCTCCCGTCTGGAGCCACATCGATAACGCGGATCGCAACGAGCTGGGACGGGCCGTCCGGGACAACCTCCAATGTCACTTCGCCGCTACCCGTGAGCTCGAAAGCGTCCTCGAGTACTCCTGTCTCATAGGTTAGCGACCGATTGTCGTCTGGGGCCGTGTCCAAGTCGGTCGCACCCGGAATCTCAAAGCCGATCGAGGCATGGCCAACACCGTAATCCACGTCCCAGCGGTCAGTCGTGCCGCCCGTCGGCGTACCTGCTGGCGTTCTCTCATCTAACTGACTATCGGCTAGTCTGTCTCCCTCCACGAGGCCATTTGGAGCAAAATCGAAGCTGACAACGTCGTCTTCGGCCATCGGCCACGTTTCGCCGGCCCGCCATTCGCCGTTGAGGCGGTCGTCCTCGGTTGGGCGTTCGGTCCAGTAGCGAATCTCGGGGCGAGACTCTCGGCCACCCTCATCACGGAGGTGGTCATCAAACCACTTCTTGATCTCTCCAAGGAAGTCGATGCGGGCAGTTTCACCCTGTTCGGGCATGGCATGTCGCCAAGGACCGATGATCACCTCTGTCGGCGCGTTGATCCGGTCAGCGTAATCGAGGGTTCCACCACCGAAAGTGTCGCGGTAGCCACCTACGGCCAACGTCGGTACTGAAACATCACTGATCGGGACGTCTTTTTCAGCCCAGTACTTGTCTTTCTCGAGGTGAGAGAGGTATTGAAACAGGTACGGCTTCCGGTCTTTCAGCGCGTTAAGACGGTCTATCCAGCGCTGAGCCCAGACACCTACGTCCCGATGAACGGGTGGCTGGAGTGGGAGATACTCGAAGTTTGGCGCCCACTGGCCACAGGTACGTAGGAACGCTAGTGTACCACCGTCGAAGTAGGCGTCATAAATACCGGCCGGTGCGTGGATCGGGACGATCGTTGCCAGCCCCTCGGGGGCCTCGGCAGCGATCTCCAGCGCCATCGTGCCGGGGTAGGACTTCCCGATCACGCCGACGCGCCCATTTGACCATGACTGCTCCGCAAGCCACTCAACAACGGCCGCGCCATGGCGGCCCTCATCAGCAGTAAACGGCTGCTCAACTAAGCCCTCAGAGGCGCCGGTCCCAACGGCGTCTGCGACGATCACCTCGTAGCCTGCGTCGGTCAGGAAGCCAACCATCGGGTCCGAACGCGTGTCGGAGAGATCGTCTTTGTGGTACGGCGTGTAGATCAGCACGACAGGCTGAGGGCCGTCGATTGGCGACTCGTGACGCGTTGCGCGGACCGTGCCATCGGCGAGAGGGATTTCCAGAAACTCAACTGTACACTGCTCGCTCATGTATTCCCCGCCTGGATGGCGTCAATAAAGTCGGCGGCGTCGGCTACCAGCTCCGCCCAAAGCGCGTCACCTTTCTCAGCATTGGCCAGCGTCGGATCGCCGACATGGCCAAGATCACCCTCTTCTGGGGAGTGAGGTGTGCTCGGAGTCAGCACCCGATCAGCGTTGCCGACGAGGTTCAGCGTCTCATAGGGACCTGGATCAGCGGTCTCCTTCTCGAAGGCGTCCTCGTCGACGAGTTCGCGATAGCGCGCGAGCATGAAGGATGTTTCAAACTCGCCACCGTGCATCCCATCCTCGGGGTCGCCGTCTCGGAGCTGATTGTGGGCCGTGGTTCCCAACCGGAGCGGATCAATCGCGGCGAAAGAGGTGTCGGGGTGTTGTGCCGAACTCCGCTGCATTGCCGTCTTGATTGCGGGGAGATTGGCGATTCGATGACCGTTAACCGTGATCACGTTCGCGAAGCCGTGGCCGGCGAGGCTCGCGTACACGTCTGTGAGCACTGATACCACTGTCTCCGTTGATAGTGAGATCGTTCCAGGAAATCCAAGATGATGGCTCGCGTCACCATAGGGGATCAGCGGCGCCGTCAACACGCCGGCCGCGATAGCGATCTCCTCGGCGAGATCTCGCGCCTGATAGCTGTCAACCGCTAGCGGGAGGTGGGGGCCGTGTTGTTCTGTTGAGCCGATAGGGACGATCACTGTCGGCGACTCGTTCTCGGCCAGGTACTGTTCGACTGCCGGCCAGGACAGCTCTTCGAGTTGATGTGTATCAGTCATTCGTTGTCGGGTGCGTTGGTTGTTTTATTATCCAGTTGATCGTCCGTACGGTCGTCTTCAGACCGGTTGTCAGGGTCGCCGTACCCTCCCCCACCAGGAGTCCTGACTGTGACGGTCGTGCCAGCTTCGACCTCGCAGGTGGTCTTGGCAGGCAGCAACTCGCCGTCGATAATGTTCTCTCCTGTCGCCCCCGGATCTCCACCCGCCGCACCTTTGGGGCGGTGGCGCCGGCGTTCGGTCAGGAGCGAGACAACAGCATCTGTTTCAACGGTAAGCGAGCGGGATATCCCCAAACCGCCGCGGTACTGTCCGTCCCCACCGCTGTCCTCGCGGAAGGCGTACTCCTCGATAATAAACGGGTATTCGGTCTCAAGCGCTTCAATCGGTGTGTTCAGCGTGTTAGTCATCCCAACTTGTACGCCGTCCATTCCGTCCTTGTCTGGACGCGCTCCGGACCCTCCGGCGATGGTCTCATAGTAGGTAAAACCATCACGGTCCCGATTTCCGATGATGAGGTTGTTCATCGTTCCCTGCGAGCCCGCCGGTACGCGCTCAGGCACGGCTTCGGCGAACGCCGCGAACACCACATCGGTGAGCCGTTGGCTGGTCTCGACGTTACCGCCGACGACTGCTGCTGGGGGAGTGGGGTTCACCAACGTCCCTTCGGGAGCGCTCACATCTATATTGACATAGCTGCCGTGATTCGGCGGAATGTCGGGGTCGGTTATGCTCCGAACAACAAAGTAGACCGCACTCTTTGCGACCGACAACGGCGCATTCATGTTCCCGGCACATTGCTCGGCGGTGCCGGCGAATTCCACCTCAACGGTAGCCCCGTCAACAGTGATAGACACCTCGATAGGAATGTCCTTGTCGGTCACACCGTCGCCTTCTAGTACATCTCGGGATTCATAGGTTCCATCAGGAAATTCCGCGAGTTCATCGGTCATTCGAGCGCGGGAGTAGTCTATGATGGCGTCAAACGCGCGCTCAACTCGATTCTGACTATGATCGTCGATGAGTTCCATAAGCCGATCTTCGGCTCGGTCATGGGCCGCCAGTTGCGCGCGTAGGTCTGCTCGTCGCTCGGTTCGGTTTCTCACATTTGCGAGGATTACTGCCATCAAATCCTCGTTCAACTCGCCGCCCGAACGGAGTTTAACGCCGGGGAGACGCATTCCCTCCTGATAGATGTCGGTTGCGCCCGCTGGCATGCTTCCTGGCGTCATTCCTCCCACGTCGGCGTGGTGAGCCCGTGTGACAGCGTAGCCAACAACGTTGCCCGCCGGTGCGAGCGTCGACACTATCGTCACGTCAGGTAGGTGGGTCCCGCCTTCGAAGGGATCGTTCAGGATGTAGGCGTCACCCGGCTCGGGGTCAGACCCGATTACCGCCGCGACGGCGTCTGGCATCGCGCCGAGATGGACTGGAATGTGTTCGGCTTGAGCGATCATCTGACCATCGGCGTCGAACAGCGCTGTTGAACAGTCCTGTCGCTCCTTGATGTTCGGCGAGTATGCGCTCTGGATGAGCACCTGCCCCATCTCCTCAGCAATGCTCTCGAGTTCGTTGCGAAAGACCTCGAGACTGACCGAGTCGATCCCCTCGGTCCGCAGATCGTCAACGGTCATCGCTGTTCCTCCGTGAGCACGAGTGAGCCGTTCGTCTGTACGGTCGCTTCCCACGCCGGTGGGATGAGGGTGGTACTTTCGTCTTGTTCGAGGACGGCCGGTCCGGTAAGAGAGGTTCCCGGTGTTGTCGGACGCCGGTAGACGGGAGTTGTGTACTTTTCACCGTCAAACTCTGCTGTGTGCTCGCCGAGCTTCGTGAACGAATCCTCACGGAGTTCCGTCTCAGGCACGCTTCGGGGGACTACGGCGGTGGCTCGGAGGTTCACTATCTCAATGGGCTCTTCAGCCGTATAGCCGTACACCCGTTTGTGAGCAGTCTCGAACGCGGCCCGGAGAGACTGGGTGTCGACCGGCGTTCCAGCATCAACCTGAAGTTCGAAGCTCTGCCCTTGGTAGCGGAGGTCCGCAGTACGCTGGACAGTCACATCTGACGCGTCCGCCTCGACCGGCAGCTCACCCGTAATCTGCTCATACACTGACTCGAGCTCGGTCGCTGTCGTCCCCGACAGCGGCGTCTGGTACGTCCGAACAGCATCATATGTCTCGTCGGCATCGAGTAGTCCGTACGCCGACAACACGCCGCCAACATGGGGGACGACGACTGTGCCGATGTCAAGCTCGCTAGCGAGCGCGGCCGCGTGTATCGCCCCCGCACCGCCGAAGGCGACCAGACCGAACTCCCGCGGGTCGTGTCCGCGCTCAACGGTCACCGTGCGGATCGCTCGTGTCATGTTGGCGTTCGCGATGCGAAACACCCCCTCGGCAGCCTCATGAGCCGACCCCAAGTCGGCCTCATCCGCCAGTCGGTCAAGCACGTCGACAGCAGCGTCCACGTCTAGCCCAAGTTCACCACCCAGTTGTGTCCCCTCGCTGATGTAGCCAAGCACGAGGTTCGCGTCAGTCACCGTTGGCTTGTCGCCACCGCGGCCGTAGCAGGCCGGACCTGGTTCAGAGCCCGCTGACTGAGGTCCGACACGCAGTGCGCCGCCGGCATCGACCCACGCAATGCTCCCGCCGCCGGCGCCGACGGTTGTCACGTCAACCATTGGCACCCGAATCGGGTAACCGCCTATCTCGCTGTCAGTAGTCTGCTCGACGCTGCCGTCGCGAATGAGGCTCACGTCGCTTGATGTGCCACCCATGTCGAATGTGACGAACCCCTTGAACTCTCTGTCATCGGTCGTTGCCATGCTGCTGGCTCCGACGACGCCGGCCGCGGGACCCGACAGGACCGTCTGAACTGCGTTGGATCGGATCTCAGTTGCCTCGGCAATCCCACCGTTAGACTGCATTATCTGGGGTTTCGGGAGTCCGATCTCTGCGGCGCGCTCCGTCAGTCGACCAAGGTATGAGTCGATCGCTGGCGTGACGTACGCGTCGACGGCTGCCGTCGACGTGCGCTCGTACTCACGGAACTCATTCAGAACCTCGTGGGACGCTGATACTGAGACGTCGAGTGCCTCGCGTAGTTGCTCGGCAACTAACTGTTCATTGCTCGGATCGACGTAAGCATGTAAGAACGAGACAACAACGCTCTCCACGTCTCGATCTCGAAGTGTGTCGATCAAGTTTTCGATCGCAGTTGTGTCGGGCGTCTTGCGGATGCTGTCTGTCGTTGTCCGCTCGGGAAGTTCAAATCGGTTCCGCCGCTTCACCAATGGGGCCGGTCTCTCCGCGTCAAGGTCGTACAGATCCGGCCGAGTCTGACGTCCGATCTCGAGTACATCTCTGAAACCCTTGGTCGTCACCAGCGCGGTCTTAGCGCCGTCGCCCTCAAGTAGTGCGTTGGTCGACACAGTCATTGCGTGCGAGAATTCTGTAATTTCTCTGGGATCGATCCCCGCCGCATCGCAGGCCTGCTCTATTCCCCGAATGACGCCCTCGCTCTGGTCTGCTGTCGATGGTACTTTTGTGGTTGTGAGCGTTCCATCTGCGACGAGCACCACGTCGGTAAACGTACCACCCACGTCGACGCCGATAGACGCCGTCATGACTGCCCCTCCTGCCAGCTACTGGGTCGCCCGTTCAAAACAAGAGTAAGGCGATCGTTTTGTGTACGGTTGCCCATTGATACTCGTTATCAATATACCAACTATTAAAAGCGTAATTAAGAGGATCACGTACTCGGTATGTATTTGTGTGAAACTACACCTCGGTAATAAGAACTTTTGAGACCCCTTCCGAAACCTCGACTTCAAAATCAAGCTTCTCCGTGCTGCGCTGGATGAATCGGGTCATGAACCACTTGACTTTCTCTGTCGGGAAGACGACGTGATAGGTGTTGTCGTCGGCTTTCCGGGCGGTGAGGAAGCCACAGAATGACAGCCAGTCAAGGATGTCCCCGAGACTCGCAAATCGCGTCCGGTACTCGTCGGCATGGAATCCAGCAACTTGATCGATTACCTCCTTGAACTCGGGGCTAGGCTCTCCGCTCTCCAACTCGACGTTGTCCAATAGGCCGTGGAGAAAGTCGATATCGAGGAGGACGTGTTCGCCGCCAGAGAGCATCTGGTAGTACTGCTCTAGGTCGACGTTCGTATTTGAGTTCGCCACTTGGAAGTTCGCTGCGTAAAAGATAATTGCGCGTCGGACCGTCTCGCTCTGCCCCTCTCCAGTGAGCTCGACAAGCTCGTCAAGTGCGTCTCGTGACTGTTCGTCTAAAGAGATCGTAAGTCTATCTCCAGCCATACGGCACTGAATGTGGTCCCGTGTGAAATACGCGCTGATCACTTACACCCGGCGTAAACACCGGGGTTTGTCAGTGAACTCCCGGTCTACCCGCGTGATACGGTGGGCGTGAAATCGCCGCTCCCATTCACTGTTCCTGACTTCAGGGCAAGGTGATTGGTGCCCCTCCAGAACCAGACTTACGCCGATTCCGGAGATACCGCGCTGCTATGTTTCGCGCCGCGTTGTAGTCGCTGTGTAGCTCTTTGCCGCACTTCTGACACACAAACTCATCGCCGTCGCGGTTATCCTCATGTGTGAACCCACACTCGGAATGACCACACTGCTGGCTTGTGTAGGCTGGATTCACCACTTCAACAGTGGTGGCGGCTAGAGCTTAGGTGTCTGTGAGACGTTAACCGGATTTTGTGCCGGGTGGTTCTGGTCGTCCTCTTGACCTCGTAGCTGGAGGTACGCCGATGCGATGATCGCGTAGTACGGCACGAAAAATGCCGCTATAAGAACGACCGTCACAACATCGGCTGCGATTGGGAGGCCAGCAAGAGTCAACAATGGCGTGATAGTACCAATTACACCTCCAAAGATCGCAGACATAACAACGAGGATACCGAGTTTAAGCCGAGATCCACGAGCCAAGTCCCAGCTCCGCTTGAGGCTGCTGATGATTCCCCGTTCTTCGACAGCGACAGCAAAAATGAAAAACAAGAACGAAGCTGCGAGAAATAGGCCAGGAACAATCAAGAGAACGGTACCAAACATAATCGAGACGGTGATGATCAGCCCACCGATAAGCGCGAAAATCGTGGTCCGTCCGAGCTGGTGACTCAACGTCGCAGGGAAGCGGGACATCTCGCTCTGCGATTGCGCAAACGTTCGCGAGAGGATAACGAAGTATGTCGCACTCAAAATCATAAGCGAGATGAACAGAACGACACTAACCCTACCGGAAATCGGAAGAGTGATTCCAGCTGCTTGGTTAAACTGTTCGGCAGCCTCTGGGGGAATAAGCCCCACTATAGCGCTGTTGGCGCTTATTTGAAGCCCGAACTGGATCGCGAGGAATGCAAAAAATAAGATTCCACCTGTTCGAGAGACTGTTCGGCGAATACCGTCGCTAACCGCATGGCTGAGTTGGAGGGCCATACAGATATGAAATGGTCGGTCCGTTGTAATAAAACAACTGAAACGGTTTAGAGTGAAGAGCAGTGTCAGACTCATCCCTGCGCTAAAGCGCGAGGCTTTCTCCTCGATTCTCCGTAAGTGCCAAAACACCACATCAACTGGCCACAGTACAAACAGAAGCTTCACCAGAAAGATGAGCGCACCAACACCGGCTAGCAACATGAGGAATGCTACCTTCGGACCGACTCCGCCACGACGGGATCGACTTGGTCCTGAGCGTCTGATAGAGAATTGAGGAGAAAGTCCCGCCGTGAACGGCGGGGATGAATCCGACAAACCCTACACGAACCACATTCGACGTGCCGAGAAGATATTTTAAGTAACCTGAGAGCTATTTAACCGTAACCGAGGCGGTCTACCCGCCCCACTAATCGGACAATATCGGGATTCCCTCATTTCAAGCAGAAGAAACCCTCTTCCGTGCCGAAATAGGGTGTAAGCAGTCAAAAGTACCTCCGGATCTCATGCCGGGATAGGAGTACCGGCTGGTTGGCACAGCCCGGAGTCTACCTTCACGACCTCTCTCGAGGATTCCAACCTCGGGCAGAGGTGGTAGACTGNGTACCGGCTGGTTGGCACAGCCCGGAGTCTACCTTCACGACCTCTCTCGAGGATTCCAACCTCGGGCAGAGGTGGTAGACTGTAAACCCCAATATCCCAACCCAACGGTGCGGTGCCGTGGGAATCTTCGCCCTTCAGGGCGGAGAGAATGTCAAGCTGAGTAGGTGTTGGCTGCGAGGCCACGACAGTTTGTGTGGTTGTCGCCGGTATCTGGAATTTCAACGGAAAGGATTGTCTGACGTCTCTAGCCGGGTGAGTCCCTGAATCGCGTCGAAATCATCATCAAACGAATAGAGGTACTCAATGCCCTCACGTTCCATGTACGCAGCAATAGTCGCATCACCGAAGGAGAGGTCCTCATGAGTCTCGAAGAGATCAACAGCGGTAGTGAAGTCTTTCTGTGCTGCGTGGAGCACTTCGAACCCCGCAGACTGATTCAACCGCTCATACGTCTCGGTGGCTGTCTCGTGTCGCTTCCGGGCGTGTATCCAATTGAACGTTTCGAGAATAATATAATTCGTCACCCGGGCTGTCGGAAGCTCACCATGGTCGATTCCACGGACAATCTCCATCGCGATGTCGTGGTGTTCGTCGTCAATGTCGGCCATCCCCATTAGCACACACGTATCGATCACGGCGACTGCCATCAGTTGGACTCTGAGAACGCGGAATCGTCCTCGTAGCCTGCGAGGCCGTGGGTGTCAGAGCCACCACCCCCCATCTGGACTGGCTCAAAGTCGTCGAACGCGCCATAGTGCTGCTTGACGACCGCTACAGAGAGGTTTCCCTCGCTGTCAGTGGTCCACCGGAGCTTGTCACCGGGTTCGATGTCAAGACGCCGGCGGAGGGCTGCCGGAATCGTAACCATCCCGCTATCGCTGACCGTAGTCTCTTCTGGGGGGTCGCCGGTTGCCATACGCGATCGTACGCGCTCCCACACAGTACATGTTGCGCCACCTGTGTGACGGACTGTTGATCCCTCAGATACCAAGATCCCGGAGCGTCCAGTCATTCGGCAAATCGGCGTCGAAGCCGGCCGCTTCGACGAGCTCACGGATGCGCTGTTCGACCGTGTCGTCTAACTCGAACGTGTCGTCGAACTCCTCGTGCCAGTCGTAGTGCCGCGGCATCCCTGGCCAGTGGTCGTCCGTCTGCAGCCCGTAAACGCTGTCGAGTAGATAGCGGCGAAACGGCATATCGTCACGGACGGGACGCGAGAACGTCCCGTCGATCGACTCGTCTCTCAGTAACGCTTCGAGCAGATCGACCGCTGCGTACTGATCGGCGTAGAACGCGTGTTCGAGCGTCGGATTCACCGAGAAGATATCTTCCGAGGCGCGAGCGTGGAGACGGTCGGCCACCGAGTGGTCGGGATGCCCGATTCCCCATCCGTACGCGTGGACTTCCTCCTGTGTGGTATCGGCTGTATCGCCGGCAGCGACTGCGACGGCATCGAGGTACTCAAGCGCCGCAACTGGAATCGCCTCCACATTCTCGGTTAATCGCGTGCGAATTAGATTCCGTCCCACAGCATTCGCGATCGTGGGCGTCACGAGCGGAAGCTCGTCAGCCGCAGTCGGATCGTGCACATCTACCACATTCTCGAGGAAGTTCCAGCCCGCTGATCGCGTCGCTTGATCAAGGGCGTCACTAACGCGCTCGTGGTACGGCCAGAACACGTCTCGGTATGCCTCGCCACTGTTGTCTTCCTCGAGCGCAGCCGAGAGCGCTGACTCGAACTCGACGACTGCGTCGTGAAGAGCGTCTCTGTCACCGTTCGAGAACCGGTCGAGTAGAGTATCAAGTTCGGTGACAGATGCGTTTTGTTTGTCGGCTGGCGACGAACCTGTGGATTGTGACTGTCCGAGATCCGCCGAACCAACGGGTGTCTCCGACTTGACATCCGCACAGTCGTGGAGGCGGAGGCGGGTGAGTGTCTCGAACGACTCACCACAATCGTCGCACTCGTGAGGCATAGTCCTACTACGAGGATGTGGGCAAAATGCGTTCTTCTTTGTTGAGATTGTGCCCGAGACGAGCGTCGGCGACCACGTTACCGTCGAGATACAACAGGTCCGTGAGAACGTGGCCTTCGCAGCGGTCGTGGATCGTGGTCCCCGCTCTGACTCTCTCAAAGATTGAACACTGCCTAGAACTCCCCGAACTGTTAAGACTGTCAGCCCTATACGTCTACACAGACCATGTCCGCCGACAAGCGCCTCCCGGTGACCGAGGAGACTCGGAAGGAACTCCATGAGCTGAAAGAGCCTGGCCAGACCTACGACGAGCTCCTCCAAGAGATGGCTCAGCACCGCCGCCGCAAAGACTTAGAGCAGCGCTTCCAGGAGTTAGAGGAGGCGGACAGCGACGAGTTGACGCCCCTCTCAGATGTCTGAGTACGACGTCCTACTCGCCGACAAAGCGCGTGAGTTTCTTGAGGTTGCCGACGAGAAGACCGAGCGAATCTGTAAAGAGAACCTCGGCTATCCCGCGGAGAACCCGTACCCAGGGCGCGGCCGCGGTGACAAAGAGAAACTCCCTATCGACGGCCGCAGCGAACGGTACCGGATACACATTTCTCGAACCTACACGGCCATCTACACCGTCTTGGAAAACGAAAACGAGGTCCGCGTGTTGGAGATTGTGCCTATCGACGAGGCACACAAGCGATACGGGTTCTGAACACTTGCTCCAAGACTCCCGCTCCGTCCTGTAGACCTACCTTCGGATTCGGAGAGCGATTCACAATTCCTACACAAAATCCTTCAACAGGTTGTTGTTCGTGCTTGAGGGGGGAAGTAGGTCAGGCCGGAACGTCGAATACGCCCCCTCCGGTGTCGTTGTGGGAACGATTTTACCTGAATTGAGGCGCTAAGGCCCCTTCCTCAAGGAGCGACCGAAGGGAGCGAGTAGGGAGGGGATACAGCGCCGCACAGTTCGCAAACACGTTCGACGCTTGGCCCACAGGCCCACGTATGGACACATTTATGTTTATATATTGTTTAAACTCAGCTGATGGATAGGCACGAAATAGAAGGCCACGAAGTCATCGCAGGGACGGCGAAAGCCACCGGCAACGGCGCTCATGTCCTCGTCCCGAAGGACTGGCGTGGCGCAGATGTGAAAATCGTCAGAACAAGCGAACCTACCGACGAATAGACCCGGCAGATGAACTACAACTACAGGTATCGGCTCCACCCGTCTGACGCGCTCGAAGACCTGTTAGTGTGGACCGTCGATACTTGTAGACAGGTCTATAACCACTTTCTCCACCGACTCAACCGAATCGACGACGCCTCGGCATACTCCGAGCAGAAGCGCCTCCCTGACCTCAAAGAGTGGTGGGACGATCTGAAAGACGTTCACTCGAAGGTTCTTCAAAAAGTCGTTCAGCGGCTATACGACAACCTCTCAACGCTCCGTAGTCGCAAAGAGAACGGCTACCACGTCGGAACACTCAACTGGAAGTCACCAAGCGAGTACCGCAGTTTCACCTACAGTCAATCCGGCTTCAAGCTCAAAAACACGAGCGGTCGGGCGCGACTGTGGCTCTCGAAACTCGGAGAAATCCCGATCACCTTCCACCGCGATCTGCCTGACGACGCCGAAATCAAGACCGTCACCGTCAAGCAGGAACCCACCGGTAAGTGGTACGCCATCCTCGGGGTCGAGACTCCCGACGACCCGCCGGAGAAACCCGAGAATCCCGAGAGGTTCGTCGGCATCGACGTAGGGATTCTCAAGTACGCACACGATACGGACGGCACGGCTGTCGAATCACCCGACCTCTCAGACGAACGCGAACGGTTGGAAAGCGCACAGCGGGACCTCTCGCGAAAAGAACACGGCTCTGCGAATTGGGAGAAACAACGCCGAATCGTGGCAAAGCGCCACGACGACCTCAAGCGAAAGCGGCGTGACTTTCTCCACAAATTGTCGAACTACTACGCCACTGAGTACGACTTGGTTGCCATGGAGGACTTGGATGCGAAGGGACTGGTCGAACTGCCGGGTAACTCGCGCAACCGAGCAGGTGCGGCATGGGGAACATTCCTGTGGATGCTCGAATATAAGTGCGAACGCGAGGGGACGCACTTCGTGGCAGTAGACCCGGCGGGGACGACTAAGGAGTGTGCGTCGTGTGGCGTGGAGACGGAGAAACCGTTGTGGGTGCGTGAACACTCTTGTCCTGCCTGTGGGTTTGAGGCAGACAGGGACGCGAACGCGGCGTGGAATATCCTTTCTCGCGGTATGAAGCAGTTAGGAGCGGGACGCCCCGAATCAACGCCTGTGGAGACTGCGTTCCCTACGGACACCGATTCGGTGTCAGCAAAGCGCGTCGTGGAAGCAGGAAGCCCCACCCTCAAGCGTGAGCCGGCAGGCGAGCGGTAGGGTGGGGTAGTTCACCAGATGCCACCTCATTGAAGATATCTCGCTTGAGTAGTGGCATTCCTCCAAATACACTGGTCGCTATTGGTATTTTCAGTGCTAAATCCAAATAGCGGGATGGCTGATTGGACTGTTACACCGACTCGAACTCTCTGGAAACAGATTTGAGACACAGCCTGCTCTGGTTGTACTGAGAAAACACGGATGAGCGCACGAGACAGTCAGTCCGCCCGAACCGTGACCCTTGTCTGTGGACTGTTTTCCCCGTACTCAACCGCTTCTCTGTAGGGAGTACGACGTCCTCACCGAAATGGACCACGCACCCCTATCGATGTGAATAGGTCGAGTTAAGCGAACCTTGCCCTGTGTGGTCGCCGTTCTCGGACGAAGTGTTGTTCCCTGAGTACTCGTCGGGTGTGCCCCGTACGTCCTTGGTCTCGGTGTCGCTTCTCCCACGACAGAGCGCAAACACCACCGGAACCGTGAGGAGGAACACAGCGAGCACACCGACTACTTGGCCGATCATTTCAGCATTCGTCAGCAGGTGTGGTGGTGCGTCGGCAAAGTTGCCGACACGCCAGAGTACAACGAATAACACAATCACGAGCGACCACAACACGCCGCCGAGTAGCTTGATCGGCGGGCGGTGGCTGCCAGCTACTGGCAGCAGAGTGTCGGCACTACCGCCGTTGCGAGAGGCCATACCATAGATTGTCGTTCGTTATGGCAAATATTCAACTGTTTATTTCAGTTGTTTCAGAAGAATGTAATTAGCTCAACGAGTGAGGGTGGCTCGCTCTTCGTGAATCTCGCTATCAGCGCTCAAAAGAATTCACCTCAGATCGACGTAAAATCGAGGCAGTTGACTTTGGCTTTTCACTCACTGGAGGAGAGTAACACAAGCCCGAGCGTGAGAGCGAGAGCGACCGCGATGAAGGCTGTCTGAGGGGTGCCAGCAACTGGGCCTAGCAGCGTCGCAACCATACGAATACACTGCTGAGTATACATTTAAGAGAAACTAGATTCGACCAAGCGCCTCCCAGCGTGGACCACTTAGCTGAGGCATTTCTGTGGGATGTGCCTGAAGATATTATCCACCTGGGAATCTGCCCGTGAGTCAAATGTCGGCTGTGTCTGTCTCAAAGGTCAAGATCGAAGTGACGGGTGAACGCTTTTGTGCGACTCACGAGAAGTGACAGTATGGCTCAGTTGGGGACACAATCGTCAAGCGCGGACCGGCAGTTCGCGTTCGCGTGGGTGGGGATGGGGATTATCATGTCAGTAGCTGTCGCTACAATTGACTTTCTTCCGCTGCCGTTGGAGGCCGTCTATGTGTTTGCCGCTGGCGTCACGCTCCGCGAGGCGCTTGGGTTGGCGTACTGGATACTTCAGAAGTAGCAGAGCGATCTAGAATGGTGGATATCCACCGAGAGACCTCAGACAGTAGTGATCCCCAGTCAGCATCAAACGCCCAATTGGGCCGTTCTGTTCCAAATCTATAGAGAAAACAAGGCGAGCGCCTCGGGGCTTGACCCCGAGGGTGAAGCCGACACTTAGACGTGTTTGATGACGCCTAGTTCGACATTGGCACCGCAGACAGTTACCTCGATGCTCTCGAGTTTATCCTCGACGATGGGACGTACGTCGCTGACAGCGCAACCACAGAGAACGTGACGCTCGACTTCGGCGTCGAAATTCTCGACGGAGCGACGGTAACAGATGTAACACTCTCCCGGACAGTCGTGTTCTCAGACGCAGCCATTCAGGATGCGACACTCGAAGATACAATCGTTGACCGCCACGCCACTGTGGCTGGTGTCTCCCTGTGTGAAAGTACCGTAGGGTATACTCAACGCTAAAACAAGATGAATAAAAACCAACGCAAGGAATCGAGAACGCGCTCAAAGTGGCTTCCGCCCTTCACCAGCAAAACTGAATTGGAGGTAAGCGCGAGCGGGCTTCAGCGTTCGTGTTCCCGAATCGTGGAGTGCGCTGTTTGCCCGCTGTCGGTCGTGGCGACAGCAAGCGCGGAAAAATATTCAAACAAGGGAGTATAGTTTCAGGCAGCGTGGCGTTCCAGCTGCGGTCGCGAACCTTCGGCGCGCTCGGTGCCCTGTCACTCTACCGACTGGTCGGCACCACTGAGGAACTCGTTTTGAGTTCCGGTGTAGGGGCTGCCACCGGAACGGCACTCCGACTGTTCTCTATTCCAGCCGTGAATTGGGCCCTGTTCGCGGTTGTACTCTATGTCTCGACTGCTGACGTAGACCACCTTACACCAACCAACATGGTACAACGATCTGTCATCGCAGGAAGCGCGACTGCTTATGCGGTCACGTGGCACGCGATGTACTTTCGCCTTCTCGGCCCCATTTCGCCACCGCTCGAAACGTCAGCACTCCGGATGGCAGGTGTGACGATGGGAACGGTCGTGTGCCTCGTCCCGACAACTGACAGTGGCGACTGGAAGCGTGTTGGGACGCTCACTATCGGGTGTTTTTCCATCGGATTGATTGGAGGGTTCGCCGCCGGGCTCAGCCCTCTCCCCGAGCTCGGGATCCTCCTCGGTCTCACCTGGCTTGCGTCAAGCCGACCGCTTCCAGCACCGCTTAGGCCCCTCGTGACGTCCGCAACGCTCGACGTTGAGGCCCGGCTGACGCAGGGAATCCTGAAAGCGAGCAGCACCAGCAAAGGCCGATATGCGCTCATTACTGTCTTGACCGGCTTCGTGCTCTCGGGACTATTTTTGCTCGTGGTATTCAATATGTCATATGGCCAGTTGATTGGAGCACAGCAGGCCGGTAGTTGGGTCGGGTTTCTCGGTGTCGGACTGGTGCTGGCAGTGTATGCGGGCTACGGTGTTTGGTTCTGGCTTCGCACGCTGTATCGGTTGCCAGCGTTCATTACTCATTGGGCGGGTCAGTCGGCTGGCTTTCCACCGGTTGCGCGCCCCGTTGGGCTATTCTTCCCGGGCAGCGTGTTCGTCAGTGGATTTCTGTTGGTAGCGGTGCCAGAACGACTCCCGCTCGAGTTCGTTTCCCGGCCCCTCCTTACAATCGGTCTGCTTCTGCTCGGGCCAGTGTTGATCTGGAAATCCATCACAATCACCAGTGAACGCGCCCCCCAACCTAGCGAGTCGGACCAGTACGCTGTTCCGGGCGCGCTTGTGGTTCAAGCGATTCCGTTTGCCGTGTTCATCTTCCGGGATGTCGTCGCATCCGTCCTCGCACTCATTATGTTGTTCGTGCTTCCGGATCTGAAAGCCCGGTTTGGAACACGCCCTGCCAACGCCCTGGTGTGTGCGACGATTGTAGTGTGTGCTGTAGTGCTGTGGCCACTCTCACTTGCGAGCGTGCTTTCGATCCATCTCCTCCCCGCAGGCATCGGACTCGCAATCGCTATCGGTGACGCGCTCTCCGAGCAGTACGTCTCGGGTGGGTCACCATAGGACACCACCAAGCTCTTCGACCAAGGTACGTGGAGCCACTCGTCAATCGTAATATTCCGCGCTGTGCCACGACCACGATCCGTCCGCATCGGGACCGTGGATGTAGCCGTTATCAGAGAGTTGGTGGACGTCCCCGATGTAACGTCCAATGGCCGTGTCAGCGGGGTACCAGTACCGGTTGTCGTCGTCAGACTCATAGTAGAAGGAATTGTAGCCCCCGCGGTTGTTGTAGTATCCGCTGAGCGAGTTGGCGACGCCTGATGTCTCGCCTTTGTTGCTTGCGAGGTGTACTTCTGCGAGGAGGTGGCGGTTTCCAGAGACGGATTCACAAAGGACGAGCCGCGTGGTCGCGCCGATAGCTTCGAGCATCGAGGCGACCAAGACAGCCTGGCAATCACAGTCGCCAGCCCCTGTTTCAAGAGTTTCTTCGGGTGGCGCAACGTAGTTTTTTGTGCTCGGGTCTGGCACGTACGTAATGTTCTCATTGAGGTACTGATGAATCGCGGCCGCCTGTGAGTAGCTGAACGTGCCGCCACCTGAAGTGTGGTCGCTCGCAATGTCAACAGCAGTTGTTCTGACGGCCGTTGGGTCGATCTTCTTGGTAAACGGGTCGGAGGCTGCCTCCGCGTCACGGTTTAGATTGGGCGAGACTGTCGTTTCGTCAGCGTCCGCATCGTCGTTCGAGCGATTGACCGCTGAGCGCTGCCGGTTTGGACTGTCAGCCCCATTCGACGACCCCTGTGAGGTGTCGGTGAAGAGAACGAGGAGCGCAAGCGCGACAGCACCTCCGAAAACCGCCGAGGGACTCACTCCGAGGAGGTCAAAATATAGTTCAGCGCCTCCGAGGCCGAGTCCAAACAGGAGGACGATCGTCGCGAACGGACCGAACCTCCACTTGAACACCTGATCCGCAAACCCATCAAACACGCCGATTACGACAGCGAGTCTGAGAAACTGCTCAAAGCTCAAGAATGGCAGCCCAAACAACGCCTCGGCAGCACCGCCACAGAGTACAATCGGCACAGCGCTGAAAACGGCCGTGAGCACGAAATCCGCAATAACGGTCCGTATCGATCCGAGTGTAGGGCCACACATTGTGTCTCCTCTGTCACGTTCTCATGTCCCGAACGTACTTGTAGATTTTTGACATTCGCTGCGTAATAAAACAAAAGGAGTTCCTCGTTGGGGCTCGGCTACTGACGCAGGGAGGCATGTTGTGAGTTTGTGCGTGTTTCTTGGGAGTTGTCCTGAAAGAGTGGTCGCCTTGACCAGTCCTGGTCATCTTACTCAACTTGCGCGGGTCGTGGCATCAATCCACCCTCAATGTGGCTGTTTTCTAGAATTGACATCCTCCCCGCGCTAAAGCGCGAGGCCTTCTCCTCGATTCTCCCTAATTGTTGAGAAAGTGTTATGTGGGACTAACTGTATCAATATTATATGACAGAGACCTCCGACGGCCCTCGGTGTGAGTGCGGGCGGCGGATCCCACGCGGACTCTCCGCAGCGTCCCAGTGCGATCGCTGCCGGAACCAACAGAACGGTCATCGCCGGTAGCGTTTCACTTCACTCAAGATACGCCGGTTGACGTTCTCTATACTCAAAAATCAATCATCCAACGGGCGTGTGCCAGAAGAGGCTGTCCAGCATGAGCAGACAACAGACGACAAGCGCAGTTGATATCGCAACTGTATACGCCTCAAAGGTTACGCCGACAAAATGTGCTGTGAGCAGTGTGAGCGGCATCAACGTCAAAACTGCGTCCGGGTAGGCGACATCGGGTTCTGCCATCAAGATCAGCCGCTCCCTGACCCGCCATGGATGATCTGTGTGCGCTGGCGAATGGGTGCCTCAAAATCTCCAGTAGCTCCCACGACCCGGTCGTACTGTGTGATCGCCGTGTTTCGGACGCCCCGCATCGCAGTCTCGATGAGAATGCTACATGCTTCGAGAACCGTTCGCTGTCCCGAGTCCTTCGTTTCTTCAGCCATCAACTCACTATCATAACACCAGCAACAAAAAACTAATTACATGTAATTATAGCTTAACACAGCCTCTCAAACGACCCACTCGTCTGCTAGAGGCACTTGATCGATTTTATACAGATTCGAGGAGAATACCTGCGGCTTTAGCCGCAGGATGAATCCGACAGAACTCTCCACGAACCACTGTTCGGTGACATTCCTGAGTTT
>NZ_AOJL01000057.1 GCF_000337035.1 Halorubrum coriense DSM 10284
GGCCTTCGGAGGCGGCCTCGCCGCCGCTAATGAGACAATATCCGAAACACCAACACGGTGAACGCGAATGCCAGAAGCGTTCGTCTGTGCCTGTTCGTCGAGCAAGCCCAAAGGTAACTCCAAGTCCACTGACGTGTCAGCGACTCCCTGCTGGCAAAAACAACAGCTGGGAGTCAACGGCATTGAGGATAGGAGTAACGGCGGTTTGGCACCGCCAGTCAGCCACCGTTTCGTGATGGGTTAAACGAGTTCCCGAAGAAGAAACTGGACTCATGGTTGCGAACCTGAAACTCCCACCGCTCGGGATTCCTCCGCCTTCAGGCGGAGGAGGATGTCAATCTCTGCTCTATCAGTCAGTCGTTGTCACACACCTCACGTTGGCTTCTGGACTTGCCGCGCAACGTCGCGCATCACAATAATGAGCGTTGCCCCTATTACGACCGTGGAGAACGCGGTCCAGAGGCGCACGTTGATTCCGTTGACACCCGCCCAGAACGGCACAGTGGGCCGCTGTTGCGCCGCAACGAACGGCCACAGCAGGTCCGATGGAATCTGGCCGGCGAACAGGCGCCGGTACGTGTCGCCAAGCAGGTGTGACAGGTACGCAACCACGAACGCGCCAGCAACGCGTGGTCGCTCTGTGTACAACCCGTACGCGAGTACGCCACCAGCAATCGGGAGCGCGAACGGCAGCGAATGGATGAAGACGCGACCGCTGGGGAGGACGCCGAACTGGTGTGCGAGCGGTTTGTCCACAAGGTCCGGAAATTGACTGCCAACCACGGTCACAAACATCACCGCGCGTGTTGGTAGGCGTCGGTCGCGAACCGCGACGTACGCCACTACTGGGAGGAGGGCAACGAGCAGATGCTCGTGGGGGAACACGTTCGTATTTCGTGGACAGGACCAAAGAACGTTCTCACCATCAATCTCGTAGTCACCAGTAGAAGATACCAGGCCGTCAACCTGTGCTAGACCGCTCTACTGGGTACAATAGCGTCAGAATATTATCAGTGAAGAGTGAGAGGCGGACGCTCGCCTACATATACCCGAGGTCGCGCAGCCGCTCCATCAGGTCCTCTTTGTCTTGAGCACGCCCGGCACGCTCGGTCGTTCCCTCAAGATCCTGAAGCCACGCGGGCTCCTCGGTCGTCTTGTCCGTACTCACTTCACTCCCGAGCGAGCGGAACCCGGCGAAGTACTTCGGCGAGATCGGAACGTCCTCTTGGGTGACCCCCTCGGGGAGGTCGTCGTCGGCCTGTGGGACGTACCCCTCCTCCGGGAACGCCTCGATGGTGTCAGGAACGACAAAGTTCCAGAAGGCATCCCAGACATCCGCCTCAGCAAACTGGAGGATGGGTTGAATACGGTCGTGCGGCGGGAACAGATCCGGATCATGCCGCGGCGAGAAGAACGTCTCGTCGGCACGGGCCTCCTGTTCGTCCCACCGCACACCCGAAATCACGCCGTCAATATCGTACTCTTCGAGGGCGTCGTTGAGCGCGACCGTCTTGAGCAGGTGGTTGCCGACGTACGTATCTAACAGGAACGGGAACGAATCCTCCTCGAACTCGAGGATCTCTCGGATATGGTGCTGGTTGTGCTCAGAGAGCGCGTCGACGGGGATGTCATCGCCCGGTTCGAGCCCATGCGCATCAACGTAGTCACCCACGTCCTCGTTGCGTGCGTACACCAGCTCAATGTCCCACTCGTCGGCCCAGTGTTCGACGAAGTCGGTAATCGAATCGAAGTGCTGGAAGTGGTCAATGAACACCGCAGTGGGCTTCTCGTAGTCGTACTTTTCGGCAACCTGATTAATGAAGTACAGCGTCAGCGTGGAGTCTTTGCCGCCCGTCCACATCACCGCCGGATTGTCGTACTCCTCTAACCCCTTGCGGGTAACCTCGACCGCCTTCTCGAGTTTGTGCTGGATCGACGGGTAGTCGTCCGGGTCTTCGCCTTCGCCGTCAGTGTAGTCGACGTCGACGCTCGCCGGGAAGTTATCGCTCATACATCGAAATTGTCTGTGAACGAACTAATATGGCTTCTGAATTTCGTCTCCGGAATTCGACATGCGTTAACACGCATCGTACCAGTAGACACGTTAGAACACAACCGATATGTCGGCAGATACACATCCACAGGTATGGGCCTGTTCGATCGGTTACGCGGCGATGACGATGAGCGTGTTGTGTTCCTTGGGATTGATGGTGTTCCATTGAATCTCGTCCAGGATCATCCTGACGTCTTCGAGAACCTAACTGACATCAAAAACACTGGCTCAGGCGGCCGCTTAGAGAGCATTGTGCCACCCGAGTCTAGTGCGTGTTGGCCGAGTCTCACCACCGGCGTGAATCCTGGCGCCACCGGTGTGTACGGCTTTCAAGACCGCGAGGTTGACTCGTATGAGACGTACGTCCCCCTTGGCCGCCACGTGAAGGCGACACGGTTGTGGGATCGTGTTACTGACGCCGGCCGGGATGCGACCGTACTCAACGTGCCTGTCACGTTCCCGCCATCAACCCGGATCCAGCGGATGGCGTCTGGCTTTCTCTCCCCTGATCTGGAGTCGGCCACCAGCGATGAGTCACTTCGCCGCACACTCGAGGAGTTCGACTACCAGACCGACGTCAACGCGAAACTCGGCCATGACGACGATAAAACCGAGTTTATCGAGAACGCCCACGCTACCCTCGACGCTCGGTACGAGGCGTTTGTCCACTACCTCGAGCAGGATGACTGGGATCTCTTCTTCGGTGTCTTCATGAGTACTGACCGGGTGAACCACTTCCTGTTCGGTGACTACGCGACGGACGGCGAGTACAACGCAGAGTTCCTCGAGTTCTACCGAACCCTCGACGAATACATCGGCGAGATCCGTGACTCACTCGACGACAACACCACGCTGATTGTCGCTTCCGATCACGGGTTCACCCACCTGGAGTGGGAAGTGAACTGTAACCAGTTCCTCGCCGAGGAAGGGTGGCTCTCGTATGAAGCCGATGACCATGATGCCCTTACCGATATCGGCGAAGACGCCCGAGCGTACTCGCTGATCCCCGGCCGCTTCTATCTCAACCTCGAGGGGCGCGAGCCAAACGGGGTTGTGTCCCAGTCGGAGTACGAGGCGACACGCGAGGAGCTCATCGCCGATCTCGAGTCGCTCACTGGTCCGGGCGGACAGCAGGTGTGTAAGCGAATCGTGAAAGGTGAAGACGCCTTTGATGGCCCGCACGACGACATCGCGCCCGATCTCGTCGTCATCCCCGCAAATGGCTTCGATTTGAAGTCTGGGTTCTCCGGGAAAGAAGCGGTGTTTACCGAGGGGCCGCGCAACGGGATGCACAAGTTCGAGAACTCGCTGCTGTACACCACAGAACCCGGCCTCAACTTGGATGGCGCGAACCTGTTTGATGTGACGCCAACTATTCTGGACCTTCTGGATGTCGATACAGACGTCACGTTCGACGGGACGAGCCTACTGGGGTAACCCTATTACCTGCCTTGCGGTCGCTGTTGTCTGGCACTCTTCGTTTGGTTGTCTCCACGCTGCTAACTGTGAGTGCGAGTGTTTAGAATTGTGACTATGGCACGAGTAAACGTTGTCGACCTCTGATTTGATGGTTTCCCATAGCGGCGGCGTGATGTTGTTGGCCGGGTTTCGGGTCGGGAGAGCCGTGTACCCCCACGGATCATCCCGGCGATTGTCGGGTAACTTCCTCTCGGCTTCTCTGTACCGACGTGAAATCTCCCCCTTCTGCTCCACCGCTCGTGGATTTCACCCTTCGACTCGGGATCTCGGTCGGTGTCATCATCTTTCTCCTTCGCCACAGTTTGTCACCACCTACGCATCGTCTCTCCACGAGCCCCACACCTCTCGATACTTCCCGAGTTCACGGTACTCCTTCTTCCGTTCGAAGGCGTCGATGGCGTACATCACCTCGTTGTCCTTGTCCCAGTCGATCAGGACGCGGAAGTCACCAACACGAAGCTTGTAGCCGGGGTGGTTCTTCAGCCGGTCAAGAAAGTGGTCGGGGAAGTCGCCGATGTCCTCCAACTTGTTGATGATCCGCTCGGCGTCCTCGGTCTCAAGTTGCTCCAACGTTTCGACCAACGTCTCCGTCAGAACGACTTCGTGGGCCACCGTTCAGCCCTCAGTCGTCGATATCGAGGCGTTCACGGGCCTCGTCCGCGGACATCGTCCGACCCGCTGCGACGTCCGCGTAGCCCTCTGAAACGCTTTCCTGTGCGCCGGGCGTCAGAATCGGCTCCGTGGTGTCGCGCAGCACCTCACGGATGAACTCCGAACGGTTGGTGTACTCCAACTCCTCGGCCAGTTCGTCGATTTCTTCGAGAAGTCGCTTCGGCACCTTCACGTTGAGTTTGACCATGTCCCCATCGCCGTTGTCTTCCGTGTCCGTGCTCATACTGTGTGGTACGTGGGTGGTACTCAAAGAACTGTCGCTCAGTCGTTTCGCGCATTGCCAACCAGTTCGTAGAGACCACTCTCATGAATCTTTTCGACGTGTCCGGCAGCGACAAGAACGTTCAGACGGTTGTGGATTGTCTGTTTCGACAGACCCGTCTAATCCACGAGAACGGCAGGCGTACACCGCCCCCTTTTGAGTTCATCGAGGATCTCTCGGTCGCTCTCTATCAATTCGTCCGCCTCGATCTTTGTTGCGGTCTTGACATTCTCCTGCGCCTGAAGACGCAGGAATCCCGAGCGGTGGGAGTTTCAGGTTCGCAACCATATCTCTGCCACTTAACGGGAACCCGTTTAACCCAGCCGTCGTGAACAGCGGCTGACTGGCGGTGCCAAACCGCCGTTACTCCTATCCTCGGCGTCATTCGACTCCCATCTGTTGTTTTTGCCAGCAGGGGGCTAAACGTCGCTTCGACGGACTCAGAGTTACCTTAGTGCTTGCTCAACCAACAGGCACAAGCCGAACGTTTCAGCGTTCGTGTTCACCGTGTTGGCGTTTCGGATACTGTCTCATTAGTGGCGGATAGACCGCCTCCAAAGGCCGCTCGGAATCGCTCCGTTCTGACCTGACCTTACCCTCTGCTACGAAGTGACAAGACTTGAAACTACGGATTGGAAACTCTGTAATTCCACCGAACGTGGTTAGTTTAGCGTAGTGTCGGATTCATCCTGCGGCTAAAGCCGCAGGTATTCTCCTTGATTTCGTACAACAGTTGTTATAAATACGATTTCTTCATTCATCATATTAGTTGTGAGAGAAGTCAGAAGCTGACAAACGGAAGTATTGCTTTCGCGTTTTCATCGTAGGAAAGCGCTTCAGCTTGACTCACACCCACGGGAGTGATCAAGTCGATCACCCGTGGAGCGTTGCCGGAGGCCCCCTCACGGGCTCCACCGAAAGTGAACGCCCCAGGATTCCCCACTTGTACGTCGCGGAATGAGCCGAAGTTCTCAGAGCCAACTACTGGAATAACTTCTGTGTTTGTGAGATCAATATCCAGACTGTCTTTGTCCACGATTAGTGTAACCGTGTTGGCAGTGCGATCGACCGCAATTTCCGGGGTGCCGAGGTTTGACCCCTCGGCGTTTATGACATCCCGCTTGAAGAAGTCAGATGCCCTCCCGAGGCCGCTAGCAGCGACTCGGTAATGCCACTCGTCGGCGAACTCTACGTTTACTCCCAAGTCGTCGCGTGAAGTTTTGCTTCCGTTAGCGAGTGACGGGTCGCGGAGCCATAGGGTGAAGATCTGCGGCGAGAAGTACTCTACGTCGAAGCCATTCTGTAAGCTTTCAACCTCAAAGGTGAACTCATAACTACTATCCGACTCGGTCAGCGTGAACTGCCGCAGGTCGAAGGCGCCATCGTTGAACGCGCTGTCAGTCGGGTACGTGTATGAACCGGGGCCGTAATCATCACCCACCGGATCGTCGAACTCAGTCTCGATGCCACTCGGGGGATCAGCGGGTCGGATACGCATCGCAGTCCCGCCGCTGGCTCCCATCGAGATAGCGACTGTGTCACCTGCTGAGACGCGATAATTGCTAATGTCGATTTCTGTCGGATTACGCTCCACGCCGGTCCCGGCGGCGTCGGCATACTCCGTCACCATCCACCCATTCTCCCGGCTGGTGAGGAATTCTTCGAGCGAGACTGTCAACTCTCGCGCGTTCTCGTCAGTCATCGCACCGAGGAACCATTCCTCACCACTGCGTCTAGCGACGATAATATACTCCCCGATGGCGGCGTCTACGACAGTCGTCTCGTCCCAGTTCGTGGGGACCTGTTTAATGAATTCAAACTCTGGTTCGGTATCGTAATTTTCTTTTTCAGTGTCCTTGCTCTCGAAGTCCGTGTACGCCGCAGGGAACGGGGGAGCACTACCCTGCTCGGTGACACCGATGGTGTTGAGATTGAGACCCCCAACATCGTCTGCGCCGAGTTTTATCGCTACCGTGTTGTCACCGGCTTCGAGATCGACCGAAACCGTGTGAATAGCCCAGTCATCCCAGTACTCAGTGAATGCCGGTGTGAGTTGTTGTTCGGATCCGCTGACCTCCAGTGTGAGTTCCGGATTCCCGTTCCTGGTAACTACGTCCCGGTTATCCTCTTCATCACTCGCGTATCGAAGGTGGAGATCGTAGGTTCCAGCCTCAGCGACATTCTTTATCCTGAACGCTACTGTCGCGCCTCGTGGTTCGCGGTTGGGATCTATGGGGACATAATGAGCACCGTAGGCATTGCGCCACTGATCAGCGGTGATCATACCGTTTAGGGCTCCGGCCTGTGCCTGAACAAACTCGCCGATCTCGAACGTGTTATCGATATACGCTTCGATGCGATCGGCAGCCATCTGGAGACCGGCTAGATACGCCGGATACATCGCTAACTGCTTCGCTCGAGTTGTCTGGATCTGCCCACCTTCGTCATCGTTGAATGTAATGTCAAAGATACCGGGCTGGTAACTCGTGGGGCCGGCGAGCATCCGGGTGAACGGAAGGGTAACGTGATGATCTCGTCCGACGTCCGCACCGAGCGCGCCGAACCCGTCATACTCCTGTGCTTTCACGACTTCCCGCGCAGCGACGTTGGGGTACGTCCGGATTTCACCAGTTGGTTTGATCCCCTCGTGGATCTCCAACATCTGGCGGTTCGCAGCGGCGGCTTGGATAACACTCCGGTGGTGGTTCACCGCACGCTGAGAGTGGTGGGTATACGTCGCCTCCTCATCGGCTTCTTCATCGTACAAGCCCGGGTCGTTGACATAGCCGTTCTTGATCGACCGAATCCCAGCCGCCTCGTACTCTGCGAATATGTTTTTATTTTCGATCTCGTCTTCGTAGTTGCCGAGATTCCCCGACGTCTCATTGTGCATGGTCATCTCGACAGCGTTCGAGAGATCGGCTCCGAACTGAGTGACCTCGTTCACATCAAAGTCCGGATACGAGTCATCAACACCAAGCTCGAGCGCTGCTCCATCGGCACCGGCACCATAGGTACTCCACCCCTCATTCCATCCTTCCGCGAGAACACTGTCGATGCCGTGCTCGCTCGCGAATCGCATATACCGTTTCATCCGCTCCGTCCGCGCGCCGTGGATGTACGAAGCAGGATTGTTACCATTGCCGGATATCTCACCATCGCTCTTATACTCCCAGTTGGCGCTTCCAGCGATCATCGTCCACCAGATACCGACGTACTTCCGACCGTCTTCAAGCCACGACGTGTCACCACCACTCGGGAACGCTGCCTTGTCGAGGGGGTCTGCTAGCAAGGGGATGAGTTGAGACTCTACAAGGTCTCCCGGCGTGTCCCCGATCTGGAGCGTTCGCCATGGGGTCACGTGGGGAGCCGAAGCCTTCACTGATGACCCGTCTGGAAGCGGCGCGAGCTCCGCCGCAAATCGTGGACTCCCTGCGCTAGATTGAGACGCCAGCGACAGGGACGCGTAATCGGTGAGATTCGATTCGTGAACGCTCAGATACGGCCCATCACCGCCAGTATCGATCGTCAGCGGCGTGTGTGCACCGCGTTGCACTGAGTTCCCAAGCGGCCGCGTAGATCCGGCTCCTGACGGAATGTCACTCAACGAGCTCGTCTCGTACTCCTGTTCGAACCTCGGATTTACCCACTCGTTTTCGATCCACCACGCGTCATAATCACCGGCGAAATTAAACTCCGTGTTCTCTGAGTTAATAATGAAGTCCCCAAATTCGTCACCCAACAGCACGCGGAACCCAAGCCCGCTGTTGAAGACACGCATCTCAAGGCTCGCTGTGCGGCCGTCTTCTGTTGTCTCCTCGTCTGTTATCTCTTGTAGATTGAGCGTGAGATAATTGTACTCCTCCTCGACAGAGGCGAAATCGCCCCACTCTGGTGTCCACGATTCTGTTGCAGTCCCACGCTCACCGCCAATAACAGCAATATCTGGTCCACTGCCGCTAATGTCTGTCCCGAACGCCTCTTGATCATTGAAGTTGAACCCAATTGGCGACGACTCCAGGTACGTCGTTCCTTCATAGCTGACAGTATAGCTGGGGACTCCCGAAGAGACCTCGACAGACATATCGATAGATCCGTCCGGGGAACTGACCGTCTGCGTATCGAGATCTCCTTCAATCGCGTTCGCATCGTCCGGCTTCTCGACATCAGCGTGAATGGTCACCGGAAGCGTCTGCTCGGCCGTAACGGATTCTGTATCGATATAGACGCCAATTGATTGGCTTTCGCCGACAGCTAACGTGGGCACGTCGCCCTCGCTGTTACGAAGCCGCTCATCCTGATTGCCTCCTCGATAAAAGTAGATGGAATCTGAATCAAAGGGTGTGTCACTGAAATCGAGAGTCCCCCAGGTGTAGATCGTCTGTGTTCCTTGATTTGTGATCTCAAAGACGTCATCAAACACGTACACGGAGTCGGGGCCTAACCCTTGACCACCAGAATCTGTGTCACTGAAATCAAGTCCAAGCTGACCGGTATCTGTTACTGTTGCGTATTCACCGTTCGGCCCGCTAGACGGTGCCAATCTGAGGAATGCATCCGCATCCCCCGCAACTTGAACACTAACATCTCGATTTGCTGTGACACTACTGAATGCACCAGTCCCGACGGCACTAGCGCCAGCGGCGCCGCCGAGCAACATGAGGAGTTGGCGTCGGTTCACCATGGTTGTTCAACCGATGCCCAATGACGGAATCGAACCGTCGGATCGTGGCTGAGAACCACAGACCACACCTGTGTGGGTGATACGCCATCGTGAAAATGTAACTGACTACACATCTGAGATGATAACTGAGCTATTTTTCCTCTCGTATCGCGTAAAGAGCCTTACTTATATGATCTTTGAAACTATATCATGTAGAACCCGGTGGGTTGACTATAAGTTCGAGAACTCGCTGCTGTACACCACAAAACCCGACCTTGATCTGAACGATGCGAACCTCTTCGATGTGACGCCGACGCTTCTCGACCTGATGGATGTCGACACCTATGAGACGTACGTCCCGCTCGGCCGCCACGTGAAGGCGACGCGGCTATGGGATCGTGTTACTGACGCCGGCCGGGATGCGACCGTACTCAACGTCCCTGTCACGTTCCCGCCGTCGAGCTGGATCCAGCGGATGGCCTCCGGCTTCCTCTCGCCGGACCTGAAGTCCGCGGCGAGCGACGAGTCGCTTCGCGAGACGCTCGACGGCTTCGACTACCGCATCGATGTCAACGCAAAACCCGGTCACGACGACGACAAAACAGAATTCATCGAGAACGCTCACGCAACACTGGACGCCCGGTATGAGACGTTCTCGCACTATCTTGAGCAAGACGATTGGGACCTCTTCTTCGGCGTCTTCATGAGTACGGATCGGGTGAACCACTTCCTGTTTGGCGACTACGCAACGGACGGTGAGTACGCCGATGAGTTCCTCGAGTTCTACCGGACGCTTTATCAGTACATCGGCGAGGTCCGTAACTCCCTCGACGACAACACGACGCTGATCGTCGCCTCCGATCATGGGTTCACCCACCTAGAATGGGAAGTGAACTGTAACCAGTTCCTCGCTGAGGAGGGGTGGCTCTCCTACGAAACTGCGGATCACGACTCCCTCACAGACATCGACAACGAGGCGCGCGCATACTCACTTATTCCCGGGCGCTTTTATCTCAACATGGAGGGTCGCGAACGCAATGGTGTTGTGCCCCAGTCCGAGTACGAAGCGACACGCGAGGAGCTCATCGCCGATCTCGAGTCGCTTACTGGTCCGGACGGCCAGCAGGTGTGTAAGCGAATCGTGAAAGGTGAAGACGCCTTTGACGGCCCACACGACGATATTGCGCCTGACCTTGTCGTCATCCCTGCGAACGGCTTCGATCTGAAGTCTGGATTCTCGAGCAAAGAGCCAGTGCTCACCAAGGGCCCGCGCAACGGGATACACAAGTTCGAAAACTCACTGTTGTACACCACGGAACCGGGCCTCAATTTACGTGAGGCCAACCTCTTCGATGTGACGCCAACTATTCTGGATCTCCTCGACGTCGACGCTGATGCCGCCTTCGACGGCGCAAGCCTTCTCGGATGACTGTGCGTCAAAGCTGACTGCTGCTGCTCTCGTGACTACCCAACATGAATCGCTGGGCGTTTGTTGTCCCTACAGGCGGAGCAGGCCGAGCCTCAAGGCTTGATTTTGAGACAGTTCAGGGTGATTCATTATCTCCCATAATCCCATAGAACTGTGCAACACGGTAGGCTGTAAAGGCGATGAACACGATTGGTGTCGAAATAAAGAATAGCAAAATCACCTCTTCACGGGTGAGCAATCCTGTGACCGCATTTCTGTTGAGACCCGGCAATCCCGCGAGGACGATTGGGACTAATAACAATATACTGAACATTAACGCAGCCGTCAATCGTGTGTACGGCCACGGTTTGTCGTCACCATCTGTCGATGACATTAGGCCTTCACCTCCTGACGGATGTCGCTATCTGCCGAGGAATGGCTAACTGTATCCCAATCTTGGATCGCCCACCGCTGAGCGCGCTGGACGCGGCCGGCCGCAGATTGGAATTGGCCGGGCTCGCCGTGTGCTTCGGCGTAGCGAAGGCGGCGGAGCAGGCCGTCCATATTCGCGTTTTGGATGCCCAAGCCAGGGCGTCGATTCACCTCAAGAACCATCGGGCCATTACTTTCATCAAACACAATATCAACGCCAGCGAATCCAAGCCCGCTGGAAATCGCTGCGCGAGAGGCCATTGTGAGGACAGCGTCCCAGTCTGGAATGGCGAATTCAAGATCAGCCCCGGTATCGGGATGCGACTCGATGAATGTCCCGCGAGTCTGCTGATAGCCACCGGAGGCTTCACCGGTTACAATGTCGATCGCGACAGCAATCGCACCGGTATGGATGTTGGCGGTCCCGTTTGACTCTTCCGTGGGAAGCCGAACCATCGACATCACAGGGAACCCTTGAAGCGTGATGACGCGAAGGTCGGGCACTCCACCCGTTGTTCGGTCCGCAAGCATCCCATCGGGTGTAATAAAGCCCTCTACAAGCGCCTCTCGCCGAGCACCGTAGTCACCAACGCCACCAACACAGATATTCCGCGCATGAGCCACAACCTCATCAGCGGTCAACTGTCCACGGTTCGTGAGAAATGTATCTGTCGCGTCGTCTCGCCCCCGAACAATCAGGATGTCGCGGCCGCCATACCCATCAAGTGGCTTGATAGCGAATTTTTCTTTGGTTTCCATCAGCGTCCGTAGCTCAGCAAAATCGGATTCATCTTGCGCGATGAGATAGGTTGCCGTTGTAGGGATTGACAGCCCGTGGAGCGTCTTCTTCATATCTCCTTTGTTGAACTGACTCATGATCGATGACGGATTGTACTTGTGAATGAACTCTCGATTTCGGACCCGCATCGTCAGGATGTCACTGGTGTTTCCGTTCCCAAGCGAGCGCCGGAGCTCTCTGAATCGGAGGTATTCGCCAAGCCGGGTGTCTGTGAGGGTTCCGAGGGCAATATTGACAGCAACGAGTGCGACCCAAAGCTCTGGTGAGTGAATGATGAGCCTGATGAGCGGTTCGAAGGTAATGATCATGAACGCAGCAGTGATTCCAACAAGGGTCGCAGCAAGACGCCGTGTCGCGGGTACCCACCCAGTTTCGGTGAGACTCCCAACAAACCGCTCGGCGTACCACGTTGTCAACACGACCGGGAAGAGAATGATCGCTTGAAGCGACGGGATGTCTTGGAGTTGCCCAGCAGCCTCGATAACGAACAAGCCAATCGCTGCGACGACAAGCAGTGACGCCACACGGTGAGGCGTTCCAAGATTCAAATCACTAATCGCAATACGAGCAAGGGTCGTGAGAATAAATATATACGCGATAACGAGAAATCCCCAAAATGGTCCAACAACGATCCAAGAAAAAGCCAGAATGACTGGCCCGAATACACCAAACGTACTCATTCCAATTTCATTCCGAAGGACAGCAATGACTGTCCCAGCAATCATCAATTGGAAGGCAAAGTCGAGATCTTCGGCTACGGGAACAAACAATGCTGAATTGCTTCGTAGAAACACGGCAACAACAGCTAATCCGAACAGCAGCACCAAGCTTGGAAGGTGCTGTTTAAAATTCAGATCCATGCGTTCTCTCCAAATGGCTTCCACAGTATTCTCTGGCTACTTTCTCTACCGTCAGATGACACGGCAGGCAAAAAGCAGTCACTTTGAGTCCACGTAATATACATTCCTTACTGTCATGACACGCCCGAGAATCTTAAACTAACCTCTTATATACACTTGATTTGGAGGAGCTTACCAGCAGCTTCGACTCTGTTAGTGTCTGAAAACTGCGGCTTCTGGTTCTTCTCGCGGGGCGTCTACAGGCGACCCAGATACTCCCACCCCACTGCTTCCGCTGTTAGCACAGAGCGACCTATACTCAACTCCCCCTCGCGGTCGATAGTTCACGCCGATTCTAACAACGTTGACAATCCGCTTCGAACCGCCGACACGGACTGCGCTAGTTCATGTTCGTTGTACTTGCCACCGCCTTTTCCACGATTGTACTCCGTCACCTCGGTGATCCCCAGTTGTGCTAATTCGCCCAAGTAGTCACGGACCGATCGCTCTGAGACCGGACTCACCCCTTCCGAATGGGCCATTGTCCGGTACGTCTCGACAACTTCGCGCGTTCGGACCGGCGTCTCGCCGCGTTCGTGGAGGCGTGTGAGCGCATATAAGACGAGTTGGCCGTGCTGAGAGTAGTTCTGGATCCCTTCGACAACCTGATCAGTCTGAACGCGCTCACGAGCCTGTTGAACGTGTGATTCTGTTACGATGTCGGACCCGCTCTCGCGGGCGACGTCACCGGCCTCCAAGAGGAGATCCAAGGCTTTCCGTGCGTCACCAGAGTCTTTTGCGCCGTAGGCCGCACACATCGCAATCACGCCATCTTCGAGCACACCATCCTGAAATGCGACGCGCTCGCGCTGTTCGAGGACAAGTCGGAGTTCGTCGGCATCGTACGCGCTGAAAGAGACCTCCTTTTCACAGAGCGACGACTGAACCTTAGAGGACAACTGTGTCCGGAAGTCTAGGTCGTTTGAGATACCGATGACACCAAGCTTCGCCTCACTCACGTCTCCATTTGAACGCGCACGCGATAGCTTATACAACAGTGAGTCGTCACCAATGTGGTCGACTTCGTCGAGAACAATGAGTACTGTTCCCTCACGTGAATCAAGCTCGTCAAAGAGGAACTCGTAGACACTCGCCTGTGGATAGCCTGTGTTAGATATCTGGCGTCCTGGTTCACGAAGCTCATTGACCAACTTGACAGCGGCTTGGTATGACGTGTTGAGCCCGTCACAGTTGATCTCAATTGTTGTGAGCTTGAGTTCCGATACGTCAGTTGCGTCCCGCTCAAGCGTACGGAGCAGATAGCGCGTAGCCGCAGTCTTGCCCACACCGCTCTTTCCTTAGAGAAAGACGTTTGAGGGAGTCTCGTTGTTGATGACCGGCTGGAGGGCTGCGTGGTACCGAGTCAGCTCTTTGTCGCGCCCGACAAGGCTATTTGGCGTCCACTCTTCAAGGAGCGCTTCTCGGTTCTCAAAGATAGAGTCGTTTGGAGTAAACGAGAAGTCATCCATACATTTGGCATTCGCTACTTATATATAAAACAATCACTTCCGTTGTTTCCGCTGTTTGGTGTCTACACCGTTCGCTCTTGACTCCGCCGTCTATTTTCCGTGTTGGAGCCGTGCTCTGTTAGCGCATTCTGGGTAACAAGGTGCTAGACCCGGTGTTCTGTACTAACAGCGGAACCGACGGGGTAGATGGAGTGAGTAAACCACCCTGTCTGGTGTCGTATAACAGCGGAACCGACGGGGTGGGTGGGGTGAGTAAACCACCCTGTCTGGTGTCGTATAACAGCGGAACCGACGGGGTGGGTGGGATGAGTAACCCTTTCTCCGTACTGTGTGTGAACAGCGGAAGCGGTGGGGTAATAGCTCACATGATATCACGCGTATCGAGCACGATGGATGCCATACGGCTGCTCGTTGCTCCCCCGAGATAGGATGTACAACGCGTGCTCATTCTACACTAACAGCGGAACCACCGGGGAGAGTGCTCTCTGCTATTCTCGGGCCTCGGCATCTATCTTACCGAAGTGCGAGGAGAAAGCCCCGTGCTTTAGCGCTGGGAGGATGTCGACAAACGATCGAACGCCCAGCACCGATCGATTTATTAAATACGCTGACAGGTACTGCGTATGCGCTCGTGGTTGTCGACGGAGTCCTCACAGGATTCTTTTGAACTGACGCTTTCCCAGCAGCAACTATCCAACCTAATTTCGCCACTGACGGCAGCTGCTGAGACGGCTGTCCTTGAGGTGCGCAATGATGAGCTCACAGTCCATGCGATCGATACAAAACGGGTTCGGGCAGTCACAACCACGCTTCCTGCTGCGTCCTGTCACCAGTATACAGGTACTCCCTGCCAGTTGGCGTTCGACCCCACAGTAATGGACGCCGCAATGAGCGGTGCGACAGCAAGCTCTCCGGGGTCGGCTGAGGTGACACTGTCATATCCCGGTGATGAGGGGGCGCTCAGCATTGTTTCGCAGTCGATCACCCAAACACAGCCTGTCGAACCAGACCCCGAACAAGCGCTGCCAACACAAACGGCGTGGCCGGAAAGTGCTACTGTTCACCACCAATCGAACACACTTGCTGCTGTGTGTGAGTATTTCACAACAGTTACCGAAATGGTCTCGATTGCGTATGATGTCTCCGAATCCGCGTTCCGGATTGAGAGTGTTCCCCGTTCAGCCGAGGAGAGTACAACTGAAACCGCAACAGCAGTGTATGAACGCTCGGCTACCGATTTACCTGGAGAAACAACCGCAGTATCCGCCAGCGCGACGTTCTACACGTCAGTACTACATGAGGCCGTTGCTACCATTCCTGAAAATATCCGCGTCAGTATCGATATTGTCCCGGATCATCCGCTCCGGCTGAGGTGGGTGCCCTCAGCGACGGCCCAGACGGAAGTTGATGTGGAGGCGGCGACGCTGATTGCGCCGTGTGACGTTACTGCGGAGGAAGAAGCGGAGGCCACATTCGGCTGGATCCGTCGCAGTTTGTTGAGTTAATGTGACAAATATTAACAGTTATGTGAGTCGACGTGAACCAACGTGGCATGGTCCCTGTATTCGCCCACGCCCTCTGTGGAGCAGCGCTGCTTCTCGTTTTTGTCTGGCCAGTGATGTTCCGGTATGAACTCGGTCCACGCACCATCCTTTGGCTCATCCCAATCGGTGGTATCTGGGGAAGCCTGCCAGAGCTGTACGCGCTTGGTTCACGCGCAGTTGGCAGTACACCAACCGTACACGACTCCCGATGGATGGAGCTGTTTGGACTCTACTATACCGTTGATCAGATGCTCGCACGTATTCACGTGTGGATCGTTATTGGCCTGGCGTTTGTCGCTCTTCTGGTAGCTGTGGCTGGCGTATGGATAGCGACGTATCTCGCTCAGATTGATGGTGTCGCAAAACATCCCATTGAACGCCTCTGCGTGGTTTGTCCCGCGGCACTCTGCTGTGCTGTATTGGCAACCGCCGCGTTGATGATTGTCCTCCGGATCCAACAAGGGTTCTTTACGGTGGGCAGCTTGATCGGAGTGCCAACCCAGTTCGCTGGTTGGGCAGTTGTTGGCGCTATCGGCATTGGTGCTGGTCCCTTACTCGCGGGTGGGATTGAGCTCACTATCCCCTCTTCATGCTGGCGGACATGGCGGCCGGCCGCGGCGGTCGGTGCTACAAGTGGTACCGCCGTGTGGGCTGGCATTGTTGTGGTCGCAGTTCCAGTTGTTACTCGGCAAACAGTCCCATCACTGTACGCTGGGTCACTTACTGGATGGGTCCTGTATGGTGTAGTCTTCGGTGGGTACTACTGGCTGATGCGATCGCCGTTCACGGCGGTTGCGAATGTGGGCCACCCCGGCTGATGTATTCACAAAAACACTGTTGTGGTGTCAGACGGCGGTTGCGTGGAGGCTGAGGATAATCTGTTGTTGTCTGCGACGTTGTTGTACTGACCCAAAGTTCCTCCCGGATCATTGAGCGGGTCTACAGGCGGTTCAAGACGAGTGCCTCGGGGCTTGACCCCGAGGGTGAAGCCGACCAATAGTTTTACACACACCGGCCTTGGAATAATTGATACAGTCACAGAACCCTCAAATACAGATTAAAGATCTTAATCTAATGCTGACTGAGACAGTTATGGAAATGTGGTACCTCTCAAAACTCGCGTCTCCGACGCAGTGAGACAGGTACTATCGGGCGGGGTGGAGCCGCCGACCCTCACGGACGCAATCGGGCTTTCGGGTGTTACTTCCAGCCGACCTCGAAAGAGGGAGGTCGAGGGGAATTAAATTCGCCTGCGGGTGTAGTGCTGAACCCTAAACGGTGAAGCCTCGGGACTTGTCCCCGAGGTACTTCACTCTGCTTTTGTTGTACGTCAGTGTCACAGCGGTCAGGTCCAAACTGTTTGACGAGTCACCGAGTTTGACCTCGGCGCGTTCACTGTCTCTCCGGGTTCTCTCAATACGAGGTTTCCGCTGCTTAGAGCAGAAATACCGCGTCCTCACGGGCAGAGAGAAGTTGGCGATAGAAATAAACCGTACGTACTTCACGACCCCACCATGTCAAGAAACTTTGACGCAGAAGATGAGAAAAATCTCATTGAATATATTGCCACACTGTGTGGCTTCTCTCGTCTCTCAACAACTCTCCCTGGACGGGATATTTACCCACCGTATCTCTTCGTTGGGGCGTTCAGTGTCTTGGATCTGGCCGTTCTCCAAGTCTACGTACACCTTACCGGTGGAACGCATATCCTGCTTGAAACTCCAAACACCGCCGCCGGGTATGTGGCAGTATTCTTAGGAGTGGTTGGAGTTCAGTACATGTCTCGTGGCTACGAGAACGCACTTGCTGCGCTCCGGGCACAGGATCGCATTGATCGGACCGAAATCGACCAGTTTCGGCGGATATTCAGTTGGCGAACAAAGGTTATTGTCTATATCTGCGCTGTTGTCGTGTTGTACGCAAATACGGTTTTTAACGTCGGCGTCCCAAACCGAGTAACAGCGATCAATTTTCTCTTCACTTGGGAGTTCGTGTTCCTCCCGGTCATCGTTGAGTTCGCGTTCACCTATTACGGCATCCACTTTCTATTACCACGGCGGATCAAAACGACCGATTTCAATCTGTTCTTTTATGATCCGCGCAATATGGGTGGGTTTGCCGCGGTTGGTCAGTTGCTGAAGCGGTCGTACTATATCTATACCGCTGGGCTGCTCCTCTTTTTCTTGCTCGTTTACGGGCCAGTACTGCTTTCGGTGGACGGATACGTGCCTGGCCTGTTTGAGTTGGCCTTCTTTTCAACAGCGTGGCTTGTTGGCCTGCTTTCGATTGGGTATTCAATGTACACTATTCACCAGCTGATGTCTGACAAAAAAGAGCGGCGTATTCGTGAAATTGAAACTGAGATCCATCAAGCAATTGAGAATCCGTACGACATTAACAACTCGAACGTCGTCAACCCAGACAAATTAGACGACGCGCGGCGACGCCTCAAGCAAGTCCGAAACACGCGGGTGTACCCAGCAACGTTCACAATGTGGAGCCAAATTGCGATCAGCGTGCTCCTCCCGCAACTCCTCCAGCTCACGGTTCAACTGGCGCTGTAGCACACTTTACGTCGGTTTCCAGACATCCTAGTGTACATCACCTGCTAGGTGTCAGATCTGCCTGGCTGCTCTGTGAGTTAGGCACACGTTCCACCCTCAGCCGAACTACGTATCGGAATCGCCAGCAAGAGATGGTAACATCTCGACGACCGTGCGGGCGGTTTCTGTAGATACCGACTCGGGCGCGAACATCGCTTGCTCGTAGGCTGTCGTCAGTTGATACACCTGTGAGGAATCAGAACGATCCAGTGCTTCCCATCGATCGTATACCTCCCAGTGTGTCTCCGGGAGATCTGCGTCGGGTGGTGTGGCTCGAGCCCTGAACGCAGCGTACGCAAACCGGACCGCAGCATCCGGATTCCCCGCGTCAAGCGTAGTCCGGGCACGCTCGATAAAATCACTCGATGTACTGTCCGACGCGCTAGCCACAGCGGCTGCGGGGGCCCCTGTCGAGGAGCCTTCTCTCGGTGTGGCTGCGGGCTGTGCCGAACTGTTTCCGCCTGTCACCCGACTCCAGAGTTGTCCCCAGACCGTTCCGTTTCGCCACCAGACCAGCGTGAGCCCGCTGATAACCAACAGCGTAACTGCCCCACCGACGAGTGTTGAGCGACCAAACGGACTCATCGACGAGACAGGGAGGGTCTGTTCTGCGGTACTTGCTTCGAGGCTACTCCCAGTAGGCGCAAACTGAACGGTGAGTGTTCGAGCCTCCTCAGGGATGGTAGCACGATCGAGAGTCGTCCGGTATGCGCCCGTCGCGTCTGTCTCGACGGTCGCAACCGGTGTATCCGCGAATTGAAGTTGTACTGACCGGTCAGCAAGCGGCTCGCCGCCCTCGGTTGTGAGTGTGCCAGCAATCGAAACGTTCTGGTCGTCGGCCTCGGTTTGGTCCAGCTCAACTGTCAGCACAGTCGGCGTTGACGTAACGGAGAATGGAATCGTTGTGGTGGACGATTCAAGAATGAACTGGTCAGCCGCAAGCCCAACGCGGAGCTCCCGCTCGCCGGCAGAAACCTGTTCGGGAAGCGGTGTGTGAAGCGTAAAACTCCCATTGGCTGTTGTCTCTGTCCGTGCCAGTTGCGCTCCAGCAATCTGTAGCGTGACCGGCACGCCGGCAGGCAACCGAGCCTCCCCCGCGGTGGTGGTGACGTACCCAGCGACGTGGACTGGATCTGTAAAGCCAGCTCTTGTGGTTGCGTTCGTCACCGTAATCGAGGTGGCTGGCTGCCCACGGATAGCGACGTTTGCTATCGCCGTACTCGATAGATATGGGGAAGCCGGAGCTGGCGTGTATGTTGCCGTGAGCGTTGACGCATTTGGCGCCACGACAAGCGGCTGATACGCGGCCGTATACATGCCATTTGCGTCAGTTTGGGTTGTGATTGTATCTGCCCCAACCCCAACGCGGATCGTGGCGTTTGTGATCGCTGTTCCGTTAGCAGCCGTTAGCTGGCCACTTACTGTTGTTTGCTCTGTGGCTGACAGGTTTGATCGTGCTGGTCGAACGGTCAGGTTTGTGTTGGTGAACTCACGGCTCGCGACGGCACCCGCTGCTCGCGCGAGACGTTGTTGACTCGTGTTGAGCGCGTCTTGTGCGGCGGCAAAATCTAGATTGGTTTGTGTTTCGAGTGCGTTGTACTGCTGGGTGAGCGTTGTCGTGCTCTGATTCAACTCGCTCGCGTTCTGGACAATGTTTCTGGCGAGTGCCCGCGCTTGCTCCTCATTCCCGTTTTCAACGGCCGCCTGATAAGCGGCGGCCGTCTGGTTGAGTTGCTCAGCTGACGCAATGATCTCCAGTTGCTGTTCGCGTGTAAGATTAAACTGTTCTGCGGCCTCTGCTAATTCAGTCTCGTCCGCGACAGCGGCATACTGTTCTAAGAGGACATCATACTCGTCGCCGATGAGCGCACGGCCCTGCTCATAGTCTTCGTTGCTGGTGGCAAGCGCACTGGCGTTAAGTCGAGACCCAAGCTGCCGGGCAAGGTAGATACCAACCTGCCGGCTGTCGCCGCTTTCTGTGACTTCTGTTGGGTTCTGATGTGATGGCGTCGTATTTGTGGCCGTCGAATTGAGTGGCTCTGGAGCGGGTGTTGTCGCACTTACACCCATTGTAACGCCACTCACAAGGATGATTGCGGCTACGACAAGTGCGAGACGACGCGTACGAGCCGACACAGTTGGTGTCTGATGGGGACGATAATAAAAAGCGCGACGACAGCCGCTCAACAGGCAGCCGACAACGAGACTGGATTTTAGAGTCACGGAGAGCCGCGATCTAGCACACGGAGTCTCCCACGAGCGAATCCGGAATAGGTGGAGAAGCCAAGTTTCAATTTACCCCGCGCTGAGACAGAAGTAATGGAGGTCACGGAGCAGTGGTGGACGCTTGCGAGCGCCGGCCTGCTGCTAGTCGGCCTCGGGTTCATCGCAGACCAACTTGTGTTTCTCCTTGCTGCGGCGGGCCTTGGAGCGTGGTTGGTTGGGGGGGCAATCGCTGCCAGTCAATCATTTACTACACAGCAGCGCCAGCTATCCGTTTCGTATACACTTGACACCACAACAATATTAATCGACACAGCAGCCGAGCTCACACTTCGGGTCTCTCGCCCCTCGGCTGCGGCACAGGTGCCGGTTGTCATCACCGTTGAGATGCCACCTGGCATCTCGGCTGTAACTGGCAACCCAGCTGTCGTACTCGGGTCAGGAGAGACATCACAAACAACGACGTGGACCATCTCCCCGTCAGTTGTTGGGCAGTTCGACTTTCCGCCCGCAGCAATCATGATTGGTGATCGGTACCAGCTGTATAACGTAACGCTCCCGGACACAGAGACTCCGACACTCACAGTCCAACCACAGACACCAGAGCTACATGTCGGCCAAGGTGGGACCGGTGTCCAAAATGCATATGGCCAGCACCGGTCAGATCGCCCTGGCCCTGGGGTGACAACGCGGGAGTTACGAGAGTACGTGCCGGGCGACGATGTCCAACAGATCGACTGGAACGCGACGGCTCGGCTTGGAGAAACGTACGTGCGCGAAACAGAGGGCGAAACAGATCGGCAGACACTCCTCATTGTCGACCACCGTCATCGCATGACCGCTGGGGTTGATGGCGGTACAATGCTTGAATACGCGCGTGAGGTGGCTGGTGGAATCGCTCAGACGGCCGCAGACAACGGTGATCCACTCGCGTTCTCTGCCGTCGGTTCTGAGGGAATTACTACCCAAATCACCGCCGGGACGACACCCCAAACATACACCAACATTAAATCAGCACTGTATGATCTTCAGCCAACGGCTGAGGCCAGTACACAAGGAAGTCGGTCGGCACCGCAGGCACGCCAGCTTGCCGACCGCCTTCGTGGCGATACAAGCCCCTTTGGCACCGCGCTCAGCGCGTACGTTGAGGATCAAACGCAGTACGTCCAGCGTTTTCAGACTGACCCGCTTGTCAGTACCGTTCGCCAAGCCCAGTCGACCCGTGGCAGTGATGGAATCATTGTACTCGTGACCAGCGACAGAGACCGGGCCAAACTCCGTGAAGCGGTCAAGACGGCTGTCCAAGGCGACAGCCAGATTTTGGTGTTCCTGATGCCACACTGTCTGTTTGAGCCGCCAGCCCTCTCAAAGCTTGATGAGCTGTATGACCACTATCGTGCGTTTGAGGAGTTCCGACGCGAGCTTGAGCGGCACCCCCGAGTCAGCGCGTTTGAGGTGGCGCCTGAATCACGCATCCAACGGGTGCTGGCTCATCGCCAAGCAACAGGGGTGACACAGTGATGCCACAGTCCACGCCAGAGCTACCCACTTCGGACGATCCCGTCTTTGATTTGAACGCCCGCGACTGGGGAAGCGCGCTTGGGCTGGGGGTTGTCGCAGTTACGCTAGTACTGATGTCGCCATCGGTGCCGATCGCGTCACTAGTCGTCCTTGGGGCTGCGGCAGTAGTTCATTCGGCACCGCTGGGGTTTGTCATCGGGCAGATCGCGTGTATCCCCGTCGTGAGTGGAATTTCACCGCTCACAGGCGTCGTCCAGCTTGGCCTCCTAGCTGTATTGACAGAGCCGACCCGTTCTCCTCGTGATACAACCACACTCGGGTTGAGTATCATCGCTTGGGTCGTCCTTATCGCTCTCGTGGTGGGGACAACTGACCAAGGACTCCTCGTGACAGGCGGACTGGTGTGTCTCGCTGTCGGGGGTAGCGTGTACGTCACGTACCGCGTCACGCTTGTCCGTCTTGATCTCGTCACAGTCGGTGCGCCCGATGACGATAGCAACCTGAACACAAAGGGGTAAGTGAGGCTGGCATGAATCGGAGAATATCGTAATGGCCCACTCCGGTGGAACCGAACCCGCAGGCGGACCCGCAACCGACGAGTCTGCGTCCACGGCCGAGGCTGTGTCCGAGAGTGACACGCCGGCACTTCAGACGCGTGTCGCAGTGCTCGAAGCTGAAAACCGGCAACTTCGCGAGGAGTACGCTCGGGCCCGTCAAACCACGTACCGTCGGACCGCGGTGAGCCTGCTTGTCGTGGGGCTGTTCGGCATCGCTGGCGGTCTTGTGTTCCCTGACGCGCGTACCATCCTCTTTGCGCTTGGTGGCACTGGCATTTTTGCGGGTGTGCTCACCTACTTCATCACCCCAGAGCGATTTATCTCGGCGCAGATTGGTGGGCGAATCTTTGAGGCGGTTCGTGCCGATCGTGAGGCAACGATCGACGAGTTAGGACTGCGAGGCGAGCCAGTGTACGTCCCGGGAGATACGGTCCGGCTGTTTGTCCCGCGCGAAGCGAACGCACCACTTCCTGAGCCGATATCTGATCTCGATCTGTTTGTCGTCCCCGAGGATCCCACAACCGGTGGGGTTGCGTTTCATCCGACCGGGGTCCCACTGTTTGAGGAATTCTCAGACACACTGGATCAGTCGCCCGGGACGGCGCCACAGTCGGTGGCGCCGGTCATCGCTGATGCGCTGGTCAATGTCTTTGAACTTGCTGATGGTGTTGAGTCGGCAGTCGATACCGACACTCAACGCATCACGTTTGAGATCAGCGGTGCCGGATTAGGTGACCCAACCGCCATCGATCACCCCATCGCCTCATTTCTCGCTGTGACCCTCGTAGAGACACTCACAGAACCGGTTGCGGTTACAGTCACAGAAGAGGCACCGCTTACGGTGACGTGTCGTTACGGACGTGAGGATTGACATCCTCCCCGCGCTGAAGCACGGGGCTTTCTCCTCGAATTTCCGTAAGTACCAGATTAAGACTAGTTGGTCCGCCACCCTCTGAGCACTCCGACTGCTGGCTACTCGCTGGGCACTGCCTGCTCGTCTGGCTCGGCAAAGGTTGTATCAGCACTTGGCGGTGTCACATCATCAAGAATCCCATTGATGATCACCGGGACAGACTCGTCAGCAAGTTCGGCGTCAGTCGTCCGGATCACCCGATGGTTGAGGACAGGTGCTGCGAGTGCCTTGATATCGTCCGGAATGACGTACTCACGTCCCTGAATCGCAGCGCGGGCCTTGCCAGCACTCAAGAAGGCTAGTGTGGCCCGTGGGGACCCACCGTGTTGTAACATCGGCGACGCCCGTGTGGCTGCCACGAGATCCAGAATGTACTCTTTGACTGGATCAGCAACGTACACCTCTGTGACGGCCTCACTTGCACGCTGGAGGGTATCTATATCGATGACCTGCTCGACCGCTGACGGACCGAGCTCAGGTGCTGTATCGAACCGGTCAAGCACTTCGCGTTCACCGGTCCGGTCAGGGATATCCACAGTGTATTTCAGCTGGAAGCGGTCGCGTTGCGCTTCTGGCAGTTCAAACACTCCCTCCATTTCAATTGGGTTCTGTGTCGCAATGACCATGAACGGCACCGGCAACCCAAGCGTGTCACCGTCGATGGTAACCGTCGATTCCTCCATCGCCTCAAGCAGCGCACTCTGTGTCTTCGGCGTGGCCCGATTGATTTCGTCGGCCACAACGAGATTGGCGAAGACAGGTCCCTTTTTGAGTTCGAACTCGCCGGTCGCCTGCTGATAGACGTTTGTCCCGACAACGTCGGCGGGCACCATATCAGGCGTCATCTGAATCCGACTATATGAGAGCCCGGACGCCCGTGCGAACGCGTTAGCAATTGTTGTCTTTGCGACGCCCGGGACCCCTTCGAGCAGAAGATGCCCATCAGTGAGCAGAGCGATTGTTAATCCTTCAAGAACCTCGTCGTTGCCAACGATAACATCGCCAACTGCCTCACGAAGTGTCTCGTACAGCGCCTCGGGACTACTCATCTTGTTCGTCTCGTGGCCGCTCAGATAAAACAGCTGTTATCACCTGTTGAACTTGTGTTTCACCAAGTTCGGGGTACTCTTCGTGAACTGCCGTCCGTAGCGTCTCAGCATCTAGATAATGCGACTGTGTGCTCTCGGATCGGTCCCAGAGCCACTGAGGCAGTAGCGACAATGCTCGTACTGGGAGCAGTGTTTCGAGGGCGTCACTCATGGTACCCACACGGATGCGACGCCACACTAGCAGCCACACACCAAGTGTGGCAAGTCCACCACCAACCTGGAGGAGTGGTGATGCTCGCAGTAGCACTAGCGCTTGTGCTAACGGCGGCTGTGTGCCCGCGTGTGAGTAGTCAAGCAGGGCTCGGTCGTGGGTTGTGACGAGCTGTGTGGCAAAGAGACGGTTATCCGGTTGAGCCAGCATCGAATTGATAAAGATACTGGGGTCGCTGAGTGTGATGACTTGGCCATCTTCGATGGACTCAACAGTGACAACAGGATACGCGCCGAGTTCATCACCGGCTGAGAGGTTCCCCGTCGCGTTCCGATCGAGATAGGCGAGCTCGGAGCTCGTCACAATCGGAGTGGCATTTCCTGGTTCAACCGCGGTGGCACCATTCAGCGTGAGTTGTGAGACACTTTGGGTGTACGGCGTTGTCGTTACATTTGGCGCCAGTGGGAGCGACGGCCCGCGGTAATACTCCTGTTCATCACGGAGCTGGAGCCGGCTGAATCGGGCGTCTGCTCCAATTGCCGTCAGGAGTGGATTGCTATGTGGCCCAAAGTCATCGGCGATAACAACGGTCCCACCCCGTTCGACAAAGTTGCGGAGCCGTTGTGATTCGTTAGCTGAATATGGCTCTGTGGGTACAAGGATAACCGAAACGGTATTTGTGGCATTTGCTGTCTCGTATGGGGTTGTGTCAAAGACGATTCGGCTATCTGAACGCTCATCGACGAGTTCGCGGAGCTCACTCGTCCCGTCCCACTGGGAGTTGTATGCTCCAAACGAGGCTGTTGAGGTACTGGCAGCAAAAATCACTGTGCCAATGAGAAAGCAGATAAGAACATACAACACAAGCCGGGGGACTGGTGGCGTTCGCATTTAGAAGGTCCCCTCTGGTAGAATTTCGATAATACGCCGGATGACGATGTAGCTGAACCCAGCAAGTCCCACAAGAATGATTGGGAGCAGCCGCCGCCGCCAGCGCGGTGTGACATTAAACGGCGCAGTGAGTTCAACAACCACGAGTAAACCAATGAGAGACACTACAAAGAACAACTCTAACTCTAATGCGTCGAGTACGCTGAGCAAAAGAATCACGCTCATCATCCACGCCACGAGTGTATACACAAATCGCCGCCGTTTTTCCAAAGTCATTGGTAGTATATCGTTGACACGATTGTTTCTTCCGTTTGAATATTAGATTATTTAAACACGCTCATTCGCTCTATGTTAGCAGATATTTAATCATCTGTTTCGTATTAGTGACTTCTCTATTTGTTCTAGTACCGTCCCATTAAGTCTTGTAGAACACATCAGTTTACGCAAAACAGGCGTGGATCACATACTCCCGGCAGCTCGGCGAAGCCCGGCACCAACTACTAACGTAATTAGGATTGCTTGTACCGCATAGAGCGGTACGCTGTCCTCTGAACTGTCGGGTGAGGCAGGATCCTCGTTGGGCTCAATTGTCCCATTTGGCTCGCCTGCTTCATCAGCAGTTCCATTCCCATCTGTCGAATCATCGTTTCCTCCGCTAGTGGAACCGTCGGTGTCAGATGAAGAGTCCGTCTCTCCATCCGTTGAGCTGTCGTCTGTATCTGAATCCGGATTTATGCTGTCTCCGGAAGCATCGCTGTTGTCTTCATCGGCGGTGTCGGTTTCATTGGACTGGTCACCACTTGTGTCTCCACTATTACTGCTTCCGTCACTTCCGTCGCCGCCATCGGTTCCGTCACTTCCGTCGCCGCCATCGGTTCCGTCACTTCCGTCGCCACCATCGGTTCCGTTTTCAGAGCCGCCATCTCCTCCACTCTCTCCACCTGAATTATCATCAGTCTGTTCAACGGTTATTGAATAAGCCTCGCTCAATCCGATTAGAGAAGGACGTCCATTGATGTCTTCACCCCCACGAATCCTGACCTGTGTCTGGTACTCTCCCTGATTAAGCGATGATATGTTTCCTTCATACTTGTTGTCCGCTGTCTCAGTCAATGTGATGTTTTGACGCTTATCACTATTCCAAACGGTCAGGGTTACGGATTCTATTGATGTTGGCTCTATTGTTGAGAGTGAAACCTCAACAGGCACGCTCTCAGATGGATGTATAGCTGTATTTTCTGGCGCTGACCCATTAATATCCAGAGAATCTACCTCATGTGAGGCAATCACAACTGGTAACACCGACTTAATTAGCCCTTCATCGGTGTCTAGGATGTTAACGCCATAGCTACCAGGTGATTCTACACTGTTTGCAAATTCATACGGTGTTTCTGCTCCAGTCGTACTCTTCGAGGAAATTAACGACTCATCTGAGTCGCGGAACTGTATTTCATATGATTTGTTCTCTTGATCCGGAACTGTCGCTGTTCCAGTAAGTGGCTCATCTGGAGTGATTACTGCTGTTTTATCGACCTCTAACTCACCATCAATGAAACCATCAGACACGGTCTGAGACGGAATTGAGACTGTAGAATCCGAGTCTAGTGTAAAATCACTAGTTGATTGACCCCCAACACCCACACTTCCAATGGTTACTCCAAGACAGAGTAGAACGACAAAGAGGGCTGATCGGCGGTTCATAGGAGATGTTGGCTTCCAACGCGGTATCACTTTTTTGGTTCTATCACTGTATTCTTGACACCTCTGCTCGCAGTCCTCTTGTAAGAAAGATATAAAGCGGATGCCAAAAATTAGTATCTATGACACGCTCAGCGAGACAGGTTACACTCGCTATTCTATTCAGCCTCGTCATGATCGGATCGATGATGGGGCCGTTTGTTGGAGGAGCACTAGCTTCAGTGGATGAGTCCCACTCATCAACGAGCGCGATCGAACCCACAGGCCAACCAGTTGAATCAAACATTGGAACAATCAATATTACGGATGACCTAGCCGTTTGGGAACGGGCGCCTCTTCGCCCTGTAACTGTTGATCGACAAACCGGACCCGATAACCCAGCAACCGCAATCAATAGCCCAGAAGTTACCCTTGAGGGGGTCAATATAGGGACCTCAAAAGAAGTCATTTTCGAGGAAGGTGATGATGTCAGGTTCAATCTTGACGGCACATCAGACCTCCCCGAGAATGAATTTAGGGTACTTGTCACGCGTATTGACGCGAATCAAGACACGACAGAAGTATTCCTTAATTCACAGAATGTGAGTGTTGAGGAAGTTGAGCGTGCGTTCAGAGATGTTAGTGGATACGGCGAGTTCGAGTCAACTGTCCAAGATCAAAATGAAGTTCGGTTTGGGACTGTTCGTGACTTCTTTAACGAGACTGACCGATTCGAGACGTTCGCCAAATCGTTCGCAGAAAATCAAACGCTAACCACTGAGCGATTTAAGGATGCACTCACATCAGATGAGTTCCTAAAACTCACGAGCTTTAAAACAGTTACCGCTGGAGATATCCGTCCTGATGGTACGCAAGAAGCCACTGTCAATCTTGATGAGTCGGGTACTTACATCCTAATCGGACATATCGGTGACGAAGTGTATGAGGAAGGCGATGAACGACCTCGGTTCAACAATACAACAGCACTCGGAGTTGATGCTGTCACGGCTCAAGAGGGTCCCTCCACGATCAACTTGGACAGCACACAGATTGAACCTGGTGAGAATGTCTCGTTGACCGCAACAGCTGGGCTTAGCTCTAATGAGAATATCTCACATGCTGTCGCCGTTTTCGATAACAGTACATTCAGTGACAGCAAAACTGAAATTTTAGTCAGTGGTGGATTCTCCCGTGATGTGCGTGCTGAAGACGTGACTGTCGGATCATCAATCGCAGAGATTCAGGGAGTCGCCAACGTACAACCGAATGTTCAGATCTCTGGGACTAATATCGCTTCTGAAGAGTTCTCGGGCACGGTGAGTACAAAAGACCAAGCAGACAGTTTCTTTGACATTCGCAATGCGTTGGTTGATGGATTTGACATCCGCGACCAAGCCGGGGACGCAGCCACGTTCAATACCATCGGAACTACGACACTAAACGCCTCGTTGACCGCTATTGGTGACGCCTCTGGTGAAGAAACAATCAAAGTTGAAACACTGGAGGGGTGGCAGACTGGTGAGTACGCGGTTCTCCACATCGCGGCTGATCAAGAAGACGGGACCATCAGTACGAGCCGTACTGGTATCCAAATTAACGACAGTACAGGTGGAGGTGACGACAGTGATGACGGTGGCGACGACGACAGTGATGACGGTGGCGACGACGACAGTGACGATGGTGGCGACGACGACAGTGACGACGGTGGCGACGACGACAGTGACGACGGTGGCGATGACGACTCGGCTGACGTCCAGCCGCCCGAACCGCCGGCTGACGTAAACATCGAAGCAGAAGAGACGGCAGATCTCGTCGCCGACGACGAGACGGACACTGCGACGGCCACGTTCAGCGAGGAGAACGCTGTCGAGTCGGTCAGCTTCGACTTCCGTGCTTCCGGCGGCGTTAACGCTCGAACGCTAAGTCAAGAACCAGCCGAGACTGGACCTGCTCCAGGTTCCTCAGCGTCTGTCGCCCAGATCACCGTGGGCGATATGCTCAGAGACTCCGAGGCGACAATCCGCAAGCGCGTCACGCGAGAGCGTCTCAGTAACATCAGTGCTGACGCTGAGGACCTCACCGCCTTCCGCTTCGCGGACGGAGAGTGGCAGGCCCTCGACACTGAGGTCGCCAATGAGAGCGACCAACGAGTCGTCGTTGAGTTCCAGACGCCCGGTTTCTCGTACTTCGCCGTGAGCGCGACCGGAGAACCGACCGCCGCGATCGACGCGCCGAGTGAGGTTGAAGCCGGCGACGAAGTCACTCTTGATGCTTCCGGCTCCGAGAACGAGTTCGGCGAAATCGTCTCGTACAACTGGTCTGTCGACGGCGAGAGTCTCAGCGGCGAGACCGCCACAGCAACCCTCGACGAAGCCGGTGACGTCAGCGTTGAGCTGACCGTCGAGAACGACGCCGGCGAGACGGACACCGCGTCTGCGACGATCACCGTCGCGCAGGTCGACGACGGCGACAGCAGCGACGGCGGTGACGACGGCGACGGCAGCGACGACGGCGACGGCAGCGACGGCAGCGACGGCAGCGACGGCAGCGACGGCGGTGATGGTGGTGATGGTGGTGATGGCGATGATGGTGGAAATCTCGGACTTGCCCTCGTCATCGTCCTCCTTGCCCTCCTGATCGCTGGTGGCTTCATCTACTATCTCAACGTTCAGGAGTAGTCGCTAACACACTACCCTCTGAACGGCCCTCCAAATGGCAACTCAGCACAGCTCAACCCCGGTCGTCTGCTCAGACGTGACTCGTCAGTATGCCGGTTCCACAGACCGACTTGGAACAAGCGGCACTACTGTGACGGCGCTTGATTCCGTCTCATGTGAAATCGCACAGGGATCGGTTGTTGGCGTTGCCGGACCAAGCGGCAGCGGAAAATCGACACTGCTTCACTTGCTCGCAGGCCTCGATACGCCAACGGCTGGCGAGATTCAGATCTATGGGACCGCACTCGACGAACTTTCATCACGAGAGCAAACGGCATTTCGCCGGTCACATATTGGGATGGTGTTCCAACGGTTCCATCTGTTACCCGCGCTTACAGCGGTCGAAAACGTAGCAGTTCCACTTGTCCAAGCGGGCATGAGCCGTAGTGAACGTCGCAGCCGCGCTACGAAGTTACTTGACGCGGTTGGACTCGGGGCCCGTCACGACCACCGGCCCGGGTCCTTGAGTGGCGGCGAACAGCAACGGGTAGCGATTGCACGGGCACTTGCTGCGGATCCAGCGGTTGTGATCGCCGATGAACCAACGGGCGAGCTTGATCACGAGACTGGCGAACAGGTGCTTGATTTGTTGACTGATATCGCTGCGGACCGTGCTGTCGTGATTGCGTCACACGACGAGTACACTCTTTCTCGGACAGACCGAGTGATCAAGCTGCGGGATGGACGGCGAAAGTCGTGAGTAGCCGGCTACGCCAGCTGGCGGGGATTGGTGGCCTCGGTGTCCGGCGTGTTATCGGTCGCCTCTACACCGGTGGACGAGGCCGCACGATTGTCTCAATCACCGGTGTCGCCCTTGCGGTCGCACTGTTGGTCGTTGTGACAAGTTTGTCAGCGGGGCTCGCCGGCGGGGCAACCGTCCAGAGTGAGGATATCGACTACTGGATCGTTCCCGATGAGTCGGGTGCGGGGAGCGTTCCACTCAACGCAGAAGGGGCCCAACTGAGTGAGGTACATCGGATTACGGCACAGCTACGCACCGATCCACGGGTTGAATATGCCACTCCTGTTGCGATTACCCCAGTTCAGCTTCGTCACCCACCAACCGATGAGCGGATGTATGTCCTCGCGTTAGGCGTCATTCCCGAAACAGGGCGGCATGTTGCTGGACTCAATACGACACCCCTTACAGGCTCATATACACACTATGATAACGGATCGTACGCTGGACCGTGGAGCGGACAACTAGTTGTTTCACCGGCTGTCGCCGCTGACCTCAACGTTACGCCGGGAAACGAGCTAGCATTCGGTGGGAACGCCCGTAGTAGCACTGTCGCTCACGTGACTGACACCAACATTGAGGCCAGCGTAGGTGAGGTTCCAGCAGTTGTGATGCCGCTTGCAGAGCTTCAAACCCTCACTGGACAGACCAGCAGTGATGCGGCTAACCAGATTCTGGTGAGCACGTCAGCTCCCAGCGTCAAATCACTCCTCAGCAATATCTATCCGAGAACCAGCGTAGTCTCACGCGCAGGACTCACGGGCGTAGAGACCTCAACAACTAGTTTACCGATCGCAATGGCGCTGGCAGCGACGCTTGTTGCTGGTGGGATTGGAGTCGCATTTGTCGCCACGATGATGGGGCTAGAACTGACCGCAGGCCGGCAAGAGTTAGCGATTCTCGGTGCGGTCGGGTTTTCTGTGCGGGCTCGGGTGATTGTTGTGATGGCCGAGACGATTACTGTTGCTGTACTTGGCGGGGTGCTTGGCGTTAGCCTCGGGAGTGTAGGAGTTGTTGGCCTCAACGTTGCCATCGCAGAGTTTGTCGGTGTCGCGACGCTGGCGACGCTAACACCCGGCATCATCTTGTACGCGCTGGCTACAGCCGTTACAGTGGGCGTATTGGCGACCCCATACCCGCTTTATTTGGCTACACAGACAGATGTACTGGCCACGCTCACTCGCTAATGAAAACGCGACTCAGACAGCTCCATGGGCACGTATGGATTGCGCTTCGGCAGCTGCGGTGGGATAAAACTCGAACCGTCCTCGCTGTAGTCGGCATTGCGCTTGCCGTCTTATCTGTCACGTTGCTTGCGGGAGTTGGAACTGGCGTGACAGAAACAGGGAACGAATTAATTAACGAAGCAGATCGCGATCTATGGATCACCGGTGGCCCAATTGAGTTGGCACCCGGCTCAGTCGGTGGCTTCCAAAATCCAGTTCCAAACGCACACACCACCGCGACAGAGATTGAGCAGCGCGAGGATGTCCGTACTGCCGTCCCACTGGCATTTCAAGTCGTGTACGTCAGTACTGATGATGACGAATTTGAAACGATTGTCGGCAGCGGAACAACGGGAGTAGGGAGCTTTCGCATCACAACCGGCAGGGGGTTTAACAGCCCTACTACACACTACGCTAACGGCACCTACAGCGGAAATTTCACTCATCAAGCGATCATTTCGCCTGATCTTGCCGACCAGCAGAACCTGTCGGTTGGCGATACTATTCGTGTGGGCGGGACCATTGCGAGCGCACGCGCCAATGAGTTTGAAATTGTCGGGATCTCTTCTACCTTCTCAAATTTCTTGGGGACACCTACGGTCACTCTCCCGCTAAGTGAGCTACAGACACTCACTGGCAATGCGTATGATGACAGCGCAACACTGATCACCATCAGAACAGCTGACGGCGCCGATCGTGAGGCCGTGAAAGCAGACCTCGCCGAAGCGTACCCAGAGTATACATTCCGCACAAATCAGGAGCAGTTTGTTGAGATACTCCAACAACAGGCGGTCATACTCGCCGCCGGCACGAGCCTTGTTATTCTCGGGGTCGTTGCCGGCGGCGTACTCGCGTTGAACCTTCTGTTATCATTGGTGTATATTCAGCGCGCACCGTTTTCCATGCTCCGCGCGACAGGAGCAACCCAGCGTGGAATCGCGACCATTGCGATCGTCCAGACGGTCAGTATCGCCCTAGGCGGGTATCTCCTCGGCGCACTACTGACTCCCCTACTTGCGGCTGGGATCGATCAGATTGCGTTTTCCGTGACCGGATTTAAGGGACTCGTTCAGGTGCCACGTGTTGCCTACCTTGCCGGTGGAGGTGTTGCTGTCGGGTTCGCGCTGATTGGTGGGCTTTTGGGTGTCTGGCGTGTGACCCGAGTGACGTCCGCTCGTGGCCTGATTGAGTGAACTCCCCCGCCAAGAGTTCACACCGTCAGGCACGGCGGAATGTCAATTCGGATACCCCTGATCGTTTGCTTTTGATAGCAAGAGGGACACAAGACACCTCAAAGCACCACTTGTCCGACCACACAGTAGGCCACAGTCTGACAGGAGTTATAAATATTAATTTGCTTTGAACAGCAACGGCGAGATGAATGGACGATCTCACCGCGTTTCAACGAGATATGTTGTTCGTTATTGCGGGCCATGAGAAGCCGCATGGACTCAAAATAAAGAATATGCTTGAGAACTACTACGAAGATGAAGTCAATCACGGACGCCTCTATCCGAATCTTGATGACCTTGTTGACGAAGGCCTGATAAACAAGGGTGAAAAAGACAAACGAACCAACTGGTATACACTCTCAGCACAGGGCATTGAGGTGCTCAATCACCGCCGCAACTGGGAAGATCAGTTCGTCGAGCAGCACTTCTGACGTCTCTTCTCGCCGGCCACTACGGCACCTGTTTGCTGCCTAGCAGCACAGTTGATTTCCTCTCACAACAGCCTCATTAAAATGTAATAAGGCAGTAGTATATTTCAGTTGAAACATCTGTGTATCTATGATCGCTTCCATGATCGCAGGTGACCGGGCTAGCGTCTTGGCTGTTGGTCGCATCGTTCCCTTAGGGGTACATCGTCGTGTTGACCGCAATCACTGCGAACGTGCTTTCACAAATTTCAGTTCTTTGAGTATCGTTGTTATGATTCAAGCAGTACAAACCACTACCACTGAGGTTCGTCCAAGACATAGTTGACAAGCGAATAGCTTAATTGACACAAGTGTTGATACACACTCATAAGTAATGCTTGAGCGGGTGAAACAGTGGCTTCGTGACGTGTATGTGGGTGAGATCAAGCAGTCTCTTCATTTGACACCAGACCACGTCGCTGTGATCCAAGATGGGAACCGCCGGTACGCGCGCGAACGGGGGCTCGATCCGTCAGACGGCCATGCTCATGGGGCAGAGACAACCGAAGAAATGCTCCGTTGGTGTACTGAGTTCGATATTACAGAAGTCACCCTGTACACCTTCTCAACAGAGAATTTTGCACGGCCGGAAGAAGAGCTCACTGAACTCTTTGATCTTATTGAAGACCGACTGTATTCGTTTGCGGATGCGGATCTTGTTCATGACAACGAGGTCTCTATCCACGGGTTGGGTGAAATCAAACGACTTCCCGACCGCGTGGGTGAGGCAGTTACGTACGCTGAACAGCGTACATATCAGTACGATACACTCAAGCTTAACATCGCCTTGGCATATGGCGGCCGCAATGAGCTTCTGCGGACAGCACAGCAGCTCACACAGGAGGTTGCTGACGGCGACTTGGACCCAGAAGCCATCACCGCAGACCTGATTGGCGAGACACTATATCGTAGGCCGGTCCAAGACGTCGACTTAGTCATTCGGACTGGTGGCGATGAACGGACCTCGAACTTTCTCCCGTGGCATGCGAGCGGGAACGAGGCTGCGGTCTACTTTTGTACGCCGTACTGGCCAGAGTTCAGTAAAGTGGAATTTGCGCGGGCCGTTCGCACGTACGAAGCACGCGAACAGTCGTGGCAAGAAACCCAACTACGCCGTGCTCTTTCTCTTGTTCATGCGGTCAAACACACGGAGTACCAGCCACGAACGCAACTGATCCAACGACTTCGCGACCAACTCACTCGAGAGACCGCGACACGGTTTGTGGATTCGGTTCAGACTGATACCGAGACAACACCTGCGGATGGCGACACGAAACAAGCTCACCCCGTCTCAAACGACTGAGATGCTCCTATCTAGGATTTCACCGATCCGGGACACCACTCTTGATCGACTGTTGAACGGTGGTCTGCCTCTCATTAGGACAGCTCCATCGCATGACTGAAGCTGGGGCTTCTGCTCTGTTACTCCCGTAATCTAGTAGCCGTAGCGGAACAAATCAATCGGGGCACGTCGGCGCGCAGACGCACGCTGTCAGTAACGTGGATATAACCTTATCGTACAAGCTGGTACAGTGGTAGTGTCTCTATGACGCGCATTCACAGGAACTGACCCCAGACCAGCTGTACTCATGTCACTCTAGCGCACCACAATGAATCGTCCTGTAACCCTTCCAAGACTCGTCGCTTTTGCCGTTCTTGTAGTTTCTCTGGTCTCGTTAATCACATTATGGGGTATTTTTTGGACGATGTGGGTCCGCGGTGAGACATCAATCGTCCTTGAGTCAGATCGATTTAGTGAGTTTCTCCCAGAGTTTATATTATTGACACTAGCAATTGTCTTCCTTCCAGTACTCCTGTATGAGCTCGATCGACTCCTCACCAGCTGAATATACTCCTCCCGCTGTCGCCAACACATCTGGTCGCAAGGGAGTCGTTGACACTAGCAACCAGCCCACGCAACTTCGGTTGTCAATGTGTCTCCACTTGAACTGAGCATCTCTCGTCTACGGGACAAACGATCTCACGAGCCTACAATGGGGCCGGGACTGCTTACTCAGTTTCGTCACTAAAGGCCTCACCAGCGTTCAAAACGGCTTCCTCTGAGACGAAGCCATCGCTACCTGCCTGTGCCCGAGTGAACACTCCAATCCCCTCAATGCCGATCCCGATGATCTCGTCCCCGTTATTTTCCCATCCAAAATCCTTCGGACCAAGTTCTGCTCCAGTAGTCTGTTGACCCGATTTAATTGATCCAACAGATCCACGCCCGCTCTTGCCAGATCCACGAATATAGGCTTTTGCGCTGATGTTTTTATCGTCGTCTATGTGTATTATAACATTTCCATTCTTCATGAACTCAACTTGAATTTTCGAAGTGCTTTCAGACGCACTCTCACACCTGAATTTGAACACTCGTTGTTTATTCACCGTCGTGCCACCGGCGTCACCTGTGAAAGCGAGTGACAGTGAGGTCCTCGCCGTCTCATCTGTCTCACACCTGACTGCGACGAACGCTTGCTCACCCGGGGTAAGATCGACCTGCTTCTTTTCACCAACTTCGAGTTGATCACCAACTGTTACCTGATCAACTGCTTCGCCTCGGCCGTTAAGACTTATTGTCAGATTCAGATCGCTGGTGAATTTATTTGTAATTTGTACGACATTTGTCTCCGTGGCACTCTTTACGACTCTGTCTTCGTTTGTTGTTAGGTTTCTTAACCCCAAGTACGCCTTTTTATCTTTCACGACATTCACTTCTACGTCGCGCTCGGCCTCGACGCCGCTGAACGCGCTGGTGCCGACGCTCATCGCACCGGAGCTTGCGCCGCCGAGCAGCAAGATGAGGGTTCGTCGTTTCATTCGTGATGAGATCGGTCGGTTCGGTTAGTTGACGCAATGCGTCCCTACTCTAAGCTTATGCGGTGCCAGAACCTCAGTAGATGCTGGTTGAATACTGCTCTTTTATGTGAGTCCCGGCGGCTCGTCAGGTTCACCAACTTTCATTTTCGCGGTGTAGTACTTGTGTGTTATCGCAGAGAACGTGAATGCGACGACGATAGCGGTCATCCACGCCATATTGGGGAGGAGAACGAATGGCCACGCGTCGAGCCATACTGCGCCGGCGAGCGCGAGAGCGACGCCCGAGAGCCCGAGATAGTAGGTGCTCCACGGTATTTCTCGTCCCTCGACGATGTCCATGTAGAGGTCGACGTCTTGGAGTGCGGACGTTGGCTCGATGATGCCGCGGTCCTTGTTGAACTCGACGACTCCCGCATCGTCCATCTTCGGGAGATGAGACTGCTGGAGCGCTGTGTACACGCGCTTCCGCTCCGGCCCCGTGATCTCGGTCGTTTCGATTCCGTTCTCCCACGCCGCGATCTGCTCGGCCATATCGCCAATCCTGAGCGTGTCCTGATCCTCACGTTTCAGCAGATGGACCGCGAACCGCCGCCGTTGGTTCGCCAGTACGTCGAACAGTTCGTCTTCGGACACCTCCCCCGCTGGTTCCGATTTCTCTTCGTCGAACTGCTGTACCGACGCCATTTCTGTCTGACACATATGAGCATGCCAACATAAATCCCGTGGTTATGATAATCTGCTAAACTTTTTCTCCGTTCAAACAGCTGTTTATTTGTGCGCGTGTACAGCCGTTTTGACGGTTCAAACACCAGAAAACCGCATTTATGCGCGCTACATTCACAGCTGCTTCTACGCTATTTATCAAATCCTACCAGGTTTGACAGTATTTTCTCAGCAATAATTGCTACTTCAGGGTGGTCCTGAACGGGCTCTAAAGGGATCTCAGGCCGGGCCTGAAGCAATCGAACTGGGTTTCAGGTAGGGTCGGAACGGTGTGGCCGGTACTTCACGCTTGTCCGGAAATGTTTCTGGAGATTCATAACGATATGGGACAGGCGCCATGGGTGTCATAGAGCGACCCCGAGTGACGCGGGATGTCCCGCATTGGTGGCCCGCGGGTCGCGTGCGGACAAAAAACTATGTCAAACCGACGAAAATTTATTGCTGGACTAGGGGCGCTGGCTACAGGGAGTGCGGCCGCTGTAGGAACCGGCGCATTCACCAGTGTGACGGCGGAACGCACGGTTAACGTACAGGTCGCTGGAGATGCTAGCGCGTACCTCGGGCTGGCACCAGTCAGTAATAGTCCAAATTCGGACTACGTTGTAGTGAATAATCAAGAGGTATCGTTCGACTTCTCCAGTGGCGACGGCGACTCAAGCGGCGGAGGCTCTGTTGACGGGGATGGTTTCAACCCTGACGCGACGACGCGGATCAATGACTTACTACGCGTTACCAACCAAGGGAATCAATCGGCAAACTTCTGGGTCAATATTGAGAATCTCGGCGCTGGAAGCGACTTTCTCACGATTGAAGCGAGCGGCTATCCCACATACAGCCCTAATATGGGAAGCAAAACAGGCGCGAGCACACAACTCGCTTATGATGGTGGGAATGATTCCGGAGTTCACCCGTACAAACTAGACACAGGGGAAGACATCTACCTACACTTAGTCGTTGATGCTACTGCCCGGGGTGGTCAGTCACCAAACAATTTCAGTGGGAATGCCACGTTCGTTGCCGCGAGTGACGACTCACAGCCCCCACTCTAACAACGAGGTAATACACAATGCAACGACGCAAATTCGTTCTCGGACTCGGATCGCTCACCGCCGCCGGGGCGGCCGCAGTAGGCTCTGGCGCGTTCACAACCGCAGAAGCCACTCGTGATGTCTCCGTTGAGGTCGCGGACGACAGTACTGGCTACCTTGCGATACAACAGTCCGGCGGACCGAACAGCAAGTTTGCTTCGCAGGCTGGCAACGGTACCATCGGACTGAACTTCTCTGGAAGTGGCAACAGCGGAGGCGGCGTAGGTACCAACTCGGTGTATAATTTCGATAACGTCTTCTCCATTACGAATCAGGGCACTCAAGCGGTCTACGTTTGGGTGAACTTCTCTGGATCGACGTTTGACGACTCCAGTCTCTATCTCTACCCGAACGGGTCGCGAGATACGAAGCTTAACGATGGGAGTAACAGTGTTCTCGCGCTATCTCCTGGAGAAGAAGCTAATATTGGAGTCCACGTCGACACAGAGAGCATTACCGCGGACGGCTCGCCGACAATGACGATCAAAGCCGACGTGGATAAGCCCGGGACAAGTGAGTCCGTTGGATCAGACGGAGACCAGACGTTGGTCGTCAGCCAGAATCCTGACCAAGGTGATTTCTCTTCGATTCAGGCAGCGATCGACGCTTCTGACGGAACAACGATTTATGTTGAACCGGGCCGTTATGAGGAAGACCTCAGTATCTCGAAAGATATTACACTGGTAGGCGCACAAGGTGGAGTACCAGCATTCGATCCGAGCAGTGGCACTACCCGAAGCGCTGATGACCTGAGTGGCGAGACGGTTCTTGACAGTTCTGGTAGCTTCGATTATGAGGGTGAGGGACCAGCAGCACTCAATATTGGGGGCGGTGCGAGCATCACTGTTGATGGCTTTACGTTAGCCAACAATGGATACTTCGTAGATAGCGATCACTGGGGAAACCTAGTGATGAAAAACAGTATCCTAACAAACTCCGGCACCGCAGCCAACGGTCATATTGATCTTAGTGGATACAAAGGCGGAGTCGGAAGTCTAACCTTTAGAAACAACTACATCACCGAAAATAGTACTTCTAATGGGATCCGAATCCGTAATAGTACGGACAGCCCAGCTGTGTTGACAATCGAGGACAACCTTTGGGAGAACAACCGTGCTTGGGCAATGAATCTTAATTACTCTCGTGGGTCCATTAAGAACAACACATTTAGGAACACTACCGAATTCAGTGGAACCACGCTTGAGGGACAGGATGGTGAAAAATACACTTATAAGCAGTGGGGAATTATTGTCGCCGCTGATGATAATGACTTGACTATCCAAAACAACACGTTTGACGCGCTGAATGGCCCAGGTGTTAATATCTACGGGAGCTTCACAGGAACGGTGAATATCGATAATAATGCGTTCAACGTGATCAAGGATGATTCAATCCTACTGATCGATCGACAGACTCCAGATCAGTATCCGGCTCAGCAGGTCAATATCAACATTACAGACAATTCATTTACCATTCCCGAAGATGAGCTAGCCATTAATAACGAAATTCCAAACCAGATCGCAATTGATGTAGTTGGGAGTAGTCTTAGCTTACGTGATGTTTCCGAAGGTGTGAACCTCAACTAATAACATCTTCAAATATTACTTATATTGATTATAATAGTCATAAGGTAGCGCCATCAAATCTTCAAAATATATGAAAATTCTTTATATTAATACTGCTGCGATTTTGTTAATTATCGTCGTAGGATCGCTCGCCTTTGCGACGGGAGCGGCGGTGGTGAACGACGACGCCGACACGTTCGCGGACGACGCTCTCGCAGTCCACCCGGCCGACGGACCGAACGGAAAGTACGCGTATCTCAATGACGACGACGAGATCGCGATCGATGTCTCCGCGTCGAATACGAACATCCGGGACCCTTCCTTTGAGGGCGTCAACGTCGACACGACCGGGACGATCGACAACGTATTCAGGATCACGTACACGGCCGACGAGTACGCGTACGTGTGGATCGACGACGCGAGCGAGAACGTCACCTTCGTCGCCGATGGCCGGTCGATCGAGGGCGAGGCGAACAACGTCACGCTCGCGCCCAACGAGACCGTCACGGTTGGACTCGCGCTCGACACGCGCGGCAAGACCGCTGGGACGCAGTTGGGCGCCGACGAGCTCTCGATCAACGCGAGCCTCGCGGAGCCCCAGGAGACCGGCAGGGATACGACCGGGACCGGCACCTCGACTCAAGAGCTTGACGGCGGTGGCCCCATCGTCACGGTCTCATCGCCGAGCCCGAACCGCCGCGAGTTCGTCGCGAGCGGGGTCGACGACGGCGAGGCGGTCCGGTTCCGCGCAGAGGGCATGCCACTCGACGGCGACAACCTCTCCGCGGAGGGGATCGATCTGGAAGGGGTTCGGAACGAGCGCATCGAGCTGAACGCGGCGGGGG
>NZ_AOJL01000058.1 GCF_000337035.1 Halorubrum coriense DSM 10284
GTGACGCTCTACCGGCAGACCGACGCGGGCGAGTGGGAGGAGAAGCCCGCGGAGGTCGTCGACAAGGACGTCGTCGAGATCCTCGACTTTCCCGAGGACCGCGTCCACTTCCGTGCGACGACGACCGTGTTCTCGACGTTTGCGATCGCAACGCGCGAACCCCGATTTGACGTCGGAACGGTGACGATCTCTTCGGAGGCAGTCGACCCCGGCGAGCGCGCCACGGTCCGGGCGACTCTGCGGAACGGCGGTGGCACGGCAGGCTCGCGCACGGTGACGCTCACTGCCAACGGCGAGCCCGTCGCGACCCAGCGGGTCGATCTTGATCTCAATGAGCGCGCCACCGTCGCCTTCGAACCGACGTTCGACGAGCCCGGGACGTACGACCTCGCGGTCGACGGCGCGCCCGCGGGAACGCTGGTCGTCGGCGATCTGGGCGGCGACGGCGACTCGGGCGACGGCGACGCGAACGACGTCGGCCCGGCGGAGCCCGACGGTCCCGCGGCCGACTCGCCAACCGAGGAGCCGAGCGGGATCGATCCGCCGAACATTGCCGGGCTCGGCGTCCTCCTCCTCATCGTCCTCGCGAGCGCTGCGCTCGTCCGCCGCATGCCAAAATCGTGACGCCCGCCCGCGCGAACCGACGACGCAGCCGCGGCCGAGACAACGGGAGGGCACCCCGACGATCGGCCCAGCACGCAGACTGCGTCGAGCGTTATCACCGCTGGAAGCCGGACCACAGTCGTTAACTCACCGTCGGGGCACGAACAGTCGTGAGCGACCTCTCGTCGGAGTCGGACCGCTCGATCTCGGGGCCAGACGCGAGCGACGGCCCCGTCCGCGACCGGAGCGCGCGCGACCGGACGGGGTACGCGGCGTTCTTCGCCGAGCTGTCCGCCCGCGCTCGCCCCCGCGACCTCGTCGCGCTCTGTGCCCCCCCGGTCGCGCTCGTCGCCGTGTTCGCGCTGCCAGAGGCGACCCGACGATCGCTCGCGTTCGCGTACTTGGAGCCGACGGTGCTGTCGGCATTCGCCGCGCACTACGTCCACCTCGGGACCGACCATCTCCTCGGCAACCTCGTCGGGTACGGACTCCTCGCCGGCGTCGGCTACGCGCTCGCGGTCCTCGGCGGACGCCGGCGCCTCTTCTTCACCGCTCTGGTCACGTACCTCCTCGCCTTCCCGTTCGCGCTGTCCGCGTTGAACCTCGCCGTCCCACGGAACGCGATCGGTTTCGGTTTCTCCGGGATCAACATGGCGCTCGCCGGACTGCTCCCGATCCTGTGGTACTGTTACGCTCGCCAGTGGTTCGCGCCCGCGGCCTCGATACGCGCACTGCCGGCGGTCTTCTTCGCGCTCGTCGGGTGGATCGCGCTCCTTGCGCTACCCGTCTCGACTGAGGGAATCGGGATCGCGGGGCTGGCGATCGGCGTCGCGGGCGCGCTCCTCGCGGTGCTGTACGTGGCCAGCAGCGAGGTCCGGTTCCCGCCGGCGATTCGGACGCACGCGACCGCCGTCGCGTCGCGTCCCGGCTACGGGGAGCTGCTGGTCGTCGGCGCGGTGGTGGCCGTCGGCTACCCCGTCGTCGGCTTCCCCGCTGACCCCGCCGGCGGCGGCAGCGTCGTCAACCTCTACGTCCACCTTCTGGGGTTCTGTCTCGGCTTCATCGGCCCGTTCGCGCTGCTCGCGGGGGGTGCCTTCGACGAGTAGCGACGCCCGTTCCCCGGCGAACTCGCCTCCACCCACGAACTTATTAGCACACGCCGCCGTTCAGCGATCGACGGCTACCTGACGCTTGCGCGACAGAAATATCGGTGCGGCGGCAGCCGCTTCAACCCCGTCTCCGAGCCGAGTCTGATACCATGTCGATCAAACGAACGCTGTCCGTGGCCCTACAGGTGGCCGCGGTGTTGGTCGTTCTCTCGCTCGTCGTCGGGCAGTTCCTCGGCCAGCCGGTCCTCCTCAGCTACGTCGAGACCGGCAGCATGCAGCCGACGCTCGACCCGGGCGACGGGTTCATCGCGATCCCGGCCCAGATCGCGGGCGGGATCGGGCCCGGAGACATCGTGACGTTCGACGCACAGGAGATCCAGGGCGGCGGGCTGACGACTCACCGGGTCGTCGAGGAGACCGAACGCGGCTATATCACCCGCGGCGACAACAACCCGTTCACCGACCAAGACGGCGGCGAGCCGGTCGTTCAGGACGCGGACGTCGTCGCGAAGGCACTCCAAGTGGGCGGCGGCGTCGTTGTGATCCCCCACCTCGGGACCGCCGCCATGGGGTTCCAGTCCGCGTTACAGTCTGTCCAGACGCAGTTAGCGGTGACGTTCGGCGTCCGGTCGCTCCAGGGGACGCAGGGGCTCGCGTACATCATCTTCGGGCTGTCGGCGGTCGCGTACGCGGTCGACTGGTACCTCACCGCCGGCGGCCGGGACCGGGAGACGCGCGACCGGTCCCGCGACGATGGGACCTCCGTGCTGGCGATCCTCGGCACGCTGGCGCTGGTGCTGATGGCGACGGCGACGGCGGCGATGATCGTGCCGGCTGGAACGCAGGAGTACGGCGTCGTGAGCGCCGAGTTTGAGTCGGAGAACCCGACCGTCATCGAGAGCGGCACGAGCCATGAGCTCGAGTACGTCGTCCCCAACGCCGGGATCGTCCCGGTGTACGCCTACGTCACGCCCGCGAGCCCGGGCGTCAACGTCGACCCGCAGCGGCTCTCGGTGGGGAGCCGCGGAGAGGCGTCGACGACAGTGACGTTGTCGGCACCGGACGAGACGGGGTATTACCGCCTGTTCGTCGTCGAACACCGCTACCTCGCTGTGTTGCCTCCTGGGATCGTCGACGAACTGTACGGCGTTCACCCCTGGGTCCCGCTCGTCGCGATAAACGGGCTGCTCGGCGGCGGCGTCGTCGCGATCGGACTGCTGCTCCTGCGCGGCGAACCCGCTCGGATCCGGTCGCGGGACTCCCGCGAGCGTCCCCCGCTCCACCGGCGACTCCTCCGCGAGCTGTATAAGTAACACGCATGTCTTCAGATCCCAACGAACGCCGACTCCGACTCCGCGCCGTCCTGAACGCACAGTCCACCGCAATTCTCGTCGCTTGTCTCGTTCTCACCGCGGTCGGGGCGGGGCTCGTGTACACGACGCATGTCGACCCCGGCACGGAGACGGAGAGCCGGACGGTCTCCTCGCTCACCGTCGAAAGCGAGTACCGCCACAGCGCGACGGTGACGGAGCCGAACGCGGTCTTCGAGACCGGCGCGGTGCTCGACGGCCGGAACACGTACTTCACGCGGATCGCCCCGGAGCTCGACGTGGACGTGGCGATGAGCTACGCCGCGTCGAGCGCCGAAAACGTGACCGTCGAGCTCGACTCCGTGCTCGTGATCCGGAATGTCGGCGAGGGTGACACGGTCTACTGGCGTGAGACAGAGCCGCTCGCGTCGGAGACCGTCTCGGGGGTCGGGCCCGGCGAGACCGTCAACACCACGTTCACGCTCAACAGCACCGCCATCGACGGGCGCGTGGCGTCGATTGAAGAGCAACTCGGCGCGTCGCCCGGCGAGACGGAGACGTTTGTCACGACGGAAGTCGCCGTCGACGGGTCGATCGGCGGGGTCCCAACGGCGTCGACACAGACACTCGACATGACGGTCGCGCACAGCGGCGACACGTACTCGGTCGACGAGCCCGGCGTCCAATCGGACACTACGTCGCGGAGCGAACCGGTCACCGTTGAGCGGGAGTACGGCGTGCTCCGATCGCTGGGCGGCCCGCTCCTCCTGCTCGTCGGCCTCGTTGGGGCCGCCGGAATGAGGTACGCGGCCCGGGAGTTCGACCTCGCGCTCACGCCCGCGGAGCGGAACTACCTCTCGTATCGCGACGACCGCTCGGAGTTCGCGGAGTGGATCACGACGTTCCGGCTCCCCACTTCGGTCCACGAGCGCCCGACCGCAGAGGCAGGGTCGCTGCGTGACCTCGTCGACTTCGCGATAGACAACGACACCGGCGTCGTGGAGGACCCCGAGACGGGTGCGTTTCACGCCGTCTCCGGGGATTTCGTCTACACGTACCGCCCGCCGGCACCGACGGACTCAGGCGGGGGATCCGGTGACCAACCCGACGGCGACGCGATCGACCCGGAGAGTGGCCCCGGCGACCGCGACGCAGCCGAGCGGGACGGTGAACTCGCTGACCCAGAATCCACCGACGGCGACGAGTCGATGATGAATTGGGTCCGCGGGGCGGTCTCATTCGAATCTGCGGATCCGGACGCTGCGGCCGCGCCCAACAGCGGTGAGGAGACCGCCCGCGACGCAGAACCCAGCAACGACGACGAGAACGTGACGGACGACACGGTCTGAGACGACCACGGACGGCCCGCCTCGGATCAAGCCTCTTGGTTGTCGTTGATCGCTAGATTGTGTCGGATCCGTCAACCTCGTCTGGGTTCTCCTCGTTGTACCACGAGCGTTCTGGCCCCCATCCGAGTAGCCGCTCAGCCTTCGAGCAGTCGGATTCGATTCCTTCGGTGTTGTGCTTTTCAACAGTACCCCGACTCGGATCACCGTCATTAGAAAGAGCAAGGAGAATACCCATAGCTTTAGCCACATTTTGACGTCGTCCTCCGCAGGCGCAAAGTGGTTATGATAGCCCCCCTCATCTCATAATCCCATCTGGGCCAACCTACCGCCCGCCACTGCGTGGGTTCGCCGACGTCGCTTTGGTTTTGTTTCTGTTCCTATTAATCGCGAACTCTCGGCTGCAACTTGCGACGTCTGAATAGCCAACGCAGACCAAGGAGATGGCAGATTCCTGTGCGTGGACCCTGCCGACTCATTCTGGCTCGGATGCGCTAGAAACTGCGATCCCAGTGCTTTCATGCGGGGCAACAAGCGTAGTGACTTCTGGGAGTGTTCCCTCATGGATGCTCTCGCCACCGGTGAGGTACCATGCGAGCCGTACCGAGAATGTTTCACCATAATCCAGCCGAACGATCGTATCCGGTGGCACTGTCTTGAGGATACTGTCGAGTTTGTCGGCCGAGAACACTGATCGTGCGGAGCCAGCATTCGCTGGACCCGGAAGATTGGCTTGTTCGCGGCGATATCGTGTGGGTGGTGGCGTTGATGTAGCGTCAGTTGTGGCCGGTTTCATATCGAACGTGTAGTTCTCCTCGGTGTCGACGTTGTCGCTCTCCCACCAGATACGTAGAACCCTCGGATGTTTGCACCCTCAGCGAACTCTGTGGCCACCCAGACCATACCTGTGTGAAAAAGTTCTGGACACATTTGAACGCGTGCTCCGTCAGTCAAACATTGCATTAAGATACACCCAGCGGGACATCCACAGTTGGTATCCAATTGAGACGCTGAAAACGACAAGAAACACGCTCACGAACAAGACCGGATCGATCATGGAGATGACGGGGACCTCAACGAGCGCTGCGAAGACGATGAGCAACGAGAGCGTGCCAAGCATGCTGTAATATTCGCTCCACGTGATCCCGTATGGAGTGACGACTTCCATGTACACGTCGACAGAGCGGGCGTTCTCGGTGAGTCGGATTGTCTTCCTGTTGGACTCGTACTCTACGATTCCGCTGTTGTCGAGTTTCGGGAGATGCGTCTGGTGGAGCGAGTTGTAGACGCTGTTGCGGATATTCTTTGGCGGCGGCGACTCACCGGTCTCGCGTTCGGCGATGCTTTCTGCAAGGTCTCGGAGAGTCGTCTTGCCAACTGTACCTTGTAGTTGCTTGATCACTTGACGCCTGCGCTCGTTGCGAAGCAGATCGTGGATGTCCGTTTCAGGAATCTCTTGGGATCGACTTCTGATGGCCATATCTTGAGTTCTCCTTCTGGTCTCTCCAGCCGAACACCAAGACACACACAATAGTGTTTCAAAGGTAATTGTGTCCTAATAGACATCAGTCCGTTTCAGGTGGTCCCTTCGGTCGCAAACTAGGGGTGTTCTCGGAAGACGATGCTTTCAGGTCAAAGTCAGTAGTTTCCGACCGTATTCTGTTCCCCATGCGCATTGAGCTATTAGTACTTTTTCTCGGAGTAGTTTGCTCCTAACAGGCCAAATACCGGCGTATAAGCCGGTTTCGTTTATACAGACAGGCCATCGCAGGTTCGTTTTGGCCGTCCACTGGTTCGAGAAGATACCGAAGGTCACGCTCTGATTGTAGCCTCCTAAACCGCTCATTGGCTCCTCAAATCCCCGGTTCAGAGATCCAAACTAGCTATTATGTCAGAAATTAAGTGATTAGCTAAGGGGATGGGCGTTTTGGCGTCTGGTACGCCCGGCGGGGACACGCGTCGGGACGATCACGATGCCAACCGAGAGCTTCGAACCGCCACGGTGGAACGCGCTACCCGGCCTCAGTACCAGTAGCGTCACCTCCGTCGAAGTCGGTACGAGGACAACTGCGAACGTCAGCGAGGAAGAGTCAGCTCGGGTCCTCGCGGACAGGTTGTGCCTGTACGTCGAGCATTTTGGGGTGGTCACACAGAGCGAGCGTGGTTTCGAGATCGGAGTCACCGCGCCTGGCGACAGCAGGACGACGACCCCCCTCCACCACGGAGTGCCAGCCACACTCTCAGACGAGCATCTGGACCACGTTCCGCACGCGGGTGCGGCGTCAGTCGTTGGGCAGAGTAGAACGCGCAACACGAATAATAGCCTGATCGGCGTTTCGGGGTTCGACTCCTCGGCAGGCCGTCCGCCTCGCTGCCCGGAGGTTTCGGGACCGGGGAGGCTGGCTCACGGACTACCGTTGGAGGTCAACGATGTCAGAAGATAATAGCGGCAAGGTCAACTTGTCACGGCGGAAGGCCCTCGCAGGCATTGGCGCAGCCGGTGCTGCGGTAGGGCTCGGAGGTATCGGTACTGTTGCACAACTGAGCGACACTGAATCGAACGCGGTCACGTTCACGGCCGGTGGACTTGACGGAGAGATCAGCTGGTCGGGCTCTTACAACGGGAAGCCTGTTAGCGAGTCTTCGCTAATCAGCATGGATACGTCCGGCACGACCGCTGACAACGGTGGGCTGTACGGGGACACTTCCATCCCCATCGACGTTTCGTTCACCGACGTAAAGCCGGGAGACTTCGGCTGTGTCAACTTCAGTATCGAAGTACAGAGCAACGCTGCGTGGGTTGCGTCAGGTCTCAACGTTGTAGAGAACATCGATTACAAGAACTACGAGCCCGAACTCGGCGCAGACCCGAACGTCACGTCTGCGAACGCAGGTCCCGAAGCGGACTCAGAGTTTACTGCGACCAGCTACGATGACCTCGAAGGGGAACAGCTCACACAGGGAGAACTCGCACAAAACATCTACGCGCTGCCGTACTACGATAGTGACGGCTCGTGTAAGTTCTTCGATGCCGGCTCGGACCAGTTCGACGCTACCAATTACGACGGTTCTGGCCCGAGTGCATTCTGGTCGAACTCCCAGAGTGGCGATGAACTCGTCAACGGAGAGCCCTTCATCGGTCCAGACGGGACTGAAGAGTACTACTTAGCTCCGCGCGACCTTGTGGACATCTCCCAGAATGTCAATGCCGTGGATACCGCTCACTGGACGTCAGGTGACGGCAGTCTCGGCTACCAGACGGCTTCAGGTGGGAGTGCGTCTGTCGCAACTGGCAGTGTGATGCTCGACGGCTCTGCCGCCACTGACGGGACGACGGGGAACAACACCCAGGGCGTCTCGCCGCTCCAGCCCAGTGAGACACTGAACTTCGGCTACGACTTCCACATCCCCTTCGGCACTGGGAACGAGATCCAGGGCGACAGAGCGTCTATCGTGCTGGACTTTGCGTTCCTCCAGAGCAGACATACCGAAGCACCGAACTTCAACGAGTTCGCCCCCGGCAACAACACGCCCGAGTAACGCGTGAACTACCTGAGAATCATCAAGATTCTCGGGTTCACCGCACTGGTGACCGCAGTAGCTCTGTCGGCCATCAACGCCTTTCCGGGGTTGGTGGGAGCAGACTACTCGTTCATCGTCCAATCAGGCAGCATGGAACCAGCAATCTCAACCGGCTCGGTGGTGTTCGTGGAGGCCATACCTCCGGACCAAGCAGACGAACGTATTGAGGAAGGTGACGTAATTACGTTCAGTAAGTCTGGGAGCATTAGCCAGACCACAACGCATCGGGTGGTTGAGAAGCAAACCGGCGACATCACCGATAGCGTCGCCTTCGTCACAAAAGGCGACGCGAACGAAAACCGAGATGGGGAACCGGTCCTCCGAAATGAGATTGTTGGGAAGGTGATGCTTGATGTCCCACTGATGGGATACGTAGCTCGGTTCGCTGGGACCAGTACCGGGTTGGCCGTACTGGTTATCCTTCCAATGACGCTGCTGTTTATGGACGGCCTCTGGCAGGTCTACCTCGCGTACGAGCCCGAGAAGGACGGATAGCAATCAACCAATCAATACCATATTGGCATAACTGAGGTTCGATTCCTCAGATGGGCATCAAACATGACTAAAATACCCAGACGCAGCGTGCTCGGTGGGCTCGGACTCATCGGGTTCGGGAGCGTGGCGGGAGGTGTCGGGACGAGGGCGCTCCTCAGCGACACAGAGGAAGTCGCAGTCATCGCAACTGCTGGTGAGTTAGATATTCAGTTGGATTGGAAGGCGTTCCACAACGGGACTCAGATCGCTATGCAGGCTCCAGCGGATACGAGCGGTCAGGTAGCGGCCCACTTCACAGACATCAAGCCTGGGGATGCTGGTTGTTTCAGTCTCAGTATCCACAACGAGACGAATCCTGCGTACGTGTGGCTCGCGATGGATATCGAACATGAGACAGATGGTGGAGACCAGCCGCAAGATGATCCCCACGAAAGCGAATGTCCACCGGTAGAGTATCCGTGGGTGTGTGGGCAGACTACAACAGACGGGAGCGTTACGATCGCTAACGATGGGGGTACCCTCATCGTAGAAATCGAGTCTGCTTCTGGCCAGTCACTCGGAGAGACGCATCTCCACATAACCGACTCTATCGAGAGTATCCCTGGTGGTCCGTCTCCGGGTCAGTTCGATTACAGTCATGAGAATATCGATGCGACTACGGACACGTATGAGATTCCATTCGAGAACTCGAACTACAGTCTCTCATGTGGAGACACCCCTGTCATCGCAGTTCACGCGGAAGAGCTTGACGGGGAAGAGACCTGTTGGGCTGGTGCCACGGAAGTGAACTCGGGTCAGGGAGGAAGTTGGGCGTTAGCAATCGACCACACAATCGACTGTTGCTCGCCGACGGAGTTGGCGCAGCCGGCCGAAGAATATTCGCTCGCTGATAGGATTCTCCTTGATGCGTTCTGGGATACCAACGGGGACTGTAAGATCGACAGCGATGATACGGTGTTGTTCAGAGACATCACGCTCAGAAACTTGGCCAATAACATCGCTCCATCGACGGGTGGGATAATGCCAGAATGGGACATTGATGGGACACAGAATTTCTCACTCTTGTGGCGCATTCCGAAAGCGGTTGGAAACGAGATTCAGGGCGATGAATTGACGATTAGCTTCCACGCGTACGCGGAACAGCGGAGGCACAACGTTGACCCAACTAATCCCTGGGTCTGATCGCACCCTCTCGGAGCGACTCAGGTTCGACTCCTGAGGAGGGCTTTGCACCAATACGGTGCTGGTTGACGGACTACCGTAACACAACAATGACAGATGACGATGGAATAAGCAGACGAAAAGCACTCGGGGGTATCGCGCTGACGGGTATAGCAGCAGGTGGAGGCGGCGCAGGGACATTCGCGTACCTCACAGACTCAGATTCAGTTGACTCCACATTCAAAATTGGGAGTCTCGTTCTGGAGACCACTCCCAGCGACGGAGCATTGAAATTCGAGAGTCTGGCAGAAGGCGAACAGAACTCGTCAACCATAGACGTGTGTAACGGCGGCTCGCTCCCGATCAGGAACGTCATCCTCGCCGGGCTTACGATAGATGGCAACACCGAGGTTGCGAAAGCCATCAAGATCCGTGAGGTGAGATACGGCGGCGATACCGTGGCCGATCCGTCGGATATCACAGACGCCAACAGCAATGGCATCACTGATCTCGACGACCTCAATACTTGGCTGGGGGACAGGAGCCTCAGCCTCACTGACTCGACGGGCCAAGGCACGCTCAACGGGACTGATGCCGGTGGCAGCGAGTGTGCGTTGCTCGTCATCAAAACGGAGATGGATTACAGCGTGCTGTCCGATGTTCCTGATAATGCGAGTGTCAATGCGTCGGTGGACCTCATTGGCAAACAAGAGCCTCTCTGATCCGATCAATTTTTATCCAAACCGCAGACAGAACCCGTGTTCCAGATTCTTCTGGGAGAACGACACAGGTCTGTGTCCGGGTGGATAACTGAGCACGGTGTAGTAGGGAGCCGATCAAACGGGGAAATTTCGAGTTTTCAGAGCTAGATCAATTCATCTGCGTGGATACTGATCACTGATACGAGTCACAGACCCGGGCGACACCCTCTTCGAAGCCGATCTGGGGTTCTCAACCCGTGGCTTCGTGGAGCTTTGAGTGGTCAGCCATTGTATCGTGGACGTACACCGCAAGCGGATTCTCGGTGTACTTCGGCGCAACGTTAGTGCCGAGTTCGTCGTTGATCAGCGCGACCATCTCGTTGAACGCGTGACTTTCGGCGGTACCGACGTTGTAGATGCCCTGAAGTTCGTGATCGGCCGCGAGCTCGCAGGCGCGGACCACGTCGTCGTGGCGGTCCTCGGTCGGTGGCGTCCTCCGGTCGTCGGCGACCACCTCGCGGCCCGCATCGGCGAGCGCGTCGACCATCCACGCGCCGACGCCGCCGCTCGATCCCGTGAGCAGTACCGTGCCCATGTCTCAGCGAGCGCGATTGGAACAAAAAGGAGCGCGATCCGGGTGCGTGCGACGCTCGTCGCGGTCGTCGACCTCTACGCCGACGCCTCGTAGCCGGCGTCCTCGATGGCGGCCACGACGGCGTCTACGTCGATGTCGCCCTCGACGGTCGCGGTGCCCGCCTCGTGGTCCGCGCTCGCGGACTCGACGCCCGGCAACTCGCCGAGCGCGTCGGTCACGTTGTCCTCACAGCCCGTACACGACATGCCGTCGACCTCTATCGTCGTCATACGTGACTGTTGACGCCGCCGACACAACTGCCTTTCTGTCGCCCCCGATGCCGACCGTTTTCCGCGACCGTCTGACCTCCCGGACGGCTTTTGCCCGCGTCGGCCGAACGCCCGGCCATGCGCACGCTCGACGAGACGGACCGAGAGATCATCAGGCTGCTGCTGGCCGACGCCAGACGGCCGTACAGCGACATCGCCGACCGCGTAGACCTGTCCGCGCCCGCGGTGTCGGACCGGGTCGACCGCCTCCGCGAGGTGGGCGTCATCCAGGGCTTCACGCTCCGGATCGACGGGGACGCTCTCTCCGACGGGTTACGGGTGCTCGTGACCCTCGCCGTCCCGCCCGCGGAGGCCGAGCGCGTCCACGGAGCGGTCGCGGGCCACGAGCGCGTCGAGCACGCGTTCCTTACCGCCGACGGCGAGGTGACGCTCGTCGCGCGCGCCGAGGTGGGGACGGCCCGCGACCTCGTCGACGACGCGGTCGGACTGGACGCCGTGCGCGACCTGTCGGTGCGGCCGCTCGACGCCCACGACTGGTCGCCCGCGGTCGGCGACGCCGACCTCGCGGTTGAGTGCGTTGAGTGCGGTAACACCGTCACCGCCGAGGGGGAGTCGGCGCGGATCGATGGGACGCTGTACCACTTCTGTTGCGGCTCCTGTCGGGAGAACTTTGAGGAGCGGTTCGACCGGATCGAAGAGGGGGCGTAGCCGGGGGACGGAACCGGTCTCGTCGCGGAGAGTAACCTACTTGAGTGCCCGCCGGTTAGTCGGATATGAAGTCCCGTGGTGTAGTGGCCAATCATAATGGCCTTTGGAGGGAATTCGACCGCGACGCGCGTTCAAAGCGGCACATTGCCGCTCTCGCCAAGAGCTCGGTCGGGTGCCCGAAGTCAGCCATTGACGGCGGTTCGAATCCGCCCGGGACTATTCTCCGAACAGAGTGAGGCGAACAGTCCCGCCTCCGGATTCGAAGCGAGGAACGGAGCGAAGGGAGAGAGTACCTCTACCGCGAACGATCTCGTGGAACTATCGCCGCCCGAATCGACTACTCCTCCGCGAAGAACTCGTCGAAGAGGCCAATCACGCGGCCCTCGATCTCGTCGCGGATGTCCCGGACGCGCTCGACGTCCTGCCCGTGCGGGTCGTCGAGGGCCCAGTCGCGCCCCTCGACGCCGTCGGCGAGAGTGAGCGTCGAACACCCCATCGTGGCGACGACGTCGCAGCCGTCGAGCTCGTCGGTCGAGACCTCCTGGGGAACGCGGTCGCCGATGTCGATGTCGACCTCTCGCATGACTTCGACGACCTCCGGGTGGACCTCGTCGGCCGGGTGCGTCCCGCCGGTGACGACCTCAACGCGGTCGTCGAGGCCACGATCGCGGCGCTCACGCTCGGCGAACGCCGCCGACATCTGGCTGCGACCGGCGTTCTGGACGCAGACGAACCCGAACGTCACGACATCGTCGTCGCTCATACTCGGAGACCTCGCCGTGCCGGATTAACGGTTGCTAAGAGCGATATGGAGTGATATATATCCGGCAGCGAGACCGCCATCCGAGCGCTCTCGTCTCGGCCGTTCTCGTCTCGATCGTCCTCGTATCGGCCGCTCCCATGTCGGCTGTTCCTCCGTCGGCCGCCGCGCTGCGGGGACGCCTCAGGTCTCCCGACCATGTATGTCATTTTTTACCATGGGCGTCGTGGACGGGGTATGGAGATGACCCAGTACCGCGAGGCGGTCGCGGCGAACCGGCGCGAACACGGCTTCGAGGCGGTTGACGAGTGGACGGACGAGTTCGAACACCTGTGGATCGCTCGGCAGACGGACGAGTCGCTCGGCGCGGTCGTAGCGCTGGCGACGCTCGTCGACGCCGAGGGGTTCGACGCGCCGGCGCTCCGCGACACCGCGGCGGCGTTCCGCGACGTTCTCGCCGGCAGCGTCGACGCCGAACCCGGGCGCGCCGACGGCGGCGCGTCCCCGACGCTGATCGGGTACGTGACGTTCGCGGCTCCGGACCCCGACGCGTCGCTGATCGAGGCGATGTCCGGCTTCACGGTCGCGGAGCGCCGGACGAACGTGTTCCCACTCGTGTACGACACCGCGGCGGAGCAGCTCCACCGACACGAGGTGCCGCGGCTGAAGGGGCGCGGTATCTACCGCCGGCAGGCCGAGGACGCCGAGCGGCTCTTCGACGTATAACCGACCGCGGATCGACGGCGAACACCGCCAAAGTCCCAACCCCTCGACAATACGTGGTCCACTAGAAATCAGGCGTGAACGACTCCGTAGCCCCAGTCGCGAGGCGGCCCCGCAGGCACGCGCCACCGACCATACTCGGTCTCGCGTGACGCGCCGCTGCGGGGCTCGAAAAAATCGAGAAACCGCTCCGCTCGCTCGTCGCTCAGACCAGTCGCGCCGCGATCCGCGCCGCGCCGTCTGCGGCCGCGACTGCGGGCTCCTCGGGCGAGACAATCTCGATGTCGCGGTCGAGCTCCTCGCTGAGGCGCTTCTCGAACTCCTCGGTGAGCCCGGGAATACACGCCATACCGCCGGTGGCGGCGATGGGGCGGCCGAGCGCCAGCTGGTAGGGCTTCATGTGGTCGTTTGCGAGCTCGGGGAGGAACTCGTTGGCGACCGTGTCGACCGCCTCGTCGATGTACCGGTCGATCGGCTCCTGAACGCCGCGGTCGACGGTGAACTCGTGGCTTCCGCCGCCCGGCTGCTGGACCACGTCGGTGAACGGCTCGAAGTCGTACACGTCGCCGTGCTGCTCTTTGTACTCCCGGGCGGTCGTCCGGTCGATGTGGACCCGTCCCTGCGTTTCCTCCTCGACGGCGGCGACGATCCGGCGGTCGACCTCGTTGCCCGTCACAGAGCCGGTCGAGAACGGCGAGAGCTGCTCGCCGCGCCGGTAGGCGCACGCCTCCATCGTCGTCGAGCCGAGGTTCACCGAGACGAACACCTCGTCGATCGCGTCGAGCCCGTCGCCGTAGGCGGGGATCGCCCCGCACAGCGACTCGGGGTAGCTCCGCGTCTCGACCTGACCGATGGAGGAGCCCTCGATCACCGACTTGAGGTTCTCGACGCCCGCCTCGTTGTCGATGGTCGGCACCGCGTAGACGACCGCGCTGTCCTCGGGCACGTCGTGCGCGTCGACGACCGCCTCGAAGAAGCGCTCCGCGTCGGCGACGCTGTCGTCGTCCTCGGGGAGTCCCGAGCGCAGCATGAAGCGCACGCGGTCGGGGTACTCGACCGCGGCCTCCTCGCCGAACAGCACCTTCTCCTCGCCGGTGATGGCGTCCTCGTAGGTCGCCAGGCAGGTCAGCACTGAGTGGCGCTCGCGGCCTCCCCGTCCGTCGGGGATGTCGAGCACCGTTCGGGTGCTGCCCAGTTTCACGCCGACCGCTGCCGATTCGTCCGATTCGTTGATGTCCGTGGATTCGTCGTCGCTCATTGGTCACTCGCACACGAAGCGATCCGGACGATGGAGACGAGGCTGATCCGGTGGTCCGCGGGGGTGAACGGCCGGTCCCGCGTCGGGGCGTCGAACCCCTCCAGGCGGCGCGTCAGCGCCGCGACTGCGTCGTCGCCGACCCAGTCGACCTCGCCGTAATAGGACAGCGCGTCCCGGCTCCGCACGCGGCCGCCGACGTCGACGAGGTAGCCGAGCCACTTGCCGATCTCGCGTTCCGCCGCGGGCGAAGCGGGAATCGCCGTCAGGTACGGTCGATCTGCCGGGTCTTCGCCGTCGTGCCGCGCACCACGCTGACGCTGGAGCAGTTCCGTGAACGCGGCCGAGCGCGCCGCCTGCTCGGCCCGGTTCCGGTTCGGCCGCCGGAGCGCCCGCTCCCGAGGCGCTCCGTCCGCACCGTCTCGCGGGGCGTCCGCGATCCGGCGCAGCTCTCGTACGTCGTATCGTCGTGGATTCAGACTCATGGTTCCGTCCGTCGTTCGCGTCCGTACCTCGACACTCGCGGCGGGGTCATATCATAGTTAGCCCTCAGTTATCACCGATGAGAAACTACCGGACTGCTCGACTTGACCGTAGTGGAGCGATTCGGCCGCCGCTCAGCCGACGATCCGGTCCGCGGCCGCGACGCTGCCCGCGGCCAGCAGGGCCCCCGCGACGACGTCCGTCACCCAGTGGATCCCGAGGAACACCGTCGCTACGACGATGCTCCCCGCGAGGAACGCGGCCACCGGAGTCCACCGCGGGAACTCCCCGTGAGTCGTCACCGCCGCGAACGCCACCGTCACCGACAGCGCGGTGTGGAGCGAGGGGAAGACGTTCGTCGCGGCGTTCACCTGCGAGGTGAGCGCCGTCACCCCGCCGAACCAGTCCAAGAGCAGCGGCTCGACGCTCGCCGCGCTCGGGTCCGCGCCCGCGACATTCGGGTAGTTCCGCGGCCCGTACGCGACGACCCCGGCGTAACAGCCGATCGCGACCGCGTAGTTCACCGCGTACGCAGCGATCAGCCGCTTCAGGGGCCGCAGCCGCTCGGCAAACGCGTACGCCGCGACCGGGAACGCGAGCAACACGACGTAGCCGACGACGTAGGCCGGGCCGAAGTAGTATACCGCCCACCGCGGGATCGCGTCCTGGACCGCGGCCACGAGGTCGCCCTCGACCGCGTAGATAGCCGTCGTCGCACGGTAGCCGTACTCGAAGGAGAACGCCTCGATGCGCCGGATGAACCCCTTGTTGACGGCGAGCACGAGCGCGAGCCCCCCGACGTACGGGGCCGCCCCGACCGCGCGGTCGCGGAGCAGGTCCTGGTCCCCGAGGACGCTCCGGATCCGCGCTCGGCCGACGCACGCGGGCAGGAGCACCGCGAACGCGGCGAGGACAGCCCCGCCGACGACGGCGACGAGCCCGATGAGCCCGGTCGGTGCCCCGCCGGTCATCGGCGGTCACCCGTCACTGCGTCACCCGTCATCTGTCGATCGGCACGCGGGACGGCCGAGCAATCAGTCTCCCGATACCGGTCGAGTTGTCCGCGTTACCGGCCGTCGGGCTCCGCCCACGGGAGTGGCTCGGTACACCAGTGACAGAAGTCGAGGTCGGCGTCGGTCTCCCGACCGCAGTTGGGGCAGGTCACGTCGAGGCTCTCCCCCGCATCGCCCGCCGCGGACGGCGGGGATGGGCCGGTCCCCGGCCCCTCGTTGCCGTCCGCGCTCGCGGTGCGACGCCGCATCGCCTCCGCGGCGGCGTCGACCCGCTCGCGCTCCGCGACGTCCGCCCGTCCGACGAGGTACGCGTCGACTGCCGACAGCACGGTCAACACCACGATCGGCAGCGCCACGTCGCTGGGGACCGCGGCCGATACTGCCGCGGGGTCGGCGAGGGGGTTGACCGGCTCGACGTCGTACAGCGCGAACAGCGCGATCCCCCCGCCGACGACGGTCAGGTGCCACAGCAGCGCCCGACCCCACCGGCGCAGCGTGAGGTGCCCGAGCCCCGGAAAGACCAACGCGAGCACGGCGGCGAGGACGGGGCGCAGCTGGCTTCGCATACGGCCCGAGTTCGCCCGGCCGGTACTTATGCCTGCGGTGTCGATGTCGTCGCGCGCCGATTGGGGCCGCTTCGGCCCGGATAACAACCGTTAATCGCGGCCCGCTCGTCGGCGGCCACATGAGCAGCCAGCGGGCGACCGCGTTCGTCCCGGGTCACGTCACCGCCCTCTTCAGCGCGCACCCCGACGACGATCCGGCGGTCGCCGGGTCGCGCGGCGCGGGCGTGACGCTCACCGACGGGGTGGCCGTCCGGGTGTTGGCCGTCGACGCCGGTGAGACCGCGGCCGGCGACGGAGGGTCGGCGACGAGTGGCACAGAGGCGGCGACGGCGGACGCCGACGCCGGGGTGACGACCATCGACGGCGAGCCGGGGTCGATCGGCGCGGTCGACGACGTGCTCGCCGAACTGGGCGTCGCCGCCGACGTCGCGGTCGAGACCGACCTCCCGATCGGGGCCGGCTTCGGCGTCTCCGGCGCGGCCGCGCTTGGGACCGCGCTCGCCGCGAACGACGCGTTCGGCCGGGGGCGCTCCGAGAACGAGCTCGTCCGGATCGCGCACGCCGCGGAGGTCGGCCGCGGGACCGGCCTCGGCGACGTGGTCGCGCAGGCGCGCGGTGGGATTCCAATCCGGCTCGAACCCGGCGCGCCGGGCGTCGGCGAACTCGACGGCGTGCCGGCGACCGCGCGCGTCGAGTACGTCACGTTCGGCGAGCTGTCGACGGAGCGCGTCCTCGGCGGCGACACGGCGACCCTCTCCGCCGCCGGCGAGGACGCCCTCGACCGGCTCCGCGCGGACCCGCGGCTCCCGACGCTGATGAACGCGGCCCGGACGTTCGCCTGCGAGGCGGACCTCCTCGTCCCCGAGGTCGCGGAGGCGATCGCCGCCGTCGAGGCCGCCGGCGGCGAGGCCGCGATGGCGATGCTCGGTCGCACGGCGTTCGCGCTCGACACCGGCCTCTCCGACGCGGGCTACGACCCGGAGGTCTGTCGGGTTGACGCCGCGGGCGCGCGGCTCGTCGACGACTGAGCCCGTCCGGTCCGGGACGCGTCGCCGTGCCCGCCGACGAACAAAGCTTTAGCCCGTCGCCCGCCTAGCTCCGGCAAATGGTACTCGACGACCTCGGCACGTCCCTGCGGAGCAGCCTCGACAAGCTCCAGGGGAAGTCCCGACTCTCCGAGAGCGACGTCGAGGAGATCGTCAAGGAGATCCAGCGCTCCCTGCTGTCCGCCGACGTCGACGTCTCCCTCGTCATGGAGCTGTCGGACTCGATCAAGTCCCGCGCGCTCGAAGAGGAGCCGCCGGGCGGCACCACGGCGAAGGACCACGTCCTCAAGATCGTCTACGAGGAGATGGTCGAGCTGGTCGGCGACTCGACCCGGCTCCCCCTCGAGAACCAGACGATCCTCCTCGCCGGCCTCCAGGGGTCGGGGAAGACGACCTCCGCGGCGAAGATGGCGTGGTGGTTCTCGAAGAAGGGGCTCCGCCCCGCGGTCGTTCAGACCGACACCTTCCGCCCCGGCGCGTACGATCAGGCGAAGCAGATGTGCGAGCGCGCGGAGGTCGACTTCTACGGGAACCCGGACAACGACGACCCGGTCGACATCGCGCGGACGGGGCTCGAAGAGACGGCCGACGCCGACGTCCACATCGTCGACACGGCTGGCCGGCACGCGCTCGAAGACGACCTCATCGCGGAGATCGAGGAGATCGAGGGCGTCGTCGACCCCGACCGCTCGCTGCTCGTCCTCGACGCGGCGATCGGGCAGGGCGCGAAGGAACAGGCCCGCCAGTTCGAGGAGTCGATCGGCATCGAGGGCGTCGTCATCACCAAGCTCGACGGGACCGCGAAAGGCGGGGGCGCGCTGACCGCGGTCAACGAGACCGACTCCTCGATCGCCTTCCTCGGCACCGGCGAGACCGTCCAAGACATCGAGCGGTTCGAGCCGTCGGGGTTCATCTCCCGGCTGCTCGGGATGGGCGACCTGAAGCAGCTCTCCGAGCGCGTCGAGCGCGCGATGCAGGAGACCCAGGAGGAGGACGAGGACTGGGACCCCGAGGACATGCTTCAGGGCGACTTCACCCTGAATGACATGAAACGGCAGATGGACGCGATGAACAAGATGGGACCGCTCGACCAGGTGATGGACATGATCCCCGGGCTCGGCGGCGGGATGATGGACGAGCTCCCGGACGACGCGATGGACGTCACCCAAGACCGGATGCGCCGGTTCGAGCGCATCATGGACTCGATGACCGAGGAGGAGTTAGAGAACCCGCGCGTCGTCGGTCAGTCGCGCACGGAACGGATCGCCCGCGGCTCCGGCACCGACGAGGAGACGGTCCAGCAGCTGCTCGAACAGCACTCGATGATGGAGCAGACGATCAGCCAGTTCCAGGGGATGGGCGACGGCGACATGCAGCGCATGATGAAGAAGATGGGCGGCGAGGGCGGCGGCCTCGGCGACATGATGGGCGGCGGCAAGGGCCCGTTCTGAACGGCTCGCCCCGAGACCGTCGAATCCGGCCGCGTCGACCCGCCGACCCGACTCCTGCCGCCTTCCGCCCTTTTAATTCAGTGACTCCGCAACGACGAGTCGATGAACCGCGACCGGATCGGCGAGTACGACGCCCTGGTCCTCGTCTCGCTCGTCTGGTTCCTCGGGAAATTCGTCCGCTACCTCTTCCCGCCGCTGTTCGAGTCGATCCGGGGCGCGTACGGCGTGAGCAACGCCACCGTCGGGACCGCGTTCACCGGCTTCATGATCGTCTACGCGCTGTTACAGTTCCCGAGCGGCGCGGTCGCCGACCGCGTCGGCCCGGTGCGGGTGATCGTCGCGGGCGCGCTCGTCGCCGGCGCGGGGTCGCTCGCGGTCGTCGTCGACGCCCCCTTCGCCGTTCTCGTCGCCGCGATGCTCGTCATCGGCGCGGGCACGGGCGTCCACAAGACGGTCTCCGTGCGGCTGATCGCCCGCGTCTACCCCGCCCGAACCGGGCGGATGCTCGGCGCGCACGACACGCTCGGGGCGATGGGGGGAGTCGCCGCGCCCGCGGTCGTCGCCGCGGTCCTCTCCGCCCCGCCCGCGCTCGCGGTCGTCCTCGCCCGGCTGCCGGGCGCGGACTGGCGAGCGCCGTTCCTGCTCACCGGCGTCCTCGCGGTCGGGCTCGCGGTCGCCACGGCGCTGCGGCTCTCCGGGTCGCCCGCGGCGACCGCCCCGACAGACGGGGACGAGAGCCCCGGCGCGGCGGCGTACCTCCGGCTGTTCCGGAAGCCGCGGTTCACGGCGTTCGTGCTGGTGACCGTCGCCTTCTCGTTCGCGTACAACGGGACGGTCGCGTTCCTCCCCCTGTACCTCTCGGAGGCGGCCGCGCTCCCCGTGTCGACCGCGAGCCTGCTGTACTCCGCGCTGTTCGCGGTCACGTTCGTCCAACTCGTCTCCGGGGATCTCTCCGACCGGCTCGGCCGCTTCCCGGTCATGGTCGCCGCGCTGGGACTCGCGACGGCGGCCCTCGCGGGCCTCGTCGCGCTCGCGGGGGCCGGCGCGATTCCCCTCGGCGTCCTCGTCGTTGCGCTGGGGCTCGGGTCCCACGGGTTCCGCCCGGTCCGCGGCGCGTACCTCGTCGAGGCCCTCCCCGACAGGCTCGCCGGCGGCGGCCTCGGCGTCGTCCGGACCCTCCTCATGGGCGGCGGCGCGCTCGCGCCCGCCGCGGTCGGCGTCATCGCCGACGCGGTCGGGTTCCGCCCGGCGTTCGCCCTGCTTGCCGGCTCGATGGGGGTGGCGGCGGTCGGAGCCGCCGGGCTCTGGCTGACCGAGTGAGGCGGCGCGTCGAGCCCCGGTCCGCGCTCGGGGCTCAGTCCAGGCGTTCGGGGTCGAACGCCTCCGGGTCGAACTCGTGCTCGCGGAGTCGGTCGGCGTCGACGGACCGCAGCACCGACTCGTTCGTGGCTTCGAGGACGACCGGCGGGGCGACGCCCGCCTCGGCGGCCTCCAGCCACCGACCGACGCAGAGACACCAGCGGTCGCCCGGCGTCAGCCCGGGGAAGTCGAACTCGGGGCGCGGCGTGATCAGGTCGTTGCCGCGGTCGCGGCTGTATCGGAGGAACTCGGCCGTGACGACCGCACATAGGGTATGCTCGCCGGCGTCGCCGTCGACGTCGCGGCAGCGGCCGTCGCGGAGGTAGCCGGTGGTCGGCTCGTGGCCGCAGGGGGCCAACTCGCCGCCGAGGACGTTGCGCTCGTCGCGGTCGCCGTTCGCGTCGTCGGTCGACATGGACGCGGGTACGGTCTCCGACGGAATAAGCGGCCGGCGAGCCGCCGCGGCCCGTCGGGCGGTCGTCCGCCACGCGGTATAAGTGGGACGCCGCCGAACTGTCCCCGATGAGCCGGAACGACGAGGTCGCGACGCGGCTGGAGGAGTTCGCCGACCTCCTCGAGGCGACGGGCGTCGAGTACAAGCCGACCGCCTACCGACGGGCGGCCGAGAACGTCCGCGACCACCCCGCGCCGATCGAGGGGCTCGCGGCCGAAGGCGAGGACGCGGTCGCCGAGATCGATCGCGTCGGCGACGCTATCGCCGCGAAGATCGTCGAGTACGTCGAGACCGGCGACATGGAGGAGCTGACCGGGCTCCGCGAGGAGCTCCCGGTCGACATGGCCGGGCTAACCGCGGTCGAAGGGGTCGGCCCCAAGACGGTCGGCTCGCTGTACGACGCGCTCGGCGTCACCGACTTAGACGAGCTGGAGGCCGCCGCGGAGGCGGGCGAGATCCAGACGGTGTCCGGGTTCGGGGCCAAGACCGAGGAGAACATCTTAGACAACATCCCGTTCGCGCGGGAGTCCCGCGAGCGGACTCGCCTCGGCGACGCCCGCCCGGTCGCGGACGACGCGCTCGCGTACCTCGCCGACCGCGACGCCGTCGAGTCCGTCGAGGTCTGCGGGTCGATCCGGCGGTGGAGGGCGACGATCGGCGATATCGACCTCCTCGTCGCCAGCGAGGCGCGCGAGCCGATCGTCGAGGCGTTCACCGACTGGCCCGCCGCGGACGCGACCATCGAGGCGGGGACCGGAAAGGCGAGCGTCCGCGCGGACGGCACGCGCGTCGACCTCCGGATCGTCGACCCCGACGAGTTCGGGGCCGCGCTCCAGTACTTCACGGGGTCGCGCGCGCACAACGTCGCCGTCCGCAATCGGGCGATCGACCGCGACCTCAAGCTGAACGAGTACGGCCTCTTCGACGTGAGAGACGTCGACGAGGAGCCCTCCGGAGACGCCGAACCCGAAGACGAGGCCGACGACGGCGAGGGCGGCGACGCCGCGGAGCCCGACTCGACCCGCGTCGGCGAGCGCGTCGCGGGCGAGAGCGAGGACGGGGTCTACCGCGCGCTCGACATGGACCCGGTCCCGCCCGAGCTGCGCGAGGACCGCGGCGAGGTCGCGGCCGCCGCCGAGGGGCGGCTCCCGTCGCTCGTCGAGCCGGGCGACCTCCGCGGCGACCTCCACACCCACACCGACTGGTCCGACGGCGGCTTCTCGATCGCCGAGATGGCCGCCGCGGCCGCGGAGCGCGGCTACGACTACCACGTCGTCACCGACCACGCGACGGGGCCCGGGATGGTCGGCGGGGTCGGCCTCGACGAGGCGGCCGTCGAGGAGCAGGCCGCGGCGATCGCCGAGGCGGCCGACGAGGTCGACGTCCCGATCCTCCACGGGATCGAGGCCAACGTCGACGCCGACGGCGGCCTCTCGACCGACGACGAGACCCTCGCCGCCCTCGATCTGGTCGTCGCGTCCCCGCACGCGGCGCTCGGGCAGGACGGCGACGCGGCCACCGAGCGGCTGGTCCGGGCGGTCGAACACCCGCACGTCGACGTCCTCGGCCACCCGACCGGTCGCCTCATCAACGGGCGACCGGGGCTCGACCCGGACGTCGAGGCGGTCGCCGAGGCGGCCGCCGCGTCCGGGACCGCGATCGAGGTGAACGCGAACCCCGCCCGACTCGACGCCGACGGGGAGTTCGTCCGGGCCGCGGTCGAGGCGGGCGCGACGATCGCGGTCAACACCGACGCGCACGCGCCCCGCGAGCTCGACAACGCCCGGTACGGGATCCACACCGCGCGGCGGGGGTGGGCCGAGACCGCGGACGTGCTCAACGCGCGCTCGCTCGACGGGCTGCGGTCGTTCCTCTCGTGACGGGGGGCGAGAAGCGCGACGCCGCGGAGCCGCCGGCCGGCGACCGCCCGCCGGTCCTCCTCGACGTGATGTGCGGGAAACTCGCCACCTACCTCCGGATCTGCGGCTACGACGCCGCCTACGCGCTCGACCGCGGGATCGAGGCCGACGACCGGCTCCGCGAGCTCGCCGCCGCCGAGGACCGCGTCCTCCTCACCCGCGACCGCGACCTCGCGGACCGGGCCCCCCGCGGCGACCCCGCGGTCGACGCCGTCCTCCTCACCGAGCGCGACGTGATCGACCAGCTCCGCGAGTTCGCCGCGGCCGGGTTCCCCGTCGAACTCGCCGCCGAGCCGACGCGGTGCGGCTCGTGTAACGGCCCCGTCGAGCGCGCCGACTCCCCCGAAGTCGGCGGCGGTCCGGCCGACCGCCCCGACTACGTCCCCGACGACGTCGGCGCGGAGCGGCCGGGGTGGCGCTGTGCGGACTGCGGCCAGTGGTTCTGGAAGGGCGGCCACTGGGACGACGTGGCGGCGCGGATCGACGAGGTCTGACCGGCGCGGCGGCCCCGCCGAGCGTAACCGGTTTGCCCGCCCGCCGCGTACCCGTCGGCAATGGAACGCGCACGGGCCGTCGACCGCCTGGAATCGCTCGTCGACCGCGTCGCGAGCGAGCCGATGCCGGTGCCCGTCCGCGAGGTGTGGGCGTTCGGCGACGTCGCGCTCGGGCTCGACCCGGTCGACCGGCTCGACGTCTACCTGACGAAGGACGTGATCATGGGCGGCGACGCCGACGCGGCCGCCGAGTTCGAGGCCGAGTACGGCGTGAAAGGTGTCGGCACCACGATCGACGCGGAGTGGGCCGAGGCGCACCCTGATCGCGTGCGAACGAGTGACAACGGGTACGCGGCCCCGGAGAAGTGCCTCGCGGCCGAGCTGGTTGAGGACAGCAAGGGACGCAGTCCCTCTGGCAGCCGGACGCAGTCCGGCGACGACGAACCGATTCACCTCGAAGTGTGTAACGCGGGCTTCGAGGACAACGTGCGCCAGCGCCTGAAGGGGGCGCTCGCCCGGGACGCCTACGAGGAGGTGCTCGACCCCCGCGGGGTCTGTCTGTGGGTGGACGGCACCCGCGACGAGGAGGCGTTCGAGCGGCTCCGCGCGGCCGACCTCGCGATGCCGACGCTGCCCGCCGCGCTCGGGATGCTCGGGGCCGACGAGCGCGCCGCGAACGAGGCCGCCGACGTGCTGAAGCGGGAGCGGGCCGATCAGGAGGGCACGTCCGTCCGCGGCGACATGATCTGACGCCGCCTCGCCGGGTTCGCGTCGCCGCGTCGCTCGGTCGTCCTCCACACGATCAGTCGCCCCCGTCGCCGATCAGGAACTCCCCGTCCCGGTAGACCGTCTCCCCGTCGAACGCGATCCGCGCGTCCGGGCTCACGTCGCGGATCAGGTCGGCGTGGACCGCGCTCTCGTTTCCCGTCCGCCCCTCGGGGACGCACTCCGAGAGGGCGTCGCCGAGCGCGACGTGGACGGTGCCCGCCGCCTTCTCGTCGAACAGGACGTTCCCGGTGACGCGGTCGACGCCCTCGTTGGTGCCGATCCCGAGCTCGCCGACGCGGCGGGCCCCCTCGTCCGTCTCGAGCAGGGAGTCGAGCGCGTCCGTGCCGCGCTCGGCCTCGGAGTCGACGACTCGCCCCTCCGCGAACGCGAGGCGGATCCCCTCGACCTCTCGACCGCCGCGCCGCAACGGGCGATCGAATCGGATCTCTCCTTCGACGCCGTCGACCGCCGGCGCGGTCGCGACCTCGCCGCCGGGCATGTTCTCCCGACCGGCGTCGTTGTACGCGTCCATCTCCGCCACGTCGAGCCGGAGGCCCGTGTCGTCGCCCGCGACCACCCTGACCTCGTTGGCGTCCGCGAGCCGGTCGGCGACGAACGCCTGTCGCTCCCGCATCGCGGCCCAGTCGCGGTCGACGGCGTCGTACACGAGCGAGCGCCACGCGGCCGTGCTCAGGTCGGCGCGCTGCGCGTCTGCGGGCGTCGGGTGCTGCGTGATCACCCACCGCGAGTCGAGCCGCTCCCGGAGCAGCGGCTCCTTCGCGCGGCTCGCGGCCCGTCCCACCGCCGCGTCGACGTCGCTCGTCTGGGCGGCGTTGCGCGCGCCCTTTATCAGGATCACGACGTCCGTCTCCGCGAGGGCGGCGACGCGGTGTTCCTTCGGCCGGTAGTCGTCGGGGTCCATCTCGCGGGCGTACGCCCGGGTCGCGCGGGGGTTCCGCCACAGGGTCGTCGCGCGCGCACCGCGGCGGCCGAGCGCCTCGTACAGCGCCACGACGAGGTCCTCGGCGGCGGTCGGCGCGCGGATCTCCACGTCGTCCTCGGGGGCGACGTCGGTGCAGTGGTCGACGAGCACGCGGGCGTGGCGACGGATCCTGTCGTCCATACTGTCCGGTGGGTCACCCGAAAGAAAATCGTGAGCCACGCGCCCGGGACGGAAGTGAAACTGGAACGCCGCCGCGTCAGTCGCCGCCGGCCACTCGGCCCACGGTCACGTCGAACGGGACGTACTCCACGCGCTCGTACTCGCCCGCGCCGATGGCGTCGACGACCTCTCGGCCCATCTCGCGCCAGCGCCCGCGGAGGTCGTCGTACGCGTCCTCGGAGGTCGCGGCCACCAGCTCGTCACGGTGGTCGGCCAGCCCCGCGCCGGAGGCCTTCCGCGCCGCCGACCGCAGCGCGGCCTCGGCGTACGGCGGCTCGGTGCGCTTCTCGTGGACGTAGCGCCGGGTGCGCACGTCGACGAGTCCCGCCGCGTCGAACGCGTCGCGCACGCGGTCGCCGAGCGCCACGTCCGTCTCCACCCCCGCGACGTACGCCTCGCGGGCCTCGCGCTCCAGTCGCTCCTCGGCGTCGACGGTCGAGGCCACCCGCACGTCGGCGTTGTCCGGCTCGACCGCGGCGACGAGGTCGGAGGAGACCCGGGCGAGTTCCCGGACCGCCGCGGTCGGGTCAGGGAGGTTGATCAGCAGCGCCTGACAGACCGCCAGGTCGACCGCGCCGTCCGCCACGGGAAGGCGGGTCGCGTCGCCGGCGAGGTAGCCGATCTGCGGGCCGGCCCCCGCCCCGCGCTCCTCCCCGCGGGCGACCGAGAGGAGCTCCGAGTCGGCGTCGACCCCGATCACGGTCGCGTCCGTCTCCGCGGCTAGGACGCGAGTCAGCTCTCCGGTGCCGCAGCCGACGTCGAGGACGCGCTCGCGGCTCGGCAGGTTCAGCTCCCCGAGCGCGTCGCGGTCGTCCTCCCACATCCCGCGGCGGGTGTGTTCGAGGTACTCGGCGGAGAAGCGTCGCACGCCTCCGATTCGGTGCGGGCGAAAATAAACGTCCGGAGATCGACCGCGGGCCGACCCGCGATCCGACTCACTCCTCGTCGGCGTCTCCCTCGCCGCCGTCCGTCTCGTCTCCCCCGTCGCCGCCGAATCCCAGCACGTCGACGACGAGGACGGCGGTCACGCCGGCGCAGTAGCCGACGAACGCGCTGGTCTGCCCGATCGCGGCGAAACTCACCGTCACGTCGCCGAGCGCCGGATTTCCGCCGTTGACGCCGGGGACGCCGACGACCGTCCCGAGGAGGACGAACCCGCCGAGGACGACCGCCGGCACGACGCCGACCGTCAGACAGGCCGGCCCCCCGCAGCGAGCGTACGCCCCGGCGGCGGCCAGCGGCCCGGGCGCGTAGAACACCAGCAGCGGGAGGAGCCGGTCGGTCAGCGCCGCCGCCGCCGTCGCGCCGGCCGACTCGGCGACGAACGCGGCGACGAGCGCGAGCGCCACGACCCCGGCGAACCCGACCACCAGTCCGACCGCGCGGCCGCGGCGGCGGCCGACGAGCAGCGCTCTCGTGGTGGACATGTCAGTGGATCGGCCGCGAGACGACTTAAAACCGCGTCGGACGGGCGGCGTCGGCGCGGACGACGCCGCTCAGTCGCGGCGGAGCTCGCGCACTCGGTCGATGTTCCACGCGAAGCTCTTCCCGCCTTCGGTCGGCGTCTCCAAGGCGAGCGGCACGTCCGCGAGGTCGGGGTGGTTGAGGAACCGCTCCATCCCCGCCTCGCCGATGTGGCCCTCGCCGATGTGGGCGTGCTCGTCCTTGTTGGTGCCGCACTCGTGTTTCGAGTCGTTGAGGTGGACGTACTCCAGGTGTTCGAGGCCGACCACGTCGTCGAACTCCCCGACCGTCTGGTCGACTGCCTCGGGCGTCGAGAGGTCGTAGCCCGCCGCGAACGCGTGCGCGGTGTCGACGCAGACGTCGATGTCGGTGTCGGTGCGGTCGATGACCCCCGCGAGGTGCTCGAACTCCCCGCCGAGCTTCGTCCCCGCGCCCGCGTCGCTCTCGATCAGGATCGTGACGCCGTCGGGCACGTCGATGTCGTCGATCACCGACGCGGCGTTGTCGAGGCCGCCCTCGACGCCGGCCCCCGTGTGCGCGCCGAGGTGGACGTTCACGTACGGGACCCCCAGCTTCTCCGCGGCGTCGACCTCCTTCTGCATCGAGTCGAGCGACTTCTCGCGGAGCCCCTCCTTCGGCGTGCAGAGGTTCACGAGGTAGGAGGTGTGGATCACCCACGGCCCCTCCAAGTCGCGCTCGGTGCCCTCGCGGAACCGCTCGGCCTCCTCGTCGCCGATGCCCGGGTCCTGCCACACCTGCGGGGAGTGGGTGAAGATCTGTCCGCAGTTACCGCCGACCTCGATCTGGTTCGCCACGGCGTTGTCCACGCCCCCGGCGATGGAGACGTGCGCGCCGACCTTGAGACTCATACCCTTCACACGGGGGCGGTCGGAAAAGCCTCTTCGGAACCGGTCGGCCGGCGGCCGCGCGCGGCCTTCCCCGCCGTCACGCGCCGCCGCCGGGCCGGCTCCGGATCCACTCTTCGTTCCGGTACTTCTCCGCGACGAGCTCCTCGGCCCGCTCCAGCTCCGCGTCTGTCCACGAGCCGTCCGCGTCGACGGTCGATCCGGCGGCCGCGCCCGCCCAGTCGGCGAGCGCCGCCTCGACGGTCGCCACCGCGTCCGCGCGGTCGACGTCGACGAGGTCGTCCATCCCGACGACGCGCTCGCGGAACTCGTCGGCCGTCACCGGCGGGTCGGCGAAGACGCCGAGATGCCGCGCCGCGTCGACCGAGAACGTCAGCGAGCCGTGCTGGATCACCGCCTCCCGCTTGCGGTACTGCGCGTTGCCGGCGATCTTCCGCGGGCCGGTCCGCTCGCCGCCGCTCGGTCCCGCCGCGACCACGTCGTGCGCCGGGTGGAGCTCGCGGAGGTAACAGGCGGGGCGGTGTAGCTCCGGCATCGGCTCGTCGACGTAGTCCGCGTCGATCCCGAGCCGGTCGAAGGCGTCGAGGACCGGCTCGCACAGCAGGTGGTAACAATCGAGCAGTTCGCCGGGGACCGTCTCCGCGGGGACCGCGATCGAGTAGGCGATGTCCCCCGCTCCGTCGTGGTAGATGCCGCCCCCGCCCGTCTGTCGGCGCGACACCTCGATCCCCTCTCGCTCGCAGAAGCCCCAGTCGACGGTCGCCGGCTCCTGATGGCGACCGAGGGTGAGACAGCTCGGCTCCCAGCGGTAGGTTCGGAGCGTGGCCGGGCCCCCCGCCGCGGCGGTCTCGGCGGCGACCTCGTCCAACGCCATCTGTTTCGGTCCGGGGCGGGCCTCCTCGCGGATCAGCCGCCAGTCGACCGCGGGCGCGCTCATGTCCGCCCAATCGACCGCCGCTCCGAAAGCGGTTGCGTTCGGCTCCGCGGCCTGCCCGGACGAGATTTGCTATCGCGATATACGCTATACGTGCGCTCCCGTCGAACGCGCGTCCCTTTTAGGAATCGCCGGAGTAGGGGCGCGTATGGTGCGAAACGTCGCCGGCGACATGGCTGAGCTCGACCCCGAGGACTTCTACCTCCTCTCGGGCGTCGAGCAGGGGATGCGCTTCTCGGAGTGGGTACGCCGCGACAAGCTCCCGGACTACGCCGACCTGACGCGCGAGGAGGTCGACTACCGCATCGACCGCTGCCTCGACCGCGAGCTGATCGAGCGGAAGACGATCCAGTACGAGGGGTACCAGCTCACCTTCGAGGGGTACGACGCCTTAGCGCTCCGGACGTTCTCGGAGCGGGAGACCATCGACGGGGTGGGGTCCCCGCTCGGGCTCGGCAAGGAGGGCGACGTGTACGAGGCCCAGTCGTTCCGGCCGCTCGCCCTCAAGTACCACCGCGAGGGGTACACCAACTTCCGCGAGGTGAAACGGGAGCGCGAGTACACCGCCGACCGGGACCACGTCTCGTGGCTGTACACGGCGCGCAAGGCGGCCGAACGGGAGTACGAGGCGATGGAGGCGATGTACCCGGACGTCTCCGTCCCCCGGCCGGTCGACCACAACCGCCACGCCATCGTGATGGAGAAGTTCGCGGGCGTCGAACTCTCGCGCGCGAAGCTCGACCCGGAGCAGGCGGTGGGCGTCCTCGACCTGATCCTCCGCGAGCTCGCGACCGCCCACGAGCTCGGCTGGATCCACGCCGACGCCTCAGAGCACAACGTCGCGGTCGCCGAGAGCGGCGTCACCATATTCGACTGGCCGCAGGCGGTGCCCGTCGACCACGAGAACGCCCGGGAGTTCCTCGAACGCGACGTGGAGAACCTCGTCCGGTACTTCGGCCGGAAGTATCCCCACGAGGTGCCCCGAGACGCCGATATCGAAGGGATCGCCGCCGCCATCGCCGACGACTCGTTCCAGGGCGTTCGGGCGTTCGGCGCGGAATAAATCGCATAGCGCGATATGAAATCTGCGGGCGACGCCGATCGGCGGCCGGCTGTAACTGTCGTCTCGGGACGTCTCTGCCCGGTCGTCGCTCTCCCGCCGGTTCGCCGTCCGTTCGGTCGTCTCCGTCCTCCGAGCGCACGTGCCGCGACCGCGAGCAAAAGATTAGGTGGGCCTAAGATTCGAAACCGACTTAATCCTTTAGGGTGGCCTAAACCGTATGGACCCAGACGCGGACCGACTCGCCGGCACGCGACGCGAGGCCGTCAAGTACTGCGGGGCCGCCGCCGGCGCGGGACTGCTCGCCGGATGTAGCGGGAGGGAAGAGGCGTCGAGCGAGTCCGGTTCCGGCGGGGGAGACGGCACCGGTTCGTCGTCGGAGAGCTCCGGAACCGACTCGTCGACCGGCGGCTCGTACACGGCCGAGATGGCTCCGGCCGGCGAGGTCGAGTTCGACGCGGTGCCGGAGGACGTCATGGTGTACAGCCTGCTGTACGCCGACCTCGCGGTGGCGCTCGGCCACGGCGACGCGGTCAACTCGTTCGGCTTCGACGCCGACGCGGGCGGGAACACGCTCGACGCCTACTACGCCGACCTCGACGGCGTCTCCTTCGACCGCGAGGGACTCGCGCAGCTCAACTCCGGCTCGGGCGGCGGCATCTCCGTCGACCGCGAGCTCCTCTACGAGCTGGACTCCGACCTCCACCTCGCGGACCCCTCCCTGTTCGCCTCCTTCGACGGGTGGAGCGAGGACGACGTCGACGAGGTCCGCGACGCGATCGCGCCGTGGTTCGGGAACATCTACAGCCGCCGGCGCTCGCAGCCGCCCGAGGCGTACCGCGAGCGGTACGAGTACTACGCACTCCCGGAGATCGGCGAGCGGGTCGCGGCCGCGTTCCGAGAAGAGGAGCGCTTCGCCGCGCTCGACGCGGTCCGCGAGGAGTTGGTCGAGACGATCGAACGCGGCCTCCCGCCGACCGAGGAGCGACCGACCGTCGCGGCCCTCATCTACATGGAGGGGACCTACTACCCCTCGCGGACCGACGTGCCGGGGTTCGCGAACGCGCACGTGCGCCCGTTCGACGTGCCGGACGCGTTCGCCGCGGAGGAGGTCACCTACGAGACCGCCTACGACCACGAGCAGCTGCTGGAGGTCGACCCCGACGTCATTCTCCACCAGTACGGGATCGCCTCCTACTACGACGTGGGCGCGGTCCGGGAGGAGCTGGCGGCCCACCCGGTCGCCGGCGACCTCTCCGCGATAGCGAATGACCGCCTCTACCCCTCGGGCGACCCGGTCCAGGGGCCGATCATGAACCTGTTCCAGCTGGAGATGACCGCGAAGCAGCTGTTCCCCGAGCGGTTCGGCGAGTGGCCGGGCTACGATCACGGCGACGACTACCCGGACGTCCCCGCGGACGAGCGCCTGTTCGACCGCGGCGAGGTCGCCTCCATCGTCGCCGGAGGGGCGGAGTGAGCGACGCCGCCGAGCGCGACGTCGCCGTGGTCGGCTGCGGGCCGGCCGGCTGCGCCGCCGCGGTGTTCGCCGCGCGCGACGGGCTCGACGTCGCCGTCTTCGACCGCGGTCGCTCGTCGCTCGCCCGCTGCGCGCACCTGGAGAACTACCCCGGATTCCCGGCCGGCGTCGACGTCGGGACGCTCTCGGATCTGTTTCGCGCGCAGGCGGAGCGGGCGGGGTGCGCGGTCGTCGACGACCTCGTCGAGTCCGTCGAGCGCGCGGCCGGCGACGACGGCGGACCCGCCGGACGTCCCGAGGCCGACGAACCGCGGTTCGTCGTCACCCCGCAGGAGGGCGAGCCGGTCACCGCCCGGCGGGTCGTCGCGGCGACGCGCTACGACGGGGAGTACCTCCGCGGCCTCGACGACGACGAGGCGATGTTCGCGGTCCGCGACCACGGCGACGAGACGCACGAACACTTCGACCGAGAGTACGCCGACCGCGACGGGACGACCCCCGTCGACGGCCTGTACGTCGCCTCTCCCTCGGACGCGGACCGGCAGGCGATCACGGCGGCGGGCCGGGGCGCTCGGGTCGGCAAGCGGGTCGTCGCCGACGCGCGGATCGACGACGGCTGGTGGCCCGAGGCCGCGGCCGGCGTCGACTGGGTCCGCCGCGAGGCCGAACTCGACGACGAGTGGGCCGAGCGCGACCGGTGGGTCGAGTGGTTCGACGCGGAGCACGCCGACGGCCCGGTCGACCCGGACTCGGACCGGTTCGCGCGCGTCCGCGAGGCCGCGGTCGACGACGCGCGCTCCTCGTACGTCGGCGCGGACGACGAGGCGGTCCGCGCCGCGGCCGGCCAGCGCGCGCTCGCCGAGCGCCTTGACCCCGACGCGATCGTCGACGCCCACGGGCCGGACGCGCTGCTCGACGCGATGGACGACGGGGCGATCGCGGCGCACGCGGCCGGCGACGGGTCGGGGCCGAGCGCCGGCGACCCGGCGAGCGACGGGGGAGATCGATGAGCCGCGGCGGGCCGCGGACCGACGGCGGACCGGCGACGAGCGACGAGGGCCGCGCCGTCGGCAGCGACTCGCCGATTCGACGGTCGACGGGCGGGCGGCTCGGGTGGCTGTTCGACCCGCGACTGCTGACGGTCGCCGCGGGGAGCCTCGCCGTGGTCGCCGTCGCGGGGCTCGTTCAGGTGAGCTTCGGCGCGTACTCGATGACGGTCGGGCAGGCGTGGCGGGCCGTCCTCGACCCGGCCGTCCTGCTGGACCCGCGGTGGGTCCTCAACTTCCTCCTCGGCGAGGAGCTGATGCGGGCGGTCACGGGATTCCACGGCGAGCTGCCGGCGCTCGCGCGCGAGACGCTCGTCGTCTGGAACATCCGCCTGCCGCGGGTGCTCGTCGCCGTCGTGGTCGGCACGAACCTCGCCGTCTCCGGCGCTATCTTCCAGGCGGTGACGCGAAACGAGCTCGCGAGCCCGTTCATCCTCGGCGTCTCCTCGGGTGCCGGGCTGATGATCCTCCTCACGCTCGTCGTGTTCGGCGGGCTCACGGCGTTCCTACCGGTGATCGCTGCGCTCGGCGGCTCGGTCGCGTTCCTGATCGTCTACGCCATCGCGTGGAAGAACGGGACGAGCCCCGTCCGGCTCGTGCTCGCGGGCGTCATCGTCGGGACCGTGTTCAACAGCCTCCAGACCGGCCTGTTCTTCTTCGCCGACGACATCGGCGTCGTCCAGTCGGCGATCCAGTGGACCACCGGCTCGCTGACGGGGACCGACTGGGAGCAGGTCCGGATGGCGCTCCCGTGGACCCTCGTGGCGGTGGTCCTGTCGCTCGCCGGCTCGCGGCAGCTGAACCTCCTCCTCCTCGGCGAGCAGACGGCGAAGTCGCTCGGGATGTCCATCGAGCGGGTGCGGTTCGCGCTCTCCGGCGTCGCCGTGCTGGCGGCCGCCGCCAGCATCGCGGTGGCGGGGATCGTGAGCTTCGTGGGCCTCATCGTCCCCCACGTGGTCCGGAACCTCGTCGGTAGCGACTACAAGCGGGTGATCGTCGGCTGCCTGTTCGTCGGCCCGGCCCTGATGGTCGGGGCCGACGTCGGCGCGCGCCTCGGGATGAGCGTCCTCACCGGCGCGGACGCGCAGATCCCGGTGGGGATCGTCACCGGACTGGTCGGCGGGCCGTACTTCCTGTACCTGATGCGGCGACGGCAGAACATGGGTGAGATCTGAATGGCGACCGAACGCGCGAACGCGACGGAGTCCGGCGAATCGAGCGGCGAGACCGAGACAGGGGGTGCGAACGGCCCCCGCGGGACCGACGGCGCGGCTGACGCGAGCGACCTCGACGCCGAGGGCCTCGCGTTGGGCTACCCGACGGCTCCGGAGCCGGTGATCGACGGCGAGTCGATCGCGGCCGCGCCGGGGGCGGTGACGGCGCTCGTCGGGCCGAACGGCTCCGGGAAGAGCACCCTCCTGAAGGGGCTCGCGAACCAGATCGAGCCCGAGGACGGCTCGGTGCTGCTCGACGGCCGCGACGTTCACTCGATGGACACGAAGGCGCTCGCGAAGCGGCTCGGCCTGCTCTCGCAGGAGCGCGCGTCGCCCGACAGCATCACCGTCGAGGACTTGGTCTACCACGGCCGCTACCCGCATCGCGGGTTCTTCGAGCGGACGACAAGCGAGGACGCGCGAGCCGTCGAGCGCGCCATCGATCTGGCGGGCTGCGGGCACCTGCGCGACCGCGAGGTGGGGAGTCTGAGCGGCGGGCAGAAACAGCTCGCGTGGATCGCGATGGCGCTGGCGCAGGACACCGACGTGCTCCTCCTGGACGAGCCGACGACGTTCCTCGATCTGCACCACCAGATGGAGGTGATGGAGATCATCGAGACGCTCCGCGACCAGAGCGACGTGACGGTCGTCGTCGTCCTCCACGACATCGAGCAGGCCGCCCGGCTCGCCGACCGCGTGATCGCGCTCAAGGACGGCGAGGTCCGGGCGCGCGGCCCGCCCGAGGAGGTGGTCACCGAGGAACTGCTCTCCGAGGTGTTCCGCGTCGACGCCGACGTCGTCGACACCGATCGCGGGCCGCGAGTCACGCCGATCCGCGCGCGTCACGAGGAGTGACTCGGACCGGCGCGGGGGACGCCACTTTATTTTAGGCTGGCCTAAAACCGGAACGGTTACATTGGTTTAGGCCAGCCTAAAAGCATGCGCGACGAGAAAGCTCAGAGAGAGACTCGGAGAGCGTTCGCGAAGTACGGCGGCACGGTCGCCCTCGGGGGGCTGCTCGCCGGCTGTACCGGCGGCGACGCCGAGTCCGACCCCACCGGGTCCGACGGCGACGATCCCGACTCCAGCGGCGGGCAATCGGACGGCTCCGCGACGGAGGCGAACGACGCCGGCGACGAGAGCTACTCCGCGTCCATCTCGCCGACCGGAGAGGTGACGTTCGAGTCGCCCCCCGAGACGGTGTTCACGCGGCTCACCCACCACGCCGACATGGCGTTCGCCCTCGGGCGGAGCGACGGGCTCACGGCGATGCACGCGCCGGACTACTACGACGGGCTCTGGAACCAGTTCGTCGAGCGACTCCCCGGCGTTTCGCTCGACTGGTCGGGGCTCTACTCCTCGTGGAAGCCCGACAAGGAGAAGCTGTACGAGCTCGACAGCGACGTCCACCTCGCGGATCCCGCGTGGATCACGCAGCAGGACGCGTGGAGCCGCGAGGACGTCGACGAGATCGCCGAGCGCGTCTCCCCGTGGTTCGGCAACTCGCTCTCGGACCGCCATCAAGAGCCGACCGGCGAGTGGGCCGACGGCTACCGGTACTACGGCCTCTGGGAGCAGTTCGAACTCGTCGCCGAGGCGTTCCGGGAGCGCGAGCGCTACGAGGCGCTCGCCGCGGTCCGCGAGGAGCTCCTCGCCACGATCGAGAGCGACCTCCCGCCGGAGTCGGAGCGCCCCACCGCCATCATGGTCGCCGCCGCCGACATCGAGGAGATCTACGCGTACACGCTGAGCAACCCCGGGTTCCTCACGTCGCACACGCGCCCGCTCGGGCCGCGAGACGCTTTCGAGGGGAGCGTCGAGTCCGGCACGGTCGTCGACTTCGAGGCGATACTCGAGGCCGACCCCGACGTGATCCTCTACCTCGGCGGCTTCGAGCCCGGAACCGACATGGCCGGGCGGCGGGCCGCCTTCGAGGACGACCCGGTCGGGTCGCAGGTCGCGGCCGTCCGGAACGACCGCGTCCACCCGCAGGGCGCTCGGTATCAGGGGCCGATACTGAATCTGTTCCAGCTGGAGATGACCGCGAAGCAGCTCTACCCCGACGCGTTCGGCGCGTGGCCCCGCTACGAGGAGGGGCCGTACCCGGAGATTCCCGAAGCCGAACGGCTGTTCGACCGGCAGCGCGTCGCGGACGTCGTCAACGGGGACCTGTAAGTGCGTCCGCGGAGCGCACCGCGACCGGCGCACCGGAGCGTCGAGAAGTGACGGAGACCGACCCGAGGAGGACACCGTGATCGGAACCACGCTACTCGACATCGCGGACCACATCGAATCGCTCGCGACCGCCGACGGCGAGTTCTCGCTGGTCTGCGCGCGGTACGGCGACCGGCCCGTCCCTGCGGCGGGGCTGCGGTTCGATAGCCGCGAGACCGCTCGTGCGGCCGCCCGCGCGACGGAGCAGTACCGCGACGCGCTCCGGCGGTACGACCCCGAGCTGCCCTTTTACGACGTCGTCGTCAGACAGGAGTTCGCCGACCCGCCGCCGCGGTCGACGGACCGAGATACCGGATCTCCGCTGTTCGTCCCCGCCGCCAGCGACTCGCCGCCGGACGAACTGACGGAGCGAGTCGTCGACGACGCCGCACGTCGGTCCCGCGGCGTCGGCGACGCGGAGCGAACGGACGTCGTCGAGTCGGGCGGACGGTCGGGGCGCGGGCGACGCCGCGACCGCGTCGAGTTCTGTCACGCGACGGCGGCGGCGACGTTCGAGGCGCTCTCCGCCGCCGGCCACGACCGCGCGGAGGCAGCGGTGATGGACGCGTACTTCTCGCACGCCGAGCGGATCGCCGACCCGGACCGGCTCTGCCTGTGCCTGCTCGAAGCGATGGCGGCGGCGCTGGACCGCCACCTCGACCCGGCAACGCAGGCGGCGGTGCTGTCGGACGCCGCCGACCGCCTCCCGGCGCCTCGCGAAGCGCCCGCCGCCGACCCGGTGACCGCCGCGTTCGACTGCCTCGCGGCGGTCGGCCTCGCCGACGGGTACGAGCGGGCTGACGAGGCCGAGGCAGAATCGGACCCCGGCGGCTCGGCGGCGGGCGACGCGGCGGTCCGCGTGCGCGGCTACGCGCTGTCGCCGACCGACGGGCGCGTCCCGACGCTCCCCGTGGCGCTGGAGCTGTGTCGTCGCGACCCGCGCGGACGGATCGCGGGCGTCGCGCTCCTCCCGGACGGCGGCGATCCCGGCGGCCCGGACTGGCGGTTCCGGATCGTCGCCGACGCCCCCGCCGCCGACGGCGGACCGGCGAGCGCGCCGATCCCGTCGGAGCGGTGATCGCGGCCGGTCGGCTCGGCGGCCGGTGTGGATTCTCGTCCCCTGAAACCAGAGTCGTCGCGTCGCTCGAAACCGGTCTACCCGTCGTCCGACTCGATCCGGACGAGGTCGGCCTCGACGTCCTCGACGAACGCGCCCTGCCCCCCGACGGTGACCTCGCCGTCGTCGGTCTCGACGACGAGCGAGTGTTCCACCGGGAACTCGTTGTTCCTCGGCTCCACCATCCCCTGTCTCGTCTCGACGACGCGGCCGACGACCTCGGCCGCCTCGCCGCTGTCGGTCCACCGGCCGCCGACGGTCACCCGCGGCGGGTCGCTGGCGCGGAGCCGCAGGGTCGCCTGGAGGACGGTGTGTCTGAAGTCGGTGTATTCGGCCGGCAGGGGAGCCGGGTCGGCGACGGCGAGCTCGGTCGCGGCGGGCCAGTAGTTCCCGAGGAAGGAGCCGACGATCACGGGCGCGAGCTGTTCCTGCGCGAAGGCGATGGCCTGCCGGTCCGTCGTCGACCGGCGGAGGAGCTCCGGCGGGGAGACGACCCCGGCCGCGGAGTCGACGGTGAGCAGCGTCGGTATCGCCTCGCTCCACGTCCGGACGACGTTCGCGACGCCGGCCAGCGCGGGGTCGTCCGCGTCGAGGTCCGCGGCCGCGTCGGAGACGACGAGCAGGACGAGGACGCCGCGGTCGACCGCGTCGGCGAGCGCCTCGCGCACCTCGGGGAGCTGTTTGGCGGTGATCGAGAGCGTCACCTCGCTTTCGGCGTCCGCCAGCAGCGACCGGACCCGCTTGATGACGGTGACCCGCGACTTGATCACCTCGAACTGCTCGGCCTGGCGCTCCGCGCGGGAGTACCGCTCCGCCAGCCCGGGTCGCATCGCGTCCACGTCGGACCGGAGCCGGTCTATCACCTCGTCCGGCGGGTTCGCGCGGATCGTCGTCGGCACGACGTGGTCGTTCACCTCGACGAAGCCGCGCTCCGCCAGCGACTCGCTCACGCTGTAGACGTACCGCTTTGAGACCCCCGCCGCGTCGGCGACGGTGCTCGCCTTCGCCTCGCCGTGTTCGAGCAGACTGAGATAGGTGTCGACCTCCTTATCAGAGAGCCCGAAGCGACGGAGGAGGTCGGTCAGCGTCCGGTCGTCCATACGCACGCCTCTGCCGAGCGACACTTATAAGAGCCGGTCCCGGGCGGCCTCGGCGCTCCGCGACCGACCGGCTGCGGGCGGCCGGTCACCGGAGCACGGCGACGGCGTCGACCGCGATCCGGACCCCGTCGTCGCCGTCGCGTTCCACCGCGCTTCCGTCTCCGAACAGGTCCGTCTCGACCCCCTCGGGGACGGCGACCGTCGCCGGCTCTGCCGCGAAGTTGACGACGACGAGCAGGGGGTCGGCCTCGCCCTCGGTCTTCCCCGCCGGCGTCCGCTCGTACGCGGTCACGCGCTCCGCGTCCCCCTCGACGACGCGCACGTCTGTCGCGCGCCCGTCGAAGGTCACGTCCCCGTCGCGGAGGAGCGGTTCGGCCCCGCGCAGCGCGGCCAGTTCGCGGTGGAACTCGGTGAGGTCGTTGTCGCCGTCGTGCCACCGGATCGGCCCGCGGTACGTCTCGTTGCCGCGCTCCTGCCCCGCGTAGATCATCGGCGCGCCCGGGAGCGTGAACGTCACCGCGGCGGCCGCGCGGAGGGCCGCTCGGCCGTACTCCGCGAGGTAGCGGTCCTCGTCGTGGTTCTCGACGTACCGCATCTGCGAGCGCCCGTCGTCGAAGCCGAGCCACTCGCCGCGCGCGAGGGCGGTCTCGACCGCGTCGGCCGGCTCCTCGCCCGCGCCGACCGCCCGGAGCGTCCCGTACAGCGAGGTGTCGTAATGGCGGTGGAACTCCCCCTCCCCGTAGAAGGGGTCGTGCGGCAGCGTCTCGTCGAGGAGCAGGGTGTCGTCCGGGACGCGGTCGGCCACCTCCTTCCAGAAGCCGTGCGGGACGCCCCACGCCACGTCGGCGCGGAAGCCGTCGACGACGCCGGCCCACTCGTCGACGACGTCGAGGAGCCACTCGCGGACCGCCGGGCTGTCGAAGTTGAGGTTCGGGATGCGCCCCCACTCGAAGTAGTAGTCGGGGGCGTCGCCCCCGTCGAGCTCGGCCCAGTCGATCCCCGTCACGTCGGCCGCGGCGTCGGTCCGGCGGTAGTGGTCCGCGTACGCGTCGACGCCGGCCGAGTGGAGCTGGAAGGCGGGGTGGTCGCGGGAGGTGTGGTTGATCACTAGGTCGAAGACGACGCGGATACCGGCGTCGTGACAGGCCGCGACGAGCGACTCGAACGACTCGCGCGAGCCGAGGTCGGCGGCGGTGTCGTAGTAGTCGGTGACGTGGTAGCCGTGGTCCGTCGGCGAGGCGAGGACGGGGGTGAGCCAGAGCGCGTCGACCCCGAGGTGGTCGAGGTACTCGATCCGGCGCTCGATCTCCGCGAACGTCGTCGGCAGCGTGTCGCCCGCGAACGACCGGACGAACACCTCGTAGATCGTCGGCAACTCGGCCCACTCGGGCGTCGGGTTCGGGTCGGCGACCGCGACCGACGCGGCCGTCGCTTCCTCCCCCTCCCGCCCTTCGTCCTCCCGTCCTTCGCCCGCCGTCGTCTCCACCCGCACCGTCTCCGCGGCCCCGTACCGCTCCCCGTGCGGGACCGCGTGGATTCGGACCGAGTCCGGGAGGTCGTCGAGCGGGACCGAGAGCGTCCGCCCGTCGGCGCGCGACTCGATCGCCGCGACCGTCTCCGGGTCGGCGTCGCGGTCGTCGACGAGGAACGTCGCGCCGAGGGCGTCCGGGTCGCCCGCGCGCTCGACGTCGTCGACTCCGGGCGCGGGCTCGACCGCGGCCGTCAGGCGGAGCCGGTCCGACTCCGCCGGGGCGTCGGCCTCGACGACCCTCGCATCGAGCGACAGCCGCGGCCGACCGGGGCCGGGAACCTCGCACTCGCCGTGGGACGCCGCCGAGCGGTCGCCGTCGGGGACGAAGCCGAAGCCGTGACGCCCCGGCGGGACCCGCACCGCCGCGACCCACTCGTCGCCGTCGCGCTCGGCCCGGTCGAGCGCGAGCCGGTTCTCGTTGTGGGGCCACAACAGCGAGACGCGGTCGGGCTCGCCGTCGCCGTCCGCCGGGAGGTGGGCGGCCGGGACGCGGATCTCCGTCTCCCGTCGCTCGTCCGGGAAGGCCCGGACGCGCTGTCGGTGCGTCCCGTCGGGCGCGTCGAGCGCGAGGACGTAGGTCCCGGGGGCGTCGGGTGCGAGGTGGACGACCGGGTCGTCGTCGCGGCCGGTCTCGCCGGCCCGCAGCGCCGGGCCGTCGGACGGGTCGACCGCGGCGTCGCCGCCCGTCGCGGTCGCCGAACTCGGCGGTCCGGTCGCGTTCGGGTCCGGACCGTCTCCGGCGGAGAGGTCGCTTTCGGCGGGCGCGTCGCGGACGCGCCAGCGATACGTCCCGTCGGCGTTCGGGGACCGCGCCGCCAGCTCCACCGACTCGCCGACGCTGGTCGTCCGCGGGGGGCCGGGTTCGTACACGCCCCGCCTGTCGGCGCGCCGCGATTTGAGGGTTTCCGTTCGCAAAACGCGTGAATAACAATTACACCAAAAGTTAATACCGAACGGTGGCGTCTGTTCGCGTAATGCAGCTTCGCGACGCGCTCGACGACTACAAGCGCCACGCCGGCGGCGGGACGCGCTTCCCCGGCGAGCGGCGCACCGTCTCCGGTCGGTTCTCGGGCGGCGACGGTCGGCTCGTCCACGTCGGCGACGACGGCGAACTCCGCGACTTCGGCTACCCGCTGACCGGCCGGACCGGAGTCGTCCGGTCGCGGATCGGGCTCGCCGTCGGCGACGGGGTGACGTGGCTCGACGAGGCCGACACGACGCAGCGGTACGTCGGCGACACCGCGCTGGTCGAGACGGTCCACGAGACGCCGCGCGCGACGGTCACCCGCCACGACGTGACGCTCGGCGACGCGCACCTCACGCGGGCCTCGGTCGAGTTCGACGACGCGGGCGACGCGGACGCGCCCCCCGTCGACCCGGCGGACGCCTCGCTGGTCGTCTACGCCCGCTTCGCGCCGGACGGCCGCGACGACCGCGTGGGGCAGCTCCGGTTCGACGACGCCGTCGAGGTGTACCACGCCGATGAGCACGACTTCCTCGCGAGCGCGACCGGCTTCGCCGACCTCCGCGGCCGGCTCCCGACCACGTTCCCCGAGCTGCTCGCCGACGACCCCACGGACCTCCCGCGCGACCGCGACGGCGACGGGTACGAGGAGGAGCGCCTCTCCGGCGAGGTGATCGCCGACGCGCCGTTCGACGACGGGGTGGCGACGGTCGCCACGCTCCTGACCGACGGGGCGGAGACCGACCGCGAGGCCGCCCGCGAGCGCCTCGACGAGCTGTTCGCGGCCCACGACGGCGTCGACGCGCTCGCGGACGCGGCCGCCGACGCGCTCCCCTCGGTGCCCGAGTCGGCCCCCGCCCGCGAGTCGGTCGTCGCGGACCTCCGCGTCCTCTCGCTGCTCTCCGCCCCCTCCGGACTCCGGATCGCGGGGCCCGACTTCGACCCCTACTACGAGCACTCCGGCGGCTACGGCTACACGTGGTTCCGCGACGACGCGGAGATATCCGGCTTCCTGCTCGGGGCCGCCGACGCGGTCGACCTCGACCTCGACGACTGGCACGCCCGGTCCGCGGCGATGTACGTCGCCGCGCAGCGCCCCGACGGCTCGTGGCCCCACCGGGTGTGGCCCCGCGACGGCGCGCTCGCGCCCGGGTGGGCCAACGCCCGGATCGAGGACGGCCCGGACGTCGACTACCAGGCCGACCAGACCGGCAGCGTCGTCGCGTACCTCGCGCGGGCCCGGGCGGCGGGCATTGACGTCGACGGGCTCGACTCGACCCTCGTCGCCGCGCTCGCGGGCCTCGACCGCACGCTCGAACCGGACGGCCGCCCGGTCGTCTGTCAGAACGCGTGGGAGGACGCCGCCGGCCGGTTCACCCACACCGCGGCGACGTTCCTGGAGGCGTACAGCGAGCTCGGCCGCCGCGGCGAGGGGCTCGCCGTCGACGCGCTCGACGACCCCGACTCCGTCCCCGGCGCGGCGTCGCTGCCGGACGACCTCGCCGCGCACGCCCGCGACCGGGCCCGCGAAGTGTACGACGCGCTCGACGACCTGTGGGTGCCCGAACGCGGCTGTTACGCGGTCCGCGAGACGCTCGACGGCGGGATCGACGACCGGCTCGACTCGGCCACGCTCGCGCTCGCGGCCGCCCACCGCTCCTTCGACGCGCTCGGCGCGGTCGACGACGAGCGCTTGGACCGGCTGGTCTCGCACGTCGAGACGGTCGTCGACGGCCTCTCCCACGAGACCGACGACATCGCCGGGCTGATCCGCTACGAGGGCGACGGCTGGCGCAAGGCCGACCAGCTCTCGGAGAAGGTGTGGACCGTCTCGACCGCGTGGGGCGCGAACGCCTGCGCGGAGCTCGCCGCGCTGCTCGCGGCCCACGACGACCCGCGCGCCGCCGAGATGACGGCCCGGGCCCGCGACCTGCTCGGGCACGTCTCGCCCGGCGGGTCGCTGTGCGAGCCGACGACGTACCTCCCCGAACAGTTCTTCGACGACGGGACGGCCGACAGCGCGACGCCGCTCGGCTGGCCGCACGCGATCCGGCTGGCGACGGTCGCGCTGCTCGACGACGAACTGTCGCAGTTCGCCGACGCCGCGCCCGCGGACGACTGACCGACCCGCGGGGACTATTTATATATCAGATCGACGGAGCGGCGCGCGCCTCCGAGCGGCCGCCACCGGCGGCCGCGAGGTGCGCGTGCGAGGGAGTCGGGCGCGACGAGGGCGACCGGAGGGAGCCCGCAGGACGCGCCCGACAAGGCTGGGGAGGCATGAGGTGCGGTTGCGGTGCTGTGCGGGGCGGGACTCGAAGGGGCAGCCGCGGGGCGGGCGCAGGCGACGTAAGTACCGCAGGGAGCGAACGGAGTGAGTGACCGAGGAACGCAGCGAGCGTGCGCCCGCCCCGCGGCTGGGGCTTTGGAGGTGTTCTCGGTCGCTTCGCTCGCAACGGTTTATAAATAACCGCCAAAACCACGACAAACCCGATCTTATCGCCACTCGTCGCGGGGAACGCAGTCGGACTCGCGGACCGTGATCCACCGGGTGGTCCGCTCGTCCGGGTCGACGTCCCGCTCGAAGAACGTCACCTCGCCGCCGCCGTCGCCGTCGGTCCGTTTACAGACGAGCTCCGGCGACCCGTCGCGAACACGTGCGGATGACGTGGACGTGGACATACGTCGCGATTGGTTCCCGATCGGATAATAACTGTTGGTTTCAGTCGGTGAACGATAGAAACTACAGCGGTAGTTAGCGTCACACCGTGGCGCGCTCAGCGCCGCACCGGGACGCCGCGCTCGTCGAGGTACGCCTTCGTCTCCTCGATCGAGTAGTCGCCGAAGTGGAAGATGGAGGCCGCGAGGCCGGCGTCGGCGTCCGCCTCGGTGAACACGTCGTACATGTCCTCGGGGCTCCCGCAGCCGGAGGAGGCGATCAGCGGCGTCGACACGGCCTCCCCGACCGCCTTCATGAGGGGGACGTCGTAGCCGTCCTTCGTGCCGTCCTTGTCGATGGAGTTGACGAACAGCTCGCCCGCGCCGCGCTCCTCGGCCTCCTTCGCCCACGAGACGGCGTCGATGCCGGTCCCCTCGCGGCCGCCCTTCTTCGTACACTCGAACCACACCGTCTCGCCGTCCTCGTCCTCGTAGAAGTGCTCGCCGGCGTCGTCGTACCGCCGCCGCGCGTCGACGGAGATGACGATACACTGGCTGCCGAACGCGGCCGCGCCCTCGTCGATGAGCTCCGGGCGCTCCAGGGCGCCGGTGGTGATGGAGACCTTGTCCGCGCCGGCCCGGAGCGTCTCCTTGATGTCGGCCTTGGTGCGGATACCGCCGCCGACCGTCAGGGGGATGAAACACTCGTCGGCGACCGCGTTCACCACGTCGAGCATCGTCTCGCGGCCGTCGGCGCTGGCGGTGATGTCGAGGAAGACGAACTCGTCGGCCCCCGCGGCGTTGTACTTCTTCGCCAGTTCGACGGGGTCGCCGGTGTACTCCAGGTTCTCGAAGTTGACGCCGGTGTACACCGCGGCGTCGCCCTCGTCGTCGAGGTCGACGTCGATACAGGGGATGATACGCTTCGTGAGTCCCATTCGTTGTTGGTCCGTTGACCGCGCCCTCGGTTAAAATGCGCGGGGCTCACTCGACGTCGTCGACCGCGGCCCGGTCGCCGCCGTCCGCGCCGTCGTCCGCTCCGTCCTCTTCCGTCCCGCCGTCCGCGCCGTCGTCCGCTTCGCCGCGGTCCCGCTCCGCCCGCCGGTCGTACTTCGCGACGGCGCGGTCGGCCCGCGTCGAGATGCCGTTCGGGTTCCGTGCGGGGCTCCGGTCCCGGCGACGCGCCACCAGCCCGTCGGAGGTCCCGCCGGTGAGGCCCAAGAGCACGTCGCGTCCGGTCGCGGCCCACCGCGTGGGGGTCGACTCGCCGCGGACCACCTCCTTCGCCGCGGCGACCGCGTCGGCGAGCGCGTGCGACCCGGTCCGGAGGAGGGCCGTGGGGCGGACGCCGTAGTTCTTCAGCAGACGGTAGGCGAGCCCGCGGTACTTCCAGCCCCACTCGCTCGCGCTGCGTCCGCCGTCCGCCGCGGTCGGAGTCGGGAGCTCCTTCTCCGCGGCCAACTCCGACCGCCACGCCACCTCGATGCCCATCCGCGCGAGTCGGTGCGCGGCGTCGCGCGCGCCGCCGACCCGGAGGTACTCGTCGAAGCCGTCGAGGTCGCGGAGGGCGTCCCGCCGGAACGCGACGTTTCCGCTCTCGAAGTAGGTGACGTCTTGGCCCGCGATCCGGCTGCGCTCCGGCTCGCTCGGGTCGGCCGCGTCCGCGACGTCCGGCGTCGCCGAATCGGTCCCCGGGCCGTCCGCCTCGGCGTCCGACTCCGCGGCGCTCGCCTCGGCGTCCGACCTCGCACCGTCCGCCTCGCTCGGCGGTATCCGGGTGACCGGGCCGGAGGCCACGGGGGCGGCGTCGAGGCCGTCGTCGACGGCGTCGCGCCACCCCGGCTCGATGCGGTTGTCGTAATCGACCAGCGCGACCGCGTCGCCCGTCGCCACCTCGATACCGGCGTTGCGGGCGACGTTCACCGTGCGGTCGGATATCTCGACCAACACGTCGACGTCGCCGCGGTCGCGAACCATGCCGGTCGTGCCGTCGGCCGAGGGCCCGTTGACGACGATCACCTCGGCGTCGGGCGCGTTGGCCGCCAGCGCGTCGAGGCAGGCGGCCAACCGGTCCCGACCGTTGAGCGTCGGGACGACGACCGAGAGGTCCATACGTGCCGTTATCGGGGCGAGGAGGTAAAAAGGACCGCGTGTACGTTCGGTCCGAATCGGATCCGGACCGACCGCGGGCCGGGAGCGACGGCGCGCGACCCGCTCAGACGGTCAGGTAGTACACTTGCTTCCGCGCGTCCTTGAAGCTGTACCGCGAGTCGACGAGGCTCTCCTCTTCGAGGCGGTTGAGCGCGTAGCGGACGGTGCGGTCGGGCAGCAGCGACTCGTCGGCGAGGCCGCCCTGCGAGAGGGGAGCGTCCCCCTCCAGTACCTTCGCGACGAGCTTGGCGCTCGGGGGAAGCTCGCGCAGGCGGTCGCGGTACTCGGTCTCCGACAGGCGGTCCTGGTCAGCGCTCTCCGCGGGACTGGTACTCATGTCTCACACGAATTCCACGAGTAGTGGTAAAGGTTGGCTACATATAGGGGAATTCGCCTGTGATAATATAATGTGTTAATATCACTTCTCACCGAAGTATCATAGACGATCGATCAGGCGTATTTTCCGGAGGCGGCCCGTACCCCACGGCGTGATCCCCGAGTCCCACGTCGACGTCCTCGAGGCCGAGTCGTACGCGCACTTCGCGACCGTCGGACCGGACGGGCTCCCCCACGTCACGCCGGTGTGGGTCGACCACGAGGACCGCGAGTACGTCCTCGTGAACACCGCCCGCGGGCGGCGCAAGGAGCGGAACGTCCGCGAGAACCCGAAGGTCGGCGTCAGCGTGCTCGACCCCGACGACCCGTACCGGTACGTCTCCGTCCGCGGCGAGGCCGAACTGACCGAGGAGGGCGCGCGCGAACACATCGACGAACTCGCCCGCCGCTACTTCGGCGTCGACGAGTACCCCCACCACGACGAGGAGGAGGGCGCGCGCGTCATCGTCCGTATCCCCGCCGAGAACGTCGCCACGAGCGGCTAACCCGCCGGGTCGTCGGAGCCTTCGGACCGATCGCAGCGCCCGCGATGGCGTCGAAGCCGACCGACCGCACCGGGGTCCGCGGCGGACCGCATCCAGTACGGTTTTGTCGGTCCGGCGTCCATCACGGACAACGTGAAGGGACAGGACTGGTATCAGGCCGACGAGGTCGCCGAGGAGTACGACGACCTCCGGTTCTCCGGGGGCGGACAGCTCATCGATCGACGGGAGAAAGCGGCCGTTCTCGCCGCGTTGGGACCGATCGACCCGGGGCACCGCGTGCTGGAGGTCGCCTGCGGCACCGGCCGGTTCACCACGATGCTCGCCGACCAAGGGGCGGACATCGTGGGGCTCGACGTCTCGCGCGAGATGCTCGAACAGGCCCGCGAGAAGGTGGCGGCCGCCGGCCACGCCGACACGGTCGAGTTCCTCCGCGGCGACGCCTCGCGGCTCCCGTTCCCCGACGACCACTTCGACACGGTGGTCGCGATGCGCTTCTTCCACCTGATGGACGACCCGACGCCGTTCGCGAAGGAGCTCCGCCGAGTGAGCCGCGATCAGGTGTTCTTCGACACGTTCAACAGCCGCAGCCTCCGGACGCTGTACACCTGGCTGCTCCCCATGGGCTCGCGGCTCTACTCCGAGCGACAGGTCGCCGCCATGCTCGGCGAGGCGGGGCTCACGCTCGCGAACGAGGAGCACGACTTCGTGTTGCCGTACGGCTTCTACCGCGAACTGCCGGGCCCGATCGCGAGGCCGTTCCGGGCGGCCGACGAGCTCGCGGGGGAGACGATCCCGGGCGACTACGTCGCCTCGGTGTCGTACTGGGACGCCCGGGTGGCGGACGAGGAGTGAGCCCGGCGCGACGCGCCGGATCCGGCCTGTCCCGCCGACGTACTCGACTTTCCGCCTTTTCACCTATCGATCGACGCCGACGCGCCGACTGCTTCGCCGCCGATCACCCGGCCTCTTCGACGACCTCGCCGACGGCGAAGTTGGACTTCACTTCGGTCACTTCGATCTTCACGCGCTCGCCGACCTCGGTGTCGGGGACGATGATCACGTACCCGCGCTCGACGCGGGCGATCCCGTCGCCCTGCTTGCCGAGGTCCTCGATCTCGACGTACCGCATCTCGCCCGGCTCGACCGGGGGTTGCGGCCCGTCGTCGCTCCGCGTCGAGGAGGCGTCGGCGTCGTCCGCCGAGGCGGCGTCCCCGTCGTGGGCGACGAGCGCGACGCGGTACGTCTCGCCCGGTTCGAGCGAGCCGGTGTCGACCTCTCGGTTGGGCACGTCGACGACGTACTCGCCGTCGTCGGTCTCGCGAACTTCCGCGCTGAACAGACAGAGGAGCTTCTCGGAGATTTCCATAGTAGACTCCATCGAAGGCTAGTCGCGGTCCAGTATAGTTGTACCGCCGACACAGTCAGGCGTCGCGGCGGTCCCCGCGGCTCCCCCGGGACCAGTTGACGAGTAGACATATGTGCTTCGACGGAGAACCCCCGCGCATGGTCCTCTCAGACGACAGCACGCGCCGCAGAATCGCCCTCGTCCTCGCGGCGGTGGCGCTCCTCTCGCCGCTCGCGACGGGGATCGCCGCCGCCCAGTCGATACAGAGCCCGTCCGGCTCCGTCGTCGTCGCCGAGGGCGAGACGGTCGACAGCGTCGAGACCGCGGCCGCGACGATCGTCGTGCGCGGCACCGTCGAGGGGGACGTCTCCGGCGCGGCCGGGTCGATCCGGATCGCCGAGACGGGTCGCGTCGACGGGAGCCTCCGAGCCGCCGCCGGCACCGTGACCGTCGACGGGGCGATCGGCGGCGACGCCGAGGTCGGAGCCGGCTCCTTCGAACTGACGGATACCGGACGGGTCGACGGCTCGCTCGACGTCGGCGCGGGCTCGATAACGGTCGACGGCGCGGTCGGCGGCGACGTCCGCGCGGCCGCCGACTCGGTCGTCCTCGGCCCGAACGCGGTCGTCGACGGCGAGTTCCGGTACGACGCCGAGACGTTCACCGAGAGCCCGGACGCGTCGGTCACAGGCGGCGTCGTGGAGGATCCGAGCCTCGGCGGCGGCGGGCCCGGAATCGGCGGCGGCGGAGACCTCCTGCCCTCGTGGGTCGGCACCGCGTACGGCGTCGCCGCCGACCTCGCGCTGGGCGCGGTCCTCCTGTTCGCGTTCCCCCGGTTCTCCCGAGCGGTCGGGGACCGCGTCGGCACCGACCCGCTCGTCAGCGGCGGCGTCGGCCTCCTCGCGCTCGTGGTCACCCCGCTCGCCCTCCTCCTCGTCGCGATCACGATCGTCGGGCTCCCGGTGGCGCTCGTCGGCTTCGCGGCCTACGGCGTCGCGATCTGGATCGGGTCGGTCTACGGGCAGTACGCCCTCGGGTCGTTGGTCCTCGACCGGCTCGACAGTCCGAACCGGTGGCTCGCCCTCCTCCTCGGCGTCGTCGCGGTCGCCCTGATCGGGCTCCTCCCGTGGGTCGGCGGGGTCGCGGAGTCGCTCGTCCTGTTGCTCGGGCTCGGCTCGCTCGCGCTCGGACTGTCCGACGAGTACCGCGGTCGCGACCGCGGAACCGCCGCCGCCGAAGCGGACGCGGTCACCGCCGACTGACGGCGCGACTCGAGGCCACGCTCGCGACTCGGGGGCGCGCTCGCGACCGGCGACCCCTCGCGGCACCAACGCCTTTGTCGCCGCTGCGCGAAGGGCCGCCCATGCCGGTCCTCGACCTCCCGCGCGCCGCCGTCTCGCCCCCGATCGTCACCCCGTTCGACGCCGACGGCGACGTCGACGCCGACGCGCTCGCGAGCCACGTCGACGCGCTCGTCGAGGTCGGCCTCGACGGGATAGTCCCCTGCGGGACGACCGGCGAGTTCGCCAGCCTCGCCGACGACGAGCGCCGGACCGCGGTCGAGACGGTCGTCGACGCGGCCGACGGGCGGGTCCCGGTGATCGCCGGCGCGGCCGACACCGCGGTCTCCCGGGTCCGCGACCACCTGTCGGCCGCCGCGGCCGCCGGAGCCGACGCGGGGCTCGTCACCCTCCCGTACTACCACGCGTCGACCGACCCGGCGGGGCAGCGGGCGTTCCTCGACGGCGTCGTCGACGACCCGCCGCTCCCGGTCCTCCTGTACGACATCCCGGCGACGGTCGGCGAGTCGATCGACGTCGACGTCCTCGCCGACGCGGCGGGCCGCGAGTCCGTGATCGGGATGAAGGACACGACCGGCGACCTCACCGACCTCGAGGCGAAGCTCGGCGCGACGCCAGACTCCTTCGCCGTCTTCCAGGGCGTCGACGCGCAGCTCTACCCGAGCGCGAGCCTCGGCGTCGACGGGGGAATCCACGCCCTCTCGCAGGTGATCCCGGAGGTCTTCGTCGCGCTCGGCGAGGCGATCCGCGACGGCGACGACGAGCGGGCGCTGACGCTCCACCGCCGCGCGGTCGCGCCCCTGTTCGCCCGCTGCGCCGACCACGGCTTCGCGCCCGCGACGAAGGTCGGGGCCGCGCACCGCGGGTTCGTCCCCGACCCCCGCGTCCGGCCGCCGCTCACGCTCCCGGACGAGGCCGACCGCGAGGCGATCCGCGCGGACGTGGACGCGGCGCTGGACGTGGTCTGAGAACCGGAACGGCGGAACGACCCAGTCCGACCGCGCCCGCTACTCGCCGCCGATCGGGGTCCCGTCGGCCGCCTTCGGTCCCTCGGAGTCGAAGACGACGACGTCGCCGTCGGTCCGCTCGCCGGCGGTCGGGTCGTAGCCGTCGCGGACGCCGATCGCTTCCTCTAACTCCCGCACCGCGCGCTCCTTCAGCGCGGCGGCCAGCTCCTCGGCGTCCCCGCGGGAGATGTCGCGGCCGAGCCCCTCGCACTCGTGAGCGCGGACGACGCCCGCCNCCATCAGGATGTGTATAAGAGACAGGGCTCGTCCCGTCGAGGGCGACGCTGAACGGGTAGGTCCGGCAGATCAGCGGCCGGGCGTCGTGGACCGTACACGCGCCCTCCCCGTCCGACTCCTCGTAGAAGGTACAGTCGCCGCAGCCGTCGGTCGCGAGCGCCCACTCGAACGTTTCCCCGCTCGGATCCCCGTCGGCGTCCGTCTCCAGTCCGAACGGCATCGGCCGGGCCACGTCGCGCCAGTCGTACGCCTCGCCGGACTCGCCTTCGGCGGCGTCGGCGACCCGGCGGACCTCGTCCGGGAAGACGGTCGCGGTGTGGGGCTCGCGGTCGGCGTCGCCGCCGTGGCAGCCCGACTCGGCGTCGCCGTCGTCGCGGCGGTCGGTCCCGGCCTCGTCGACCCCCTCTCCCGCGGGCGCGCCGCCCGGCTCGTCGGGGGCGTAGCCGGTACAGCAGCCGCCACAGCGCGTACACTCGAACCCGACTGACTCGATGGCGTCCGCGAGGTCGGCGACGTCGAGGGCGCGGGCCGCGGCGAGTTCGGCTTCGAGCGACTCCATGCCTCGCGGTTCGGGGCGCGCGCGCAAAACCCCGGCGGTCCCGAGGGCACCGGAGCGTTATATAGCCCTCTTAGCAAGCCCCATCACCGGGCGGAAGACGAGTCCACCCGTATGGCCGCGAAGCCGCACGCGCGACTGCCCCCGGCGTACGACTCGCTTCGGGTCGGTATCGCGCTGTTCGACGCCGCCGCCGGCACCGTGGAGAGCGCGAACGACCGACTGGAGTCGCTCGTCGGGTACTCGACCGCGGAGCTGCGCGGACTGTCCGTCGGTCGGTACACCGCAAACACGTACCGCTTCTCCGAGCCGGAGTTCGCCGACCGCCTCCGCGAGGCCGCCGCCGGCGGCTCCCCGGTGTTCACGTGGCGGATCAAGCGGGCCGACGGGGAGCTGGTCTGGGTCCGCGTCTCGCTCTCGCCGTGGCGCGGCGAGGCGGAGGGCGAAACCGACGCCGTGCGAGGAGACGGCGGGAGCGGCGCGGAAGCGGAGACGACCGCGAGACACGTCCTCGCCGAGGTCCGCGACATCACCGACCACTACGCCGCGAGCCGGCGCGAGACGCTGTTCTGGCGCGTGCTCCGTCACAACCTCCGGAACGAGGCGAACAAGATCATCGGGTACACCGGCGAGGTCCTCCGGACGACCGACGACGACGGGGTTCGCGAGGCCGCCGCGGACGCGCGGGAAGCCGCGGTGGGGCTCGGCGGCGTCGCGACCTCGGTCAAGGAGATACAGCAGGCCGTCAGCCGGTCTGAGACGCCCCGCACGAACCGACTGGCCGCCGACGCCGTCCGCGACGTCGTCGCCGCGCTCGAACCGTCGCACCCCGACGCCGAGTTCGTCGTCGCGGAGCGCCGGCCCATGTGGGTCCATGTCGACGCCGCGTTCGACCACGCGCTCCGGCACGCGGTCGAGAACGCGGTCCGGCACGCCGACGAGCCGGAGCCCACCGTCGAGGTGACCGTCCGTCCGTCGCCGAACACGGGACGGGTCGAGATCCGGGTCGCCGACGCGAACCCGCACATCCCGTCGGTCGAGGTCGACGCGCTCGACGCGTTCGGCGAGGTGACGAACACGCGCCACGGGACGGGCGTCGGCCTCTTCGTCATGAAGTGGTGTATCGAGTCGCTCGGCGGCGAACTCGAGTTCGAGCGCCGGGAGCCCCGCGGCAACGTGGTTCGGCTCTACCTCCCGGCGCGGGAGCGGCCGGCGCTGTCGGCCTGACCGCGCCGGGCGAAGGAGCGAAGTACGCCCGCCGCCTACCGGACGGGCGTGAAGGAGTTCGAGCGGAAACAGCTCTTAGAGCGGGTCAACCGAGAGTCTTCGACGCTCGGCGTCGACATCCCGGAGTCGATCGAGATCCAGGGCGAGGCGATCGACCTGCGGTCGTTCGTCTTCGAGATCAAGCGCCGCGACTCGGTCCCGGCCGGCGAGCGCGACCGCGTCGACCGCGCGAAGCGGAACCTCCGACGCGAGCGGCTCGACCGGCTCGAACCGATCGAGGAGAACGAGGTGAGCTACGAGGAGGGCGAGCGGTTGGCGTCGTCGATCATCGGGATCGACCGCGCGCTGGAGGCGCTGGAGGGGCTCGACGCGCCCGACCCGGAGACGGAGGCGAAGCGGCAGGAGGCCGCCGACCGGAAGCGCTGGATGAACTTCTTGAAGAAGGCGCTCGGCCGCGACGACGCCGGCGGCGGGGGCGGCGGTCGGACGCGCTTCTGATCGGGCCGACGCGTCGACGACGCTCGCCGACCGAGGCGCTCAGTTCCCGGTGAAGTCGATCCGCGAGCCGCTGCCGTCGCCCTTCCCGGCGGAGGGGCCGAGCCGGACGAACTCGTAGGCGTCGTCGTCGAGGTACACCGCGCCGTCGGCCACCGCGACGCCCACCGATTCGAGGACGGCCCCCTCGCAGGGCCCGAAGTTACAGTAGCCGCCGTCGGCCTCGAAGGTGGCCCCGTGCGTCTGACAGAACACCTCGCCGTTACGCACGAACGCCCCGTCGTCCTTGTCGAGGCGAACGTCCGTCCAGTGCTGGCAGTAGTTCCGGAACGCGCGCACCTCGCCCGCGGCCCGGGTGAGGACCGCCTCCACCTCCGGCGACCCGTCCTCGCCCTCCCCGAGGTCGCCCTCGCCCTCGTCGACCGTCTCGGAGTCGATCGGGCGCAGCGTCGCGAGCAGCGTGCTCTCCTCCGGAACCTCCTCAACGCCGGCGATCCGGCGGCTCTCGTCCATGTCCGTGGGAGGCCGGCGACCGGCTTGAACGTTGTGCGTTCCCCGGCCGAGCGGATCTGTCGCCTCCGGGCGACCGCCGTCAGACCCAGAGCCACTCGTCGTCGCGGACCTCGTGGCCGTGGTCTCGGCAGTAGCTCGCCCCCTCTCGGCGCACCGCCCGCGACCCCGGAACCGACTCCGTCTCCGCGATCCGGTCGACGACCCAGTCGGCGACGGCGCGGACCCCCTCCTCGTCGTCTAGCTCGTCGACGTCGCTCAGCGCGCGGAACGTCCGCTCGAACGCCTCGCGTTGCGACCGCCCGAACTCCTCGTTCGGGAGTTCCGCCGCCGCCTCGACGACCCGCTTCATCGCCGCCGCGACCGCCGGTCGCCGGACGCGCTCCGAGACGGCCGCGGGCGCGTCGAACGCCTCCACGTCGGCGTCGGGGATCAGTTCGGCGACGGTGTACGCGCGCGCCGGCGACTCGAGCTCCCGGTCGCCGACCGCGGCGACCACCTCGCGGCCCGTCGCCGGGAACGAGAGCGGTTCGAGCGCCGCCTCGAGGGCGTCGACGGCCGCGTCGTCGACCGGCGGCTCGGCCTCGTCGCCGCGGGCTAACTCCTCGTCGATCTCGCGCTCGCGCTGTCGTCGCTCCTCGTCGGCCGCCTGTTTCTCCCGTCCGTCCTTGTTGTCTGCCATCCGTCATCTACGGTGTCCGGCGGCATAACTGTGCGCCCGATATCGGTCGAAAGAGCCGGAACGGCGGCGTTTCGGCCGATCACAGCCGCTCGCCGTCGTAATACCGCTCCTCGACCCGGCGGTCGAACAGCCGCGAGAGGAGGGTCGTGAGCGGTCCGGCCACCCCCTCGCCGTCGCCGTCGACCGCGATGCCGTCGACGGTCGCGACGGGACGGACCTCCCACGTGGAGTTCGTGAGGAACACCTCGTCGGCCTCGCGGACCGCGTCCGGGGCGTACGTCCCCTCCTCGACCGGGATCCCCTCCGACTCCGCGATATCGATCACGGTCGCCCGGGTGACGCCGGGCAGGATCGGACCGTCGAGCGACGGGGTCCGGAGCGCGGCCCCGTCGGCGAAGAAGAGGTTCGCGGTCGCGCCCTCCGCGACGTTGCCGTCCGGGTCGAGCATGAGCGCCTCGTCTGCGCCCGTGACCCGGAGTTCGAGCCGCGCCAAGATCCCGTTGAGGTAGTTGTGCGTCTTCGCCGCGGCCGGGAGCGCGCGGCTCGCGGGCTTGCGGACCTTGGTCGTCTGGAGCGCCGCGGGGCCGTCGTGAACCGGATCGCTCCCGACGCCGCCGCGGGGGAGCGGCTTCGCGATCACGACCACGGTCGGGTCGACCTCGGGCCGCGGGTCGAGCGTGCCGGGCTGGACGCCCCGCGTGACGGAGAGCTTGACGTACGCGTCCGCGAGGTCGTTCGCGGCGAGCGTCTCGTCGACCCGCCGTCTCAGCTCCGCGTCGGCGATCCCGTGGTCCAACCCGAGCGTCTCGCAGGTGTCCGCGAGCCGGTCCGCGTGCGCGTCCCACCGAAAGAGGTCGCCGCCGTACGCGCGCATCGTCTCGAAGGCCGCGTCGCCGTAGGCGAACCCGCGGTCCTCCACCGAGACGGTCGCTTCGCCGGCGGGGACCACCTCGCCGTCGACGTGGTATCGCAGCGAGTCGCCGTCGCCGGTCGCTTCGGCCCCTCCGCCCGCGCCGCTCATCGCTCGCACACCTCCGCGAAGTTCCGGACCATGCGCTTCCCGCGGGGCGTGAGGATGCTCTCCGGGTGGAACTGGACGCCGACGTGCGGCTTCTCGCGGTGGCGCACGCCCATCACGACCTCGCGCTCGTCCTCGGTGCGGGCGGTCTCGACCAGCTCGTCCGGGAGGTCCTCGCGCTCGACGCACAGCGAGTGGTACCGCCCGACGCGGAGCCGGTCGGGGAGGCCGGCGAAGACGCCCTCGCCGTCGTGGGTGATCGTCGAGGGCTTCCCGTGGACCACGTCGGGCGCGTGGCCGACCCGGCTCCCCCGGCTCGCGCAGAGCGCCTGGTGACCGAGGCAGACGCCGAACACGGGCCGGTCCAGCTCGAAGAGCGCGGTCGATACCCCGGCCTCGGCGGGGGTTCCCGGCCCCGGAGAGACGACGACGCCGTCGGGGTCGAGCGCGCGGACGGCCGCGAGGTCGACCGCGTCGTTCCGCCGGACCGTCACCGCGCCGGCGACCTCGCCGACGTACTGGACGAGGTTGTACGCGAACGAGTCGTAGTTGTCGACGACGAGGATCCGCGCGTCGGCGTCGCCCGCGCCCGGACGCCAGCCCCCGTCGGCCGGTCTGGTGGCGGTCCCCGAGTCGGCCCCGCCGGCCGTCATCGCTCCGCCACCTCCTCGGCCGGCTCGTCGACCGCCATGCCGCCGGCGGCGAGCGCGTCGTCGACCGCGCCCACCAGCGCCCGCGCCTTCGCGAGCGTCTCCTCGTACTCCGCGTCCGGGTCGGAGTCGTGGACGATCCCGGCCCCGACCCGGAGGTGGTACTCGGCGGCGTGCCGCACCAGCGTCCGGATGACGATGTTCAGCGTCGCCCGGCCGTCGAACCCGGCCGCGAACATCGACCCGGTGTACGGCCCCCGACGCGTTGGTTCCAGCTCGTCGATGATCTCCATCGTCCGGGGCTTCGGCGCGCCCGTGATCGTCCCGCCGGGGAAGCAGGCCGCGACCGCGTCCGCGAGCCCCACGTCCGGCCGCGCCTCCCCCTCGATCAGGCTCACGAGGTGCATCACCTCGCTGTAGCGGTCGACGCGGCGGTACTCGCTCACGTCGACCGTGCCGAACCGCGACACCTTGCCGAGGTCGTTTCGCTCTAGATCGACCAGCATGGCGTGTTCCGCGTGCTCCTTCTCGTCGCCGGTCAGCTCCGCTTCCAGGTCCGCGTCCGCCGCCTCGGTGTCCCCTCGCGGGCGGGTCCCCGCGATGGGCTCCGTGACGAGGCGCGCGCCGCGGTCGGGGTCGTCGGTCGGCTCCCGCTCCAAGAGGAGCTCCGGGCTCGCGCTCACGAGGTCGACGCCGGTCGGGCGGTCGCCGAGCTCGATCAGCCCGGAGTATGGGGCCGGGTTCACCGCTCGGAGCGCGTCGTACGCGTCGACCGGGTGGACCGCGGCCGGCGCCGTCAGCCGCTGGGAGACGTTCGCCTGGAACGTGTCGCCCTCGCGCACGTACTCCTTGACTCGCCGGGCGGCGTCGGCGTACCCCTCGCGGCCAACGTCGCTCTCGAAGGTCGCGTGCGCCGCGGTCGGGTCCGGGGCCGCCTCCGACGCCGGATCGCCGGCCTCGATCCGGTCGATCAGCGCCGCTGCCCGGTCCCGCCCCTCGTCGAACAGCGCGTCGAGCGCGTCGCGATCGTCCGCCGGGTCGTCGAGCCCGTCCGGCACGCGGGGACACGCGGTGACGCGGAGCGAGACGGACTCGGAGCCGCCGTCGGCGTCGACCGGGCACTCCCACGCGGCGACCCGGTCGAACAGCGCGGCCTGAAGCCGGGGGAGCCCGCGGTCGTCGACCGCTCCCGGGCCGTCGGGCGCGGCGGGCGGGAAGTCCTCGAGCTCGCGGGCGGCGTCGTAGGAGAGCCAGCCGAACGCGCCGCACGGGTACGGCACTTCGCAGTCGCCGCGCGCCAGCGTCTCGCCGTCGAGGACGCCCTCCAACGCCGCCAGCGACGGCGACGGGCGTCGGTAGTCGCCAGTGGGCCTCGCGCCGCCCCTCGCCCCGGATCCGCCGCGCTCGCCGCCCGCGTCGGCGACGACCGCCTCGCTGGAGACGGTCACCCGCTGGATCGGGTCGACGCAGAAGTATCCCCAGCCCGACTGGCCGCCGGTCGTCTCGTAGAAGATCCCGCCCGGGCCGTCTCGCGCGCGGCGGAAGGCCGCGAAGGGGTCGTCGACGGCGACCCGGAGCTCGACCGGGACCCGCGCCCCGTCCGTCGCCGCGGCCGCGACCGCGCGGAACCGGTCCCGATCGGTGTGTACCGCTCGCCTCATGTGACGCTCTTCGCCGGAGGCGAGGAAACAGTTGCGGTCGCTCGAACGCGGCCCGCCTCAGAACTCGTTCGCGCGGTCGATCCACGTCGCGGCACGCTTCTCGCCGACGCTCGCCCCCTCGGCCACCGCGGCGGCGTCCGCGCCGGCGAGGTCGCCCACTGTCTCGATGTCGATCGCGGCGAGCCGCTCGGCGTACGCCGGACCGATGCCCTTGATCTCCTCGACGCTCGGGCCGCGGTCGTCGCCGTCGACCGCGATGTCGTCGTCGCCGCCCGCCGCGGCCTCCGCCGGCTCGGCCGCCTCGTCGGCCGCGTCGTCGACGAGCGACTCGGTCGAGGCCGCGGCCTCCGTCTCCGCCGCGACCGACTCACCGCCCTCGGACCCCTCGTCGGGCCCGGCCGCTCCCGCCTCCGCCTCGTCGATCACGGCCGCCGCGGGTTCGTCGGTCTCGTCGGCCGAGGACGGGCTCTCCGCCGCTCCCCCGGTCTCGTCGGTCGCGGCGTGGCTCTCAGTCGCCTCGTCGTCGCTCGCTGCCGGCTCGGCCGCCGGTTCCGACTCGCGCTCGACGGTCACTTCGGTCTCGCCGGACTCGCGTCCGCTCGAACCGCTCCCGAATCCGAGCTTCTCTTTGAGCTTCTGGAGTAGGGCCATTACCGCCGGCTACACGTGCGAGATATTTAAAAACCGTCTCCGGGACGACTCCGCCCTCGCGGCGTCTCGCCGGTATATAAGTGTGCCCGGGGCGTCCGCCGGGTATGGACGTTCTCAACCCCGTCATGTGGTCGGTCCACGTCGGCTTCGCCGTCCTCTGGGTCGGCAGCGTGCTGTTCGTCACCCTCGCGGTCCTCCCGCCCGCGCTCCGCGGCGACATCGGGACCGCGGCGCTCGACTCGGTGGTCGGCCGCCTGCGCTGGATCACGCGGATCAGCGCGCTCGCGTTCGTCCTCTCCGGCGGCCACATGGCCGGCACGCTGTACACGTTCGAGGCGATGACGGGCACGCCCCGCGGCCACCTCGTGTTGACGATGCTCGGGCTGTGGTTCGTCGGGACCGGGCTCGTCGAGGTCGCCGGCTCGAAGCTGGCCGACGGGCTCGACGCCGACAAGCTCCGCGAGCCCGCCCGCGACGCCAAGCCGTTCCTCTACGGCGCGTCGGCCGTCTCCGTCGGGCTCGTCGTCACCGCCGGACTGCTCGCCAGCCCGACGCTGTTTTAAACGCGCTCGACGCCGGCGGTCGCCTGCGGTCCGGACGGTCTCCCGCGGTGCGGTCGGTCTTCCACGGTGCGGTCTCGTCGACCGCGCGGCGAACGCCTCCGTGGCCCCGGCCGACCGCGACCGCACCACCGGAGGCCGTTCCCGCTCGCTTCGCTGCGCGGGCGGCGACTTCCGTGCTCCCGCTCGCTTCGCTCGCGAAACCGCACCTCGCGCCTCCCCAGCCTCGTCGGCTCGGCGGTCACGACCGCCGAGCC
>NZ_AOJL01000059.1 GCF_000337035.1 Halorubrum coriense DSM 10284
TCACTCCGACGCTGCCGCGTCACTCCGACTCCGCCGCGTCACTCCGACTCCGCCGCATCACTCCGACTCCGCCGCATCACTCCGACGCTGCCGCGTCACTCCGACTCTCCTGTCTCACTCCAACGCCGCCCGCAGCGCCGCGTTCATCGCGTCGACCGGGGCGGTCTCCCCGGTCCAGATCTCGAACGCTTCGACCCCCTGGAACAGCAGCATCCACGCGCCGTCGACGGTCGTCGCGCCCGCGGCGGCGGCGTCGCGCAGCAGGCGCGTCTCGATCGGCGCGTACACCGCGTCGAGGACCGCGAGGTCGCCGTGGAGGTGCTCCGCGGGGACCGGCGTCTCGGCCGGGGCCTCCATCCCCACGCTCGTCGCGTTGACGAGCAGGTCCGCGGCCGCGACGCGATCGCCGAGGCCGTCGAGGCCGCCGCCCGTCGCGCCCGGCACCGCCTCGGCCAACTCGACCGCCCGCTCCGCGGTTCGGTTCGCGACGTGGACCGCCGCGCCCGCGTCGGCCAGCGCGAACGCGGCCGCCCGCCCCGCGCCGCCCGCGCCCACCACGAGCGCGTCGCGGCCGTCGACCGCCACGTCGTGATGCGCGAGCGCCCGCGTCACGCCGGCGGCGTCGGTGTTGTGGCCGCGCGGTCGGTCAGCCTCGCCGGCCCGGACCGGGCCGTAGTCGACCGTGTTGACCGCGCCGATCCGCTCGGCGAGCGGGGCGGCGTCGACCGCGTCGAGCGCGTCCCGCTTGAACGGCACCGTGACGTTGAGCCCCGCGACGCCGAGGTCCGCGGCCCCCGCCACCGCCGCGGCCGCCGCGTCGGCGTCCGGCTCGAAGGTCACGTACCGCGCGTCGAGGCCGAGCGCCTCGTAGCCCGCCTCGTGCATCGGCGGCGACAGCGAGTGGCCGACCGGGTTCCCGATCAGTCCGTAGACGTCCATGCCCGCTCACCGGGCCGCGACCGACAAAAGGGGGTCGGTCGGGCGACGCTCGCGGCCGGACGGGGCCGGTCGGCCGTCGATCGGGGCCGGACCGGTCCGCCGGGCCGCCTACTCGCGCTGCCCCTCGGCGTCCCGCTCCGCGTCGATGACGTCTTCGAGGGTCTCGGTGCCGACGTCGCTGGCGACCTTGACGCCGACGAGCGACACGACGATACCGCCGACGATGAACGCCGCGAGCTGTTGGACGGGGGTCATGGTCATCCCGTACGCCGACAGCGGCTCGTGGATCGCCTCCTGCGCGAGGAAGTAGCCCGCGAACCCGCGGACGACCAGGGCGACCGCGGCGATGACGAACGGGAGGTTCAGGTACGGGGTCCGGATCCCCTCGTCGCGGATCAGCTCGTCCAACAGCCGCCCGACCGCCGCCGTCACGCCGCCGACCGCGAACCACGGCACCGCCGAGTAGGTGAACTCCACGACCTCGACGAGCCGGGCGGAGCCGGGCCCCAGGTCCGAGGCCGCGAGGAACCCGAAGAAGCCGCCGACGAGGGCGAGCCCGCCGGCGACGACGTACGTCACGACCGACACCTGACCGGCGTACAGCGCCTCGCGGACGCGCTCGGGGACGCCGGCCACGAGCCGGTCGATCGCGAGCCCCTTGTACAGCAGCGCGGCCCCGAGGAGGCCGGCGACGCCGGCGACCGCTTCGCCGGCGGAGAACCAGTAGAACAGCGCGGGGACCAACAACAGCGCGACGCCGAACGGCACGAGGATCGTCGACCGCAGCTGCTCGTCGGCGAGGAACTGCTTGAGGAGGTAGTAGGTGGACTCGATGTCGCGGGCCTGCCGGACGACGACGCGGTCGACGGAGTCGACGGGGATCCGCGACTCGACGACCGGCAGGACGCGCTCGTCCTCGGCGGAGTCGACGACGACGATCGCGGCCCGCGGGTCGTACCGCTCCACGAGGTCGTCGAGCTGGGCCGCGATCGACCGGTCCGCGCCGACGGCGGTGTCGCTCTCGGCGGAGACGACCGCCACCACCGACTCCTCGCGCTCGTCCCTGAGGTCGCGCGCGACGCGCAGCGACTCCAGCAGGCAGTTCACGCTGGCGTCCTCGGGGTCGTCCAGCCCGGCGTCGGTCACCAGCGACCGGACGGCCTCCCAGCCGGCGACCGGCATCGGGACGTTGGTGGCGCGACCGATCGCCCCCGAGCGGTCGACGCAGATGACCAGCGTCGTCACGTGTCGACCCATACCGCCGCCGAACAAAAATCCTCCCCGTCGGTCGTCGCCGACCGATTCGCCGGCGTCGGGCCCTCGCGGTCCGTTATCGCAGTTCCACGTCGATGTCGCCGCCGTCGTCGGCGAACACGCCCGCGACGCCGCTCCCCGCGGCGAACGCGACGCGCTCGGCCCCGATGCCGAGCCGCTCCGCCAGCCCGCGCTCGGGGGTGAACTCGCGCACCTCGGGCTCCGCGCCGATCAGCTCCGCGAGCCGGTCCTCGACGTCGGTTTCGGTCCCCAGCTCGTCGACGAGCCCCATCTCGGCGGCGTCGTCGCCGAGGTACACGCGCGCCTCTGTCTCGCGGACCGCCTCGGGGTCCATGTCGCGCCCCTCGCTCACGGTCTCGACGAACTGCTCGTAGTAGCCGTCGATGATCCCTTGGAGGTACTCGCGCTCGTCCGCTTCGATCTCCTTCAGCGGGACGCCGGCGTCCTTGTACTCGCCGGCGGTGAACTGCTCGTAGGAGATCCCCAGCTTGTCGGCGAGCCCCTTCGCGTTCGGTCGGGACCCCACGACGCCGATGGAGCCGACGAGGCTCGCCTCGCGGGCCCACAGCTCGTCGCAGCCGCTCGCGATCCAGTAGCCGCCGGAGGCGCAGGTGTCGGTCGCGTACGCCACCGTCGGGCCGTCGAAGCCGGCGGCGGCCCGCCGGATGTCGTCGCTCGGGACGACCTCGCCGCCCGGCGTGTTGAGCTCGACGAGCAGCGCCTCGACCGACTCGTCCTCGTCGGCCGCCTCGATCTGCTCGACCACGTCGTCGGCGGTCGCCCCGCCCGGGCCCGACAGCGGCGAGGGCCGCCCCTGTCTCCGTCGGATCGGTCCCGACACGGTCACCTTCGCGGTGTTGTACTCGTCGGCGTCACCGAACCGGCCGCCGGTGAGCCGCGAGAGCACCGCGCGGCCCGCGATCGTCGTCGCCGCGCCCACCGCGGCGGCCGCGAGCAGTCCCTTCCGTCCGTTCGCCGGCGCGTCGTCCATACCCTCGGTTGGGCGCGGGACCGTTTATATATACTGTCGCGGGCCGGCGCGCGCCGCGGTGCGATCGTCAAAGGCCGAATTTTTGTACCCCTGCGCTGATGAACGCCACAGGAATGGGCGGGACCGAAGAGGAAGACGGGTTCGTTCGGTACGGCATCGACGACAGACCGCCGCTCGGGAGGTCGATCCTGCTGGGCGTCCAACACTACCTCACGATGGTGGGGGCGAACATCGCCGTCCCCCTCATCCTCGCCGGCGCGATGGGCATGCCGGAGTCGGTCGTCCCGCGCTTCGTCGGCACGTTCTTCGTCGTGTCCGGGATCGCGACGCTCGCGCAGACGACCTTCGGCAACCGCTACCCGATCGTCCAGGGCGCGCCGTTCTCGATGCTCGCGCCCGCGCTCGCGGTCATCGGCGTCGTGACGGCGAACCCGCCGGCCGGCGTCGAGGCGTGGCGGGCCGCCCTGCTCCAACTCCAAGGGGCGATCATCGTCGCCGCGCTCGCCGAGGTCGCGATCGGCTACCTCGGCCTCGTCGGCCGACTGCGGAAGGGGCTCTCCCCGGTCGTCATCGTGCCGGTCATCGTCCTCATCGGGCTCTCGCTGTTCAACGCCCCAGAGATCACCGCGACCAGTCAGAACTGGTGGCTCCTCGGTCTGACGCTGGTCGCCATCGTCCTGTTCTCGCAGTACCTCGGCGCGCGGTCCACGCTGTTCCAGCTGTTCCCCGTCCTCCTCGGCATCGTCGTCGCGTGGGCGCTCGCCGCGTCCCTCTCGGTCCTCGGAGTCTTCGGACCCGGCACGCCGGGGTACGTCGACCTGGCGAGCGTCGCCGCGGCCGACCCCGTCCACCTCGTCTACCCGCTTCAGTGGGGCGTGCCGAGCGTCACGCCCGCGTTCGTCATCGGCATGCTCGCCGGCGTCGCCGCCTCGATCGTCGAGTCCATCGGCGACTACCACGCCGTCGCCCGGCTCTCCGGCATGGGCGCTCCCAGCAGCGAGCGGATGACGCACGGGATCGGCATGGAGGGACTGATGAACGTGTTCTCCGGGGTGATGGGGACCGGCGGGTCGACCTCCTACTCCGAGAACGTCGGCGCCATCGGCCTCACCGGCGTGGCCTCGCGGTACGTCGTCCAGATCGGCGCGGCGCTCATGATCCTCGTCGGGTTCGTCGGCTACTTCGGGCGGCTCGTCGCCACCATCCCGAGCCCGATCATCGGCGGGCTCTACGTCGCCATGTTCGCCCAGATCGTCGGCGTCGGGCTCTCGAACCTCAAGTACGTCGACCTCGACTCCTCGCGAAACGTCTTCGTCGTCGGCATCGCGCTGTTCACCGGGTTGGCCGTCCCGGAGTACATGCGGAGCGTCGGGGGCGCGGACGCCCTCCAGCAGGGACTGGCCGAGACCTTCCTGCTCGGCCCGTTCCTCGGGGTCGACGTCGTCGCGAACACCGTCTTCGTCATCGGGTCGACGGGGATGGCGGTCGGCGGGCTCGTGGCGTTCCTCCTCGACAACTCGATCCCGGGGACGGCCGCGGAGCGCGGCCTCACCGCGTGGGAGGACGCGACCGAAGCGGACACCGAGTTCACCTCCGCGTACGACCGCTTCGTCGGCGAGGACGAACCGACGCGCACCGACTGACCGGCATCGAGCCGCTCGCTCGGGAGCCCGCCGTTCGCGTCCGAAATCCGGCGGTCAGAGCGTGACGGGCGAGGGAGCTGTCGCTCGCAGTGCGGAAAAAGAACCGCAGAAACGTCGCTTCGACCGGCTTACAGGAGGCCGGTCTTCTGGAGCTTCATCAGGTCCTCGGTGTCGAGCGTCTCGCCCTCCTTGAACTTCTGATAGATCTCCTCGGCCTCTTCCTTCTCTTCCTCGCGCTTCTCGGCGCGCTCGTCCTTCCGCTCTTCCTCCTCCTTCTTGTCGAGCTCGCGCAGGCGCTTCTGGACGCGGACGAAGTCCTCGTGGTGGCGGTCGGCCGCCTCCTGAGCCTCGACGAACAGCTCGTGCATCTCGTCGGCCTCGTCGCGGATGTCGTCGGCCTCGCGGTAGGCCTCGATCATCTGGTTGTGGTGTTCCTGGGCCTTGTCCGCGAGCTCCGTCACCTTCTGGTGGTGCTGGGACGCCTCGGAGCGGACCTCCTCGGCCTCCTCGACGAGTTCGTCGAGCTCGCTCGTGTCGTCGACCTTCTCCTTCTTCTCCGCGAGCTTCTCGCGTTTGTCGTCGATCTTCTCGATGAGCTCGCGCTCGTCTTCCGCGTCGAGCACTTCGGTCTGCTGGCGGAACTCGAGGTCCTCGATCTCCTCTTCGAGCTCCTCGATGGACTTGCCGGAGCCGAGCTCCATGTCCTGTTTGAGCTCCTCGACCTCGTCGAACAGCTCGTTGGCCTCGGCGTTGAGCTCGTTGCGCTTGTCCTTGTGTTCCTGGACCTGCTCGTTGAGCTCGTCGCGCTGTTCGCGGTGTTCCTGCGCCTCGTCGACCTTCTCGCGCGTCTTCGCGTTGAGGTCGTCGCGCTTGGAGGCGCGCTCGGACGCCATCTGATTCAGATCGTTGCGTCGGTCTCGCAGCTGTCCGGCGCGTTTGATAAGCTGACCCTTGGAGCCGTTGTCCAAGTCGTCCTCAGAAAGGTCCACGTTGTCCGCTCCGTCCATCGGTTCCACGTCGTACTGCTCGATGACTTCTTCTTTCGTTACCATTTGTTATCTCTCCATCACCGCTCCGGCGATAGCGGACGCTCGCTGTAGTGCGTCGGGCCGTCGGCAAGAACTCCCGTTCATTTCAGCGTGCGATTCCACCAGCGCCGGAGGCGTTCTGGTACCCGCAACTACCTTCGGATGACATATAAATACTTCGGTGATTTCCGTGCGTACCGGTGTCACGGGGCGTGTACCGCGTGATTTCGTGGTTACCGTTCACACGGCTCGGCCGCGCGCCCGGACCGGCCGGTCGCGGTTCGCTATCGACTCCGGTCACGCCCCGTCGTCGCCGACCTGGTAGGAGAGGACGACGCCGTCGTCGAACCGCTCCGTCCCCGTGAGCGTGAGGTCGGGGAACTCCCCGGTGAAGCCGGCCCCGTCCGCCAGCGTGGGGGCGTCGCGGCCGCCGATCACGAGCGAACCGACGTAGACGTGAAGTTCGTCGACGAGACCGGCCTCGAAACACGAGAAGATCACCTCGCCGCCCCCCTCGACCATCAGGCGCTCGACGCCGCGGTCCGCGAGCTTCTCGACCCCCTCGGCGACGTCGACGCGCTCCTCGCCGGCGACGATCACCTCCGCGCCCGCGTCGGCGAGCGCCGTCCGCCGGTCCCGGTCGGTCGCGGCCGAGACGAGGAGGTACGTCGTCGCCGCGTCGTCGAGGATCCGCGCGTCGGTCGGCGTCCGCCCGGTCGAGTCGACCACGACGCGCGCGGGGTCGCCCGGTCGCCCGCTCCGCAGGCGCTCGACGCGGCGGTCCTCCTCGTCGAGCGTGAGGTGCGGGTCGTCCGCGAGGACGGTGCCGACGCCCACGAGCACCGCGTCCGCGGCCGCCCTGACCCGGTCGACCCGGTCGAAGTCCTCCGGGCCGGAGATCCGGAGCTGCTCCCGGCGGCGGGTGGCGAGCTTCCCGTCGACGCTCTGGGCCGCGTTGACGACCACGTGCATACCGGAGGGTCGGTCGGAGGCGGAATGGTCGTTTCGGTCGACCACCCCTCCCCCGACGACCCCGAGCGGTCTCGCGGGCGACCCGACACCGTTTCCCCGCCGCCGGCCGAGCGCCTACGCGTGTCCGACCCAACCGCCCACCACGTCGGGATCACCGTCGCCGACCTGGACCGCGCCGTCGAGTTCTACGCCGAGACGTTCGACCTCGACGTCGTCGCCGAGTTCGCGGTCGGCGGCGACGCCTTCGCCGAGGCGGTCGCCGTCGAGGGCGCGTCGGCCGAGTTCGCCCACCTCGACGCCGGCGACGTGATCGTCGAACTCGTCGAGTACGAGCCGGCACCCGAGTCGGGCGGCGACCTCGCCGACACCCCGGAACTGAACCGTCCCGGCGCGACGCACCTCGGGCTCACGGTCGACGACGTGGAGGCGTTTTACGACGGCCTCGCGGACGACGTGGAGACGCTGAGCCCGCCGCGGACCACCGAGAGCGGGACCACCGTCCTGTTCGTCAGGGACCCGGAGAGGAACCCGATCGAAGTGCTGGACGCCTGAGGACGCCCCGGACCGGGCGACCGCGTCCGGGTCCGGCGACGCCCGAACCGCGACCCGGCCTATCTCGTCATCGACTCGCGGAGCACGAGCAGCGACAGCGGGGCGCTCGCCGCGACGAGTCCGTAGACCCCGCCCAGGATCGGCTCGACCCCGAACTCGGGGGCGAGCAGGTAGCCGCCGGCGAACCCGATCGGGTCGCAGACGGCGGCGACGAGGATCAGCCGTGCTTGAAACGAGAGCGCGTCGAACCACGGGAGGAGGGCCATTGCGGATCCCCGTCGGTCCGGCAGTCACATAAAATCTCGAACGGGTCAGGGGGTTCGCCGACGGGCGCGATCCCGCGCGGCGCTCACTTCACCTTCGTGCCCGGCTCCGCGTCCTCGTAGGTGGTGAGGAGGTCGGCCTCCTCGCCGGCCGCGAGGACCATCCCGTTCGACTCGACGCCGAACAGCTCCGCCTTCTCCATGTTCGCGAGCACGATCACCTTCGTGTCGGGCAGGTCGTCGACGTCGTGGAGCTGTTTGAGCCCCGCGACGATCGTCCGGGTCTCCGCGCCGAGGTCGACGGTGAGCTTCAACAGGTCGTCAGCGCCGTCGATCCCGACCGCGTCCTCGATCCGCCCGACGCGGATGTCCAGTTCCTGGAAGTCGTCGAAGCTGATGCGGTCGTCGCTGAGGGGTTCGATGTCGGTCATGTCGGTGTCGTCGGAGTCGGTTTCGTCCGCGTTCGCGTCCGTTTCGTCGTCCGCGTCTGCGTCGGTCCCGTCGTCGGGCTCCTCGTCGCCGTCGGTCTCGTCCGCCTCCGACTCGGCGACGCGCGCTTCGAGCTTCTCGTTGAGCGCCTCGACGCGCTCGTCTTCGATCTGTTCGAACAGCTCGGTCGGCTCGCTCAGGTCGCCGGCCGGACCCTCGCGGGCCGCGTCGACGGTGGCGTCGTGGACGGAGCCGGGCTCGCCGAGCTGGTCCCAGAGGCGTTCGCTCTTCTCGGGGGCCAGCGGCTCGAAGAGGACCGCGATCGCCTTCGCCAGCGCGACGCAGTCGTAGATGACCCGCTCCGCCTCGTCCGGGTCTTCGTCGACGAGCTTCCACGGCTCGTTGCGCTGGATGTACTCGTTCCCGTACCGCGCGAGGTCGGTGACCGCGTCGCCCAGCGCGCGGACGGAGTAGTCGTTGACCGCGGCCGCAACGTCGTCGACCGCCTCGTCGATCCGCGCCGCCACGTCGTCGCTCGGGGCGTCGGCGTCGGGGCCGCCCTCGAAGTTACGGTGCGCGAAGAGCAGGGAGCGGTAGAGGAAGTTGCCGACGGTCCCCACGAGCTCGGTGTTGACGCGCTCGGCGAACTTCTCCCACGAGAAGTCCACGTCCTGCTGGAACCCGCCGTTGGTGGCGAGGTAGTAGCGCAGCGGGTCGGGGTGGAACCCCTCGTCGAGGTACTCGTCGGCCCAGACCGCGCGGTCGCGACTGGTCGAGAACCCCTTGCCGTCGAGGGTGACGAACCCGCTCGCCATCACCGCCCGCGGCTCCGCGTGGTCGGTCGCCTCCAGCATCGCGGGCCAGAAGATCGTGTGGTGTTGGATGATGTCGCGGCCGATCACGTGGACGATCTCGCCGCCCTCGGGGTGTTCGTCGCTGACGCCCTCCTTCCAGGCCGCCTCCCAGTCGAACGCGTCCGCGCCGACGCGCTCCGAGTACTGCTTCGTCGAGGAGATGTACTCGATCGGGGCGTCGACCCAGACGTAGAGGACGAGGTCGTCTTCGGCGGCTTCGCTGCCTTCCCGAGGCGACTCCGTCGCCTCGCCCCCGGGGTAATCGATCCCCCAGTCCATGTCGCGGGTGATACACCAGTCCTGGAGCCCCTGCTCGATCCACTCGCGGGGCTGGTTCCGGGCGTTCGAGGTGCCTTCGAGGCGGTCGAGGAACTTGGTGAGGTAGTCGGCGAACTCGGAGACCGCGAAGAACTTGTGGGTGCGCTCGCGGTACTCGGCGGGGTTGCCGGTGATCGTCGACTCTGGATCTTCGACCTCGCCGGGTTCGAGGTGGCGCTGACACCCCTCGTCGCACTCGTCGCCGCGGGCGTGCGCGCCGCAGTACGGGCAGGTCCCCTCGACGTACCGGTCGGGGAGGTACTGGTCGTCGACGGGGTCGTACGCGACCATGATCTCCTTCTCGTAGAGGTGGCCCGCCTCGTCGAGGTCGCGGACGAGTTGTTGGGTCACCGCCGTGTTCGTCTCGTCGTGGGTGTGGCCGTAGTTGTCGAACTCGACGTTAAACTTCGGGAACGTCTCCGCGTAGCGCTCGTGCCAGTCGAGCGCGAACGCCTCGGGAGAGACGCCCTCCTGCTCGGCGTTGACCGCGACCGGCGTGCCGTGCATGTCGGAGCCGGAGACGAACGCGGTCTCCTGGCCGAGTCGTTCGAGCGCGCGGCTGTACACGTCGCCGCCGACGTAGGTGCGGAGGTGACCGATGTGGAGGTCGCCGTTGGCGTACGGCAGTCCACAGGTCACCACCGCCGGGTCGGCGGTGGGGAAGTCGTCGTGGCTCATGTGGTGTGTGTATCGTGTGTCGGTCGATCGGGTCTAAAGCCCGCTGGTTCGGGGCCGTCGCGGCCGGCGCGGAAGTCGAGCGCGTCGCCGCCGGACCGACGGTCCGGGCGCTGCGGAGGGGCGACGGGTCCGCCCGCCGCTAGAAGGAGCGCGTCCGCATCCCGGACCGCCGTGTCCGTGTCACGCCCGTGGATTCGGGCGGTCAGGGCTAAAAAGCGTCGCCGGGGGCGGGTCATGACAGGCCGCGGACGACTCGCACCGCGTCACAGCAGGCCGCGGACGACTCGCGCCGCCTCGGCCGCGGTCGGCGCGAGGACGTACGCGATCGGCTCGACGCCGACCGCGCCGGTCTGGTACACCACGAGCGTCTCCCCCCCGTCGCCCGCCGGGCGGTCGGCATCCCGGACCGCGTCGGCGACCGCCCCGCGCGTCTCGCGCTCGGCGTCGAACTCGACGGTCGGGTGCGACTCGCCGAGCGCCGCGACCGTCTCCGGGTCGTACCGGAGGTTCACCGCGCCCCGGACGCTCGACCCGGCCTCGCGCGCCGCGAGCAGCACCGTCGCGACGTGTTCGCTCACGCCGAACTCGGGCTCGCCGGGGACCATCGCGCGGCCCTTCACGTCGACGAGGCGGCCGGGGACCGCGGCGACGTCGTCGACCGTGGCGGCGTCGGCGGTACACTCGGCGACGTTCGCGCCGACGTTCGGGATGAGCCCGGCAAAGCCGGAGGCGTTCGTCAGGGTGCGGAGCCCGCGCCGGACCGAGGTGAGGACGCGCTCGCGCTCGCGGAACCCGCTGTCCGGGTCGTGGACCGAGAACTCCACGTCGGCGTCCGCGAGCCCCGGCATCGCCGCCTCGTGGAGGTCGGCGAGCAGGTCGCCCTCCTCCAGCTGGCGGATCAGCACCTCGATCTCGACGAGCGCGGCAACGGGCGTGAGGTCGCCGCTCGCGAGCCCCTCGCCGACGCGCTCGACGAGCTCGCGCACGCGCTCGTCCGCGACGATGTCTTCGTGTCTGGCCACGTCGCCGGCGGCGTACTTCGAGACGGCCGACTGGGAGATGCCGAGCGCGTCGGCGACCTCGCTCTGGGTGAACCCGCGGTCGCGGAGGTCCTCCGCGAGCATCGAGCGGACGGTCGGCAGGAACTCGTCGACGACGACCTCCTCGACGAACCTCATTCGCGGTCACCCCCCGACCGACTCGTCCCTTCGTCGTCGCCCTCGCCGGCGAACTCCGGGTCGTCGCCGATCCGCGACGCCTGCGGGCCGTCCTGTCCCTGATACTTCGAGCCCCGCTCGGCCCCGTACGGTCGGTCGGCGGGCCGCTTCAGCTCCGTGAAGGTGAGCTGCGAGACGCGCATCCCCGGCGAAAGCGCGACCGGGGCCGTCCCGAGGTTCGAGAGTTCGAGGGTGATCTGTCCCTCGTAGCCGGGATCGCAGAGCCCCGCGGTCGCGTGGACGACGATGGCGAGCCGGCCGAGCGAGGACCGCCCCTCGACGTGCGCGACGAGGTCGTCGGGGATCGCGACGCGTTCGGCGGTCGTCCCGAGGACGAAGTCGCCGGGGTGGAGGATGAACTCGTCGCCCTCGGCGACTGTCGTCTCCGTGACGTACTCGCTCACCTCGCCCGCGTCGGTCGGGTGGATACAGGGGATGTTGGTGCGCTGGAACTCCAAGAACCGCTCGCCGAGCCGCAGGTCCACGCTCGCGGGCTGGACCTGCTGGTCGACGTCGTCGAGCGGCTCGATCGCGAGGTCGCCCTCGGCGAGCCGGTCGAGGATATCGGCGTCGGACAGGATCATACCGAGAGGGGGAGGGCCGGCGGCTTAAAAACTCCCGAATCGGCGGTCGCGGACGCTCGGACCGACGCCCGCGGCCGACCGCCCCGGGCGCGCTCAGACCGCCGCGATCAGGAGGGCGATCGCGGCGAAGAACGTCGCCACGCCCGCCGCGACTCCGCGGCCGAGGTCGTGTTCGGCCTCCAGCCCGGCGACCACCACGATCCACTGTATCGCGATCCCGACCGCGGAGACGATCAGGAGCGGTCCGGTCGCGCCCGTGATCGCGGCGGTGAGATCCGCCGAGAGCGCCTCGAACGTCGACCCCGTGATCGTCGCGTTCGAGAGCGTGTACCAGATCGCGGCGATCCCGACCGCGAGCCGGAGCAGTTCGGCCCCGATCGCCCACCCGGCGATCACGAAGGAGTCGCCGACGGAGCCGGAGCCGCCCGCGACGAGCGCCCCGACGTGGAGCGCGAGCGCGAACGCGACCCACCAGATCGGTACGCCGAGCAGCCCGTAGTGGATGTAGCCGTTCGCGGCGTCGCTCAGTTCGCTCCCGGCGTCCACCTCGATTTGCTCCGGCTCGTCGCACTGCTCGCCGAGCACGGAGTCGGGGTCGTCGCCGAAGGTCTCGCAGGTCGATTCCGGGGGTCTGTCGGGGTTGTCGACGGTGATCCGCTGGTCGACGGTGGCGTCGAAGACGCCCCCGAGCGCGACGATTCCGAGACTGGTGCCGATCGTGACGACGACCACCGTCGCGACCGCGACGGTCCCAGCCTGCGGGGAGTCGAAGGTGTCGCGAACGCGGTCGAGGACGCTACCGATCGGACTCGCGAGCACGGCGAGCGGGGAGGGCATCACCGGGGCGTGGCCCGCCGACGCACAAGTGCCTTTCCGCTCGAAACCGCACCCGCCGACTCACTCCCGTTCGAGTTCGGTCTCCGCGTCGGCGTCCTCCGCCTCCGCGTCGGCGTCCTCCGCGTCGAACTCGCTCGCGGCGGCCTTCCGCGCGCGGTCGGCCGCCAGTTCGCGGTCGATGTCGTCTTCGACGTACCCCATCGACTCCACGGTGACGACGTTGCCGCCGCCGGGATCGACCACCATGACCTCCTCGCCCTCGTCTATCGTCCCCTCGATCGACCGGGCGGAGTAGTGGGGGTTGAACCCCCCGCCCGTGAGTTTCACCTCGCCGCCCGTGGGCGTCACGCGCTCCGTGACGGTCCCGGTCTTCCCCTTCAGCGAGTCGCTGTCGCTGGTCTGCTGTTGGCCCTTCCCGCCGTAGAGGTCGAACTCGTGGTAGCCGTAGAAGGCGGCCGCGCCGAACGCGAGCGTCAGGAGCGCCATGAGCAGGGTGAGGAGAGCGCCGGCGACGCCCAGCGAGGTCAACACCAACCCGCCGAGCCCCGCGCCGATGAGCGCGATGCCGACGACGATGAAGTTCGCCCCCGGCGCGAGCGCCTCCGCCATCGAGAGCAACAGCCCCGCGGTCAGGAGCAGGAGGGGGAGGGTGTCCGGCGAGAGGAGTCCGGACTGTGCCAGCGCGTTCATGTTCGGTCCTACGGCCGCGGCCTGATAAGTGGTAGTGCGCGCGGCCGCGGCGTCCCGCGAGTCGACGGCGCTCGGTCCGCCCGCAGCCTCCGGATCAAAAACCGACCACCAGCGCGCCGACGGTGAGCGCGACGCCGAGGACGACGAACGCCGCGTGTTCGAGCGTGACGTCGCCCGGTTCGATCGGCTCGTCGTCCGGGGTCGCGGTGTCCTCCGTGATCCCGTCCGGCCCGACGTCGTCGACCGAGAAGCGCCACTCGGTCCCGCCGTCCGGCTGCTCGTCGCCGGTCTCGTCGGCTCGGTTCCGGTCGCCGGAGACCGGGCCGTCGCCGGCGTCGGGCGGCGAGCCGTCGTCGCGGGGACCGTCGCCAGTTTCGTCGCTCATGTGCGCACGTACGCGACTCCGTGATAAATGGCTGGCGGGCGCTCCGGCCCGGGAGCGCACCGCGGGCCGGGTCGCGGAGGACGCCGCGGACTTACCGCTCGCGGGCCGCCCGGAGCACGTCGCCGTCGTAGACGACGCCGCGCTCGCCGTCGACGGTCACCGTGGTCCCGTCGGCGACCGACTCGGGGAGGGCGGCACCGGAGACCATCGGGACGCCCAGCTCGCGGGCGACGACGGCGGGGTAGCCGGTCATCCCCTCGCGGGCGTCGACGATGCCGGCGATCCGGTCGAGGTCGCCGGCGAACTCCCCGTCGAAGTCGGGGCCCAGCGCGACGACGGAGTCCTCCGGGAGCGCGTCGAGGTCGCCGTCGGCGGTCCGGTGGACGGGGGCGGCGACGCGGCCGGCCACGGCCCCCTTGCCGGTCACGACTGTTTCCGCGGCGACGTGGACCTTCAGGGTGTTCGTCGTGTTCGTCCCCTCCAGCTCGGTGAGCATCCCGGAGAGGACCACGAGGGTGTCGCCGGACGCCGCGCCGCCGCGGTCGAGCGCGGCGTCGACCGCGTTGTCGAGGATCGCCTCCATGTCGTCGGCGTACTCAGTCAACACCGGTCTGACCCCCCATGAGAGCGCGAGCTGGCGACGGACGCGGTCGTCAGGCGTCGTCGCGACGACCGGAACGCCCGGGCGGAACATCGCGGTCTTACGCGCCGTGAAGCCGGACTCGGAGACCGCGACGACCGTCGACGCGCCGATGTCGCGCGCGAGGTAGCGCGCCGAGCGCGCCAGCGCCTCGGTCCGGGAGCCCTCCTCCGCGGTCGGGACGCGCTGCTCGCGCGTCTCCGCGTACTCGTCGCTGGACTCGACCTGCCGGACGATCCGGTCCATCGTCTCGACGACGTTGACCGGGTCCTCGCCGACCGCGGTCTCGCCGGAGAGCATCACGGCGTCGGTGCCGTCGAGGACGGCGTTCGCCACGTCGGAGGCCTCGGCGCGGGTCGGCCGCCGCGAGGTGACCATCGAGTCGAGCATCTCCGTCGCCGTGATGACGGGGACGCCCTGGTTGACGCAGGTCCGGATAATCCGTTTCTGGATCACCGGCACGTCCTCCAGCGGGCACTCGACGCCGAGGTCGCCGCGCGCGACCATCACGCCGTCGGCCGCCTCGACGATCCCCTCCAAGTTCTCGACCGCGCCGGCGCGCTCGATCTTCGCGACGATCGGGATGTCGCCGCCGCCGCGGGCGTCCAGCTCGTCGGCGATCCGGTAGACGTCGTCGGCGTCGCGCACGAACGAGGCCGCGACGAAGTCGGCGTCCGTCCGGGCCGCGAGGTCCAGTTCGGCCTCGTCCTCCGGGGTGATGAGGTCGACGTCGATGGCGACGCCCGGCAGGTTCACGCCCTTCCGAGAGCCGAGTTTGCCGCCGGAGACGACCGACGCGACCACGGACTCGCCGTCGACGCGCTCGACGCGGCACTCGATCCGGCCGTCGTCGAGCAGGATCGTGTCGCCCGGGCCGGCGGCCCCGATCGAGTGGGTGAGCCCGACGCGTTCGGGGGTCGCGTCGTCGCCCGCCGCGAAGGTGACCTCGGAGCCCGTCGCGAGCGCGATCGGCTCGTCGATCTCGGCCGTCCGGACCTCCGGGCCCTTCAGGTCGACCATCACCGCGAGGGGGTCGTCGATCTCGTCGTCGACGGCGCGGGCGCGCTCGATGACGGTCTCCCGGTGGTCGGTCGTTCCGTGGCTGGCGTTGAGTCGGACGACGGACATCCCGGCGTCCGCGAGGCCGCGGATCGTGTCCCGGTCGTCCGAGGCGGGACCGATCGTACAGACGATCTTGGCGTTTCGCATATCGCCGAGTTCGACGTACCGTCGGAAAAAGGCATCCGGTTAAGTCGCTCCCGAGCGAACGTTCGTGACCGTTCGCGGATACGGCGGTGAGCGGGCGGGAGGACCGGGGAATACGGAGGGGAGCCGTCAGCGGGGCGTCGATCGCGCGGCCGGGAGACTCGAAGCGCTCGGAGCCGCCGGCGGACTCAGTCGTCGGCGGGCGCGGGGGCGTCGCCCGCGGAGAGCCGCACGTCGGGGCCGTCGACGCCGAGCTCGTCGAGGGCGGACTGCGCGGCGCGCTTGCCGGAGACCAGCATCGCGCCGAAGGTCGGGCCCATCCGCGGGAGGCCGTGAGCGGTCGCGACCGCCATCCCGGAGGCGATCAGCCCGTCGTGGACCACGCCCGTGTGCTCGACGACCGCGTCCTCGCTCTCGCCGACCCACATCGAGTCGTGGCCGGGCGAGTCGTGGCCGGGCGCGCCGTACTCGCCGTCGCCCGTCTGGTCCATGCCGGTGTTGTGCTCCTTCGCGTGCTCGATGCCGGGCGCGGAGAGGACGCCGCGCTCGTCGAGCTTGCTGATCGCGACCGCGTCGTGGCCGGTCGCGTCGATCACGAGGTCGGACTCGACCGCGATGGGGTCGACGCAGGTGATCTCGCGCGGGAGCGCGTGGACCGGGGTCCAGTTCATCACGATCCCCCCGACGCGGTGGTCCTCCCGGACGACGAGGTCGGTGAACTCGGTCATGTTCTGGACGCGCGCGCCGGCGTCGCAGGCCGCCTTGATCAGCCCGGAGCAGGCCTCCGGCCCCGCGGCGGTGTAGAGCCCGTCGACATCCTCGACCGGCTCGTAGTCCACGTTGAGGTCGTCGAGGATCTCCTGGGCCGGGTCCCTGACCGTCACGGTGTTCATCAGGAAGCCGCCGAGCCAGAAGCCGCCGCCGAGGTAGTTGTTCTTCTCGACGATCATCACCTTCACGCCGCGCTCGGCCAGCTCCTTCGCGGCCATCAGCCCGGAGGGGCCGCCGCCGAGGATGATCACGTCCGACTCTGTGAAGCCCAGGAATCCGTCGGTCCACTCGTTCCCTATCGCTCTCGTCACGTCGGTCTCGCTCACGTCGCTGAAGCCGTCGAATCCGTCCATACAACTTAGTAGTATTACTTGGTTGTGAAATGCGTTGCGATCGATACGCAGGAATGGTTATATCATCTATCGGTCGCACGGCGACGAACGTCTCCGAAGCCCCCGCCGTGTGAACGTCGTACGCTCGCTGTGCTCCTCACTCGGTCGCTCCCTCGTTCCGGTGTTGCGTCACCTACGACGTTCACACGGCTGCCCCTTCGAGCCCCGCCCGGAATCGCAGCCTCACACCTCCCCAGCCTCGCGGTTCGCGCTCTTCGAGCGCTCACCGCGTCCCTCGCGCGTGCTGGCTCGCGACCGCCGAAGGCGGCCGCTCGCAGGCACGCGCCACCGCCGGACGCAGTCGCCGACCGTCGTCACCCTGCGGCGTTCCGCCCGCCCGCAACTCGCAGCCTTTTTACCTGCGCTGGCGGTAGGAGTGGCTACTATGGCTGAGGACAAGGCTCGAAGCACCGGCAGCGCGGGCCGATTCGGCGCTCGCTACGGCCGGGTCTCCCGCAAGCGGGTCCAGGACATCGAAGAGGAGATGCGCAACGCGACCGTCGACGGCGACGACGTCAAGCGCGTGGGTACCGGCATCTGGGTCAACGAGGAGACCGGCGAGACGTTCACGGGCGGCGCGTACCGCCCCGAGACGCCCGGCGGTCGCACCGTCCGCCGCTCCATCCGCGCCGCGCTCGCCGACGAGGAATAGGACGATGAGCTACAAGTGCTCCCGCTGTAAGCGCGACGTCACCCTCGACGAGTACGGCGGCGTGCGCTGTCCGTACTGCGGCCACCGCGTCCTCCTGAAGGAGCGCGGCGGCGGCATCAAGGAAGTCGACGTCGAGTAACGTCGCCTCCCGGACCGTGACGGCGACGCGCGCACACGAGACGGTCCTTTCGTTCACCTACCCCTCCGAGCGCCGCGCCCGCGTCGTGGCCGACGCGCTCGGACCGGAAGTCGGCGAGATCGACGACGCGCGCTCCGACGCGACCGTCGATCGCGACGGGAACGCGGTCCGCGTCCGCGTGCTCGCCGACGATCTCGTCGCGCTGCGCGCCGGCGTCAACAGCTGGTCGCGGCTGGTCGCCGTCGCCGAGCGCGTGGGCGCGGGAGGGGATTGAGCGCCGCGCGGAGACGCCGATAACGACCTATTTCAGGGCGCTACGCTCCGAATCGCTCCTCGCCGGAGAAGTCGGGGGTTTTTCCGTCCGGGCCGCTTCGGTCCGTCCATGCAAGGGAACATGCCGCCCGAGGCACAGGAGAAGATCGAGGAACTACAGGAGCTTCAGGAGACCGCACAGCAGGTCGCCGAGCAGAAGGAGCAGGCGCAGTCCGCGCTCAACGAGTCGAAGACCGCCCTCGACGCCCTCGAAGACGTCGACGAGGACGCGGGCATGTACCGAGAGATCGGCGAGGTCCTCGTCGAGACGGACTACGAGTCCGCCTACGACGACCTCGAGAACAAGGTCGACTCGCTCGAGGTCCGCGTCGAGCAGCTCGCGAAGCAGGAGGAACGCGTCGAGGAGCAGTTCGACGACCTCCAGAGCGAGCTCCAGCAGATGCTTCAGGGCGGCGCCGGCGGCGGCCCGATGGGACCGGGCGGCCCGGGCGCCGGCGGCGCGTAAGGCCGTGACCGACGACGCCGACGCCGCCTCGGAGCCGAGCGACGACGAAGTCGTTCGCACCGCCGCCGAGGCGGCCGAGGGGATCGTCTTCAAACACTACGACCAGTCGGCCGTCACGGACCTCGACGTCACCGTCACCTTCGAGGAGGGAGTCCTCGACGTCGACGTCTACCTCAACGCCCCCGCCGACGCCGATCCCGACCGAGAGGCGGTCGCGCGGGAGGCGGTCGAGACCGCGGGCGAGGCGGTCGACGAGCTGTTCGACGAGTAATCGCTCGTCGCCGTCCCTCCGTTCTTTCACCCTCCTACCGGCGGGTGTGTCGGTTCGCGCGCCGCCGTCAGGCCGACTCGCAGATCGCGACGAAGTTCTCGAAGACCTCCTCGCCGCGCTCCGTGTGCGCGACCTCGGGGTGCCACTGGACGCCGTACAGCCCCGCGTCCGGGTCGGCCATCGCCTCGATGCCGCAGACGTCGGAGGTGGCGGTGCGGCCGAACCCGTCGGGGAGCTCCGTCACCTCGTCGGCGTGGGAGGCCCAGACGCGCGTCTCCGGCGCGAGCGAGCCGACGAGCGGGTCCTCGTCGTCGACGATCTCGACGTCGACGTCGGCGTAGCCGCCGTAGTCGCCCGCGCCCACCGCGCCGTCGAGCTCGCTGGCGATCAGCTGCATCCCGAGGCAGATCCCGAGGACGGGGATATCGCGGTCAAGGTAGTCCGGTGCGTTCCCGACGCGGTCCATGTCGGGACCGCCCGAGAGGACGACCCCGTCCGCGTCGACCTCGTCGGCCGGCGCGTCCGCCGAGACGATCTCGGTGTCGACGCCGAGGTCGCGGAGCGCCCGCCGCTCGAGGTGCGTAAACTGGCCGTGGAGGTCGATGACGACGATCCGGGTCATGGCCTCGATTGACGACTCCCGCACAAAAACGGCTCGGAACGTGTCGCAGTATCGTGGTGGTTTCCGCCGCTGGTTGTCCTTCACAATACACGAACGTGGATCGATTACAGGTCGAGCGGGCCGCGCTTCGTGAACTCGCGGAGCAGCACGGTCGCGTACGACCCGCTCGGCAGCGCGAACGCGAACCGCGGGTCGCCGTCCGCGAACGACGCGTCGAGGTCGGTCCGGAGCAGGATCGCTCGCCGGGTCCCCGCGGAGTCGAACTCGCCGGGGAGCGCGAAGTCGCCCGGCTCGACGCCGGCGTCGGCGAGCACCTCGCGCTCTATCTCCCCGGGCTCGCCCTCGCCGAGCTCGGTCTCGGTGCCCACGAGCGGCGCGGTGACGAACGCCCGCCCCCGCTCGCAGTGCCTGGCGACCACGTCGACCCGGTCGGCGTCGACCCGCTGGAGCCGGTCCGTGTCCGGGGCGTACAGCTCGTCTGGCGCGTCGCCGTCGGCGAAGCACGCCACGTCGCCGGCCACGGGGCGGTCAAACGGGAGCCCGCGGCGCAGCCGCTCGCTGACGATCCGGTTGAACAGATACGACTGCGCGGCGTTGACGAACAGCCGCTGGAGGTTCGAGGGGACGGCCTCCAGCGCGTGCCACCAGTCCTCGTCGTCGGGCGGCGCGGCGGGGTCGACGCCCCGGTCGGCGAGCCGGTGGACCATCGACCGCTCGAACCGGAGCTTGCCGGGGATGGCGTCGAGACACGCGGCCCAGTCGCCGTCGCCCGTGCCGTCGGCGGCGGGCCCGTCGCCGACACCGGACCCGTCGCCACCGGCCCCGGAATCTTCCGCCACGCCGAAGGCCGCGTCGACGCGGTCGCGGGCGGCGCGGGTGTCGTCCGGCTCCGTCTCGGCCGAGTTGCCCGCGTACAGCCGGACCGCCTCGCGGGGGTCCTCGCGGGCGACCGCGAGGCCGACGACGTGGGTGACGGGCCGCCGGCTGCCGAAGCGCTGCTGGCCGAAGTAGTTCGGGACGCCGACGGTCGCGTCGATCGGAACGTCCCCCTCGCCGGCGGCGGAGTCCGCCGCGCCGCCCGTGAACGCCCGGAGGTCCCGCACCGTCTCGGCCACGCGTTCGGGTGCCTCGTCGACCGCGTCCGCGACCCGGATCTCGAAGGCGTTGCCGGCGAGGTCGCCGAACGAGAGGCTCCGCCCCGCCCGGCCGAGTGCCTCGACCTCCGCGCCGCGGATCTCGGGGAGCGCGTCGGCGTCGACCCCGCGGACCGTGAACAGCTGCGTGGTGACGGCGCGCTTGTCCTTCGTCCCCGCCCACGAGACGCGCTCGCGGCTGATTCCGAGCGCGTCCGAGAGCCGGCGCGCGAAGTCGTTCGTGTCCCAGTCGCGGAGCGTCGCCCGGACCACGAGCTCGGGGTAGCTCCCGGTCTCGACGTCCAGCGGCTCGGCGTCGAACGCCTCCAGCTCGCGGACCCGGAAGTCCTCGGGCGACTCGCGGAGCCGACCGCCGATCCCGTCGGCGTCGCTCACGTAGTGGTCGATCCCGACGGCCCGCTCGGTCGGGTGCGCCTCGCGGAGGGTGCGTTCGGGGGTCATTCAGTACAGCGAGAGGTCGCCGGTCACGCGGTCGACGCTGTCGTCGCGCGCGGGGCCGACCGCGAGCGCGGTGACGGTGCCGGGCTCCAGTTGGGTGTGCCCGGCGTCGCGGACGATCGCGTACGGGAGCCCCTCTTTGTCCGCCTTGTCGGCCAGTTCGAACAGCCGGCTCTCGGAGTTCCCCTTGAGAACGACCTTCTTCTGCCCCTCGCCCTGCCACTTCTTTCGCGCCCGCTCGCTCGCGTCCTGATACGCCGACAGCGACGCGTGCGCGACCTGCGCGGCGAGTTTCCCCTCGCCCATCCCGATGTCCGTCCGCGCGACGATCGCCTGCTTCATACGGTCTCCACCCCCGCCGCGGGTTTAGCGCTTGTCTCTCGGCCGCCGCGGCCGCGGCCGGCGGGCGTGAAGCGATACGAAAGAAAACCGCCGGATTAGAACCGCGCCGTCAGTCGTCGGCCGGCGTCGCGCCGCTGCGGGCGGCCGACCCGAGGCCGGACGCCATGTCGGCGACCGTGCGCTCGTTCTCGACGACCCAGCGCAGCAGGAGGAACGCGAAGAGGTACTTCGCGATGATGTCCATCCCGCTGTAGGCCCAGGAGGTGATCGCGATGTCGAGGACCGCGAGCCCCTCGGCGCCGAGGGCCCAGAAGATCGGGTAACCCAGCCAGAGGACAACGGTGAGCACCTTCAGCGTGTTGAAGATGTCCGCCGTCCCGGCGACCTCCGCGTCCCGCGCCCACTCGGCGAGCAGGATGTAGAGGACGACCACGAAGAACGCGCAGCTGATCGCGAACCACACCCACCGCAGCAGGAGCGAGGACGTGGTCAGCGCGGCCGCGAGGCCGGTGACACACATCCCGACGTCGGCCACCACGGCGGTGAACAGCTTACTCAGGTTCGACCCGGCCAGCAGGCCGAGCGCGACGAGGATCATCGGCGTCGAGAACGCCCACGTGAGGTAGCGCCCCCACGGCGTGAACACGCCTCCCTCGGGCCCGGCTCCGGCACCGGCGAGCGCGTGCCCGGCCGGCATCTCGAGGAAGCTGACCGTCAGCCCGGAGACGAGCCCGGTATAACTGGAGATGGACACCAGCGGTACCATCAGCGTCGCGACGAAGATCAGCTGCGCCCGAGGGTCCTCCACGTTCCGCCCCATGTAGACGAACAGGAGGATCGACAGGCCGGCGAGGGCGATGTTCACCCAGAGCGACGCGCTCAGCAGGGCGTTGTCCTGAATGAACTGGAATATCTCCGTCTGTGTCATTTCGAGCGGGACCATTCCGCTTGCGAGTAAGTCGGCCGCTGCTGTTTCGATCATGCAACGGTGACAATCACGTGGCGTGTTTATTAAATGTACTAACCTGACTGGTAAGGTTTTCTACCCGTTTTCGATATTCAGTGGCGTTTTTTTGAATTTTTCTCACTCCGGCGGGAGAGAGTGGACGGGTGTCTTCCCCCGGCGTGGCTCACCGACCGACCAGCGGGAGCCGGTCGAACGGCCCCGCGCCGACGTCCGCCTCGACGGCGGCCGCGCAGTGTTCGCCGCCGAGCAGGCACATCGGCACGCCGATTCCCGGGTTGCTGCTCCCCCCGACGTAGTAGAGGCGGTCGGTCCCCCGGACGCGCGGCCCGGGGCGGAGCGGGCCGGTCTGTCGCATGGTGTGCGCGAGCCCGAGCGCGCTCCCGCCGGGCTGGTCGAACCGCTCCGCGAACTCCGAGACGCACGCCGACTCCTCGGTCACGATCCGGTCCCGGAGGTCGACGCCGGTCCGCGACGCTACCGCGTCGAGGACGCGCTCCCTGAGCGCCGCGCGCCGGTCCGGCGTGTCGTCGAGCCCCGGCGCGAGCGGCACCAGCGTGACGACCGCCTCGTGGCCGTCGGGCGCGACCGACGGGTCGGTCCGGGACGGGACGTTGACGTACACGACCGGCTCCGTCTCCCCCGTCGGCCACGCGGGGTCGTCGAATATCGCCTCGAAGTGGGGGTCCCAGTCCGTCGGCAGCGCGAGCGTGTGGTGTTCGAGCCCCGGCAGCTCCCCCTCGACGCCGAGGTACAGCAGGTGCGCCGAGGGGCCGTACGTCCGCCGGTCCCAGTAGTCGCCGAACCGCGAGACGGTGCCGTCGGGGAGCAGTTCGCGCTCCACGTGCGCGGGCGGCGCGTTACAGACGACCCGGTCGTGAACGTAGCGGTCGCCTCCGAGCTCCGCCTCGACGCCGCCGTCGACCGGTTCCAGACCCGTCACCTCGACGCCCGTGTGAACGTCCGCGCCGGCGTCGCGGGCGACCGTCTCGACCGCCTCGACCACCTCGTACATCCCGCCCATGGGGTAGTAGACGCCGAGCCCGTAGTCGACGTGGCTCATCAGCTGGTACAGCGCCGGCGTGTTGTGCGGCGACCCGCCGAGGAAGACGAGGGTGTACTCCAGCAGCTGCCTGAGCTTCGGGTGGTCGACGTACGACCGCACCGTCTCGTCGAGACTGGAGAGCAGGTCGAGCTCCCGCCCCCCGGCGACCACGTCGAGCGAGAGGTAGTCCCGGAACCGCGAGCGGCCGGGGAGGACGAACCGCTCCATCCCGGCGTCGTACGCCCGCTCGGCGTCGGCGAGGTACTCGCGGAACGCCTCGCCGGCGCCCCGCTCGTACGACTCGAACAGGTCCGCCGCCGCGTCCGGGTCGGCGGGCACGTCGGCGCTGTCGCCGTCGTCCCAGAACACGCGGTAGTGCGGGTCGAGCCGCGTCAGCTCGTAGAACTCCTCGGCGGAGCGGCCGAAGTCCTCGAAGAACCGGTCGAAGAGGTCCGGGAGGAGGTACCACGAGGGCCCGGTGTCGAACCGGAACCCGTCGAGTTCGAGCCGACCGGCGACCCCCCCGACGCGCTCGGCCCGCTCGTACACCGTCACCTCCGCGCCGGCGGCCGCGAGGTAGGCGGCCGCGGAGAGCCCGCCGATGCCGGCCCCGACTACCCCAACCGACTGCTCGCGGAGCGACTCGTCGCTCATGGTCGTAACACGCACTCGCTCCCTGTCAGTCGTTGCCAACTCTCGACGGGACTTTATCAGGCGGGCGGCGGCGTCGCCGCGACGCGTACTCGTTCGGCTCGCTTTTTTTCCGGCTCCGACCGCAGAGATCGACGTATGGGATGGCGGTCGCGATCGTCGGAGTCCAGCCCTGCCGATCGCCTCGGGGCCGGGTCGACCGGAGCGGCCGGCTCCGAGGAGGGGTACCGCTCAACCCCGGACGACGCCGGCGCGGTCGACGCCGGCACCGCCGGCGGAACCACCGACGTGGACGCGCACCGGAACGGCTCTGACGCGCCGCGTTCCGCGGGTCGGTCCGGCGACGCCGGGGTCCGCGTCGAGATCGTGGTGCGCGACCCGACGCCCGCGCCGGTGGCGGAGTCGCTGCCGCCGGGCGCGGTCGCCGAGGACGTCGACCGCGTCCGCGTCGACGGCGCGGTCGTCTCGCAGTTCCGCGCCGACCGCGCGGTCGACGCCGAGCTCGTCTTCGACGGGGGCGACGAGTTCGTCTACCGGTGCCGGAGCCCACCGACGGGACCGTTCCCGTCCGACGCCGTCGAGTCGCTCGGCTACCCGGTCTCGTCGGTCACGGTCCGGACGGCGCCGAACCGGATCCGGCTCGGGCTGTCGCTGCCCGCGGCGGACCCGCTCGGCGACGTGATCGACGCGCTGGAGGCGACCGGCGGCTCGGTGCGGCTCGAACGGCTCACGAGCTCCGGCGGGGCCGACACCCGGTCCGACCCGGTCGTCGTCGACCGCGGGCGGCTCACGGAGCGCCAGCGCGAGGTCGTCCGGACCGCACAGCGGCTCGGCTACTTCGAGCACCCCCGGGGGGCGAGCGCGACGGAAGTCGCCGACGCCATCGGCATCGCCCGCGCCACCTTCTCGGAGCACCTCGCGGCGGCGCAGCGCCGCGTCTTCGACGACCTCGTCGGCGGGTAATCGGTTCTCACGCGCCGGGGCCGACCGCGGTATTGAAACCGTTCTGGCCCCGAGGAGAGGTATGTACCGGAGACGGTTCCTTCGACGGGCCGGCGCCGCCGGGAGCGCCGCGACCGCGGTCGCCCTCGCCGGGTGCGCGGGCGTCGGCGGCGAACCCGACTTCGACGTCGGGATGCTCGCCTCCGCCTACCAGCCCCGAGAGGTCACGGTCTCGGTCGGCGACACCGTCGCCTGGGAGAACACGAGCGCGCGGGCGCACACCGTCACCGCGACGCCGGGCGGGATCCCGGACGACGCCGAGTTCTTCGCCTCGGGCGGCTTCGAGGACTACGAGACCGCCGAGTCGGCGTGGCAGTCCGACTTCGGCGGCATCTTGGAGAGCGGCGACCGCTTCGAACACACCTTCACGGTTCCCGGTGCCCACGAGTACGTCTGTATCCCGCACCGCGAGGGCAACATGTACGGAACCGTCGTCGTCGAGGAGTGAGCCGTGACCGCGTCCGACGCCGGCCGCCGAAATCCACTCGGGCCCGCGCGCCGAACGGGGGGTGACTGAGTCGCGTGGACCTCTCGCTGCTCCTCGGGGCCGACGTCCTGCTGTTCGTCGCGATCGGACTGCTCGGCGGGGCCCACTGTATCGGGATGTGCGGCCCGCTCGTCACGGTGTACGCGAGCCGGATGGACCCCGACGCCGGGCGGACCGACGGCGGCTCGGGGACCGCGAGCGCCGCGGGCGCGGCGACCGGCCGCGAGGGACACCTCACCACCTACGAGGTCCGCCAGCACGCGCTGTTCAACCTCGGCCGCGCGGCGAGCTACGCGACCATCGGAACCCTCCTCGGCGTGCTCGGCGGCGCGGTGTTCGTCACCACCGCGACCCTGACCGGCGCCGCGGAGACCGTCCGCGGCGGGGTCGGCCTCCTCGTCGGCGCGGCCGTGATCCTCGTCGGGGTCCGCTACCTCCTCGGCGGCGCGACCGGCGGGGTCCACCTCCCCGGACTCGAACGCGTCACCGGCTGGCTCACGGGGTACGTCGACCGGCTCGCGAACGGCCCCGGGATCGTCGCGCTCGGCGCGGTCCACGGGCTGCTCCCCTGTCCGATCCTCTACCCGGCGTACCTCTACGCCTTCGCGAGCGGTTCGGCCGTCGCGGGCGGCGTCGCGCTCGGCGCGCTCGGGCTCGGCACGATCCCGGCCGTCTTCGCCTACGGGACGCTGATCGAGAGCGTCGACCCAGTCCACCGCCGCCGGGTCCACCGGCTGCTCGGCGTCGCGTTCGTCGCGCTCGGCTACGTGCTGTTCGCGCACGGGCTGATGTCCGTCGGGATCCACGTGCCGCACCCGAGCCTGCCGTTCTGGAACCCGCTCGACGCCGGGATGGGGGGGATGTGAGATGAGCGGGACCGCTCGACCGCCGGACGCGGGCGACGACCCCTCGGCGTGTACCCTCTGTGAGCTCCCGACCGAGGGCGTCGACGTCACCGACGGCGACGGGAACCGGTTCTGCTGTACCGGCTGCCGCGACGTGTACGGTGCGCTCGGCGACGTCGACGTCGACGCCGACGCGGTCCGCGAGCGGCGGCAGGCGCGAGACGGCGCGGCGGACGACGGCGCGGACGCTCCCGATGGAGACCGCGACGTCCCCGACGGCCACGAGGCGACGTTCCTGGAGGTCGACGGGATGCACTGCGCGACCTGCGAGGCGTTCATCGAGACGGTGGCGACCGACGCCGACGGCGTCAGCGCCGCGAGCGCGAGCTACGTCACCGACACCGTGCGGATCGACCACGACCCGGACTCGGTCACCATCGACGACCTCACCGAGACCGTGAGCGGCCTCGGTTACAGCGCGTACGACCGCGAAGACGCCTTCTCCCGCCGACAGGCGAACAACATGGCGACGGCGCGGCTCGCGGCGGGCGTCCTCGTCGGGATGGCCGTCATGCTCCAGTACATCGTCCTCATCTACCCGACCTACTTCGCGTTCCCCTTCTACGACGAGCGCACCCTCACGTACCTCAACGAGGCGATGGCCTCGACCTCCGGGACGTACTTCTTCATCGTCATCGCCGTGCTGACCACCATCGTCCTCTTCTTCACCGGGAAGCCGATCCTCCGGGGCGCGTACGTCAGCGCGAAGACGCGCTCGCCGAACATGGACCTCCTCGTCGCCATCGCGGCGGTGAGCGCGTACCTCTACAGTACGCTCGCGGTGATCTTCGTCGAGTCGCCCTCGATATACTACGACGTGACCGTCGCGATCGTCGTCATCGTCACGGTGGGGAACCACTACGAGGACTCGGTGAAGACGCGCGCGACGGAGCTGCTCTCCGAGGTCACCGCGGTCCAGGTCGACGACGCGCGGCGACTGACCGCGAGCGGGGAGACGGAGTCGGTGTCCGTCGACGCGCTCGAACCGGACGACCGGCTCCTCGTGCGCGCCGGCGAGCGGATCCCGGTCGACGGCGAGGCGGTGGACGGCGACGCCGCGGTCGACGAGTCCGTCGTCACCGGCGAGTCGCTGGCGGTCCGGAAGGTCGCCGGCGACGCGGTCGTCGGCGGCTCCGTCGTCGCGGACGGCTCGCTCACGGTCGCCGTCGGCCCGGACGCGACCTCCAGCCTCGACCGCGTCGCGGAGCTCGTCTACGATCTCCAGAGCGGGAACCACGGCGTCCAGAAGCTCGCCGACCGCCTCGCGACCGTGTTCGTCCCCGCCGTCCTCGTCATCGCCGCCGTCGCCGCCGGGGCGTCGCTCGCGCTCGGCGGGGCCCCGACCGACGCGATGCTCGTCGGGTTGACGGTGCTGATCGTCTCCTGTCCGTGCGCGCTCGGGCTGGCGACGCCGCTCGCGGTCGCCGCCGGGATCCGCGACGCCTTAGAGCGCAACATCGTCGTGTTCGACGACACCGTCTTCGAGCGGATCCGCGACGCGGACACCGTCGTTTTCGACAAGACCGGGACGCTGACCACCGGCGAGATGCGGCTGACCGCCCGCGAGGTCGACGACGACCTGCTCCGGCTCGCGGCCGCCCTTGAGTCGCGGTCCGCCCACCCGGTCGGGCAGGCCATCGCGGCGGCGCGGGCCGACCCCGACGGCGCGGCCGCCCGTCCCGGCGGGGCGACGGACGACGGCGCGACACCCGCGGTCGCCGACGGTGGGGCGGAGGCGGCCGAGGCCCCCGCGGACGACGCGCCCGCGGTCGAGTCGTTCGAGAGCCACGCCCGCGGCGTCTCCGGCGTCGTCGACGGCGTCGAAGTGGTGGTCGGTCACCCGGACCTGTTCGACGAACGCGGGTGGACCGTCCCCGACGAGATCCGCGAGGCGGTCGCCGACGCGCGCGACGTCGGTCGCGTTCCGGTCGCCGTCGGCCGCGACGGCGCCGCGGCGGGGTACGTCGTGGTCGGCGACGAACTGCGCGAGGGGTGGGAGGAGACGGTGACGGCGCTGGACGACGCGGGCGTCGAGGTGATCGTCCTCACCGGCGACGACGAGCGCGCCGCGACCGTGTTCGCCGAGCACGACGCGGTCTCGTCGGTGTTCGCCGGCGTGCCGCCGGAGGGGAAGGCGGAGGCCGTCGGGCGGCTGAAGGAGCGCGGCGTCACGGTGATGGTCGGCGACGGCACCAACGACGCGCCCGCGCTCGCCGCCGCGGACCTCGGCGTCGCCCTCGGCGGGGGCACCGCGATGGCGGCCGACGCCGCCGACGTGGCCATCGTCGACGACGAGCTCGGCTCCGTGGCGACCGTCTTCGAGCTCGCGCGAGCGGCCGGCCGGCGCGTGAAGGGCAACATCGGCTGGGCGTTCTGTTACAACGCGGTCGCCATCCCGCTGGCGGCGACCGGCCTGCTCAACCCCCTCTTCGCCGCGGTCGCGATGGGCGCGTCGAGCCTGCTCGTGGTGACGAACTCCTCGCGGGCGCTGCTGTCGGACGACTGAGCGCGGCTCGCCCATGACGCGGCCGCGCCCGCCCCTACCGCAAACGACTTTCCGCTCACGCGAGTAGGCGCGAGCGATGACAGACCAACAGCAGCGGCCCGCGGTGCCGACACGCAACGGAATGCCCGTCCTCGGGCTCGGCACGTGGGAGAACGACGACCCCGCGCAGTGTACCGAGTCGGTCGCGAACGCGCTCGACGCCGGCTACCGCCACGTCGACACCGCGCAGATCTACGGCAACGAGGCGGCCGTCGGCGAAGGGATCGCCCGGAGCGACGTCGACCGCGACGACATCTTCCTCGCGTCGAAGGTGTGGATCGACGAGCTCGAACCCGCGGACGTCGCCTCGTCGACCCGCGAGAGCCTCGACAAGCTCGGCGTCGACGCGGTCGACCTCATGTACGTCCACTGGCCGGCCGGGGAGTACGAGCCCGCGGAGACGCTGCCGGCGTTCGCGGAGCTGCGCGACGACGGGCTGATCGACCGGATCGGCGTCTCGAACTTCGAGCCCCATCACCTCGACGCTGCCACCGACGCGCTCGGCGAGGCGCCGTTCGCGAACCAGGTCGAGATGCACCCGCTGCTCCGACAGGAGGAGCTCCGCGAGTACGCCGACGCCAACGACGTCGAACTCGTCGCCTACTCGCCGCTCGCCCGCGGCGAGATCCTCGACGACCCGGCGATCGTCGACATCGCCGAGAAACACGACGTCAGCGCGGCGCAGGTGAGCCTCGCGTGGCTGCGCGAGTCCAGCGTCACCGCCATCCCGAAGGCGACCGGGATCGACCACATCCGCGACAACCTCGCGAGCGTTGACTTGGAGCTCGACGACGAAGACGTGGCCGCGATCGACGAGCTCGGCCGGACCGACCGCCAGCTCAACCCCGACTTCGGGCCGGACTGGTAAGCGGCGAGCGCGTCCCGCTCACTCCGCCGCCCGCGGCAGCGACACCGTGATCCGGTTGCCGCGCCCTCGGCCCTCCGGGCGGGCGTCGACCGCGATGCTGCCGTTCGACAGCTCCACGCTCCAGTAGACGAGCCAGAAGCCGAGGCCGCTGCTGTGGTAGACGTTGGTCATGTCGTGGTCGCCGGTGAGCACGTCGGCCTCGACCGCCGGTATCGTCTCGAGGTCGTCTTCGACCACGAGCGCCGCGCCGTCGTCGGTGCGGCTCAGCCGCACCGTCACCGTCGGCGCGCCGTCGCCGCTGTGCTGGAACGGGTTCTCCAAGAGTTCGATCACCGCCGACCGGAGCTCGCAGCGCCCGTCGACGGTGACCGCGTCGAGGCCGTCGACCGCGATCGACCCCTCGGAGTATCGGTCCCTGACGGCCTCGACGCACTCCTCCACCACGTTTCGGAGGTCTATCCGGGCGGTGTCCCGCTGGTCGGTGATGAGCTCGATGACCTCGCGCTCCTTCTGGGCGGTCTCTAAGAGCCCCTCGCCCACCCGCCGGATCACCGCGGTGCGCTCCGCCGCCTCCGGCACCTCGTCGTCGAGCTCCTCCAGCTCGCCGAAGACGACGTTGAGGTCGTTCCGGAGGTTGTGGCGCAGGAGGTTGTCCATCACGACCAACTGCCGCTCGCGCCGCCGCCGGTCCGTGACGTCCTTCGTGAACCCCGTGATCCGGACCACCTGGCCGTCCACCGTTATCGGCTCCCCTTGGACCCAGACCCACCGGTTGTAGTTCTCGTCGGGGTTCACCCGGTACTCGATGTCCACCGACGAGCCCGCGGCGAGCAGCTCCATCGCCTCCCTGACCGCGGCTCGATCGTCGGGGNGGGTCGCGTCGAGGAACCGACCGGGGTCGCCGCGGAGCTCCTCGACCGACGCGCCGTATATCTCCTCGTACGCGGGGTTCACGAAGAGCAGCTCCGACCAGTCGGCGTCGAACATCCAGAGGACGTCGCTGGAGACCGCCGCGATCTCCTGGAGGTGCGAGGCGGCCTCCGCGCGCTGTCGCTCCGCGCGGACGCGGTCGCTCACGTCGCGCGAACTGATCACGTACCCGTCGAGGTCCCCGTCGGTGAGGTTCGACATGCGGCTCTCCAACCACACCCACGAGCCGTCGCGCGTCCGGTGTCGGTAGTCGACGGTCACCTCGGCGAACTCCGCGGCCCGGATCGCCCCCTCGAAGGTGCGCCGCACCGCCGGCCGCTCGTCCGGGTGGACGTACTCGAAGGCGTTCGTCCCGATCAGCTCGTCGCGGTCGAACCCGAGAATCCGCTCGGCGGCCGCGTTGACGTACGTGTACGTCCCGGTCTCGTCCAACAGGGCAACCTTGTCTTGGGCCTGGTCGAGCAGCACCCCGTGGGGATCGGACCGACTCATCCCCTGACTCTCTCTCGCGTGTCAGTATAACCGTCACGGCCGGAGTACCCGCGGCCGCGGCGGCGCGACCGCGCTGTCGTCGACTCTCCGCCGGTCCGATTTTAGACGTGTTCGGCGAGGAAGTCGACGATCTCGCGGTACGCCTCGATCCGGTTGTCGAGCTTCGCGAAGCCGTGCCCCTCGTCGTCGAAGATCAGCTTCCGGACCGGGACGCCCTGCTCGCGCGCCTCCTCGACGATCTGTTCGGCCTCGCCGACGGGCACCCGCGGGTCGTTCTCGCCGTGGAGGACGAACAGCGGCGCCTCGATCGCCTCGATGTTGTTGATCGGGGACACCGACTCCAGGAACTCGCGGTCGTCTTCGAGCGAGCCGTACTCGGCCTCGCGGAGCGACCGCCGCCAGTCGCCGGTGTTCTCTAGGAACGTCACGAAGTTGGCGATGCCGACGATGTCGACCCCGGCGGCCCACAGCTCCGGGTACTCCGTCAGGGAGGCCAACACCATGAAGCCGCCGTAGGAGCCGCCCATCGCGACGACGCGGTCCGGGTCGACCTCGGGGTGGTCGTGGAGCCAGCCGACGCCCTCCCGGATGTCCTTCACCGAGTCCATCCGGTTCTCCACGTCGTCGAGCCCGGAGTACGCCTTTCCGTACCCCGACGAGCCGCGGACGTTCGGCTCGAAGACGGCGTAGCCGTTGTTCAGCAGGTACTGCGTGACCGACGCGAAGGAGGGGCGCCGCTGCGACTCCGGGCCGCCGTGGATGTCGACGACGACCGGGTACCCCGACTCCGGTGGCTCCGTCTCCGGCACGGAGAAGAACGCGGGGATCTCGCGGCTATCGAACGTCGGGTAGTGAACCAGTTCGCGCTCGACGAACGTGTTCGCGGGGATCCCCGCAGTCGAGGCGCGCGTCCACCGCTCCGCCTCGCCGCTCGTCGCGTCGACGACGTAGACGTCCGCGTTGTGGGTACTACCGGTCGTCGTCACGGCGAACCGGTCGCCGTCGGGGCCGAAGCTCACGCCGCCGGCGACGCCGCGAGGGAGGTCCGGGTCCGGGAACTCGTCGACGCGGTCCGGCGCGACGAGTTCGCCGGCCGTGAGTTCGGTGTAGCCGTCGACGTTCCGGGAGTAGACGAGCCGGCGGGAGTCCTCGTCTATCGCGACGCCGTCGACGTTCCACTCGCCGCCGCCGGCGACGACCGCGAACTCGTCGGTCTCCAAGTCCAGCCGCTCCAGGCGGAGCGTGTCGGTGTCGCGGTCGGTGACGAGGTAGACCCCCTCGCCGTCGGGTCCCCACTCCGGGCCGGCGTACCGGACGTCGCCCTCGTGGGGCGTGTGGTGGGTCAGGTCCCCGGTCGACAGGTCGAGGGTGTACACGTCGTGGTCGAACGAGGAGTGCGCTTCGTGGACAATCAGCCGGTCGTCGCTCGGCGACCAGCCGGCGACGGAGAGCCAGCCGTCGCCCTCGTGGACCAGCTCCGCGTCGTCGCCGGTCTCGTCGCGCCCCTGGACGTACACGTCGAAGACGGCCTCGTCGCGGCGGTTCGACGCGAACGCGAACCGGTCGCCCGTCGAGTCCCAGCCCCCCCACCGGTGTTTCGCCGCCGGCTCGGCCGTCAGGTCGGTGATCGCGCCGGACTCGTAGTCGAGCCGGTACAGCTGCGCGCGCTCGTTGCCGCCCTCGTCCATCCCGAAGACGGCCTCGGACCGCTCCGGCGAGGAGTCGACGAAGGAGACGGACTCCTCGAAGAAGGTGTGCTGTTCGGGCCACGACTCCGGCTCGCGGACCGACCACACCTGCCCCGTGCCCGTCGTGTCGAGCAGGAAGGACAGCCGGCCGTCGGGACCGAGGTCGGCACCGCCCGCGTTCCGTACGTTGAGGTAGCGCTCGATGTCGTACTGTCGCATGCCAACCGGTTCCGCGCCTGCGGTGAAACCGTTTCGGGTGACGGAACCCGCGCGCCGGCGCGCGACCGGCCGGATCGTCGCGCCGTCGGCCCGCGGCCGCTCCGACGGGATGCCGTGTCTTTTTATCAGCGCCACCCGTGCGGTCGGCGTATGCGCGTCGCGTTCGTCTCGCTCTTCGCCCCCGGACACGGGGAGACCCCGGCGCGAACGCGGACCCTGCGGACCGCCCGCGGCCTCGCCGACCGCGGCCACGACGTGATCTGGCTCTGCGCCCGGTGGTGGGGCGGCGACCACGACGCCTTCGAGGAGGACGGCGTCGAGTACCGGTCGGTCGCGGTCGAGCCCGCGCCCGCAGCGTTCGCCGCGCGCCTCCCGGCCGCGGTCCGGCGCGCGGGACCCGACGTGGTCCACGCGGTCAACAGCCCGCCGACGCCCGGGCTCGCCGCCACGGTCGCGGGGTCGCTCTCGCGGGTCCCGGTCGTCGTCGACTGGTGGCGCGACCACCCCGCCGACGCGCGCCGCTGGTACCGACCCCTCGCGCGGCGCGCGGACGCGGTGACGACCCCCTCGCGGACGACGAAGACCCGCGTCCGCGAGCACGGTGCGGACGGCGGCGACGTCCGGGTACTCCCCGAGAGCATCGACTTCGACGCCGTCGAGGCCGCCGGCGTCGACGACCGATTCGACGCGGTGTACGCCCGCCGGCTCGACCGCCACGCCAACGTCGAGACGTTCCTGCTCGGGCTCGCCGAGCTGCGCGGCCGCGACTGGACGGCGGCGGTCATCGGCGACGGCCCCGAGCGCGGCCGGATCGAGGCGACCGCCCGCGACCTCCGGATCGACGACCGGGTCGAGTTCCTCGGCGACCTGCCGCTCGACGAGCGGCTCCCGATACTCAAGGGGACGCACGTCGCGGTCGCCACCGCGACGTGGGAGACGTTCGCGACCGACCTGCTGTGGGCGGTCGCCTGCGGCTGCGTCGCGCTGGTCGAGTACCAGGCCGATTCGAGCGCCCACGAGCTCGTCGAGGGGCGCGAGCGCGGGCGGCTGGTGACGAGCCCGGCGGAGCTGGCCGACGAGTTCGTCGCGGTCGGCGACTTGGAGCGCCGCGCGGTCGACCGCGCGTTCGCTTCCTTCGACCACGGGGCGGTGATAGACCGGTACGCCGGGCTGTACGAAGAGCTCGTCGACGGGGAGTGATCGGACCGCCGCGGGCAACGCGGCGTCAGAAGGGGGACCGACGGCCGTCCGTTACGCCTGCTCCTGTCCGGTGATCGTGCCGCCGTACTTCATGAAGACGAACGCCAGCCCGAGCGTGCTCACCATCGCGATGAACGTCGCGACGCCGAGCGCCCGGGCGGCGTCCGGGACGAACACCGCGTCCGACCCGCCGCCGCCGACCTCGACGGTGGCGATGTCCCCGCCGACGGCGAGGCCGGCGTGCATGCCGACCGCGGTGTGGGGTACGCAGTGGTAGTGGGTGATGCCGGCGTCCTCGCTCGACGTCTCGTACTCGTAGGTGGCCCCCTCTTCGCCGACGGGGTCGCCGCTGTCGAGGCTGGCCGGACCGCCGCCGTCGACCGTCTGGACGTTGTGGGCACCGCCGGCCCCCGTCCACTCCCAGGTGATCGTCGTCCCCTCGTCGACCCACACCAGCGTCGGGTCGAACGCGAGACCCTGGTCGCCGGCACCGACCGAGATGGTCACCGAGTCCTGGCCGCGGGCGTCGGTGTACGACCCGACGTTGCCGCTCGAAGCGCCGCTGGGCCAGTCGGGTTCAACTTCCTGTGCCGCGGCCGTCCCCGCCGTCGCCGTCGCCGCGCCGGCGGCGGCCGCCGCACCGCCGGCCGTCCGCATGAACGCGCGCCGAGAGACGTCGTCCGAACTCATACGCCCCGGTTCGTGGTGACCCGTAGTGAATATGTTGATCCGACGGCGGCCTCGCCGGCCGCTCATCACCCGGCGTCGGTCTCTCCGTCGACTCCCGAAATCTCCGGCGAGCCGACCGTTAGCGCCGGACCCGGTCCAGGTCGTCGAGGAACGCCCGCAGCGCCGACCGCGTCACGTGCGGCATACACACCACGCGGAGCTCGCCCGTCCCGGTCCGGGACACCTTCCAGCCGGCGTCGCGGAGCGCCGCGAACGTCGACTCGGGGACCGCCGCGGCGACGAGCGGGAGCTCGGGCTCGACGACGTCGTACCCCCGGGCGGCGAGCTCGCCGGCGAGCCAGTCGGCGTTGTCGGCCGCGCGCTCGGCCGCCTCGCGGTACCCGTCGGGCCACAGCGCGTCCATCGCTGCGACGGCCCCGGCGACGCCCGCGCCGCTCCGGGTCCCGGTCAGCGTCGCCTGCGACCGCGTCTCTAGGTACGGGGTGTCGACCGCGAGCGCGTCGAGCGCGGCGTCCTCGCGGGCCAGCAGGCCGCCCGCCGGGACCGGCGCCTGCCCGTACTTGTGGGGGTCGATTGTCAGCGTGTCGACCGCCGCGTCGGCGAACGACCACGCGTGGTCGGTGAACGGGAGGACGAACCCGCCCCACGCCGCGTCGACGTGGAGCCGCGCCCCGACCTCTCCGGCGACAGCCGCCAGCTCCGGGATCGGGTCGACGCGGCCGTACTCCGTGCTGCCGGCGACGGCGACGACGAGCGCGGTGTCGTCGTCGACCGCGGCCGCGACGGCGTCGGGGTCCGCCCGGTAGTCGTCGTCGAGGGGGACCGTCCGGAGCTCCACGCCGAGCACCTCGGCCGCCTTGGTGAACGAGAAGTGCGCGCTCGTCGGCGCGACGACGTTGACGGCCTTCCCGCCGTGCCGGCCGTCGCTCCCGTCGTGTCGGTTCCGCGCCGACCGGACCGCTTGGACGTTCGCCTCGGTGCCGCCGGAGGTGACGTACCCCGCCGCGTCCCCCGGCGTCGGGTGGGCAGAGAGCGTCGCGAGCCCCTCGACGGCTCGGCGCTCCAAGTCGGCCACCGCCTCGTAGGTCGCGGGGTCGCCGGGGTTCGTCGCGAGGAACCGCTCGGCGGCCGCGCGGGCCGCCGGATGCGGCTCGGTACACATCGAGGAGAGCACCCGGTCGAACGACTGCGGTTCCGGCTCCGGCTGTTGCATCCGCCCTGCTCTTACCGGGGACGGCTCTTACCCGTTCCGCTCTCGGGGCTCGCCGGGGGACGCGGCCGCCGCTCGCCTCAGCGGACCGAGTCGAGCAGGAGGCGCTGTTCGGTCCGCTTCACCTCGTGTTGGACGTCGCGGACCGCGTCGATGTTCGCGGAGATGGAGGAGACCCCCTTCTCAACGAGGAACTCGACCATCTCCGGCTTCGAACCGGCCTGCCCGCAGATGCTGGTGTCGACGCCGACCTCGCGGCAGGTCTCGATCGTGTCGCCGATGAGCCGCAACACGGCGGGGTGGAGCTCGTCGAACCGGTCGGCGACGTGCTCGTTGTTGCGGTCGACCGCGAGCGTGTACTGCGTGAGGTCGTTGGTGCCGAAGGAGGCGAAGTCGATCCCCGCCTCGGCGAGCTCCTCGATCAGGAGCGCGCTGGCCGGGGTCTCGATCATCACGCCCCAGCGGTGCGTCTCGGGGTCGATCCCGGCCTCTCGCATGTGTCGCGTGATCCCCTCGACGTCTTTCGCGTCGTTGACGAGCGGGAACATCACCTCGAGGTTGTCGTACCCCATGTCGTAGAGGCGCGCGAACGCGGCCAGCTCCTGCTGGAACGGCTCCGGCTTGTCGAGGCTCCGGCGGATCCCGCGCCACCCCAGCATCGGGTTGTGCTCGGCCGGCTCCCCCGCGCCGCCCTCCAGCTCGCGGAACTCGTCCGTCGGCGCGTCGATGGTCCGCACCCGGACGGGTCGCGGGTAGAACTCGTCCGCGACGCGCCGGACGCCCTCGATGAGCTCGTCTTGGTAGGCGCGAGCGCCGTGGTCGGCGATGTACTGCTCGGGGGTCTTCCCGAGCGACAGCACCATGTGCTCGATCCGGAGCAGGCCGACGCCGTCGGCGCCCGTCGCCGCGGCGCGCTCCCCCGCCTCCGGGATCGAGACGTTCACCTTCACCTCCGTCGCCGTCATCGGCTTGACCGGAGTTTCGGGGCGCGCCGCCTCGACCGGCTCGAACTCCTCGCCCGGCTCTGCCGACGCCGACTCGCCCGCCCGGATCGTCCCCTTGTCTCCGTCGAGGGTGACCTGCCGGCCGTCTTCGAGGACCCGAGTCCCGTTACCGGTCCCGACGACCGCGGGGACGCCGAGTTCGCGGGAGATGATCGCCGCGTGGCTCGTCATCCCGCCCTCGTCGGTGACGATGCCGGCGGCGCGTTTCATCGCGGGGACCATGTCGGGCATCGTCATCTCCGTCACCATCACGTCGCCGTCCTGAACCTGATCGAGGTGGTCGAGCTTGTGGACGATCCGGACGGCCCCCGAGACGACGCCCGGACTCGCGCCGAGCCCGTCGACGAGCACGTCCGCGTCCTCCTCCCCGCCGACCGCGCTCGTCCCCCCGTTCGCGGCGCTTCCCGCCGTGCCGCCGTCGCCTGTCGCCGCGCCCGCCGCGGCGTCTCCGCCGGTATCGCCCCCGCCGCCGGCCTCCCCCTCGCCGCCGGCGTCCTCGCGGATCGTCGTGATCGGCCGCGACTGGAGCATGTATATCTCGCCGTCGTAGATCGCCCACTCGACGTCCTGCGGGGTGCCGTAGTGGTCCTCGACCCGCTCGCCGAGCGCGACGAGGTCGCCGATCTCGGCGTCGGAGAGGACCCGCTCGGTCCGGCGGTCCTCCCCGACGTCGAGCTGGACCGTCTCGCCGGTCTCCGCGTCCTTCACCATCTCCACCTTCTTGTCCGCGACGGTGACCTCGTCCACCTCGGCCCGCCCGCGGTCGTACACGTAGTTGTCCGGGGAGACGGTGCCGGAGACGACCGCCTCGCCGAGCCCCCACGCGGCCTCGATGGTCACCTGCGGCGCGCCCGTCGAGGGGTGGCTGGTGAACATCACGCCGGACTTCTCGGCGTCGACCATCCGCTGGACGACGACCGCGATGTCGACGTCCTCGTGCGGGAACCCGCGCTGTTGCCGGTAGTAGATCGCGCGCTGGGTGAAAAGCGAGGCCCAGCACTCCTTGACGCGCCGGAGGAGGTCCTCCTCGCGGACGTTGAGGAACGTCTCCTGTTGCCCGGCGAACGAGGAGTCGGGCAGGTCCTCGGCGGTGGCGGACGAGCGGACCGCGACGAACGCCTCCGCGCCGTCCTCGCCCATCGCCCGGTACTGCGAGAGAATCTCCTCGCGGACCGGCTCCGGGAACGGCGTCTCCAGAATGAGCTCCTCCGCGCGCGCCTCGGCCTCCCGGAGCGCCGCGGAGTCCTCGGGGTCGACGTCGACCGCGTCGAACAGCTCGACGTCGATCCCGGCCTCCTCGATGAAGGTACGGTACGTGCCCGCGGTGACGGCGAACCCCGGCGGGACCGGGAGCCCCGCACCGATGAGTTCGCCGAGCGACGCGGCCTTTCCGCCGACGGTCCCGACGTCGCCGGCGTCGACGTCCTCCAGCAAGAGTACTGCCATTCGTGTACTCGGAGGATCCGCGAGGCGGCCTATGAATCTTCCGGCGAGCGAACGACTGAATAAAAGATTACTCGGCGGCGAGTTGTTTCCGCGCGTCGCGGCCCCCCGCACCCGGTCGCCGCCCGCTTCGGCGTCGCCAGCTTTCCGCTGCCTGACGGGTGCTCGCCCGTCTCGACGCGGCTCTCATTTTATTACACGGCCGCCGAGCGGACGACGACAGGCGTCTCGAACGCGCCGAGCGACCGGTTGGGGCGGACCGGTCGGCGGCCCGGTAGAGACGCAGACGGACCAGCCGGTGGTCGAGGAAGACGCGGGTGGAAACGGGCCGCGGAGTACGCGCCGCGACCGCGGGCGAAGTGAGGGCCAAAGGTGGGGGACAGCGAACCGAACCGTGGTTCGTGTACTCTCGTAGCGGCCAGCCCCGTCTATACTTATCTGCCGTTTCGCGATCAGACTCGGTGGTCTGTTACAGAGGTTGTAACAACACCGCGGCGGTAGCGGTCCGGAATCGCCTCGCTCTCAGTCCCCGCCGAGTCGCCGCCGCTCGTCGCGCAGCAGCCGCTCCCACACGCCGAACAGCGCGCTGTCGAGGTCGTACGCCTCGTCGACGCGGCGGACCCAGCGGTCGTCGGCGAAGAGGTGCCGCTGGAACCGCCGCACGTCGGGCGAGAGGCGGTCGCGGTCGCCGCCGTAGAACGACAGCGACTGCTCGCGCGTCCGGGCGACGAGGCCGTCGGGCACCTCGATACCGTCGGCCTCGGCGACGTGGTCGAACCACTCCAGGTGGAGCAGCGAGTCGGCGAGGAGGAACCGCTCGCGGAAGCCGGCGACGCACGACAGCGCCGGCGCGCCGTCTATCCGGACGTCGGTCGGTCGCGAGAACCGCGGCGCGGTCGCGGTCACGGACGCCCGGTCGGCGACCGCGCCGGCGACTCGTCGCAGCCGCCAGTCGCAGTACCGGACCGGCGCGATCAGCGCGAGCTCGTACCAAGTCGGCAGCCACTCGCAGTACGGCTCCGAGAACGCGCCGTCGGCCAGCAGCGTCGCCGCGACCGAGCGGGCCTCGTCCGGCGTCAGCTCGTCGGGGGCCGTCCGGAGGCGGCGCTCGACCCGGTCGCCGTCGAGGCCGTCGACGCCGGAGAAACCCATCCCCTCGGCGACGCCGGTCGTGTACGCGCGGCCGGCGGCGTACCAGCTCGCGAAGTCGGTGGCCGTCGTCAGCCGCAGCAGTCGGAGGACTGTGATACCGATCGGACGGGCCGAGCCGGAATAACCGTTCGGTCAGCGGTCGACGCGGGCCAGCGCGTCGCCGAGCGAGACGCCGTGTTCCGAGCGCGCGGCGGCCGCGTACACGACGCCCGCAGCGACGACGGCGGAGGCGACGGCGAACGCGACGCCGCCGAACGAGAGCGGGCCGAACACCGGGAGCCCGGCGGCCCACGAGCCGAGGACGACCCCCGTCGCCAGCGCGAGCGCCCCGACGGCGGTCCGCCCGACGTTCTCCGCGTCCGGTTCGATCTCCAAGACGAGTTCGTCCGGGAGGTCGGAGGTCAGCCGCACCGTCCCGTCGCGGTCGTCGAACTCGACGAGCCCGGCGTCGGCCATCTTCGGGCAGTGAAACTGCCGCAGCGACGTGTACACGCTCTTTCGCTGGTCGTAGTCGACGTCCGCGGGGTCGACGTCGTTCTCCCACGCCGCGATCCGCCGCGACGCGTCGGAGAGGGCCGACTCCGCGTTCTCCGTTTGGAGGTGCCGCCACAGCAGCCGCCGCCGCCGGTTGCCGAGCAGTTCCAAGAGCTCGTTCGCGTCGACCCGGTCGTCGTTCGGTGCGCCGTCGTCCAGTACCCCGTCGTCGGCCGCCACGCCGCTGCCGTCGACCGCGGCGTCGCCGTCCGTCGCGCCCGGGGCTCCGCCCTCCGACGACCCCGCGGGGTCGGACGGTCCCTCGCGTTCCCCCGCCGCTCGTTTCTCCGCCTCGACGTTTCCACCGGATGACATGTGATATATTCGCACAGTCAGTGTTCAAAAAATTACCGGCGTCTCCGGTGTTTCGAACGCGCGTCGAATTCGCTCGTTCGTCCGCTTACCCGCTCGAGTCCCGGTCGAGCGGCGGGGTGTGGTCCCCGGAATCACGGAGGCGGTCGTCCCCGTCCGGCTCGTCCGTCGCGCGCTCTGTGGTCCCCGTCGCGGCGGCGGCGTCGCTCCCGTCCGGCTCGCTCGGGTCGTCGAGCGCGTCGTCGAGCCCCCACTCGGCGGCGCGGTCGCGGGCCTCGGACCGCGCCTGCTCGCGGATCGCGTCGATCCGGTCGTCGTCGGCGAGGAAGGCGGCGACGGCGTCGTCCTCGTCGGCGTCGTCCCGCAGTCGGTCCGCCGGGGCCGCCTCCCGGGTCCGGTCCGCGAGCGCGGCGTCGTCTGCCAGCTCGGTCGCGGCCGCGTCGGGCGCGACGCGCAGCGCCTCCTCCCCGTGGGCCGCCGCCAGCCCGCTCGGGTCGACGGCGTACAGTTCGACGCGGTACGGGCCGGGGACCGCGAGCTCCGCGAGCGCGTCCGGCCCGCCGCTGTCCGTCACGGTGTTGTACGCCAACACGGGCACGCCGTCCTCGAAGGTGAGGACGCCCTTGGCCTCGCCCGAGAGCAGCAGCGTCTCCTGTGGAACGAGCGTCGCGTAACCGGTGAGCCCGCGGTCGAGCGCGCGCGACAGCGTCGTTCCGACGTCCGAGACCACCCGCGAGCGGAGGAGCGTCCCCCGCGGGATGGTGAGCGTCGGCGGCTCCCCGGCCTCGTCGCCTTCCGGGCTCCCGCTCATGGCGTATCGGGGACGACCGCGCTGCGGAACCGGTCGGCGACCGCGTCGCCGTCGCCGTCCCGGACGTCGAGTCGGTCGGCGGCCCGCCGGTAGCGCGCGGCGGCCTCGCTCTCCGGGGCGTGCGCGAGCAGCGGCTCGCCGGCCCGGCGGGCCGCGCGGACGGCGTCGCTCTCGGGGACGTTGGCGAGGACGGGGCCACCGAAGTGGCGCTCCGCCTGCGCGGCGACGTCGTCCGCCTCCCTCCGGACCTTGTTGAACAGCACGCCGGCCGTCTCCGTGCCGTACGAGCGCGCGTACTCCTGGACCTTCAGTCCGTCCGAGAGCGCGGGGATCGTCGGCTCGACGACGACCACGACGCGGTCCGCGAGCACGACCGGCAGCACGGCGGACTTCGAGCCCAGCGCGGCCGGCGAGTCGAGCAGGAGCACGTCGGTGTCGCGCGCCAGCTCCGCCACCACGTCGCGGAGCCGCTCGGGCTCCGCGGCCTCGAAGCCCGCGAGCGAGGTGCCGCAGGGGACGACCGAGAGCCCGAACCGCTCGTAGGTCGCCTCGGCGACGTCCGTCGCGGTCCCCGCGACGAGCAGGTCGTGGAGCGTGACCGCCGCGTCGTCGAGCCCGGCGTGAAAGAGGAGGTTCGCCATCCCGGTGTCGGCGTCCACGACCGTCACGTCGTGGTCGGCCGCGAGCGCCATCCCGAGCGCGAGCGTGCTCGTCGTCTTGCCGGTGCCGCCCTTCCCGCTGGCGACCGCGAACGCCTCGACCATACGCCCGCTCGCCCGGCGGTCCGAATAAATCCTCTTCATCGCGGTCGCCCGCTTCGTCTCCCGACCGTGCCGGCGACAGCGCTTTTGATCCCGCGGCGCGATAGGAGTACCATGGCCGAGACGATATCCGCCGACGAGTTCCGCGACATGATCGACGCGCGTCGGCGCGGCGACCGGTCCTTCGCCGTGGTCGACACGCGGCCCGAGGAGAGCTTCGCGGGGTGGCGCGTGGCGGACGCGATCCACTACTTCTACAAGCCGTTCCACGAGTTCGACGTCGACGACTTCGTGCGCGAGACGGGCCTCTCGCCCGACGACAGCGTGGTCACGCTCTGCGCGAAGGGGAAGGCCTCCGACGACTTCGCCGCCGAACTCGACGCCGCGGGGTACGAGGACGTGACCGTCGTCGCCGAGGGGATGCGCGGCTGGTCCGCGGTGTACGACCGGACCGCGGTCCCGCTCGGCGACGCGACCGCCGCTGGCGACGCCGCCCCGCCGCTCGACGTCGTTCAGGTCCAGCGCCGCGCGAAGGGGTGTCTGGGCTACCTCGTGGTCGGCGGGCGCGAGCCGGGCGACGCGGACCACGTCCCGGCCGACCGGTCCGACGCCGGAGACGGCTCCGACCGCGTCGCCGTCGCTGATTCCGACGGCTCCGACCGCGTCGCCGTCGCTGATTCCGACGGCTCCGACCGCGTCGCCGTCGCCGTCGACGTCTCCAGACACGGCGACGAGTGGGTCGAGGCGGCCGCCGAACGCGGCGCGTCGATCGCGGCCGTCCTCGACACGCACGTCCACGCGGACCACCTCTCCGGCGGCCGGGCGCTCGCGGACGACCTCGGCGTCCCGTACTACCTGCCCGCGGCGGCCGCCGCCCGCGACGTGGCTTCCGACTTCGACCCGATCGGGCGCAACGAGACGCTCGACGTCGGCGGCGTCGACCTGAAGGCGCTCGCGACGCCGGGCCACACCGACGACGGCGCGAGCTACCTCGTCGGCGACGCCGCGGTCCTCACCGGCGACACGCTCTTCACCGACAGCGTGGGTCGGACGGAGCTCCAGTTCTCGGCCGGCGACGACGGCGACGACGCCGGGGACGGGGACGGCGGAGACGCCGGGGAGGCCGGAGACGCCGCCGACGCGGGCGCGGCGGGCGCGGCCCGGCAGCTGTACGACTCGCTCCACGGGACGCTGCTCGCGCAGCCGGACGACGTCGTCGTCTGCCCGGGTCACTTCGCGGTCGCGAACGACGGGACGACCGGCGAGGTCGAACCCGGCGCGCCGGTCGCCACGACAATCGGGACCGCGCGCCGCGAGATGAGGGTCCTCGACCTCGACGCGGACGCCTTCGTCGACCGGATCACCGGCACGCTCCCGGAGAAACCGCCGAACTACGAGTCGGTGATCGCGGCCAACCGCGGCGTCGAGTCGCCGCCGGACGAGACCGCGGCCATCGAACTGGAGCTCGGCCCGAACCGCTGTGCGGCCGGCCCGGACGCCGACTCCGCCGCGGACGACGACTGACAGCCGCCGCGCCGCGCTCCCCGTCGCCGCCGGCGTCGCCAGCGTCGCCGGACTCGAGCCGCGACGCTCACTCGTCGTGGATGAAGACGAGCCGCTTCGACTCCGTGTTGACCAGACAGAGGTCGATCCCGTCGCGGGTCGCGCCGATCTGCTGCCAGCCGTGGTCGCTGACGAACAGCGTCTGGAACACCCCGCGGTCGCAGTCGGGGTTCGGACAGCCGACCCCCGCGGCATTCTTGTAGACGGTCGTGCCGCCGCCCGAACTCTGCCGCACCAGCCCGTCGGTCAGCGACCGGAACTCCTCGGCGGACATCGGACTCTCGGCGTCGTCGTCTCCCATGCCTTCGCGTTCGGGGGCGACCGTCTAAAAACCGCCCGCCCGTGGCAACAGGTGTCACGGAACTCGCAGCGGTTGACGGCCTCCGCACTCACTCCGCGTCGCGCTTCGCCCGGTCCGCGTGCGCGTCCGCGAGCCGCGTCGGCTCCGGGAGCTTGTAGCCCGCGCAAAGCGCCGCGACGAGGTCGACCGCGGTTTCCGCCGACACGCGGTGGCCCGGGCTCACGTAGAGGGGGTTCACCCGCTTGCTGTTCGGGTACTGGCGCGACTGGAACGCGTGGCCGATCACCGTTCCCGGCTCGGCGGTCGGCACCGCGTCGTCCGCGCGGATCGGTGTCCGCCAGCCCGCGGGGCGCTCGTCGGTCGACTCGTCGGGCTCGCCGCAGAGGAGGCTCTTCGCGACGCCGACGCTCGGCACGTCGCGGAGGACGCCGACGTGCGTCGCGAGCCCGGCCTCCCGGAAGTGGATCCGGCCGGAGCCGTCGCAGACGAGCAGGTCGGGATCGGCGTCGAGCGCGTCGAGCGCGGCCAGAATCGGCTCGCCCTCTCGGAACGCGAGCAGGCCGGGAACGTACGGGATCGACAGCGGCGTCGTCGCGCTCGCGTACTCGACCACGGTCCCGCCGCGGAGCGCGACCACGGCGGAGACGGCGGCGTCGGGACGGTCGCCCTCTCGATCGGTGAGGAACGCTTGGTCGACGCCGACGACCGTCGGGGGGTCGGTTCCGTCCTCCGTGTCGCCCGTCCCGGGGAGCGTCTCGTTCGCGACCGCGTCGCCGCGCGCCGGCGGCAGCCCGTCCGCGAGCGAGGCGGCCTCCTCGACCGCGACGGCGGCCGGGCTGAGCGCGTGGTCGTCCTCGAACGTCGCGGCCGCGGCGATCTCGCGTTGGAGGGTTTCCATCTCGGCCGTCGACAGCGACGGGTCGGGCCGGAGGTCCGGCCGCGCGAGGTCCATCAGAACCGGCCGCCCGGTCCGCCGGGGCCGCCCGGACCGCGCGGACCGCGCGCGCCGCCCATCGAGACGCCGCCCATGCCGCCCGCGGAGCGGGCGAGCCCCTCGTTGCGCTTGCCGAAC
>NZ_AOJL01000060.1:0-236133 GCF_000337035.1 Halorubrum coriense DSM 10284
GCCATCAGAGATGTGTATAAGAGACAGCCGCGGAGACGAGCGCGATCCCCCACGTCAGGTACTTGATCTTCATCGGGACGACGAAGAAGAGGAGCACCTGCATGTTCGGCCGCCAGACGGTGAGCACGCCGAGGATCGCGAAGCCGGCGCCGCTGGCCCCGAGCACGCCGGTCGACGCCGCGCCCGCGGCGAGCGCGAACAGGATGTGGCCGAGCCCGGCGATCATCCCCGACAGGAAGAAGAACCCGGCGAAGCGCTTCGACCCCACCGCCCGCTCGACGAGCGGGCCGAAGAAGAACAGGACGACGCTGTTGCCGATGATGTGGTAGAGACTGATCGGCGAGTGAGAGAGGACGGCGGTCACCCACGTCCAGACCCGCTGGAGCTCGTTCGCCCGCAGCACGAACAGCTGGTCGTGAAGCGCCGGGCTCACGCCCCAGTACACGACCAACTGCGCGAGGAACGTGACCCACATCGCCAGCAGGATCGTGTACGTCGCGTTCCCCCGGAAGTAGCTCACCAGCCCGCCCGTGCTGGTCTCGCGGTCGACCCGGCGCTTGACGCGGTCGACGACCCCGCCGCCGCCGCCTCGGGCCTCCGCGCCGCCGCCCGCGGACCCGCCCTCGACGCTCTCGTTGAAGCCGCTGTCGAAGACCCCGCCGGGGTCGTCCCACTCGGCGAGCCCCGGACAGTTGTGGTTCTCGGGCAGTCGGTGTTCGGCGCAGAACGTCTGGCCGCACCGTTTACACTGGTACGGGAGGTTCTCGTACTCCCCGCACACGTCGCACGTCGCCATTGCCGACACTTACGCGGGCGGTGGTAAAGCGGTTTGGCTCCATACGTGAGAACGCACCGGGGAGCCGGCGGGGGTCGCGGTAGTTTATATATCGCATTCGACAGCACGGCGACGGCGGATCGCGAATCGTCAGGCGCTCGGTTCTTCATCGCTGCTTCCGCGGAGACCGCCGTCTAAGCCCCAGCCGCTCGTTAATAAATAGTCGGCGACAGATCGACCGCGAACACCGCCAAAGCCCCAGCCGCGAAGCCGCTGTACACTCGCTGTGCTCCTCGCTCGCTTCGCTCACTCACTGCGGTGCTTGCGTCGTCTGTGGCGGCTTCGCGACTGCCCCTTCGAGTCCCACCCGACCGCGCCTCACGCCTCCCCAGCCTCGCCGTTCGCTCCCTTCGGTCACTCACGGCGTCCCTCGCGCGTGCTCCTCGCGGCCGCCTTCGGCGGCCACTCGCCGGCACGCGCCACCGCACCGAGCTAGTTTATAAATGGTTGCCGCAGTCGCGGCCAATTATGTATACATCGTCACTCGCCCGTCTCGCCGTCTCGAAGCCCGTCGACGAGGTTTCGAAGCGTCGCGAGCGGGTACTGCCCCGGCGCGGTCGCGTTCGCGGGGTGGACGGGCGCGTAGCCGATCTTCGAGCCGTAGACCGGGGTGACCGCGCGGGTGTGACGCCCCGGCTCGCACATACACATCGTCGCGACCCGGTGGCCCGCCGCGGTCGCCTCGTGGGTCGCCTCGATCATCGCGAGCGCGTCGCCCGGCGCGGTCGCGGTCGTCGCCAGCTTCCCGACGTCGCCCTCGCTCGCGGCGTCGGCGAGCAGGTCGACGAGCGCGGCGGGCTCCGGGGTGGACTCGAAGTCATGGACCGACGCCACCACCGCGACCCCCGCCTCGCGCGCCGCGTCGCGCAGCGCCGCCGCGTGCGACTCCTCCGCGGGATCCGGGTGCGCCCCGCGCAGCGCGGCGAGTTCGACGTCGACCGCGGCGACCGCGTCGCGGCCGATCGCGTCCGAGAGCGCGTCGTACCGCCCGAGCCCTCCGGCCTCACCGCCCTCCCACGACGCCCGGTTCGTGACGAGCAGCGGGAGGTCGCCCTCGTACGCGTCGAGCTGGGCGAGCGGATCGGTGGCGAGGTCCAGTCGGAACTCCACCGCGTCGGCGTGGTCGCGAGCCGCGGGCTCCTCGGAGAGGTCGGCCGTGCTCGCGGCGAGAACGAACTCCTCGAACATACGCGGGCGTTCCGCGGGTGAGAACTTAGGTGTGTGCCTCCGGGGCGGACCGACCGAGCGGCGGACCCGCGGGTCGCGTCAGGCGACGAGGCCGTCCTCGGCCTCCAGCAGCTCGTGGTATCGGTTGCGGATAGTGACCTCGCTGATGTCGGCCACCTCCGAGACCGCGGCCTGCGTCGTCTTCTCGTTCGTGAGCAGGGCGGCGGCGTAGACGGCGGCCGCGGCGAGGCCCACCGGCGACTTGCCGGAGTGGACGCCCTTCTCCTTGGCGTTGCGGAGGAGGCTCTTCGCGCGCATCTCGGACTCCTCGGAGAGCTCCAGGTCGGAGGCGAACCGGGGGACGTACTGCTCGGGGTCGGCCGGCTTCACTTCGAGCTTCAGCTCGCGGACGACGTAGCGGTAGGTCCGCGCGATCTCCGCCTTCTCGACGCGCGACACGTCGGCGATCTCGTCGAGACTGCGCGGGACGCCGGCCATCCGGGCGGCGGCGTACACGCAGGAGGTGGAGACTCCCTCGATGGAGCGGCCGGGGAGGAGGTCCTCGTCGAGCGCGCGGCGGTAGATGACCGACGCCGTCTCGCGGACGTTGTCCGGGAGCCCCTGCGCGCTGGCCATCCGGTCGATCTCGCCGAGCGCCTGCTTCAGGTTCCGCTCCTTGGAGTCGCGGGTGCGGAACCGCTCGTTCCACTTGCGGAGCCGCTGCATCTTCTGGCGCTGGCGCGCGCCGAGCGACCGGCCGTACGCGTCCTTGTCGCGCCAGTCGATGTTCGTCGAGAGCCCCTTGTCGTGCATCGTGTTGGTCGTCGGGGCGCCGACGCGGCTCTTCTCGTCCTTCTCGCGGGAGTCGAACGCGCGCCACTCCGGGCCGCGGTCGACCGAGTCCGCCTCGACGACGAGCCCGCAGTCGCTACAGACCGTCTCCCCGTGTTCCTCGTCGTTGATGACGTGGCCGCCGCACTCCGGGCAGCTGAGTGTCTCGTCAGTGTTCTCCGATTCCTCCTCGTTCGTCTCCGTTCGGGAGCGACTCCCCCGTGTGTGTAGTCGTTCACTCATAGCTCGGTTGCCCCCGGAAACTGAAACTGCCCGAGAGCGATCTTACGTTACCGTCGGCGGAACACAACTTAAAACGACCGGAACGTGTCGCCCGGATCTCGACAAAAGAACACGATCTATCACGTGTTTTCGCCGGTCTCTCGATCGGCGCTCCCTCGCCCGCCGGCGCTGCGTTCGGCCCCGTCGGCGTTCGCCTCCCTCCCCCGCCTCGCCCCCGGGACCGAAACGGTTGAGACGGTCGCGGCCGGATCGGACGCCATGTCCGCCCCCCGCGTCGTCTCGCTCGCGCCGAGCGCGACCGCGACCGTCGCCGCGCTCGGCGCGGCCGACCGCTTCGTCGGCGTCACCGCCCACTGCGACCTCCCGGACGGTTCCGCCGCCGGGTCGGCGCACGGCCCGGACGCCCCGACCGCCGTCGGCGGCTGGCTGAACCCCGACCTCGACCGCGTCGCCGCCCTCGACCCCGACGTCGTCCTGACGAGCGACGCGCTACAGGCCGACCTAGCCACCGACTGCCGCGACCGCGGCTTCGACGTCGCGCACCGCGAGCCCGCGACCCTCGACGACGCCCTGGACGGGTTCGCGGCCCGCGGGAGCGACGTGGGCCGGCCCGACGCGGGCGAGCGACTCGCGGCCGACGCCCGCGACCGACTCGACCGGATCGCCGAGCGCGTCGCCGGCCGCCCCCGACCGACCGTCTACTGCGAGGAGTGGTCCGACCCGCCGATGGCGGCCGGCAACTGGGTCCCCGACGCGGTCCGCGCCGCGGGCGGCCGCTACCCGTTCGTCGACCCGGGGGAGCGCTCCCGCGAGGTCGACCCCGCCGCCGTCGAGCGGGCCGACCCGGACCGCGTCGTCGTCCACGTCTGCGGGCACGGTGACCGCGTCGACCCCGCCGGCGTCGCCGAGCGGGACTGGATCGACGCCCCGGTGAGCGTGGTCGACGACTCGCTCCTGAACCAGCCGAGCCCCGCCCTGATCGACGGCGTCGAGCGGCTGGCGCGCTTGCTCCATCCCGAGGCGTTTTCGGCCGCGGCCGACGACGCCCGCACATGACGACCCTGCGAGTCGGCGTCGGCAGCGGCAACCCGGTGAAGCGGCGCGCGGTCGAACTGGCGCTCGGCGCGGCGGCGGACGACGACCTCCCCGGCGGCCCGACCGGGGTCGCGGTCGAGTCGATCCCCGTCGACTCCGGCGTGAGCGAGCAGCCGACGGGCCACGCGGAGACGGTCGCGGGGGCTGAGAACCGAGCGACGGCCGTCCTCGGAGCCCGACGAGGCGACGCGGACGGCGACGGGGGGTCCGGCGGCGACGCGTCGTACGACCTCGGCGTCGGGATCGAGGGCGGGGTCGCGGGGTTCGACGGGACCGACGACCGCTACCTGATCATGTGGGCGGCGGTGACCGACGGCGACCGCGTCGGCCGCGGAGCCGGCCCGAGCGTCGCGCTCCCGGCGGACGTCGCCGCCCGCATCGACGACGGGGCGGAGCTCGGCCCCGTGATGGACGACCGCCTCGACACCGACGGGATCGCGGAGCGCGGCGGCGCGGCGGGCGCGCTCACGAACGGCCGCGTCGACCGCGCCGAGGCGCTCGCGGCCGGGGTGAGCGGCGCGCTCGGCCCGTTCGTCACCGCCCTGTACTGACCCTTCCGCGTCGCCGCCGCGGTTCGAAGACCGTACCCAAACCCGCCGCTGGGCGGGGACTCTCGCCCGCCTCACCGCGGAAAACCGCACGATAGCGGCGTGTTAACCCGACCTACCAACCGCCTTATGCTGAGCGGTGACGTGGTACCCGTATGAGCACGGCTCACTCGGACGCGGTCGTAGCCGAACCGGCCGGCCTCTCCGCGAAACAGGCGCGTATCCTGCGGTACCTCCGCGAGAACGCCGCCGACCGGACGTACTTCAAGTCGCGGCTGATCGCCGACGACCTCGACCTCTCGGCGAAGGAGGTCGGGGCGAACATGAGCGCGGTCGTCGACGCCGCCACCGACATTGACGTCGAGAAGTGGGGGTACTCTTCCGGGACGACGTGGATGGTCACGACCTGAGCCGGTCCCGCCGGACTCAGGGGTCGTACGCGACCAGCGACGCGGCGTCGTCGGCGAACGCGACCGCCTCGGCGTCGAAGGAGTCGGCGTACCGGACGACGAGCGTGAGCAGTCGCTCCGGCTCGGTCAGCGCGTAGCCGTCGGTCCGGTCGAGGAGCCCGGCGTCCTCCAAGCCGGCGGCCGCGGCGCTTATCGTCGGCCGCGAGACGCCGAGGGCGGCCGCGAGGTCGGCCCCCGTCGCGTCCGGGTCGCGCAACAGCGCGAGGACCATCCCGCGCGGCGTTTCCCGGCGGAGGTAGCCGAGCGCCCGCTTGTCGGTCTCGTCGAACCGGCCCGCCGGGAAGTACCGGCGGTAGTCGGCGTCTTTCACCGACTCGACCGCGCCCGCCGCTTCGAGCTTCCGGAGGTGGTACTGCGCCTCCCCGGTGCCGAGACGGAGGTCGTCGCGGAGCTTCGAGAAGTGCGCGCCGGGGGTCGTCGGCACGTAGCCGCGGATCGCCTCCCTGGTCTCGTTCGTGTCCTCGCTCCCGGCGTCCGCACTCGCGGTGCCGACGAACGGTGCGGCCGCTCCGACCGCGGCGAAACGGCGGAGCGTCTCGCGTTTCCGTCCGTCGAACCCCTCTGTCACGGCGAGTAGTAATCTGCGCCTCGACAAAAACACTTCGTTCGCGTCAGTTCACCGCGGAGAATCGACGGCTCGACCGCGCTTCGCGTCGATCAGCGCTCCTTCTCCACTTCGGCGGCCGCCTCCTCGTCGTCCATCTCTTGGATGACCTCGTCCGCGGACCTGATACTCGCGCCGGCGTCGCCCGCCTTCACGGCCTCGGCCTCCTTCTCTAACTCCTCGACGTTCATCTCGGCGGACTCCTCGATCTGGCCGAGGATCTCGTCGATGTCGTCGAGGCCGAGCATCTTCCGCGTGTCGGCGTCGAACTCCTTCCCGTCGAGCCCCTCCATCTCCTGGACGTCGGAGCCGGAGAGGGCCTTGCCGTAGCGGCCGACGAGGCTGGTGAGCTCCTGGGGGAGGACGAAGGTGGTCGACTCGCCCTTGCCGATCTCCTCTAAGGTCTCCATGCCGCGCTCGATGATGGCGCGCTCGCCCATCGACTCGGCGGAGCGGGCGCGGAGGACCGTCGAGATGGCGTCACCCTGCGCCTCGAGGATCTGCGACTGCTTTTCACCCTGCGCGCGGATGATGTTGGACTGCTTGTCACCCTCGGCCTGCTCGACCGCGGAGCGGCGTTCACCCTGCGCTTCGAGGATCATCGCGCGGCGNATGTTGGACTGCTTGTCACCCTCGGCCTGCTCGACCGCGGAGCGGCGTTCACCCTGCGCTTCGAGGATCATCGCGCGGCGGCGGCGCTCGGCGGAGGTCTGCTGCTCCATCGCCTGCTGGACGTCCTTCGAAGGGTTGACCTCGCGGACCTCGACGCTCTCGACGCGGATCCCCCACTCGTCGGTCGGCTCGTCGAGCTCCTTGCGGATCTTCGCGTTGATCTCTTGGCGCTTGTTCAGCGTGTCGTCGAGCTCCATGTCCCCGAGGACGGCGCGGAGGGTGGTCTGCGCGAGGTTCGACACGGCCTTCTTGTAGTCGTCGACCTCCAGGAAGGCCTTCTTCGCGTCCATCACCTTGATGTAGACGACCGCGTCGGCGGTCACCGGGGAGTTGTCACGGGTGATCGCCTCCTGACGGGGGACGTCCAGCGTCTGCGTCCGCATGTCGAACGGGTACGTGCGGGAGACGAACGGCGGGATGAGGTTGATACCCGGTTCGAGCAGCTTGCGGTACTCGCCGAAGACGGTGAGCGTCTTCTTCTCGTAGGCGTCGACGATCTCGAACGACTGCCAGAGCGTGACGACGACGAGCAGGAGCGCCAGCAGCCCGACGCCCACGAGCCCGAAACCGAGTTGGAGGGGAATCACGTCCATACTCTCCGTTTAGGGCATCGCACGCTTAATAGTTCGCCCGCCGGGGGCTCACCGGCGCGCCGTCCCCCGGTCGTCACGCGCGGACGACGACTTCCCGCCGGCGAACTCCCGGCGGGCGGGCCTCACTCGCCGTCGAACCGCGCGGCGACGTTCTCCAGCGCCGCCCGGAGCTGTCGCTCGTTGAACCGTCGGATCACGGGAGAGCCGACCCTCGTGAGAGCGTTCTCCGGCAGGCCGTACGTCGCGGCGTACGTCAGCTCCGTGCCGCCGTCGGCGGGTTCGAGCCGCAGGTCGATGGTGCCGGTGAGCCGCCCCCGAAGCTCGAAGACGTGGCGCGCGGGCGGCTCGTGGACGGTCTGGACGATCTCGCCGTCGATCCCGATCCCCGCCATCCGGTAGGTGTAGGAGAGTCGTTTCCCGCCGTTCGCCAGCGGCTCGACGTCCCGAACGTCCGTGAGGCCCGGCGTGATCGCCGCGTGGTTGGCCGGGTCGTCGAGGAACGCGAACACGGTCTCGGGGGCGGCCGCGACGAGGATCGTATCGCTCGCGGCGAACGGGTCGTCGTCCGCGACGGACGCGCTCCCCGCGTCGTCCCGACCGGTCCGGTCGCCGCCCGACGCCGGTCGGTCGTCGGTCACGAGCTGACGCCCCCGCCGGTTGGCTCGCGGCTCATCAGTTCGACCGCGGGTTCACGTACGCCTCGACCAGCTTCCGCTCCGCGGCGCGGAGGTGCTGGTGGAACGTCTGTCGGGTGATCCCCATCCGCTCCGCGATCTCCGACCCGTCGACCGGCCGCGGCCACTCGAAGTAGCCGTTCAGCTCGGCGGTCTTCAGCGCGGCGCGCTGCCGCTCGGTGAGGCGCTCGTCGACCGCCGCCGCGAACTCCGCGACGGTGCGGTCCCGGCTCTCGCGCTCGACGCGCGAGCGGAGTTCGACGCCCTCGTACTCGTCGCGGAACACGTCGAGGATCGACCGGACGTCGTGTTCTGGCGGGGCCTCGATGGTCAGGGTCGCCACGTCCGCCGTGGCGGTCGCCTCGGAGACGACGACGCCGTGGTCGGCCAACTGCGTGAGCGGCGGCGACTCCGTGACGGTGACGGCGAAGCTGGCACCGTCGTTCGTCTCCGAGACCGTCCGCATCGACTCGACCAGCGGGAGCGACTCCACTCGGTCGAGGTTCAGGCCCTCGCCGTCGACGCGGAAGTACAGCTCGCAGGCGTCGTCGTCGAGCCGCGTCGTCCCGAGGTGCGTGACCTCCCTGCCGACGGCGTCGGCGATCTGCGCGAGCGACGCGGTGGGGTCGCGGACCCCGACGACGATCTCGACGACCCGGTCGGTCGTGAGGATCTTCGTCGTCTCCAGCGAGTGGAGGCCGTTCGCGATCATCTTCCCGACCGAGTCGCACACCTTCCGCTCCCGGCGGTCGAGCACGTCCGCGCCGCTGCCGTAGATCCCCAGCAGGCCGTACCGGCGCTCCCCGTAGGTGAGCGGGACGACGAGGAGTCGCCGGCCGCCGGCGCTCTCCGGTTCGAGCGGCCCGTCGGACGCGTGGTCCATCGATCCGGTGCGGAGCTCCTCGCTCTCGAGCGCCTCTCGGACTTCCGCGGGCGTCTCGTCGAGGTCGAACGTCGCGCCCGCCTCGACCGACAGGCCGCTCGCGGCGCGTATCTCGAGTTTCCCGGTCGCCGAGGAGACGTCGCCGATCCAGCCGCCGGCGTATCCCGGTTCGCCGGCGATGACCTCGCACACGCGCTCCGGGATGACGCTCGGGTCCCGGTTCTCGACCAGAATGCGGCTGATGTCGCTGAGCAGTCCGTTCACCCGCCCGAGAACCCTGTCGAGCGAGCGCCGCTCCGTCGCGAGCTTCTCCGCGCGCTCCTGTGCGAGCCGCTCCGCCTCCTTCCGCTCGCTGACGTCGTTCTGGAAGCCGACGTAGTGGGCCAGTCCGCCGTCCTCGTCGTATATCGGCGCGACCGTCAGCTCGTTCCAGAACGGCGTCCCGTCGCGCCGGTAGTTCCGGATCTCGACGGTCACCTCCTCCTCGTTACCGAGCGCCTCCGCGATCTCCTCGACGGTCTCCGGGTCCGTCCCCGGTCCCTGGAGGAACCGCGGGTTACGGCCGAGCGCCTCCTCGACCGGGTAGCCGGTGTGGTCCTCCCAGGCGTCGTTGACGTACACGAGCGGGTAGTCGGAGAGGTCCGGATCGCTGATGCTGATCCCGATCGGCGCGTCCTCGACGGCTCGCGTCACCTCTCCCGCGGACGGTTCGTGCTCGGAGACGTCCTGCCGCGGCTCCGAGGTCGGAACCCCCGAGCAGACGGTCGAGACGTCCGAGACCAGCCGGTCGATCGACGCCGACCCGTTCTTCTGGAGGAACCGGTCGACCCCGTTCTCGAAGGCGGCCTCCGGGACGCCCTCCTCGTCCGTCTCCGTGAACATCACGACCGGCACGCCGGCGTCGGACTCTTCGATCGCGGTCGCGAGGGCGACCCCGTCGTCGCCGGCCAGCGTGTACTCGCTGACGACGCAGTCGTACTCCCCGGTGGTCGCCTTCGCGACCGCGGAGGCCGCGGTGTCCGTGCGGGTCACGTCGAACCCCGCGGCACCGAGCGCCGTCTCGATCCGATCGCTCCCCTCCTCCGGGTGGACGAGGAGAGCCCGAGCGTTCGCCATGACCATCCGTTCACACCGATACGGGTTAATGGTTGCCGGTCTTTCGCGGGGCCGAACATCGGCCGACCGGCCGACCGACGGGGGTCGCCCCGACTCGACTGTCCAGTTAGGCCATGGTTACTTGACGGTCGGTGGGCGTGAGATCGACGTATGGTGTCGACTCCCCCCTTCGCAGGGACATCTCCCGCCCGAACCCGCGAACGATGAACGTGCGCGTTCCGGTGCGAGAGCCGCCCACGTCCGTCCCCGGCGACCGGATCGGCCTCCCGGACGCCGTCCTCGCCGACCTCGGGATCGGCCTCGGCGACTCGGTCGTCGTCGAGGGCGCGCACCGCGTCGTCGCCTCCGTCGTCGCGGTCGACGGCGGGCCGGAAGCCGTCTTCGTGCCCGAGCGACTCCGTCGCACCGCCGGGCTCGAACCGGGCGACACCGCGACCGTGGGGGTGTCGGACCTCCCGGTCGCGTCGTCGCTCACCCTGCGACTCCGGCAGTCGGTCGACCTCGAACGGAGCGAGGACGCCATCCGCCAGCGACTCGACCGCCGCGTGGTCGCGGTCGGCGACGAGGTCGAGGTCACCCGCCTCGGCGGCGCGCTCACGCTCCGGTTCGACGTGCGGACCGTGGCCCCCTCCTCGCCCGCCGTCGTCGGCGGCGAGACCGAGATCACCGTCGCGGACGACGACGGGAAACCGGCCGTCGTCGACGAGTCCCCTAGGAGCGACGCCGAGGACGTCGTCGAGACCGCGACGTTCGAACGGCTCCGAGAGGTGGTCTCGACCCGGTTCGACGCGGCGGAGACCTTCGAGTCGGCGGGCTCGCCGACGCTCGGGCTGCTCCTCCACGGGCCGCGCGGATCGGGGAAGACGACGCTCGTCGAGGCCGTCGCGGCCGTGACCGGCGCGAGGCTTGTCCGCGTCTCCGCTGCGCGCCTCCGGGGCGAGCGCGCCGGCGACCAGTCCGACCAGCTCGACCGCGTGGTCGAGGCCGTCGCGGCCGGCGAGCCGACCGTGGTCCTCCTCGACGACCTCGAAGCGCTCGGGGCCGACGACGGCGGCGGCGCGCTGGCAGACCGGTTTCGGTCGACCCTCGACGAGCTCCGCGCAGTCGACCGGACGGTCGTGATCGGCGCGACGACCGACCGCGGCGGCGTGCCGTCGGCGCTGCGCCGCGGCGGGCGGTTCGACCGCGAGATCGCGGTGGAGCCGCTGACGACCGCGGAGCGGCGCGCCGCGCTCGAATCGCTGTGCGAGGGCGCACCGCTCGCGATGGACGTCGACTTCGAGGCCGTCGCCGCGCGGCTCAACGGGTACGTGTTCGCCGACCTGGCAGTCCTCGCGGACGCCGCCCTGGAGCGGGCGGTCTGCCGCGAGGGCCGCACCGCGGTCCGGATGGCCGACTTCGACGCCGCGGTCGACGACACCGAGCCCACCGGACTCCGCGAGGTCACGGTCGAGTTCCCCGCGGTCGGCTGGGACGAGGTCGGCGGGCTCGACGAGGCCAAACGCGAGCTGGTGCGCGCGGTGTACTGGCCCCTAGAGTACGCCGACCGCTTCGCCGCGATGGGGATCGATCCCCCGTCCGGCGTGCTCCTCTACGGCCCGCCGGGGACCGGGAAGACGCTGCTCGCGCGCGCGGCGGCGAGCCTCAGCGACGCGAACTTCATCCCGGTGAACGGGCCCGAGCTGCTCGACAAGTACGTCGGCGCGAGCGAGCAGGCGGTCCGCGACCTGTTCGCCACCGCCCGGGAGAACGCGCCCGCCGTGGTCTTCTTCGACGAGGTCGACGCCATCTCGCCGAAGCGCCGGGGCGACGACACGGGGGCCGGCGAGCGCGTGGTGTCGCAGCTCCTGACCGAACTCGACGGGCTGGAGCCGCTGACCGACGTCGTGGTGATCGCGGCCACGAACCGCCCGGACAACATCGACGAGGCGCTGCTCCGGCCCGGCCGAATCGAGAAGGCGGTCGAGACGCCGCTCCCGGACCGGGACGCCCGCCGAGAGATACTGGGCATTCACGCGCGGGAGATGCCGGTCGCGTCCGGCGTCGACTTCGACGCCCTCGCCGACCGCACCGCCGGGTACAGCGGCGGCGACCTCTCGGCGCTGGTCCGGGAAGCCGGGCTGCTCGCGATCGAGGACGCCATCGTCGACGACGGGCCGCCCGTCGAGCCGACGGTCGGGCCCGACCACTTCGAGCGCGCCTTGGCCGAGACGTCGCCGTCGACCCGCGACGGCCGCGCCGACGCCGAACGATCGTCTGAGTGAGTTCGCCCGCCGGTACAGCGCCGACGGCCCCGAACGTCCCTGACGATGTTCTCGCGACGTCGATGACGCTTGCGCGGCAGCGACGACGTTTCGGCGACGGCGGCGGGCCGCCGCGCGGTCTACTCCTCGTGGAGGTTGAGAACGAAGTACGCGACGCCGACCATCGCGAGTAGCTCCAACGCCGCCATCGTCCAGAACGTCACGCCGAATCCCGCGCGCGATTCGAACGTCGGGATCAGGAAGATCCCGGAGAGGGCGATCACGAGGCAGACGGCGAGCCCGACGACGGACCGCGTGTTCAGCACCGGTGTCTCTTGAGTATTGGTGTCAGTCATGTCGAAAAATGATCGGTGAAAACGGTTTGAACCGTGCGGTTCGGTCGCGTCGGGTCGGCCTGCCGATCAGTCCGCGGCGGAGGCGTCGGCCCCGGCCGACGGCTCGGGGGCCTCGGTCTCGCCGAGGATCGCGCGGCTACGGAGCAGGACGAACCCGAATCCGACCTTCGCGGTCACGTCGAGGACCATGAACGCCAGGGTCTCGACGCCCAGACCGACGACGCCGGCGCCCTCGGTCCCGACAATCCACAGGATCGGGTACGCCGTCCAGAGGACGGCGACCAGTGCGGTCAGCGTGTTGAAGGTACTCTGGACCTCTTCAGAGCGCTGCGCGGCGGCGCTGCGCAGACTCGTCAGGAGGTAGTACAGCACGAACAGGAACGCGATCGTGCTGAACAGCCACCAGGTGTACCGCGCGAGCGGCGTCTTCGAGAGCGCGCCGATGAGACCGGTGACGATCATCAGCGCGTCGACGCCGATGAGCGTCCCGATGCTGACGCGGTCAACCTTCGCCAGCAGGGCGAGGTCGAGCAGCAGCAGCGGCGTCGTGAACAGCCAGTCCGCGTACCGGGCGTAGTAGATGTCGAGCACCGCTCCGCTGGCGAGTTCGACTTCGGTCACACCGATGCCGAAAAACATCGCCAGATACGCGGCCGACGCGATCCCCGGCACGAGGATGGTGATCGCGTAGTACTCACGGGCCTCCTTATCCGTTACGCCCCACCCCTGGGCGATGAAATAGAAGGTCCCGATGATCATTAGTAGCGTGCCGATACCCAACCAGAGTGTCTCGGGACGACCATCGCCGAGGAGGTCGAATCCCGCCTGTAGCGCTATCGGGTCCATACCCATATCTACATATAGCATATACCCTATTCAGATCGATGCCAACCCAGTCAGGTACGGGCGTCCCCCGGCGGCCGATCGCGGGAGTGCTTCGCCGGTCGCGTTCCGCGGCACATCGCCCACCAAGGGGAACGTAGTCGGCCCGAAAGTAATGACCCTGGGGCTCCACGGATGTCGTATGGCAGACGACGACATCGAGGCCGAAGCGGAATCGACCACAGAAACCACCGCGGAGCGAGAGGCGGAAACGGAGACCGCCGAGGATGTCTCCATCGACGTCGAGGCGATCGACGCGTACGAGCAGCGGATCGAGGAGCTGTCCACCGCGGTCGAGGAGCGCGACGAGACCATCGAAGAACTCAGGTCCGTCGTGGAAGAGCAGTCGGAGCAGATCGACAAGCTCGAAGACCAGTTCCTCGACCTGTCCGCTCGCGTCGCCGACGGTCGGAACCTCGGCGTCTGCCCCGAGTGTAACGGGCCCACCGAGAAGAAGGAGCGCCTGTTCAGGTCTGACACGATCGAGTGTACACGCTGCGGCGAAGTGATCCACACGTACTGACCGCGCCCGCGTGCGAAGACCGAACCAACATCGCTCGTTCGGGCCGCCGACCACCGGCATCGCTCGTTCGGGCCGCCGGCCGTCACAACTCGGGCCGCCGACGCCGACCGCCGCGCAGCGGTCTTATAAAATACCCAATAATGACGACGAGGCCCTAACCCCGTAACGACCGTACATACGACCATGGCTACGTCGACGGCGAGTCCGGTGCGGCGGCTTCTCGGTGAACCGGAACGGACGGCAATCGGCGCGTCCCGCGCGGCGTTGCTCTTGCTCGCGGTCGGGTTCGGCGCGCTGTCCGCGGCCGGGACCGAGGTGTCGCTCCGGACCCAGATGATCGCGTACCTCGTCGGGATGGTCGCCCTGAACCTCCCGCACGGGGGGTACGAACACTTCTCGAACCTCCGGCGGCGGGGGCTCCCGTTCGGCGCGCGGTACGTCGCGCTCTACCTCGGCTTCGTCGCGTCGTTCGTGGCGCTGTTCGTCGTCGCGCCGCTGCCCGCCCTCGCGCTCGCGTTCGGCACGGCGGTCGCGAAGGGCGGGCACGGCGGCCTCCACGTGATGGACGCGCTGGTCGGCACCGAGCATCTCCCGACCAAGCCGCAACGGGCGCTCGCCGCCCTGATCCGCGGCGGGGCCGTGATGATCGTCCCCGCCGTCTTCTGGACCGAGACCTACTACAGCTTCACCGGCATCATGCTGGGCGTCTTCGACGGCCGGCTCGCCGGCCCGGCCGCCTCGAACCCCGAGGCGTTCACCACGGCGCTCGGCGCGGTCTTCGGGCTCGGCGTGGTCGCCCACCTCGGCGGCGGTCTCGTCACCAGCCTGCGCTCGACCGGCGGCGTCAGTCGGTCGTGGCTCCTCGACGCCGCGGAGACGCTGCTGCTCGTCGCGTACTTCGCGCTCGTGCCCGTCGTGGTCGCCATCGGGCTCTACTTCCCGCTGTGGTACTCGATCCGGCAGTCGGCGCGGAGCATGGTCGTCGAACGGGAGCAGCCGGACCGGACCGAGGGCGTCTCGCTCGTCGTCGCGTGGGGGGTCCTCGTCGTCGGCGCGCTGATCACGGCGACCGTCGCGGCCGGTCTGTGGACCGTCGCGCCGAACCCCCTCGCCGGCGGGTCGCTCCTCTCGGGCGCGGTCGCCTTCTACACCATCTTCGTCTGCGTCATCGCGATGCCGCACGTCGTCGTCGGCGAGTGGCTCGACTTCGGGCGCGGCATCTGGTACGTGCCCTGACCGCGGGCGCGCCCGTCGGCGAGACGCTCGTTCGTTCGACCCGAACGGCCCGCGGTCGACGAGATAACAAGCCCTAAAACCCGGCTCGTCGACCGATACGGTATGCCTCTGCGGTTCGCACGGCGGCTCGGGCTCGCGGACGCGGTGACCGTGGCCAACGCCGCCGTCGGCTTCCTCGCCGTCGTCGCCGCCACGGTCGACGTCGCGCTCGCGGCCCGACTCGTGCTCCTCGCCGCGGTCGCGGACGGGCTCGACGGCGTCGTCGCCCGCCACCGCGGGTCGACGCCGGCCGGCCCGTACCTCGACTCGTTAGCGGACGTCGCGTCTTTCGGCGTCGCTCCCGCCGCGCTCGTGGCCGCGGTCGTCCGAGACGGGCGCTCGCTCGCGACGGACCCCGTCCTCGTCGCCGCCGGGATCGGCGCGGGCGCGCTGTTCGTCGCCGCCGCGGTCGCCCGGCTTGGGCTCTACACCGTCGACGAGGACGGGGCGCGGGAGACGGTCGGCGTCCCGACCACGCTGGCCGCGACGGTGCTCGCGGCGGCCGTCATCGCGGGCTACACCGCCCCGCCGCTCCTCGTCGGGGCGACGGCGGCGTTCGCGCTGCTCATGGGGTCGACGGTACGGTACCCCGACCTCCACGCGCAGGACGCGCTCGTGATGGGCGTCGTTCAGGCGGCGGTGATCCTCACCCCCGCCGGCCACATGGCGACGGGCGCGCTCCCGGCGTGGATCGGCGAGGGGTTCGCGTTCGCGCTGCTGTTCCTCTCTTCCGGCTACCTCCTCCTCGGCCCGCGCTTCTACTGGGGCGACGGCATTCAGGCCCCGCCGAGCCTCCGCCGGTGAGTTCGGAGCGGCCCGACGACCGAGGTCCGGCGACGACGGATCCGGCGGCAGCGCGACGGTTTCGGGTCGACGACGGCTTCGGGGCGGGGTGACGGCTTCCGGTAGGACGGCACACCCGAGGGTAGGCAGCCGAAGAAACTCGCAGTAACGAGCGGTCGACGAGTTCGGGTCGCCGAGCGCTTACAGCAGGTCGTCGAACTCTTTGTACCGGGTGATGTCGACGCCGTCATCGGTGACGACGGCGACGTTGATCCCGTTCCCGGAGGCCAGGTCGCGCTCGACGGCGGACTGGATCGCCTTCGCGGCGATGGTCTTCGCCTCGTCGATGCTGACCTCGTCGTCGTACTCCTGCTCTAAGACACCGAGCGCGTACTGCGACCCGGAGCCGGTGACGGTGTACTCCTCCTCGGTCGTGCCGCCGAGGGCGTCGATGGAGTAGATGTGCGCGCCCTCGTCGTCGACGCCGCCCAGGATCGGCTGGACGACGAAGAACGCCCCGGAGCGGAGCAGGTTCCCGGTCAGGGTCGACAGCGCCTCCATCGACATGTCCTTGCTGCGGCGAGCCTCGTAGAGACTCGTCTCGGCGCGGAGCGTCGAGATGAGGTTCTGCGCCGCCGAGACGGAGCCGGCGATGGTCAGGGCGCCGCGCGGGTGGATCTCCTCGACCTTCTGGACATCCTTCGAGGAGACCATGCCGCCGAGGGAGGCGCGCATGTCGGTCGCCATCACGACGCCGTCCTCGGCCTTGATGCCGACGGTCGTGGTCCCGGTCTTCATCTCGCCCTCGCCGTCCGCCTTCGCGGCGCGGCGTTCGCTGTGTTCGAACTCGCCGAGCTCAGGTCCGAAGACGGGCTGGTCGCGGCCGAGGTCGGCGGCGGGCCCGTCGGAGAGGTCGCCAGTCGGTGTTCGCATTACGCCTTCATTCGCCCGGCGCGCAGATAAAGGCAACCCTTCGGGGGCCGCCGACCGGTTCCGACGGGCCTATCCGTCGCCGGGTCGCGACCGACCGACTGCGAGGGGAGACGCGGGGCCGAGGAAGAGCGGTGACGGGGTCGCGACACCCGGCGCGAGCGGTCTCGCCGTCGCTCGGCGTCGGGTCGGCCACGGAGAACGAGCTACTATCGTCGCGCGATCACTCCTCGTCGACGGCCTCGGTGGTCGTCTCGACGAGCCGACCGACGGGGACGTTGACGCCGAGGTACTGACGCGCGAAGACGGCCACCGGGAACAGCGAGATCCCGACGGCGACGGTCGCTTGGTGCAGCCCGAAGAGGGCCGCGGTACGGATGCGGTCGAACATTGGACTTCTGTCACACCCCATCAGGGGGATATATAAATATCTTCCGTGGCTCGCGTCGAGGCTACCCCGCCGCTGTCGTGCGATTTCGGGTCGTCGATTAACGATCCTGAAACTTCTCCCGCTCCGCGTCGATCGACGCGTATCCCAAGCCGGTCGGACCGCGTTTATTCCCATAACTTACGAGAATCTACGGCGGCTCGTGCGCCTCGCATCGACGCCTCTCGCACGGCGCGGCGCGACCCCTCCGACCGGGGCCCGGGCTGCGTCGCCCCGGCCCGGACCGAACGGGATTTAACCGAGTGCGCGCCTATCGTGTCGCGTGAAGAACGTCACGGACCAGATCCGGAACCCGTTCGGGATGCGGCCCGACTGCCCCTCGTTCGTCCCGGGTTACGGCGACGCCAACGCCGACTTCCACGTCGTGGGCGACCGCCCCGGCGTCCACGGCGGGACCGCGGCGGGAGTTCCCTTCACCGGCGAGCCGTGGTCGCCGGCGTTCCTGTCGACGCTCTCCGAGGCCGGACTGATCGCGGGGCTCGCGGCGGGCGTCGCCCGCGACGGCGTCGCGACCGACGGCGACCCGACCGCGGTCGACCCCGTCCGAACCGACCGGACGTTCCTCTCGTACCTCCACATGTGCGAGGGCGAGTCGGTCCCGGACGAGGGGTCGTACGACGACATGGAGCGGTTCTTCGACGCCGAGCTCCGCGCCATCGCGGCCCACGTCCTGCTCCCGGTGGGCGCGCGAGCGACCGAACACGTCTTAGAGACGTACACCGCGCGGGCGTGGAAGACCGAGATCGACATGGACGCGCTCCACGGCGAGGAGCTGCTCGGCGCGGGCTGGCTGGTCGTGCCGGTGAAAGACCCCGCCGATTGGACCGACGGCGACGCCGACCGGCTCGTCGGGTCGCTCCGAGAGCTCCGGTCGACCGACTTCCGCCGCGAGAGCGACCTCGGTCGGTTCGTCGCGGGCCACGACCCGTACCTCGTCCGCTGACGTCGCGGCCGCTCGCGGTCACCGCGAACCGGGCGGCTTCCGCTCGGATGGACGTGCGTTTTCTCCGGCAAAGCGAGTCGCCAATGCGCGGATCCGGCAGTAATCGGTCGGCTCCGCGAACGATCGTTTCCTGCCCGCGCCCGAACGTGTCATATTTGTCGCTACTGCCCGTATTTTATATCCGTCCTGTCGATCTATCCACAGACGCCCGGTCGATCGGGCGTCGGCCGCAGGACTGGTACTCCACGCGGCGACTTGGTCAGTTCCGGCCCTCTCCGGCCGGTTTTTCCTCGGCGCACAGCGCCGCGACGTACTTATCGACGTGGTCGTCCATCCGTCGCTTGTAGCCGGCCCGCCGCGCGAGCCGGTCGAGCTCGCGGGAGACGTACGTGCCGTACTGGACCGCCTTCTTGTCCGCGGTCCGGACCGACTCCGGGACGCGTCCGGCCGCGACGCGCCGGAGCGCGACCTTGCGCTCGTCGCCGCCGACGAGCAGGTCGTCCGGGAGCGCCAGCGCGGCGGCGACCACGCGGTCGTCGAGCAGCGGCGTCGCGGGCTCGACGCCCGCGGCGCGGAGCGCGAGCACGTCCCGCTCCAGCTGGTCGGGCAGCGTGCGGACGGTCTCGGTCCGCGCGCCGCGGACGGTGTCGGCCTCGACCCGCGGGTCCTCGGCGGGGTCGACGACCTTGCTGTAGCCGCCGAACAGCTCGTCGGCCCCTTGCCCGACGGCGAGCCGGTCGACCCCGTCGGCCGCGGCCGCCTCGGCCGTCAGGAACAGCGGCACCGCGATGGCGACGTCCATCGGGTTCCGCCGGCCGGTCGCGGCCGCGACCGCGCGGACGGCGCGGGTGAGGTCGTCGTGCGTTATCTCGACGACCCGGAGGTCGCGGCCCATCGCCTCCGCGGCCGCGCGCGCGGCGCTCACGTCGTGGCTCCCCTCGAAACCGGCGACGTAGCAGGGTGCCTCGGGGGCGGCGGCCGCGACGAGCCCGGAGTCGACGCCGCCGGAGAAGGCCACCGCGAGATCGCCGCCGTCGGTCTCGGCGGCGCGCGCGCCGGGCGCGAGGTCGCCGAGCGCCGCGCTCACCGCGTCCTCGACCGCCGCCAGCGCCGCCTCCCGGTCCGTGGTCGCCCCCGGTTCCGGGAGCCGCCAGACGCGCTCCGTGCCGGTCGCCGAGACGACGACGCCGGCCGGGACCGGCTCCGGGTCGTCGAGCGCGCCGCGGTCGAAGTCCCACGCGCCGGGCGCGGTCGGTCGCCGATCCGCCTCCGGATCGCGAGCCTCGCGCTCGACGAACACCGGCTGCCGGCCGAGGACGTCGCGGACGAGGACCGGCCCCTCGCGGTCCGGCGGATCGGCGAGCAGGCCGGCGAAGCCGCACCCGCCGGGGAGGGGGTCGCCGTCGCGGAGGGCGGCGCGGACGCGGTCCGCGGCTAGGCCGCGGAGCGTCGAGTCCCCGTCCGTCGGGGAGTCCTGCGGCGACATCGGAGTCACCGGATCGCGTCGATGGCGCGGAGCGCGCGGCGCTTGGCCCCCCCGCCGAACTGCCTGAGCGAGACCCGCCACGGCGTGCGCTTCCCGACGACGCTCGTCCGGCCGTCGGCGATGCCGTCGAGTATCGCGGCCGCGGAGCGCTCGTCCGCGCCCACCTCCGTCACCGCCTGCCCGACCATCTCGGAGATGTGGGCGTCGCTGCCGGCGGTCATCGGGAGGCCGTTGCGGACGGCGAACTTCTCCGCCTGTCGGTTCGAGCGCCCGGTGAACAGCCGGGAGTTGTACACTTCGAGGGCGTCGGCGCTCGCGAGCTGCTCGTTGCTGACGTGCGCGGCGACGCCGTGGCGGGACTTCTGGAAGGGGTGGGGGACGACCGCGATCCCGCCCTGGTCGCGGATCCGGTCGAGCGTCTCGTCGAACGGGAGGCCGCTCTCGACGCGCTCCTCGATGCCGAACGCGAGGACGTGGCCAACCGCCGAGGTCACCTCCATGCCGACGATGCCGACGAGGCCGTAGTCGGGGGCCTTCTCGGCCGCCTCGATGCTGGCGTCTATCTCGTCGTGGTCGGTGACGGCGAGCGCGTCGAGCCCGACCGCGGCCGCCTGCTCCAAGAGGAGGTCGACCGGGTCGCGCCCGTCGTACGACAGCGCGGAGTGCGCGTGGAGCTCGACCGATAGCACGTCCCCCGATTCGAGCGTGGTCATAAAAAGCGCCCCGGTTCGAGCCCGTTCCCGTCGATTCGCGGCGGCTGAACCCCGATACGGCGATGTGATACTCACCCGTCCATCGCGGTGGTGCGTGCCGCCGAGCGGCCGAAGGACGCGAGGAGCACGCGCGAGGGAGTCGGTCGCCGAGCGGAGCGACGGCGACCGACGAGGCTGGGGAGGTGTGAGGCGCGGTTGCCGTGCGGTGGGCTGGGGCTCAAAGGGNGGAGCGACGGCGACCGACGAGGCTGGGGAGGTGTGAGGCGCGGTTGCCGTGCGGTGGGCTGGGGCTCAAAGGGGCAGGCGCGAGGCGGCGTTCGCGGTCGATCTGTCGTCGACTACTCAGCACCGAACAGCGGGAGCGAAAAACCGAAAAACCAAAAATCTGAACCGTTCGACGCTATTTAAAAAGCGCTCTCGCCCACCGTCTCCCGGTACGTCGCCCGGCCGGTGTGCGCCGAGTCGTCCCACGACTCCACGTCGACGACGACCCGCGTGTTCACCGCGTCCGCCGGCGCGTCGGCGATCCGCAGCGTCGAGTCGCCGATGCGGGCGACGACCTCGCCGGTCCGGTCGCCGTCGCCGGTGACCATCACTTCGATCACGTCGCCGGCGGCGTAGCCCGGCGCCGACCCGCGGAACGACCAGCCCGCGAGGAACTTGTCGAAGACGCTCACGCGCGAGACACCTCCTCGGAGGCGCGGTCGGGAATGTACTCCCGCCCGAAGCCGGTGATCGCGGCGAGGACGAAGATCGTCACGAGGAACCAGCCGTGGAAGACGTACGGAACGACCTCGATCGGGTTGACGACCATCTCGGGGCCGTACTCGGCCCCGAGCCCGTCGGGGCCGACCATCACCTGATAGCCGACCAGCACGCCGCCCGCCCACGGGAAGATGTAGCCGAGCGCGGAGGTGTTGGCGTCCAAGATGTTCGCGCGCCGGTAGCCGTTGATGTTGAACTTCTCGCCGATCCGGGCGACGTACGGGGCGATCGCGATCTCCGCCGCGGTGTTGATGGTGATCATCCCGTTGATCGTCGCGGTGCCGAGGACCATCGTCAGCTCCGCCCGGCGGACGGTCGTCGCGACGCGGTCGAGGAGGAACGTCTGGATCGCCTCGAAGCCGCCGCCGCGGATCATGATCTGCGCCATCGCGACGATGAGGAGGGTCAGGACGATGAGCGGGAAGAACCCGACCGCGCCGACGTAGAGGCTCCCGCCGACCCCGGCGGTCTCGCCGACCTCGACGACCGGCAGCCCGGAGAGCGCGCCGGCCTCCGTGACCGTGAACGCGACGATGTCGCTCGCGCTCGATAACCCGAACAGGAGGTTGAACCCGACCGCCACGAGCAGTCCCCACGAGATCGCCTCGACGATGTGGCGGCCCGCGACCGCGGTGACGATGACGGTGCCCATCGAGAGCAGGTGGACCAGCCCGAGGGCGTTCGCGGACTCGCGGAGCGCGACGGCCCCCTCCAGCTCCACGCCGGACATGGCCGAGCCCGCGATCAGGTACGCGGCCAGCGCGGGGACCGCCGCCGCGATGGCGTACTTGAACCGCGAGGCGACGACCCCGCCGATGTCGGCGTCCTGCGTGACCGCGCTCACGATCGTCGTGTCGCTGACCGGCGCGAGGTTGTCGCCGAAGACGGCCCCGGAGAGGATGGCGGCGAACAGCAGCACCGGGTTCGCGCCGACGAGGACGCCGGCCGGGAAGAAGAGCGTCACGAACGCGACGGTCGCCCCGTACCCCGTCCCGATACCGGTCGCGAGGAGCCCGCAGAGGACGAACGCCGCCGCGGGGAACGTCGCGGCCCCGACGTTGAGCGCGTCGGCCGCGAAGATGAGCCCATCGACGAAGCCGCCGGCCTGGAGCGTCTGGGCGAACATCCCGGCCCACAGCCACGCGACGATGGCCGTCGCGGCCACGCGCTGGGTCATCCCCTCGAAGATGGTGTCGGCGTACGCCTTCCAGTCGCCGCGGACGAGGAACATCCCGAGCGTCGTCCCGATCAGCGCGCCCACGACGAGCCCGTTGGTGTCCCCGATCCCGAGGACGCCGCTCTGGAAGATCGCCCAGCAGATGAAGAAGACGAGCGGGACCGTGCTCGCCCACTTCCCCCCGCGGAACTCGATCCGGGGGCCGTCGCTCCCTTCGTCGCCGACGCCGAACTCGCTGCCGTCCGGGGGGTCACCGCCGTCGGTCGCGGGCGGGGCCCCGGCTGCCGTATCAGTCATTTGTCTCTCACACACCTCCGCAGACCGACGCCCCACGTAAATCCCCGTGTCCGCTCCGTCAGACGGAACGGGGGCGTTCGCCCGACGGAGTCGCCTCGGCGAGGGACAAGAACACGCTTAAGACCCCCGACGGCGACCCTCCTGACGGGAACAGCACAGCTGCAGATCCGACGCGCCGGGGCCCTTTCGCCCGCGGCTTGGGAATGTAGCAGTGCGCCGACGCCTCCGGCGTCGCGGTCGGGTGGTCCGCTCGCGCGGACCGTCCGATCGAATCGCTCGTCCGCGAGCGATTCGTAGCCGCGCCGCGCGGAGTCGCGGTCACGTTGCGGTTGTGCCGTTCCAACCAGACAGACAATGGCACGAATGCACACGCGCCGTCGCGGTTCGTCCGGTTCGGACAAACCGGCGACGGACGAGACCCCGGAGTGGAGCGACGTCGACGCCGAGGACATCGAGTCCCGCGTCGTCGAACTGGCGGAGCAGGGCCACGACCCCAGCGTCATCGGCCTCAAGCTGCGCGACGAGGGCGTCAAGGGCGTCCCGGTCCCCGACGTGAAGCTGGCGACCGGCAAGAAGGTCACCGAGATCCTCGAAGCACACGACGCCGACGCCGACATCCCCGAGGACCTCCGCAACCTCATGTCGCAGGCGATCCGCCTGCGCGAGCACATGGAGGAGAACGGGCAGGACCACCAGAACAAGCGCGCGCTCCAGAACACGGAGTCGAAGATCCGCCGCCTCGCGAACTACTACCGCGGCGACGAGATCGACGAGGAGTTCACGTACACCTACGAGAACGCCGTCGAGCTCTTAGAGGAGTAACGCGGCCGTAGCGCGGCGACAGGAGTCCACGACACACCATGACCGAAGCGACGTCCGCCACGCCCGCCCCCGACGCGCTCGCCGGCGTCCTCGCAGACGCGCCGTTCGTCCGGCTCGTCGCGACCGACGACGGCGACGCGCTGGCAGCCGCCGGACTGCTCGCGCGAGCGCTCCGAGCGACGGGCACGCCGTTCCAGGCGCGGGTCGCCCGCGATCCGGTCCCGGCCGACGTCGACGACGGCGTCGCGGTGGCGGTCGGCGTCGACCGCGGCCCGCACGCGATCCCCGGGACGGGACGCCCGGCGAGCACGGCGGCCTTCGCGGTCGCCCGCGCGCTCGGCGTCGAGCCCGACCCCGTGGTCGCGCTCGCCGGCGTCGTCGCGGCCGGGTCCGTCCCCGGCGCCGACGGGTCTGGCGACGCGCTCGACGCCGCGGAACGCGCCGGTCGCGTCGAGCGGCGGCCCGGCGTCGCGCTTCCGGTTGCGGGCGGAGACGGCGGCGCGGACGCCGCGCCCTCGCGGTCCGAGGCCCTCGCGGCCTCGACGCTCGCACTGACGCGGTACTCCGGTGATCCCGCGGGGGCGCGCGACGCGCTCGACCCCCTGGGACTGCCCGCCGACCCCGACGCCGACGACCGCCGGCGCTTCGCGTCGCTGGTCGCGGTCGACGCGGTCGACGGCGACGACGCGAGCGAGCGCGCGGCCTCGGCGGCCGAGCGCGCGCTCCGCCCGTACGCGACGGACGGCCCGTTCGAGACGGTCGGCGGTTACGCCGACGTGCTCGACGCGCTCGCCGCGGAAGCGCCCGGGACGGGGATTGCGCTCGCGCTCGCGAGCGACCCCGACCCGTCGCTCCGGACGGCCGCGCTCGACGCGTGGCACCGCCACGGACTGGCGGCTCACCGGGCGCTCGACGACGCGACGGTCGGCCGGCACGACGGCTGCGTCGTCGCCCGCGTCGACGCGCCTCCGACGGTTCTACCGACGGTCGCCCGACTCGCCCGGGACTTCCGGTCGCCGGAGCCCGTCGCGGTCGCGCTCGACGAGGGCGCTGGCCGGCTCGCGGCCCTCGCCACCGAACCGGTCGGACTCGGCGACGCCTGCCGGACCGCCGCCGGCGAGGTCGGCGGCGACGGCTGGGGGTCCCCCGCCCGCGGCGGGATCGCCGTCGAGCCCGACGGACCCGGAGAATCCGACGTCACGGCGGCGCTCGCCGCGCTCCGGGAGGCGATCTGAGATGGTCGACGCTCCCGAGCCGGCCGGCGACGACGCCGACCGGACCGCGACGGTCCGGACCACGCACGCCGACGCCGCGACCGTCGCGGCCGCACTCGGGCCGGACGAGACCGACTCGATGCGGACGCGCGTCGACGGCGACGTCGTCGCCTGTACCGTCGCGCGCCCGACCACCGGCGGGCTCCAGTCGACGCTGGACGACCACCTCGTGAACCTGCGGGTCGCCGACCGCGTCGTCGAACGCGCACGCGACCACGCCGCCGCGGACGACGTCACCGCCGCGCACGACTCCGACTCCACAGACGAACCGCAGACGACCGACACCGACACACACACCGACACATGAGCGAACGATCCGTATCCAAGAGCAGAGAACAGAAGCGCTGGTACTCCGTGCTGGCGCCCGAACAGTTCGACCGACAGGAGCTCGGCGAGACCCTCGCCGAGGAGCCCCAGCAGGTCGTCGGCCGCACGATCACGACGACACTCGACGAGCTGACGGGCGACTCCAACGCGAACAACACGAAGCTGACGTTCAAGATCACCGACGTCGGCAGCGACTCGGCGTACACCGAGTTCATCAAGTACGAGCTGACGCGGGACTACCTGCGCTCGCTCGTCCGCCGCGGCGCGTCGAAGGTCGAGGCGTCGATCACGGTGCTGACCACGGACGACTACCGCATCCGCGTCCAGCCCGTCGCCCTGACCACGAAGAAGGCCGACCGGTCTCAGGAGAAGGCGATCCGCCGCGTCATGATCGACAAGGTCCACGCGGCCGCCGAGGAGCGCACCTTCGAGGCGTTCGTCGACGCGATCGTCGACGGGAACCTCTCGTCGGCCATCTACGGCGACGCGAAGGAGATCTACCCGCTGCGCCGCGTCGAGGTCCAGAAGCTGACCCTCGAAGCGCGTCCGCGCGAGGTCGCCGCCGAGGAGGAGGCGTCCGTCGACGTCGACGCCGACGAAGTCGCGGTCGACGAGTAACCGGGCCGCCCCCCGCGGGCAGCCGTTCTCCGTTTATCCTCGTCCCCAGCGGCAGCGCCGGGAGCTCACGCCGCGTCGACGCGGTCGAGCAGGTCGCCGGCGACGCCCTCGCCGCGGTACGGCTCGCGGACGGACAGTTCACCGACGTGGAGCCGGTCGCCCGCGGCGAACACGGGCGCGGACGACGCGACGCTCGCGGCGGCGTAGCCGACGAGGCGGCCGTCGTCGCTCGTTCCGCCGTCGCCGACGGCGACCCACGTCACCGCCCCCTCGTCGTCGAGCCGGTCCCGTCGGTGCTCGACGCCCGCGGCGACGAGATTGACGTCGTCCGCGAGCGCGTTCCGGTCGGGCGATCGGCTCCATCTCCCGGGCGAACGGCGGCCACAGGTCCTCGACCAGCGGTCGCACGTCCCCTCGCGGAGCCGCCTGACCGTGGGGGTCATTCGGGATCGAGCGCCATCGTCATCTGTTTCCGGTAGTCCTCGAACCCGATCCGCTCGTAGAACGCCACGGCTCGCTCGTTGTCGACGTCGACGTCGAGCCGGACCTGTTCGCAGTCGTGGTCGCGGGCGTCGGCGACCGCGCGCTCGACGAACCGGTCGGCGAGGCCGGTGCCGCGGTACGGCTCCGCGACGTATATCTCGCCGATAACCAGCCGGTCCGGGCGGTCGAACGGGTCGGGACACTCGTCGACGCTCGTCATCAGCAGTCCGACGAGGTCGAGGTCGGGGTCGGTCACGTCGGCGGTCGCGGGGTCGACCGCCGCGTCGGCCGCGCCGTCGGCGGCGGTCGCGGCGATCCAGCCCCGACTTCCCGCCTCCGCCAGTTGGTTCCGCGCGAACTCCACGTGTCGCTCGACGAAGCGCTCCTCGGACCAGTCCGCGAGGTCGTGGGCCGCCACGGCGTCGGCGAGGTCGCGGTTGTACGGGAGCCACAGGTCGGCCGCGTATCGGCGGAGGGCCTCTTCGTCGGACGGGAGCCGTCGGATCGCGGGTCGATCGGCGGACATACCCGGCGTCTCGGTCGGCGGCTGAAGTGCTTTCGGGGCGCGTGCGATCCGTCCGCATCCGGTGATATCCGGGAGACGAAACCTTGAAACGCCGCTCGCACGACCTCACGGGTATGGAACTGCGGGTCATCGAGAAGACCGACACGGAACTCCACATCGAGATCGCGGGCGAGGACCACACGTTCATGAACGTGCTGAAGGGCGCCCTGCTGGAGTCGGACGACGTCGCGGCCGCGACCTACGACATGAACCCCGAACAGTCCGGCGGTCAGACCGAACCCGTCCTCACCGTCAAGGCCGAGGAGGGCGACCCGCTCGACGTGCTCGCGGACGCCGCCGGATCGATCACGGAGCGCACGGACGCCCTGCGCGACGCGGTTCGCGCCGCCTGACCGCGCCCGACCCCCTTCTCCGCCGGACCCCTCCTCGTTCTCTCTCGCGCCACGAGGGGCATACCTAAGTAGCGACTCCCGAAACGGGGGTGTATGCCGCCGAGCGTACTCATGCTGGGGTGGGGGTTCCCGCCGAACATCACCGGCGGGCTCGACGTCCACGTAGGGGAACTGTTCACCGGGCTCCGCGACGAACTCGGCGTCGACGCCACGCTCGTGTTGCCGGCGGAGTTCGCGCCCGACGACGAGCCGGGGCTCGAACCCGTCGAGACCGGCGGGGGAGACGTCGCGGCCCGCATCGGGGAGCTCTCCGACCGCTTCGCCGAACTCGCGCCCGACCACGACGTGATCCACACCCACGACTGGTTCGGGTACGGGCCCGGCCGCGCCGCCGCCCGCGAGTCCGACGCCACCTGGGTCTCTTCGTTCCACTCGCTGGCGAGCGACCGCAACATCGACCCGCCGAGCCGCGAGGTCGAGACCGAGCGCCGGCTCGCGAACGCGGCGGACACCAACATCGCGGTCAGCGAGATCGTCCGCGGAGACATTCGAGAGCTGTACGACGCGGACTCGCGGGTCGTGTACAACGGCTTCTCGACGCCGAAGTTCTCCGGGAGGGACGTCCGCGACGACCTCGGTATCGACGGCGAGATGCTGTTCTTCGTCGGCCGCCACACCGACCAGAAGGGGATCTCGCACCTCCTGTACGCGACGAAGAAGCTCCGCGGTCGCGGCGTGACTCTGGTCGTCGGCGGCTCCGGGCACCAGACCGAGCAGCTGAAGCGGTTCGCCGAACTGCTCGGCATCGACGACCGCGTCGAGTTCGTCGGCTACGTCCCCGAGGCGGAGCTCGGCGACTACTACGCCGCCTCGGACGCGTTCGTCTCGCCCTCGTACGCCGAGCCGTTCGGGATCACGATCACGGAGGCGCTGGAGGCGGGCACGCAGGTCGTCGCGACCCCGTCGGGCGTCGCGGAGGTGCTCCCCGACGGTTGCCTCGTCGAGGTCGAGACGGACTCCGAGTCGATCGTGGACGGGCTCGTCGAGGCGCTCGACCGCGAGGAGCCCCCGGAGTACGAGCGCCGCGAGTGGCTGGACGTGGCCGAGGACACGCTCGCCGTGTACGAAGACGTCGCCTGAACCGTCCGGCCGCTTCCCCCGGACGCCCCTCGCTCAGTCCCCGTTTCTCTCGCTCAGTCCCTCTCGCCCCGGAACACGTCGAACTCGGTCACCGGCTCCGGGTGCGTGACTCTGAACCCGTCGGCGGTCTCCATCACGCCGCGCGTGCTGCCGGTCGCGCCGCCGTACGGGCTCTCCTCGCCGCCGGCCCCCGCGCCCTGATACGGCGAGGTGTACGGCGACCCCCCGACCGGGTCGTCGAACCCCTCGGGCGGGAGGTAGATCCGCTCGCCGCCGTCCGACCGCACGACGACGGCGACATCCCTCGTCCCGGTCACGTCGATGACCGTGCGGTCCTCGGTGATCCGCGCGTCGACGTTCACTTCGGTGTCGTCCATGTAGGGGCCTGCGACCGGGAGCGGTTTAGCCCTGCCGGCGTCGCCCCGTGGGTCGCGGCGTCTCTGGCCCGGAATCGCCGGCCGGTGGTGAATCCTTTTGTGCGGCCGCGCCGAATCTCGCACCGATGGATGTCAACAGCCATGCCGAGGAGCTCGCCTCCGACCTCGGCGTCGACAAAGAGGAGGTCAAAGCCGACCTACAGAATCTACTGGAGTACAGCGTCCCGATAGATGAGGCGAAACAGAGCGTCCGTCGGAAACACGGGGGCGGCGGCGGGTCGACCCCGACTCCCGACGCCGTCGACGTCGGCGAGATAACCACCGACCACGACGGCGTGACGGTCACCGTCCGCGTGCTGACGCAGGGGACGCGCACGATCCGGTACCAGGGCGACGACCTCACGATCCGGGAGGGAGAGATCGCCGACGAGACCGGCGTCACCTCCTACACCGCGTGGCAGGACTTCGGCTTCGAGCCGGGCGACTCGCTGACGATCGGCAACGCCGGCGTCCGCGAGTGGGAGGGGGAGCCGGAGCTGAACCTCAACGACTCGACCACGGTCGCCATCGCCGACGAGGCGGTCGCGGTCGACCGCGAGGTGGGCGGCGACCGCAGCCTCGTCGACATCGCGGCCGGCGACCGCGGGCGCAACGTGGAGGTCCGCGTGCTGGAGGTCGACGAGAAGACCATCTCCGGGCGCGACGGCGAGACGGAGATCCTGGAGGGCGTCCTCGGCGACGAGACGGCGAAGCTTCCCTTCACCGACTGGCAGCCGCGCTCCGAGATCGAGGTCGGCGCGGACCTGCGGATCGAGGACGTGTACGTCCGGGAGTTCCGCGGCGTCCCCTCGATCAACCTCACGGAGTTCTCGACGGTGACGCCGCTCCCCGACCCCGTCGAAGTCGCCGAGGACGCCCCGCGGCTCTCGGTCGCCGACGCCGTCGGCTCCGGCGGGATGTTCGACGTCGAGGTCGTCGGCAACGTCTTGGAGGTCCGCGACGGCTCCGGGCTCATCGAGCGCTGTCCGGAGTGCGGCCGCGTCGTCCAGAACGGGCAGTGCCGGAGCCACGGCGACGTGGACGGCGAGGACGACCTGCGGGTGAAGGCCATCCTCGACGACGGCACCGACACGGTCACCGTCGTCCTCGACGACGAGCTCACCGCCGAGGTGTACGGCGGCGGCCTCGACGACGCGCTCGCCGCCGCGAAGGACGCGATGGACAAGGCGGTCGTCGCCGACGACATCGCCGACTCGCTCGTCGGGCGCGCCTACCGCGTCCGCGGGAACCTCTCGGTCGACGACTACGGGGCGACCCTCGACGCGGTCGAGTTCGAGCTCGCCGACGACGACCCGGCCGCCCACGCCCGCGCCGCGCTCGCGGAGGTGGGCGAATGAGCGACGATGGCCCGGGCACGCGGGAGGTCGCCTACCGCGTGTTCGCCGCCGAGTTCGACGACGCCTCGCTGTCGTACTCCGAGAGCGACGAGGAGCGCGCCCCGAACTACGTCGTCACGCCGACCGGCGCGCGCGTGAACCGCCTGTTCACGGCGGGCGTGCTCACCGAGGTCGAGCGCGTCAACGACGAGACGCGGCGCGGCCGCGTCGTCGATCCGTCCGGCGCGTTCGTCACCTACGCCGGCCAGTACCAGCCGGAGGCGCAGACCTTCCTCGAACGCGCCGACCCGCCGGCGTTCGTCGCGCTCACCGGTAAGGCGCGCACCTTCGAGCCCGAGGACTCCGACCGCGTGTTCACCTCGGTCCGCCCGGAGAGCCTCAACGAGGTCGACGCCGACACCCGCGACCGCTGGGTCGTCTCCGCCGCGAGGGCGACGCTCGACCGCCTCGCGGTGTTCGCGAAGGCCCTCGATTCCGACCTGCGCGGCGACGACCTCCGCGCGGCGCTGGAGGCCGGCGGCGCGCCGGCTCCGCTGGCCGCCGGGATCCCCAAGACGCTCGACCACTACGGCACGACCGCGGCCTACGCCGAGGCGGTCCGCCGGCTCGCGGTCGACGCGCTCGAACTGATCGCGGGCGACCGCGACGAGGTCCGGTCGCTCGACCTCGCGCCCGACGAGGGGGACGCGACCGCGCTCGGCCCGCTCCCCGACACCGACGTGACGATCGCGGAACCGGCCGCGACGACCGAAGGCGACGGGGCCGCGGCCGAGAGCGCTCTCGATCCGGAATCGGCCGCCGGCGAGGACCAGTCGGAGCCGGCCGCGGCGTCGACGGCGGACTCGGAATCGATGGTGGAGCCGGACGCGACCGTCGACGCCGAGTCGACGGCGGACTCGGAACCGACCGTCGACGTCGCGCCCGCCGCAGAGGCCGAACCCTCGGCCGACGCCGGGTCGACCCTCGACGATACCGCCGACCCCGCGGCTGGCGAGCCATCCGCTGCGGAGCCGAGTTCGACCGCCGAACCCGACCCGACCGACTCCGTCGAAGCCGCGTCTACCGCCGACGCAACCGACTCCACCGAGACGGCGGACGACGACGGCCTCGGCGACTTCGACGCGGGCGACGACGAGGAGGCGATCGGCGATTTCGACGCCGGTGGCGACGAGGAGGAGATCGGTGACTTCGACGCCGGTGGCGACGAGGACGACATGTACCAGCTCGACGACGAGGAGCGGGAAGAGATCGAGTCGGAGTTCGGCACCGACTTCGCGACCGGCACCGAGGTCGACGAGCCGGGCGAGGCCGACATCGACGTGCCCGACCCGGAGGAGCTCGCCGAAGAGCCGGCGGACGACCCCGCGGCCGCCGCGGACGACGCGGCCGCTTCCGGCGTCGCGACAGACGAGAGCGAGACCGGCGACGGGGAGCCCGTCGAGGCCGCCACCGAAGCCGACGAGCCGGCCGGCGGCGACGCGGGGTCCGACGCCGGCGCGGCGACGGAGGGCGACGCCGAGGACGTCGACCTCGAAGCCGCGGCGGTCGCGGCGATGGACGACCTCGACGACGGCGACGGCGCGCCTCGCGAGGCGGTCGTCGAGCGCGTCGCGGACGACCACGGCGTCGATCCCGGCGCGGTCGACGACGCCATCCAAGACGCGCTGATGAGCGGGCAGTGTTACGAGCCCGGCGACGGGCTGCTCAAGCCGATCTGATGGCGCGGGTCGAGCCGGTCGTCGGCGAGCCGGCGGCCGTGGCCGACCTCGGCACGGAGCGCGCGCTGCTCGTCGCCGACGTCCACGCCGGCATCGAGGTCGGCCTCCGGTACGAGCGCGGCGTCGAACTCGACTCCCGGGCCGACGCGCGCCACGAGCGCCTCTGCGGCCTCGTCGCGGAGACCGACGCCGACCGGCTCGTCGTCCTCGGGGACCTCGCGCACCGGATCGCCGCGCCTGACGGCGACGAGCGCGAGGAGCTCGAGACCCTGATCCGCGCCGTGACCGACCGCGTCCCGATGACGCTCGTCGAGGGGAACCACGACGCGGGCGTCGCGGAGGCGTTCGCGGACGACCTCGACGTGATCGACGCGGCGGGCGGGTCGATCGGCGGCGGCGTCGCGGTCTGCCACGGCCACACTTGGCCCGACCCCGCGATCGTCGAGGCCGACGTGATCTGTACCGGTCACGAACACCCGCAGGTCCGACTGGAGGACGCGGTCGGCGGCTCGCGCGTCGAGCGCGCGTGGCTCCGCGGCGCGCTCGATCCCGCGGCGTTCACCGAGTCGGGCGAGCGTCCCGACCGGGCGGGCGATCCGCCTGAACTGGTCGTCTTCCCCGCGTTCAACGAGCGCTCCGGGGGAACGTGGGTGAACGTCGACGGACAGTCGTTCCTCGCGCCGTACCTCCCCGCCGCGCTGCCCGCCGCGGACGCGTACCTGCTCGACGGGACGCGGCTCGGAGACTACCGGCGGGTCTGATCGGTGATCACCGCAGACAGCGCCCCGCCGTGTTCAGGCCGGCGGGACAGTTTTGCCTGCCGACCCGGAACCGGCTCTATGGTCACCGACCGCGCGCCCACCGCGATCGACGAACCCGGCTGGAACTGGCTTCGAGTCAAACACGTGACCGGGTTCCCGCGACAGGCCCGTGACGGCTACTTCCCGGAACACGGCGTGACGCGACCTGCGGCGACGACCGAGGCCGACCTCCCTCCGGTCGGTGCGGAGGCGGCGTCGCTTCCGGCCGACCCCGAGACCGTCCGCGACGCCGACCGGCTCGCGCTGGAGACGACGTACCTGAGCGGAAAGTGGCTCGTCGAGCGCCCGCCGGAGACGGTTGACGGTCTCTGGGAGGCGGTGGTCGAGGACGTCGCGGCCGAGCGGTTCTGGGACGCGAAGGTCACGACCGCCGCCGGCCGCGAGGCGTTCGGTGAGGCCGAGCACGCGGTGCTCGTGTTCACGCCCAACTACTTCGACCGGGAGGACGTCGAGCGCGTCCGGCGTCGGCTGCGGGGCGTTCACGGCGTGACCGAGCCGATCCGATACCGGCCCGACGCCTACACGCTCGACGGGGTCCACGAGGAACGGCTCGGCGAACTCGCCGAGAGCGGCGCGTCGCGCTTCCGGGTCTGACCGGGCGAAAACGAGACCGCTGCGGGACTACTCGACCGGGCGGAACCGGAACCCGTCCCAGTCCTGGCTGTCGGGCTCGCGGATGCCGGCACCGGGCTCGCGGAGTTCGTCGGCGTACACCGGCTCGACGCGGTCGCCGATCTCGACGTCGAACTGCTCGCCGCCGTCGCCGTCCGCTGCGTCCCCCGTTTCGTCGCGCTTGGCGATCTGTCCGAGCGCGCGGACCGGCGGACCGTCGTAGCCGTCGCCCATCTCGAACTCGACGATCGCGAGGGTGTTGGGCTCGCGGACGCCCGGCGGCGTCGCGGTCGAGGTCGTCCACGTGACGACCCGGCCCGCGTACTCGCGGAGGTCGACCGTCCCGACGCGCTCCGCGCCGTTCGGGCCCACGGTGTGGGGCGGATGCGTGACGGTGCCGTCCGCGTACTCCGCCGCCTCGAAGGTCGGTTCCCCGCCGTCGCTCCCGCTCGTCTCGTCGCTCTCGTGGTCGCTCATTGGCTTCCCTCCAGGACGGTGGTGGTCACGCAGTTCCCGAACCCGCCGACGTTACAGGCGAGCCCCGTGTCGGCCTCGACCTGTCGCGGACCGGCGTCGCCCGTGACCTGCTTGAATATCTCGTACACCTGCGCGACGCCGCTGGCCCCGAGCGGGTGGCCCTTCGATTTGAGCCCGCCGGAGGTGTTGATCGGGAGGTCGCCGTCGCGGTCGGTGACGCCCTCCTCGACCGCCTTCCACCCCTCGCCCTTCTCGAAGAAGCCGAGGTCCTCGCTCTGGAGGAACTCTAGGATCGTGAACATGTCGTGGAGCTCAGCCACGTCGACGTCGTCCGGGCCGATACCGGCCATCTCGTAGGCGATATCGGAGGAGTCGACGACGCCGCCCATCGTCGTGGGGTCCGCACGCTCGTGGACGACGTGGGTGTCGGTCGCGCCGCCGATCCCCGAGATGACGGCGTAGCTGCCGTCGGGCGCGTACTCCTCGGCGACCGGTTCGGGGCAGAAGACGAGCGCCGCCGAGCCGTCCGTGATCGGACAGAAGTCGTACAGGCGGAGGGGGTCCGCGACGATCGGCGAGTCGAGGACGGTGTCGAGGTCGACCTCCTTCCGGAACTGCGCGTGGGGGTTGTCCACGCCGTTCTCGTGGTTCTTCACCGCGACCTTGCCGAGGCTCTCTCGGGGCGCGTCGTACTCGTCGAGGTAGAGCCGCGCGGTGAGGCCGGCGAACGAGGGGAGCGTTACGCCGTGTTTGTACTCCACCGGATGGGTGAGCGACGCGATCACGTCGGTCGCCTCCGCGGTCGTCCGGTGGGTCATCTTCTCGCCGCCGACCAACATCGTGAGGTCGCTCGCGCCGGAGGCGACCGACTGCCACGCCGCGTACACGCCCGCGCCGCCGGAGGAGGAGGTCTGGTCGATCCGCGCGGTGTAGGCCGGCTGGGCCGCGAGATCGTGGGCGAGCGCGTTCGGGACGCCGGTCTGTCCCTCGAACTCGCCGCTGGCCATGTTCGAGACGTACAGGTGATCGAGGTCGTCGCCGTCGACGCCGGCGTCGTCGAGCGCGGCCGCGCCCGCCTCCGCCAAGAGCTCCCGCACCCAGGCGTCGCGCTGCCCGAACCGGGTCATCGACGCGCCGACGATCGCTACGCGTTCCATACGACCGACTCCGTCGGAGTCGCCTAAAACGTACCTCTCTGCGACCGCCGCGGTCGGCGTCCGGGCGGGGTCAGTCCGCCGCGGTCGGAGCGTCGTCGCCGACCGGAGCGCGACCGTCCTCGGCGGCCGCCGTCGCCGCCGACGTCACGTCCATGAACGCCCGCCGTCGGGTGTAGAAGAAGTAGACGTACGGTATCTTCGCCAACACGTCGAGGAAGGCGTACGTCAGCGCCGCGCCCACCGCGCCGGTGAAGCCGATTCCCGCCGGCCCCATCAGCCAGACGAACGGGTACGCCAACCACAGCAGCCCGACGTGGTTCTTCAGCAGGCTGAACAGGCCCCGCTGCATCGGGTCGTCGGGGACCGCCCGCGGGAAGACCACGTACAGGTACGCGAACAGCGCGACGTGGAACATCGCGGCGACGCCGAACAGCACCCACCTAAGCGTCCCGCCCGCGGCGACCGCTCCGGCTCCGAACGCGACCATCAGCGCGTCCGCGATCATCACGCCCGCGATGGCCCGACGGGACGCGCCGGCGACGTAGCCGATGAACCCGACCAGAAGCGGCGTGGTGATTATCCAGTCGACGTAGCGGAGACCGACGAGCTCGGACCCGTTGATCGTGACCGTCCCGATTCCGAACGCCATCCCGACGTAACAGATCCCGGCGAAGCCGGGGATGAGCGCCAGCGCGGCGAGCCGACCGCGGTGGGCCGATCCGCCCAGCTTCGCGTACAGCGCCGCGGTGATCCCGACGCCGACGAGGAAGGCGACCGCCGCGATCGAGTACGCGGCGCTGACCGCGCCCGTCATCGCGCACCCCCGTCGGTCGTCGCCCGCGAGTGCGGCGTTCCGGCCCCCGCGGCCGGGGAGTCGGGGGCGGACTCGCCCTCCTCGACGGTGAACGCCGCGACCCGGTCTTGGAGGGTCGTCACGGCGTCGGTCTGGAACTCCCGCAGCGAGTCGGAGACGTCCTCGACCACCGACTGTCCTTCCTCTATCTCCGTCGCCGCCTGCTCCGCCGTCTCGGTCGTCTCCGTGCTGAGTTCCGTTATCTCGTCGACGGAGTTCGCGGTGTCGTGTACCGTGTCCGCCTGATCGGACGTCGTCCGCCGGATCTCCGCGAGCGATCCGTTGATCTCGTCGACGGAGTCAGCGATCGTCTCGATGTCGCTCAGCGTCGACTCGACCGTGTCGGTCCCCGTCTGAACGCGCTCCTGTGTCGACCGGATCGACACGGTGACCTCCTCGGTCTGGTCGGCGATGTCGTCTATCATCTTGTCTATCTCGTTCGCGCGCGACTGGGTCTCCTCCGCGAGCCCCTTCACCTCTTCCGCCACCACGCTGAACCCGTCGCCGGAACCGTCCGCGCGGGCCGCCTCGATCGAGGCGTTCAGCGCGAGCATGTTGGTCTGCTCGGCGATTTCGCCGATGATGTCGACGATCTCGGTGATCTCTTCCATCCCGTCTTGGAGCTGCTCGACGCGGTCGACGGCCTGTTCCGCCTCCGCCTCGACCTCGGCCATCTCGTCGAGCGCGCTCTGCGAGGAGCTGCGGGCGTCGTCGCTCGTCGCCGCGACCGTCTCGCTCCGGTCCGACAGGTCGTCGACGGTCGCCGCGATCTCCTCGGCCGAGGCGCTGACGGTCTCGATGTCGGCCGCGATCGACTCCAGTTCGGCGCGCTGGTCGCTCGCCTGCCCGCGGATCGACGTCGCGCTCCCCGTCGCGCTGGCGACGCGCTGTTCGACCTCGTTGCTCATCTCCGCCATCTCGCCCGCGTCGGCCTCGATCCGGTCAGCCATCTCGTGGACCGTCTCGACCGTCCCCTGGAGGTCGTCCATCATCCGGTTGAACGACTCGCCGACGGTCGCGAGGCTCTCGTCGGTCTCGTCGACGTCGACGCGGCGCGTGAGGTCGCCGGTCGCCGCCTCCTCCATCACCTCGGCGTACCGATCGGCGGTCCGTCGGTATCTGTCCGCCATCTCCGTCGCCTCGGTTCGCGCGTCCTCCAGCTCGTCTCGCGTCCGTTCCATCTCCGCCAGTCGGTCCTTCAGCGACACGCGCATCTGCTCGATCGATCCCGCCAGCTCGCCGAACTCGTCCGTCCGGGTGGACCGGACCTCCTGATCGATGTCGCCGTTCGTGACGCGCCGCGTCTGCGCCCCGATCTCCGCGACGCTGGCGATCGTCTCGGCCGCGTTGATCGAGCCTAATGTCAACAGTCCCGCGACGGCCGCGACGATCGTCGCGTTCGCGTCGCCGGTGACCAGCCCGACGGCGACGATGAACGCCCCCGTCGCGACGTATCCGACGCCCAATTTCGCCCCGTAACTGTTTTTCACCGCTGCGAACGTCATGTGTAAGCTAACAGGGAAACCACCGTGTTAAACGGCAGCCCGCCGCTATCAGCCGTGATATTCGGGGTCGGACCGATTTGCTCGCCCGAACGCGGCCCCGGACCTCTCCCGAGCCGCTACTCCGCCCGCCGCCCGCCGTGGCCCGGGTAATCGCGTTCGAACCGGGATCCGATCTCCTCGCGGTCCAGCCGGATGATAACCGGCCGCCCGTGCGGACAGGCGTAGGGGTTCTCGCAGTCGTCGAGCCGTTCGAGGAGGTCGACGACCCGCCCCTCGGTCAACGAGGTGTTCCCGGTGACCGAGGGGTAACAGGCGAGGTCGGCGAGCAGCTCGTCGACGACGTCCGCGACCGGTTCGTCGCCGGCGGCGGCGTCGTCGACCAGCGCCGACAGCACGTCCCGCAGGAGGTCGGGGTCGAGCGCGGCGTCGAAGACGGCCGGCACCGCCGTCACCGCGACCGCGCGGTCGCCCGCGCGCTCGGCCCGGAACCCGATCGCGGCGAGGTCGTCGACGAACTCCTCGAACAGCGCCGCCTCGCGCGCGGTCAACTCGATTCGGACCGGCTCCGCGAGCGCCTGCGCGTCCGCGCCGTCCGCGAAGACCGCCTTCAGCCGCTCGTAGTTCACCCGCTCGTCGGCCGCGTGCTGGTCGATCAACGCGAGCCCGTCGGACGACTCGGCGACGACGTACGTCTCGTGGAGCTGTCCGAGCACCCGCAGCGAGGGCAGCGAGTCGAACTCGCGCTCGCTCTCGGTCGACTCGCCGTCGAGGGTCCGCTGCCGCGTCGGAGACCGGGCCGAGGAGTCCGCCCGCGTTGCGGTCGGCGTCTCGGTCCCGCCGTCACCCCCGGTCCCGTCGTCGACCCCGTCCTCGGTGTCGTCGACCCCGCCCTCGGCGTCGTCGACCTCGCTCCCCGGATCGTCGGTCGCGGCCGTCGGAGCCGCGTCCGCCGCCGGGGACTCGTCCTGCCAGTTCCGCGGGGAGGGTCGCGCGCCGCCGTTCGCGCCGGCGTCTCGGTCGCCCGCCGCCGACTCNGTGGTCGGAGCGTGCCCCGCGCCAGCGGTGCCGTCCTCGCCGTCCTCGCCGTCCTCGCCGCCCACGTCGTCGACGGCCCACGCGTCGTCGTCCGCCGGATCCGCCTCGGTCGCGACCGACGGGTCGGCGTCGGCCCCGACCGTCTCGACTCCGTCCCCCTCGTCGGCGGTCGACTCGGGGTCCGTCGACTCCGCCGACGGGGCGGACTCGCGTCCCTCGCGCGCGGCGCGCTCGTGGTCGGTGTCCGCGCCGCCGACGGCCTCGGTGTCCGGCGTTTCGGGCTCGACGGCCGTCTCGTCGGGCGCTGACCGCCCGCGGGGTGCCGTCGACCGGATCAGCCCGTGATCGAGCAGGGCCTCCTCCACGGCCGACTCGACCGCGGCCCTGACCGCCGGCTCCTCGTCGAAGCGGACCTCCAGCTTGCGGGGGTGGACGTTCACGTCCACGTCGCCGGCCGGGACCTCGACGAAGAGGACCGCGAAGGGGTAGCGGTCAGGGGCCAGCTGACCGCCGTACGCCTCCAGCGTCGCCTCGCGGAGCGCGCTCGCGGTGACGTACCGCCCGTTGACGTACGTCGAGAGGTACTCGCGGGTCGAGCGGGTCGTCTCGGGGTGCGAGACGAGGCCCGTCACGCGCCGGACCGGCGCGCCGTCGTCGCCGGGGTCGTCGTCCGCGCCGGCCCCGTCCGGCGACCAGGCCACGTCGATCATCGACTCCGCGACCTCCCGGCCGTAGACGGCGAGGACGGCGGAGCGGAGGTCGCCGTTCCCCTCGGTCGCGAACGTCTCGCGCCCGTCGTGTTCCAGCGAGACCGCGACGTCGGGGTTCGCCAGCGCGTAGCCGGTGACCACGGTGTTCACGTGGTCGAACTCCGTGGCGGTCCGCTTGAGGAACTTCTCGCGGGCGGGCGTGTTGTAGAAGAGGTCGTCGACCTCGACGGTCGTCCCCGCGGGACAGCCCGCCGGGCGGACCTCGCCCACGTCGCCGCCCGCGACGGTGATCTCCGCGCCCGCCTCGGCGTCAGGGGGGCGCGACCGGACGGTGAGCCGCGAGACCGCGCCGACGGTGTACAACGCCTCGCCGCGGAAGCCGAGCGTGGCGACGCCGCGGTCGAGGTCCTCGATGTCGCCGATCTTCGAGGTGGCGTGCTCGGCGACGGCCGCCTCCAACTGGTCGCCGGAGATGCCGACGCCGTCGTCGCGGACGCGGATCCCCTCGGTCCCGCCCGCCTCGACCGAGACGGCGACGCGGCTCGCGCCCGCGTCGAGGCTGTTCTCGACCAACTCCTTCACGACGCTCGCGGGCCGCTCAACGACCTCCCCGGCCGCGATCCGCTGGACGGTCCGCTCGTCCAACCGCTCGATGTCTGGCGGCTCCATTCGTACGCTCCGTCTGACGAGCGCGCACTTGAAGCCGTTGTCGGGCGGGGTGGCGACGGGGCGGGAACCCGGGCGGCGGCGCTAATCACGACCGGACCACGACGGCGCGTGCCGACGAGCGCCCGTAGGCGCGAGCCGCACGCATGAGGTGCGGTGCTGTGCGGGACGCCTTCGGTGGTGCCCGCCGGGACCCACCGATCTCCGAGCACGGCACGCAGAGAACGTACGAACGATCGGTTCACGGCCGAGAGGGCCGGCTCGGAGATCGGCTCTACTTACGCGATCGCCGCGGCGATCGCCTCGTCGGTGCGGAGCACGTCCTCGCCGGTCTCGGCGTCGAACAGGCGGCGGTCCGCCTCCTCGAAGACGACGCCGACCTCGTCGCTCACCTCGGGCTGGTCGACGGCGCGAGCTCCTTGGGGACGATTCTGGAGGTGATCCTCCCGCTGACGAAGCCGAGGCTCGCCGTCGTGCTCATCTTCGTCTGGCTGGCCGGGTGGAACGAGCTCATCATCGCGCAGACGCTGCTACGCCCGGAGAACTACCCGCTCTCGGTGAAACTGTACAACGTCGCGACCGAGGGCCGGTTCTCGACGCCGTGGACCCGCTTCGCGGCGTTCGCGAACCTGTTCGCGCTGCCGGTCGCGATCGTCTACTTCGCGGCGCAGCGCTCCGTCTCGCGTTTCTCGTTCTCTCTTCTCGTCCCTTCGTCTCGCCTTCCGCGGTCTCCCGGAACCGTTCGCGATCAGTCGTCCGCGGTCGGCGTCGGCGGCGAGCCCGCGAGCCGGTCCCGGTCGTGGTCGGCCTTGAAGTCGAGGTCGGGGCCGCGCGCGATGATACCCGTCGGGGTCACGTCCGGGTGCGTGGTGTAGTAGTGTTCCTTGATGTGACTCATGTCGACCGTCTCGGCGACGCCCTCCGTCTGGTAGACGTCGCGCAGGTACGGCCAGAGATTGTCGTACTGGTGGACGAACTTCCGGTTACACATGAAGTGGGTGTGGTACACCTGATCGAAGCGGACGAGCGTGGTGAACAGACAGACGTCCGCCTCGGTGAGCGAGTCGCCGACGAGGTAGCGCCGGCCGGCGAGGTGCTCGTCGTAGCGGTCGAGCGCGTCGAAGAGGTCGTCCATCGCGTCGTCGTAGGCCGCCTGCGAGGTGGCGAAGCCGGCGCGGTAGACGCCGTTGTTGATCGGCTCGTAGATGTCGGTGATGACCTCGTCGACGTCCGCGACGGTCGCGTCGTCGTCCGCGTCGGGGAGCAGCGAGACGCCGTTCCCGAGGTCGGCGAACGCCGTCGAGAGCATTCGGAGGATCTCCCGCGACTCGTTATTGACGACGGTCTCTTCCTTCGTGTCCCACAGCACGGGCACGGTCACGCGACAGGTCGCGTCGGGGTCGGCCGCGACGTACAGTTCGCGGAGGTAGTCGCTGTCGTGGAGGTGGTCGCGCGTACAGGCCTCCTTGTCGGGGCTGAACTGCCAGCCGCCCTCGCCCCGCCACGGGTCGACGACCGAGACGCCGATCGCGTCTTCGAGGCCCAGCAGCGACCGCGCGAGCAGGGTGCGGTGCGCCCACGGGCACGCGTACGAGACGTACAGGTGATAGCGACCGGCCTCCGGCTGGAAGCGCTCGTCCGGTTCGGCGTCGACGTCGGCCGGCACGTCGCTGCCCGCGACCCAGTTCCGGAACGTGGTCTCGCCGCGCTGGAAGGCCCCCTCCTCGTCCGTCGTCTCGTAGGTGTCCGTCCGCCACTCGCCGTTCACGAGTTGATTCATACGCGATCCTTCGGCTTCGGCCCCTATAACGTGGCCGGGGACACGCGTGTCACCCGCCGGACGGAGAGGAAGCATCCGCGTGCCGACCGCTTCGCACCCCACCGACCGACGACAGATCGTCAGAAGACACCTCCAAAGCCCCAGTCGAGCCCCACTCCCGCACCGCAACCGCACCTCACGCCTCCCCAACCTCGCGGTTCGCGCTCTCCGAGCGCTCACCGCNCCCCCCCCCCCCCCCCCCCCCCCCGCCCCCCGCGGCCGCCGCTTCGCTCCGGCCGCTCGCACGCACGCGCCACCGCAGCCCGTGGGTGTCGTCGTCGTCCCGGTGGCTTTTCCTCGTCGCTCGCGTGTCCCGACGCATGACCGACGCAGACGAGGCGGCGCCGACGGTCGCGGTCGTCGGCGGCGGCGCGGTCGGCGTCACGACCGCCCACGACCTCGCGGCGCGCGGCGCCGAGGTGACCCTCTACGAGCGCGACGAGTTGGCGGCCGAGAGCTCCGGCCGCGCGGCGGGCCTCCTCTACGACGCGTACGCCGAGGACATCGACGCCGCGATCGGTGCCCGATCGATCGAGCGGTTCCGCGCGTTCGACCGGTCGCTGCCCGGCTTCTCGTTTTCGCCCTGCCCGTACGTGATCGCGGTCCGCGAGGGCGACCCGGACGCCGACGCCGTCCCGGCGATGGTCGATCGCATGCGTGGCCACGGCCGCGAGGTGTCCGTCGTCGACCCCGCCGCGCTCGGCGAGCGGTTCCCGTCGCTCCGCACCGACGACCTCGCCGTCGCCGCCGTGGCCGAGGGGGCCGGCTGGACCGACCCGCCGAGCTACGTCCGCGCTCTCGCCGACCGCGCCGCCGGGGAGGGGGTCGCGATCGAGACGAACGCCGCCGTCGCGCTCGGGCCGCGGACCGACGCGGGACGAGCGGTCCGGATCCGCGACGCCGGAAGCGACGGGAGTTCGGGGACCGAGACGCGCGCCTTCGACGCGGTCGTCGTCGCCGCCGGGGCGCACACGCGGTCGCTCCTCGCGGCCGCGGGCGTCTCCGTCCCGGTCGTCCCCTACCGCGTTCAGGCGCTCGTGGCGCGGCGCGACTACGCCGGGCCGATGGTCTACGACGCCACCGCCGACGCGTACCTCCGCCCGCACCTGGAGGGCCTGCTCGCGGGCGACGGCACGGAGCCGGTCCCGGCCGACCCGGACGACTACCGCCGCGCGGCGGACGACTGGTTCCGCGAGGATATCGCCGGCGTCCTCGACGAGCGCCTCGGTCGCGTCGACCGCCCCGACGACGCCGGGCGACCCGACCGCGGCGAACGGGTCGACCGCGACCTCGGCGACGCGCGGGCGTGGGCCGGGCTCTGCACCGCGACGCCGGACGGCGACCCGCTCGTCGGCCCGATCGACGCGGCGGGGGCCGACCCGACGCTGTTCGTCGCCGCCGGCTGGCAGGGACACGGGTTCATGCGCGCGCCGGCCGTCGGCGAGACGACCGCGGAAGGCGTGCTGGCGTCGCTCGCGGGCGTCGCGTTCGACGACCCGGACTCACCGTGGGTCGGCGCGTTCGACCCCGAGCGGTTCGACGGCGACGAGGCGTTCGAGATCGCCGAGGGCATGTCGCTGTCGAACCGGACGGAGGAGAGGTGAGGAGAAGTGAGGTCGCCCGAGCGGGCGGGGCCGAGCGGCGGTCAGTCGTCCTCTTCGACGACGTCGACGTCGCCGGAACCGCCGCGCTTGGGGATCTCGACGTGGAGCGTTCCGTTGCGCGTGAGCGTCGCGTTCGCGCCCTCGGGCGTCACGTCGGCGTCGCGCGGCAGGTCGACGCTGCCGGACAGCGAGACGCCCCGGCCCGGGAACACGAGGTCGTAGCCGTCGTAGAAGTCCCGGAAGCGTTCGAGCGAGACCTCGACGGTGCGGTCGAGGAAGGTGACGTCGACGTCCTCGCCGCGGACGCCGGGGGCGTCGAAGACGACGAGGTAGGCGTCGTCGCTCTCGAGGAGGTCGGTGGAGAGCGGGCGGCGCTCCTGGACGCGACCCCACCCGCGGCCGAGGCGTTCGAGGGCGCTACGGAGCGCGGACCGACCGCTCTCGACGAGTCCGCTCACGGCTCACACCTCGATTTCGACGAGGTCGCTCCCGCCGCAGTACGGACACGAGAGGTCCCCGACCGCGTGGTCGTCGGGCACGTCGTACGTGTAGTGGTTCTCGAACATGTCGAGCTCGCAGTCGTCGCTGACGCACTTGACCTCCATCGTCGATGGCATACGCGAACGTAGTGTCGGCGTCGGTTTAAACGGCGTGGCGGCGGCGAGCCGGGGACGCGAAACGCGCGGCGCGGCGATCAGACGCCGGCGCCGCGCATCCGGTCCGGAACGACGGTTCGCTCGGCGAGTAACACGACGGCGGTCCCGAGCGCGACGCCGGCGACGAAGCCCGAGGTGCCCGGGAAAAGCGCCGGGGCGAACGCGAGCGACGCCCCGAGCCAGACGGACGCAACGAGGAGACCGACGCCCCAGGCGACGTACGTCAGCGTCTCGCGGCGGTCGCTCGGAATCCGGTCCCGCGCCAGCCACGCCGTCGGGCCGAGGACGACGGCGGTGCCGGCCGCCCACGCGGCCGCGGCTCCCCACGGGCGCGGCTCGGCGGCGTAGAACCGTCCCGCAACGAAGAGGGCGAACCCGGCGAACACGACGTATCGGACCGCGCGCAGCCGGGTCGAAGTCGTCTCGGAGGGCATACGACTCGATTCCGCAGCGGCTGAAATAAATTATTCCCCGCCGCACCGCGCCGAGTTCCGTCCCCGGCGTTCCGCACGCTTTTCCCGTCTCGGTCGAGTACGGACGGTAACATGACCGATTCGCCCGCGTCGGCCCGGGGGTCGCTCCCGGCCGACCCGAACGACCTCTCCGTCACCATCGTCGACGGCTACGTCGACGAGCCGGCTCACTTCGGCGTCCCGCCGTACCTCTCGACGTACCCCCGGTACACGGCGGGCGCGCTCGTCGACGCCGGCGTCCCGGAGTCGGCGATCACCTACCACACAATCGACGAACTCCGCGAGGACCGGTCGAAGCACGCGGACGTCGCGGACGCCGACCTCATGATCTACGTCGGCGGGATGACGGTCCCCGGGAAGTACGTCGGCGGCACGCCGGCGGAGCCCGACGAGGTGCGCGAACTGGGCTGGACGGCCGACGGCGTGACGCTGCTCGGCGGCCCGGTGCGCTTCGGCGTCGGCGAGGAGAACGCGGGCGCACAGGAGACGCAGCGCGACGACCTCGACTACGACTTCGTCGCGATGGGCGACGTGGAGGCCGCGGCCCACGACCTCGTCCGCGAGGGGTTAGAGGGGTACGGCAACCGGATGCGGACGAACGAGGAGGTCGACCGCTGGGCCCGACAGGGGGCGTTCGTCGTCGAGCAGCACCCGAACCACCCCGACTACCTCATCTGCGAGATGGAGACCTCGCGCGGGTGCGCCTACCGCTGCTCGTTCTGTACGGAGCCGCTGTACGGCGACCCGGCGTTCCGCGCGGCGCGGTCGGTCGTCGACGAGGTCGACGCGCTCTCGGACCGCGGCGTGCGGCACTTCCGGCTCGGGCGGCAGGCCGACATCCTCGCGTTCGGCGGCGACGGCGAGGCGCCGAACCCCGACGCCCTCCGGGAGCTGTACGGCGGGATCCGCGAGGTCGCGCCCGACCTCCGGACGCTCCACCTCGACAACATGAACCCCGTGACGATCACGGACTACCCGGAGGCGTCCCGGGAGGCGATCCGCGTCATCGCCGAGCACAACACGCCCGGCGACACCGCCGCGTTCGGGCTCGAATCGGCCGACCCGGTCGTCCAAGCGGAGAACAACCTCCTCGTCACCGCCGAGGAGTGCCTGGAGGCCGTCCGCGTCGTCAACGAGGAGGGCGGCTGGCGACCGGGCGACGACCCGGAGACGACGCCCGGCGACGCGAGCCGCGTCACGGGGCCGTCGACCGGTCCGGACGCCTCGCCGCGGCTGCCGAAGCTCCTCCCCGGGATCAACCTCGTCCACGGGCTGACCGGCGAGCGCCCGGAGACGTACGAACACAACAAGCGCTTCCTCCAGACGGTGTACGACGAGGGGTTGATGCTCCGCCGGATCAACATCCGGCAGGTGATGGCGTTCGCGGGCACGGAGATGGCCGAGACGGGGGCCGAGGTCGCACAGGAGCACAAAGACCAGTTCCAGGCGTACAAACGCGAGGTGCGCGAGACCATCGACAACCCGATGCTTGACCGCGTCGTGCCGCCGGGCACCGTCCTCCCGGACGTGTACCTGGAGTACCACCAGGACGGCAAGACGTTCGGCCGCCAGCTCGGAACCTACGCGCTCCTCGTCGCGGTGCCGGGCGAGCGCGAGCTCGGCACCAGCATCGACGTGGCGATCACCGACCACGGCTACCGCTCCGTCACCGGCGTCCCGTACCCGCTCGACGTCAACGCGGCCTCGATGGCCGAGCTCACCGCGATCCCCGGGATCAACCGGAGCCGGGCCGGCGACGTCGTTGTCGGCCGCCCCTACGACTCGGTCGACGCTGTCGACGCCAGGGTCGCCGACCTCGGGGCGTACGCGGTCGCCGGCGACACCGACGTGCCGATTCCCGGGCGGGAGCGTCCCGGCTCCGGCCCCGGACCGGCCGCGAGGTCGTCGCTCGGTCGCGGGGACTGAGGTATGTCGGACGGACGCGACACGGAAAGAAAGGGCGAGCCGAGGGGGGACGACCACGGTGACGCCGACCACCGCGAGCCCGTCGCCGTCTCCCGGATCGAGGTCCCCGTGGACACCCGCGCGCCGGGCGGAACCACGAACGCGTACCTGCTCGACGGCCTCCTCGTCGACCCGGCGGCCCGGACCGACGCGCTCGACGCCGCGCTCGCGGACCGCGGCTCGACCGACGCGGACGCCCCGTCCGTCGAGGCGATCGCGGTCACTCACGCTCATCCGGACCACGTCGGCGCGGTCGCCGACTACGCCGCCCTGACGGACGCGACGGTCGTCGCCCGCGAGGGCCACGCGGACCGGTTCGCCGCGGCCGCCGGCGTCGACCCGGACGAGACGGTCGCACCGGGCGAAACGGTCGCCGACACGGCGGTCCGCGCGGTCGACACGCCCGGGCACGCGCCGGACCACCTCGCGTTCGCGGCCGGCGGCCGGGCCGCGGGACCGGAGCGATCGGTGTTGTGTTGCGGCGACCTCGCCGTCGCCGAGGGGAGCGTCGCGGTCGCCGCGCCCGAGGGGGACCTCGCCGCCTACCTCGCGAGCCTCGAAGGCGTGCGCGACGCCGGCTACGACCGCCTCCTCCCCGGACACGGCCCGCCGATCGACGACCCGGCGGCGGCATGTCGGCGGCTGATAGCCCACCGACTGGACCGCGAGCGCGACGTGATCGCCGCGATCGACGGCGGCGCGGCGGACGTCGACGCAGTCGTCGACGGCGCCTACGAGAAGGACGTCTCCGGCGTGCGTGACCTCGCGCGGGGGACGGTCGCCGCGCACGTCGAGAAGCTGGTCGCCGAGGGGCGGATCGACGAGGCATGGCTCGGTCGCTTGGCTGACGGAGACTTCGGCTGATCCGCTCGGCGCCCCAGCCGCTTCCGCCGGACCGGCCTACGGCTCCGCTTCGATCTCGCCGACGACCTTGGACAGCGGCGTCTCCGTCACGTCGACGAAGCGGCCGCCGGCTGCGACGATCCCGCCGTCGGTCTCCGGGTCGTCGCCGACGTGGACGAGCCCGGTCGTCGCGGTCCCGAGTGCCTCCGCCGCGGCCTCGAACGCGGAGGGATGGGGTTTGCGCCAGCCGCAGCCGACGCTCGTCGTGACCGCCTCGAACTCGCCGCGGAGCCCGGCGCGGATCAGCGTCCGCGGGACGAGCTCGGGGACGGCGCAGTTCGAGAGCAGCCCGACCGGGCCGCGCTCGGCCGCGCCCCGGACGGCGTCGAGCGCGCCGTCGCGTCGGGCCACGTCCGGGTCGAACGCCGCGATCACGGCGTGTCTGGCGACGTTCCGCTCCGCGTCGACGCCGCGGGAGTCGAGCGCCCGGGCGACGTGGGCGGGGAGGGGGACCTCCGCGCCGGCCGGCGCTTCCACGTGCTGTTCGCCGTACGCGACGTGCCAGTCGTCCGGGACCGCCACGCCGCGGGACTCCAGTTCGCGCGCGACCGCTTCCGCGGGGTCGGACGGGTACTCGACGTCGACGAGGGTCCCGAAGAGATCGAAGGTGACTGCCACGATACCACCGTTAGGGACAAACCCGGATTGAACCTGTCGGTCGGGGGTGTCCCTCCCGACGCCGACCGCTCGCGGCGGAACTCCCGTCAGAACAGCGAGCCGAAGTGGAGCGTGAACAGCCGGTAGAGCCCGGTTACCCACGCGCACAGCCACAGGATCATGAAGCCCGCGACGCCGGCGCGGAGCCGCTTCCGCCAGTGGCCCATGTCTTCGTGGAGCTCGTCGATGTCGACGTCGAGGTCCTCGTAGGCGTCGGCGTTGCGCTTCGCCTGGAAGATGCGCACGATCCCGGTGAGCGCGAACGCCAAGAGCGCGTACGCCTGAACGCCGAAGAAGGCGTGGAGGATCGCCATCCCGCTCACCTGATCGAGAACCCGCGGGACCATCCAGGTGACGATCGGCGTCGTCGTGAGGACCAGCCCGACGACGATGTACCGCAGGTGTCGCATCAACACGTTCCACGACACCGTCTCCGCGTCGATCATGATCCAAGCTCCGTACAGCAAGAACGGGAAACTCGCCGTCACGGACAGCCCGGCGACCGCCGCGATGACCGACTCGTCGACCATACCGACGGTACGTTCTCCGGCGCGTAAAGCCCCCCGATCCGCGTCCGTCGAGGCGCTCTCCCGACGCGCGGTGGCCGGGTTCCCGACCCCGAGGCACGGACGAAAACAGTTAGCGTCAGGAGCACGTACCGACGGCGTAATGGAAGACACCTCGACGCGGTCGGAGCCGGATTCGCCGCCGCCGGAGTCCGCCGACCCGGCGGCGGACGGCCCGGACGACGCCGATCCGGAGACCGAAGCCGGGGCCGACGACATCGAGGCGCTCCGCGAGCGGGTCGAGTCGGAGTACGACTTCGACGACTTCGGCCCGTCGGACATGGCCCGGATGAGCGCCGAGGAGTGGGACGCCGCCTTCGACCCCGACACGTGGATCACCGGCGACCGGCTCCTCGACCGGGTCGACGCCGAGCTGAAGTCGCGGATCGCGACCCGCGACGTGTTCGGCGTCTTAGAGCGCGTCCGCGAGAACGGTGAGGAGCGCATCCTCGTCTACTCCGACGAGGGATACGCCATCATTCGGCCCACGGGCGAGGTGCGCGGCGAGGGGACTGTGCTCCGAGACATCGAACCGGTCGTCGCGCTGGCGGCGATGGACTCGTACGAGGTTCCAGAGCCGCCGGACGACTGGTCGCTCCCGCACCCCGACAGCGTTCCGGAGGGGTCGGGCGAGTTCGGCAACCTCCTGATACAGGCCGTCGCCGCGGTCCAAGTGCTTGCCGGCGCGGCGCTCCTCGTCGCGACCGCCGTGACCGACCTCGACACGATCGTCGCGCCGGCGATGGGCGTCGTGTTCCTGCTCGTCGGCGTGTTCCTGTTCGCGATGGTGGCGAACGCGCGGCTCTCCGACCGGTTCCGATCGGAGGAGTACCGGGACCGTCTGCGGGCGCTCCGCGAGGCGAAAGAGCGTCCCGGGTTCGTCCCCGTCGAGGACGGCGTCGTGACCGACGAGGACGCCGCTGCGACCGACCGCGACCGGGACGAGTAATCCGCCGATTTCGGCGGTCTCAGGCCCTACAGACACCTCCACGTCGGCGGTTTCAGTCGGTGGGTTTAAGCGCACCCCGTCCTGAGTGAAACTGTATGAAAAGGCGGGACTTCGTGCGGACGGCCGGCGGCGCGACCGCCGCCGTCGCGGCCTCCGCCGGGGCGACCGGAACGGCGGCTGCACAGGAGGTACAGCCCGACTGGCCGAGCGGGGCGGCCGACGGCAACGTCGGGTCGTACACCGACGCCCGCGGCCAAGACGAGGTAACGATCTCCGTCGGGGCCGGGAGCAACGGCCTCGCGTTCGATCCGACGCTGGTGTGGGTCGACGAGGGGACGACCATCGTCTGGGAGTGGACGGGAGCCGGCGGCGACCACAACGTCCAGACGGTCGACGGCGGCGGTCCGGCCAGCCTCGACAGCGGGAGTCCCGTCGGTGAGGAGGGAGCCACCTACGAGTACGAGACGTCCAGCGAGGACGCCGGCATCACCCACTACCACTGCGTGCCCCACACCGCGGTCGGCATGCACGGCGGCATCGCCGTCGGCGAGGACGTCGCCACCGTCGAGGTCGGCGGCGGCGGCAACACCGGGTGGCCCGAAGACATCGCCAAGGTCGGCGTCCCGCTCCACGCTCACTGGGTCGGGATCTCCGCGATCCTCGGGATCGGCCTGACGTTCGTGTTCACCTTCTACATGCTCAAGTACGGCGAGTCGGCGCACACCGGCCACGGGGGTGCCAGATGAGCTCCGGAAACTCGTCGTACGGCGACATCCACCGGTACGAGCCGGCCCGCGAGAGCACGGCGGCCGCGATCGCGATCGTCCTGCTCACCGTCATCGAAGTCGTCTTCGTCGCGCTGTTCACCTACGGGCTGATGTCGGCGTGGGCGTCGACGGAGGCCGGAAACATGTACGTCGGCGCGCTGCTGGCGTTCATTTTCATCGACCTCGCGTTCATCCTACTGCTCTACCGGAAGGAGTTCCTGCCGGACGTGATGATCGTGAAGAAGCGCCGGCGCAAGTGGGAGGATCTGTACATCCGCGAGGAGGACAAAGACGGCAAGACCTTCGACACCGGCGGTCTCACGGACACGCTGAAACGCGCCGTGTACCCCTACTACAGGAAGTGATTCGACAATGAGTCTGAAAAAACAAGACGACATGGACCACAACGCGTGGCTCAAGAGTCAGGACCTCACGGCCATCGAGACGGCCTTCCTGACCACGCTCATCTGGCTCGACAAGCGGCTCCGCATCGTCGACTACCTCGAACTGCTCGAGACGATGTACTACCGCGCGAACCTCCAGATGCCGAAGAGCCACACCGAACAGTACGACCTCGACAACAAATTTTGGTACTGGTACCCGCTGTACTCGCTCGGGTCCCTCTCGATCATCGCGTACCTGCTCGCGGCGGTATCCGGAGCGCTCCTCGGGTTCTACTACGCGCCCTCGACCGCCGGAGCGGTCGCGCAGGGCGACCCGACTGCGGCGTACGACTCGATGGTGATGATCATGCAGGACGTCCAGTTCGGCTTCATGCTCCGGTCCATCCACCGCTGGTCCGCGCAGTTCATGGTGGCCGCGGTGTTCCTCCACATGCTGCGCGTCTACTTCACCGGCGCGTACAAGGAGCCGCGCGAGGTCAACTGGATCCTCGGCGTCGTGCTCATCGCCCTGACGCTGCTGTTTGGCTTCTCCGGGTACGTTCTCCCGTGGAAGCAGCTGTCCTTCTGGGCGGCGCAGATCGGCGTCGAGCTGGCCCTCGCGACCCCCATCGTCGGCGAGTGGGCGGCCCAGCTGCTGTTCGGCGGCTTCACCCTCGGACAGGCGACGCTCGTGAGAATGTACATCCTGCACGTGTTCGTGCTCCCGTTCGTGGTCACCGCGCTCATCGCGGTCCACGTGGGCATCGTCTGGGTGCAGGGCATCGCGGAACCGCACTAATCCGATGACCGACGACACCACCCCCATGACCGACGGAGGCACCGACGACGAGGCGCGGACCGACGGCGGCCCGCCGGCGACGGTCCCGCCGGACGACGAGACGCCGACTTGGTCCGAGCGCAAGGAGCACAGCCAGGGGCTCGCACAGCTCACCTACCAGTACTTCGAGCGCTCTCGGCGCGAGGACGAGGACCTGCGCACGGAGTCGACCTACGTCGAGCGCGACGTGCTCGGCTTCCCGACGTGGCCCCACGAGACCATCCGGAACCTCGCGATCACGTCCTTTTTCATCGGGATCATGCTGCTCGTGGCCTCGATCATGCCGGGGCACTTCGGCGACCCGGCGAACCCCGGCTCCACGCCGGCGATCATCCTGCCCGACTGGTACCTCTACTGGTCGTTCGGTCTGCTGAAGCTCGACCCGATCAACCCGGACCTCGCGGTACTGGGCGGAAACATCATCATGTCGAACGAGCTGATGGGCCTCGTCGCGCACGGCGCGATCTTCGGCGTCATCACGCTGGTGCCCTTCCTCAACAAGGGGAACGCGCGGCGCCCCGTCGAGGAGCCGGGCTGGGCAGCGCTCGGCGTGACCGGCGTCATCCTCGCCATCACGCTGGCCGCGCTCGCCATCCAGAACTTCTTCCCGGTCCAGCTCGAGCTGCTGTTCTCGCTCACGTTCATGCTCCCGGTTGCGGGCGGCGTGGTCACCTACGCGGTGCTGAAGACGATGCGAGAGGGGTACATGTACGACCTCAACCGCCGCTACTTCATGCTGCGGCCGCCGAAGTAACGCCGACGAGACCGCTGTCGCGGTTCCGCGACCGACGCGCGGTCGCGGCCGCCGTTCCCGACGTTCCGTAACCCATGTCATCATCAACAGACGGCGACGCGTCGCAGTCGTTCGACGAGACGGGCGACCCGATCGCGGCCGACGACGACGCCGACCCGCGAAACGAACCGACGGGCCCGCGCGACGGGCCGAGCGGCCGAGAGGTGGTCGTTCCGTTCCGGCTGTACAAGGCCGTTACCGTCTTCTCGACGCTCGCCGCGGTCGTCACCTACTTCGTCGGGTTCACCCTCATCGACGCCGCGACGCTCCAGATCAGTTTCGTTCGGACGACCATCGTCTACCTGCTCGACAACGCCGGAATCCTGCCGCCGGAAGACGTCCTAGTGGCGTTGCTGGCGATCACCGGCGTCGGCTTCATCCTCCTCGGGACCGCGGTGTACGTGCTCGGGACCCGGTTCCGCGGACAAGGGATGGGAAAGTCTCAAGACGACTCCAGCGAAACGTGAGATAATGGCAGACGAGTTCATGAAGGGCTTCGCCCTGTTCGCGATCGGCGGTCTCGGGTGGATCACCTTCGGCGGCTGGTACCGGACGCCCTCGTACTACGAGGTGGTACAGCTCGTGAACCCGCCGGAGGGCGTGAACACGGCGTACGGCGAGATCGGACTCCTCGCGGGCGACGCCTTCTTCTGGCTGATGGTCCTCGGCGCGCTGACGTTCTGGGTTCTCATTCCTGTCAGCCGTCAGCTCCGCGACGCCCTCAACGACGACGACGCCGCCGCGAACTGAACGCGACGCTCTCGTCTCGCTTTCTGTGGTCTGCCTCGACGCCGCCCGAGCGGCGCGGCCGCGCCCGCCGACGAACCGGGAGCTTTTCACCGCCGCTCGCCCGAAGCTCGCGCATGAGTGAGTCGACGCCCCGCCTCGCGGTCCTCGGCGACGCCGACCCGACGGCGGCGATCCGGTCGGCGGCGACCGCCGCGGACGTCCGCCTCACGGACCGCGCCGAGGCCGACGGCATCGTGGCCGTCGGGGACGCCGCGTTGCGGGAAGCGATGCGCGCGGTCGCGAGCGGCGACGCGCAGTCGGTTCCGATCCTCCCGGTCGGCGACGCCCGACATGCGGTCGATCCCGCCCTCGCGACCGAGCGCCTCGCGGACGTCGTCGACGAGATGGGGGGATCGGTTGAGGCGCTCGACGGGTTCACACGCGCCGCGCACCCGGTTCTGTCGGTCGAGGCGGCCGACGACGGGACGGCTCTGTTCGCGGCCGCGGACGTCGCGCTCGTGACCGCGGAGCCGGCCCGAATCTCGGAGTACGGGATCGCGTTCTCCGACGGCGACGAGGTCTCGATGCGGGCCGACGGCGCGGTGGTCGCCACCCCGCTCGGCAGCGACGGCTACGCGGCGGCGGCCGGCGGGCCCGTGGTGTCGCCCGGCGGCGGCCTCGCGGTCGTCCCGGTCTCGCCGTTCACGACTCGCCCGGACACGTGGGTCGCGTCCGGCGGGCTCCGCGTCACGGTCAAACGCGGAGAGGAACCGGTCGCGCTGGTGGTCGACGGCGTTCGCCGCGGAACCGTCGCGCCGCACCGCGCGGTCCGGATCGAGATCGCAGCGACGGTCGACCTGCTCGCGCCGACGGCGCAGTGAGCCGGCGGTCGACGCGATCCGGAGGGGCCCGAGTCGGCTCCGCTGCCGCGGCGATTCGTCGCTTCGCTCGCCCCCGGTCCGGACCTTCTCGCGGGCGCGGCGATCGGAAACACTCTAATACGTCGTGAACGGAAGTGGTGGATATGGACCCACTGCAGTTCCTCGTTCCCCTCGACTGGCTGGCTGCCGTCGGGCCGGTGCTGCCGTACGCGATCTTCGTGATGACCGTCGCGAACCTCGCCACGCGGCACCTCGCGCACAGGCGGCACGTCGAAGAGGGACAGGACGCGGACAGCGTGGAGGCGTACACGCCGCACGTGTTCACCAACGTCGGCCTCGTCCTCCTGTCGTTCCTCTTCATCCTCGACTCGCCGGTGAGCGGCACGATCCTGTCGGTGCTCGTGCTCGCGATGTTCATCGCCGACTTCTTCGAACTGGAGGCGCGCAACGTCGAGGCCCGCAACGACATGGCGATCGAGGCACCGAAGAGCTCGATCGCCGCCTCGCTCGTCGTGTTAGTGTGGTCGTCGTACTACGCGCTGTTCTTCGTCATCGAAGGGATCTGGAACCAGTTCGTCGTCGCCTGACGAACTCCGACCCGGACCGCGGTTTCTCCGAGCACTCGACGCCCGTCAGAACGGCCAGTCGCCGGTGAGTTTCATCCCCGTCGCCTTCCCCTCCGCTTCGAGCGCCGCGGCGATGTCGTCGGCGTCGCGCCGGGGGATCGACACGGCCGCGTCCGCGAGGTCTACGACGAGCTCGGTCAGGAGGATCGCCTGCTCGCGGAGGTTCCGCGACTCGAGTTTGTCGAGCGTGTCGGCGTGGGTGTGGCCCCAGCCGCGACCGCGCCCCTCGGTCTCGCCGGAGACCATGTACCCGGGGATTCCGCGCTTCACGAACGGCCAGTGGTCGCTGTGGGGAACCAGCTCCCCGCCGGTCGAGACCGGGTGGTCGAAGCGGTCGCTCACGCGCTCGGCGGCGGCCGCCAGCGCGTCGAAGTCGTGGTGGTCCAGCCGCAGCGTCCGGCCGAACACGTTGCTGTCGACGTTGACGACGGCGCGGACCGCCCCCCGGTCGGCCGCCTCGGCGGCCACCGACGAGCCGACGAGACCGACCTCCTCGGCACCGAACGCGGCGAATCGAACGCGCACGTCGAGCTCCGCCTCGCGTGCCGCGAGCGCTCGCGCGACCTCGACGATGGTCGCGGTTCCGGCCCCGTTGTCCATCGCGCCCTCCGCGAGGTCGTGGGCGTCGACGTGCGAGGAGACTATCAGGTGCTCGTCGGTGTCGGGGCCGAGTTCGGCGACCGCGTTGCCGCTCGTCGCCGTCGGCGTCTCGCAGTCGACCGCGACGGTCAGCTCGTCCCCCTCACGTCGCCGCGCGAGGCGCGCGCCGGTCTCCTTCGAGACGCCGACGGCCGGAACGTCCCCGATGGGCGCGTCCGCGGTCCCGACGCTCCCGGTCGGCGGGAGCGTCCCCTCGACGTGGTTGACGAAGACGAAGGCGGCCGCGCCCGCGTCGACCGCGCGGTAGTACTTCTCGCGGCGGTGGACGAACCGGTCGACGGAGTCCGGCGTGTCCGACGACACCATCACGACCTTCCCCGCGAGGTCGGCCTCGAAGTCCTCGGGAACGCCGTGCCCGAGGTCGACGAACTCGCCGGTCGCCTCCGCGCTCGGGCTCCGCGGCAGCGCGATACAGGCGTTCGGGCCGACGGCGACGGCGTCTCCGGTCGCGGCGTCCCGGATCGCGCTGTCGCCGCGCTCCCAGCCCTGAATCTCGAACCCCTCGACGGCCGCGTTCCGCGCGCCCGCGTCGGCGAACGCGTCGCGGGTCAGTTCCAGCGCCTCGCGCTCGCCCGACGAGCCGGCCATCCGGTCGCCGACGTCGACGAGGTCGATGAGGTGGTTCCAGCCCGCGTCGCTCGTGAACGTCTCGCCGATCCAGTCGGTCATGCGCGTGAGTGTCGCGGCCGCCGCTCAAGCGTTTCGGTGGCGGCGGGGGCGGCCGGGATCGGGCGAGAGGATGAGTCGGGTGCTCGGCCCGGGAGCGACGGTCGAGTGCTCGGCCCGGGCGCTCAGACCGGGACGGCCGGCAGCAGGACCGCCGCGGCCTCGGCGGCCGCGAACGTCGAGTCGTACAGGTGGTTGAGGAGGAGGTAGGTGACGACTCCGAGCACGAGCGAGAGGATCCACGCGCTCGCGGCGATCCGCCCGACGCGCCGGTGGGGCGTCTCGGTCCGGAGCTCCCGTTCGGAGTGGGTGAGTCCGAGGACGATGGCGTACAGCACGACGGGGACCGACACCACGGAGAGGAGGATGTGGATCGCGAGCATGATCAGGTACGCCGGGTACACCCAGTCCCACAGCGGGACCCACGCGTACGCCGAGTCCAGCACGAACTCCTTCGTTCCCCCGCCGGCGACCTTCGGAAGGTACATCGCGAGGAAGAGGAGGATGAGTCCGAACGACGTCGTCATCGCCGCGGCGTGTTTCTTCACATCGTCGTTGCGGATCCAGTACCACCCGAGCGAGAGCGTGATCACGGTGACCGTGTTGACGGCGGCGATGGCGTGAGCGAGGAGGTCGACGGTGCCCTTCGTGAGCGTCGGGAACAGCGCCTGAAACTCGGGCACGAGGAACACGCCGCCGACGGCCCCGTAGCCGACGACGGTGAGGAGGGCGGTTATCGCCCCCGGGTGTTCTCCGGCCCTGTCGCGAACGCTGGCGGTGGACATACCGATCCTACTGCCGGGAGCGTTATTGTCCTTTCGAGGTCGGTCCGACAGCGTGCCCTCGTCGACGTGATCGGCTCGCCGCGAGCGCGCGCGGTCAGTCCTCGATGACCCCCGTCGCGGTCGCGACCTCCACCGCCGCCTCCTCGTTGATCCCGCCCTGGAGGATGGTGTAGCGGTCGCGGATCTCGTGGGCGCTGGTGAGGGCGGCGATCAGCTCGGCGTCGTCGACGCCCAGTTCGCTCGCAGTCGTCGGGGCGTCGAGCTCGTCGAGCGCGTCGCGGATCGCCGCCCACCGACCGTTCTCGCCGCTGTGGAGGAACTCGGTCATGATCGACGCCACGCCGACCTGGTGGCCGTGGAGCGCCTTGCCGGGCGCGATGCGGTCGAGCTGGTGCGAGATGAGGTGTTCCGCGCCGGACGCGGGCCGCGAGGAGCCGGCGATGGACATCGCGACCCCCGAGGAGACGAGCGCCTTCACGACCACCCACGCCGACTCCTCTAACCCCGGGCGGATCATGTCGGCGTTCTCGACGAGCAGCTCCGCCGTCATCTCCGAGAGCGCGCCCGCGTACTCGCTGTACTCGACGTTGCGCAGGCGGCGGGCGAGCCGCCAGTCCTTCACCGCGGTGTAGTTGGAGATGATGTCCGCACAGCCCGCGGTCGTGAGCCGCCACGGGGCGTTCGCGAGCAGCGTCGTGTCCGCCACGACGGCGAGCGGCGGGTCCGCGGCGACTGAGTGACGCGTGTCGCCCTCGGGGATCGAAGAGCGCCCCGAGACGATGCCGTCGTGGGAGGCGACCGTCGGGACGGAGACGAAGCCGACGTCGAGGTGGTCGGCGGCCATCTTCGCGATGTCGATCGGCTTGCCGCCGCCGAGCGCGATGAGGTAGCCGGGGTCGACCGCCTCTGCGGTCTCCTTCAGGTCCTCGACGGCCGCGAAGGAGGCGTTCTCCACGACCGCGGTCGCGGGGTCGTCGAACTGCGCTCTGACGCGGTCGCCCGCGATCTCGTTCGGCGTCGGGCTCGTCACGATCAGCGGCCGCCCGGTAAGGTAGAGTTCGCCGACCGCCTCCCCGAGGTCGTCGAGGACGTCGTGTCCCACGAGGACGTTCCGCGGGAGCTTGATCCACGTCGTCTTCTCGAACATACGGGACGGTCACGCCGACGGGTCAAAGCCGTTGTCCATGCGGGCGAGGACCCGTTCGGCCGCCCGCTACGCTCCGAGCGCCGCCAGCGTCGTCGCCGCGTCGTAGAGGAAGTAGACGCCGAAGCCGGCGAGCACGACCGCGGAGGCGACGGCGACGAGCGGCGCGAACGTCTCGATCCGGCGCTCGGCGGCGACGAGCCCCGTCGGGAAGCCGACGATCCAGACCAACACGCCGAGGAAGAACCCGCCGATGAGCGCGGGCGAGCCGGTGGCGACCACGAGCGTCCCAGTGAGGTCGGCTCCGACGACCGGGAGCCGGGACAACACGTCGAGTTCGCCCGGTCGGAGCAGGCCGACGCCGATCGTCAGCCAGAACAGCACCTGGTACGGGTTCGTCAGGGCGAGCACCAGCGCCTTGCGGAACCCCTTCCCCTCCGCCGCGATCGTCTCGCCCCCCGAGGTCGGGTGGAACGACGCCCGCGCGCCCTGCGCCGCGCCGACGGCGAAGTACAGCATGAGGACGCCGCCGACCGCGATCATGACGCCCTGTAACAGCGGGAACGACTCCACGACCGCGACGACGCCGACGTACGCGAGGAGGAAGAATATCGCGTCGGCGGTCGCCGCGCCGAGACCGGCCCGGAAGCCGGCGAAGCGACCGCGGAGGACTGCCTCCTCGGCGATCACCGCGTTCATCGGGCCGGGCGGCGCGGCGAGCGCCAGTCCGAAGACGACGCCCGCGCCGAGCGTAACGAGGGTGCTCACACCGGTCGCAACGCCCGGTTTCGTGAAAAAGCCCGCGACAGCAACGTGGTCGGTAGCGACCGTTTCCGGACGCTGCGACCGAGATGCGGACACCGGACGCCAGATCCGCACACGCCCGGCGCGGCCGCGGCGACGAACCGATGGCGACGGCCCGGCGAAGCGAGCGCGTCCGACCCGAGACGCCGGAACTACTCGTCTTGGAGTTCCGCGTCGCGGAGCGCCTCGTTGAGGTCCTCGCGGACGCGCTCGCCGGTCTCGCGGTCCATCGCCGTGGTGACGATCCGGTTCTCCTGAACGCTGGAGCCGTCCCGCAGGAGCAGCCGGACGTTACCGTTGGTCCCCGCCCGCGTCGCCTTCGCGCGGAGGCCCGTCCGCGACCCCGTTCCGCCGGCGTCGATGGGCCCGGGGACGATCTTCTTGACGTGCGGGTGTTCCGCGACCGTCTGGACGGCCTTCCGCCCCTTGCGATCGCCGATGAGCGTCGAGTGCGACCCGCCGATCTTCTCGCGCGGCGGGGTCTCGACCACCGCCAGCGACCGGTCGCCCCGGCGGTCGAGGACCCACCGAACCACCGGGCTCGCGTCCGCTCCGTCGTCGCCGTCCCGGGAGCCGTCCGCCGCAGTGCCGCCGCCCCCGTTCCCGCCCGCGCCGTCGTCGGGAACCCGGTAGAACTCGTGGTGAAGCTGCGCGCGCGTCTCGCGGAGCGGCTCGCGCTCGCCGGCGGCGTAGACGGTCTCGGGGCGTTTTCGCCGGATCTCGTCGGCGACGCGTCCGGCGAAGTTCCGCAGTTGGACCTCGGTCAGTCGCTCGTCGTCCTCCGGGCGCGTGGTGACCGTCGTCTCGCCGACGACGGCGTCCTCGTCCAGCATCGTCAGGCGCGCGCGGTCGGCGTCGAACTCGGCGACGACCGCGTCGACGTTGGCGGTGTTACAAGTCAGACAGTAGTCCCCCGGCTTCTGTAACGGGGTTCCACACCGCCGGCAGTTCATACCGGACGGAAGCGCGTGGCGGGTAAAAGCGCGTCCGTTCGTCCCCTCGCGGAGGCAACCCATATAGTGCGGGCCGACTTGGTGGTGCGTATGAACTCCGACCGCTCCGCGGCGGACGCCTCAGGCGGGGAGTCCGACGGCGAGGTCGAGGGGCGCGATCCGGACGCTCCGAGTCCCGGCGGTTCCGACTCGCTCGATCGCGTTCTCGGCGACCCACATCCGGACGACCCGGAGCCAGACGTTCCCGGCGGCGACGCCATCGAGGACCGCGTGGCGCGGCTGTTCCGCAGCGGGCGGACGAACGCGGTGATCGCTTGGGCGATGGTGGCGGTGCTCGTGGGGGTGTTCGTCGAGAGCCTGCTCGGGTTCGACTTCCTCCCGATGGTCCTCGTCGCCGCCATCACCGCCGTCGTGGTCGCGCCGGCGGTCGCGGCGCGCGACCCGCGAGTGATGCTCCCGTGGGAGGTGCTCGGTCTCGCGCTCCTTCCGGTGTTGGTGCGGGCGCTTCTCGGCGGCGAGCTGGGGACGTTCTCGACGTATCTGGCGATCGCCGCGTTCGCGCTCATCGTCACCGTGGAGCTCCACATGTTCACCTCGCTGCGGGTCACCCACTGGTTCGCGGTCCTGTTCGTCGTGCTGACGACGATGGCGACGGCGGCCGCGTGGACGGTGCTCCGGTGGAACGCCGATCGGCTGCTCGGCACCTCCTTCTTGACGACGAACGAGGCGCTGATGAGCGAGTGGATCTACGTGATGCTGGCCGGACTCGCCGCCGGCGTCCTCTTCGACGCGTACTTCCGGCGGCGCGGCGCACGACTTCGGAGCGCCATCTGGCGGGTGGTGCGCCGATGAGCGTCCGCGGCGTCCTCCGCGCTCGCCCGTCGATTCGGACGCAGCGCCGACTCACGAGAGTGATGCAGGTCCTGCTGGTCGCCATCGTCGCCTACGGGGCGGCGTTCGGCCAGCCGAAGGCGATCACCAACGGCGGACTCGGGCTGTTCGTCACGTTCGTGCCGGCGCTGGTCGAGCGCAACTACGACATCCCGCTCGACCCGTGGCTCGGCGTGTGGATCACGTCGGCGGTGTTCTTCCACACGCTGGGGTCCGCGTGGTTCTACGCGCAGATCGGCTGGTGGGACCACGTCACTCACGCGCTCTCCGCGTCGCTGATCGCCGGCGCCGGATACACGACCCTGCGCGCGATCGACATCCACAGCGACCGGATCCAGATCCCGGCCCGCTTCGCCTTCGTGTTCATCTTCGTGGTGGTACTCGCGTTCGGGGTCGTCTGGGAGCTGTTCGAGTTCGCGCTCGACATCGTCGCCGACGAGACGGGGATCTCGATGCCGCTCGCGCAGTTCGGACTCGACGACACGGTGCTCGATCTCATGTACAACTCCGTGGGGGCGCTGGTCGTAGCGACCTTCGGACAGGCGTACCTCTCGGGCGTCGCGGAGCGAGTCCGAGAGGGACTGTTCGGCCCGTCGGAGGAGCGACCCTAGCGTAGACACGCGGCCACGACCCGCAGCGCGGCCTCGCCCCGAACCTCGTTCGCGAGCAGCGGGACCCGCTTCACCTCGCGACCGCGGAACAGGTCGGTCGCCTCGCGGAGCGCGTTCTGTTGAACCTCCCACCGGCGCGCGCAGAACTCGCAGGTCTCGGGGTTCGGCTCGACGACCCAGTCGGGGTCGATCCCGGCCCCGTCCTCGCCGGCCACGTCGCCCACCCCCTCCATCACGCGGTTGACGACGAGCGTGTCCACCGGAATGCCGAACTCGTCGAGCCGCGCGACGAGCCGCTCGGACTCGACGACGCTCATCTCTTCGGGGATCATCACGACGCGGAAGTCGGTCTTCGCCGGATCGCGCAACACCGCGCGGAGCCGCTCGATGCGCTCGCGCAGCTCTTCGAGGTCGGCGGAGGGGTCGGGGTCGTCGTCGTCGCCGCCGAACATCCCCTTGATCCCGTCCATCATCCCGGAGAACCGCTGGCGGAGCTTCATCACTCGGCCGAGCATCGAGTCCATGATCTCCGGCAGCTGGAGCAGGCGGAGGGTGTGGCCGGTCGGCGCGGTGTCGACGACGACGCGGTCGAACCGCGGGTCGTCGAGGTACTCCAGCAGCTGGCGCATCGCCGCGGCCTCGTCCGCGCCGGGCATCGTCCCGCCGAGCAGTCCGCCGAGCCCCTCCTCGCCGTCGTCCGCGGCGTCGGCACCCCCGCCGGGCCCCATCCCGCCCATCGCGCCGAGTCCGCCGAGCGGGTCGCCGTCCGCCCCGAACATCCCCTCGTCGACCGCGGCGTCGGGGTCGATCTCGGCGGCGTACAGGGGGACATCTTCGCGGATCCGCGCCGGCTCGGCGGGGATCTCGGCCTCGTAGGTGTCGGACAGCGAGTGCGCCGGGTCCGTCGAGACGACGAGCGTCCGGACGCCGCCCGCGGCCGAGGCGAGTCCCGTCGCGGCCGCCATCGTCGTCTTCCCGACGCCGCCTTTCCCGCCGTACAGCACGTAGTCGGGCGCGTCGACGCCCGCGGGCAGGTCGGCGAGCTCCTCGTCGACGGTCACCGTATCGTCCGCCTCCGCGGGCTCGACTGCGCCCTCGTCTCCGGGCTCGTCGACGCGGTCGACGGGTTCGACGTCGATGTCGTCCATACGTGCGTGTCGTCCCGGCGGGCTTGTGTACCCGTCGGTCCCGAGAAGTCGCGGTCCCCGTAATGACGGTATTCGAGTTTCCAGCTGGTCGGCCATCCGTAGTGGCGTGCGGATCGACGAAGAACACTGCCAAAGCCCCAGCCGCGAGGCGGACACACGCTCGCTGTGCGCTTCAGTCGCTCACTGCGTTCGCTCCCTCCAGTGCTTGCGCCGCCTGTGCCCGCCTCGCGGCTGCCCCTTTGAGTCCACCCCCCACCGCACAGGAACCGCACCTCACGCCTCCCCAGCCTCGCGGTTCGCGCTCTTCGAGCGCTCACCGCGTCCAGCGAGGGACCAGTGGTCCCTCTGGCAGCCGGCGCTACGCGCCGGCGACCTCGCGCGTGCGACTCGCGCCGCGTCGCGGCGCTCGTCGGCACGCGCCACCGCCCCATTTATGATTGATTAGTCCCGTCGGGCCCGCCCGCGAACGGTAACGTTGATACGTCGACCGCGGGTACGAGATGAGAGGATGGACGACCGGACCCGCGAGTACCTCCGAGGGCGGTTCAGCGACTACTACCGGTCGGTGTCGCTGTCGCTCCCGCCGGACGCGTACCTCCGCGAGTGGGGCCACATCCCGTGGACCCCCGGATCGGGGACGACGATGGTCCGGCACCAAGCGCTGTCCGAACTGGGCGACGTCGACACGTTCTTCGCGGACAACGCGCCGCGGCACGCCTACTTTTCGGCCGCGCGCTACGACGACCCGGGAGCGGCGACGATGGGACAGAAGGGGTGGCGGAACGCCGACCTCGTCTTCGACTTAGACGCCGACCACCTCCCCGGCGTCGACCCGGAGACGACCTCGTACCCGGAGATGCTGGCGGCGTGTAAGGAGGCCCTCCTGCGGCTGCTCGACTTCGTCGACGACGACTTCGCGTTCGACGACGTGACCGTCGTCTTCTCCGGCGGGCGCGGCTACCACGTCCACGTCCGCGACGAGAGCGTCCGGGGGTTAGACAGCGACGCGCGCCGCGAGATCGTCGACTACGTGCGGGCGATCGATCTCGACACCGACGGCCTGATCCGCACCGTCTCCGACCGCGGCACGACGAAGCGCGTCCTGCGGACCGAGGGCGGGTGGGGCGCGCGCGTCCACGACGCGCTGGTCGAGTACGCCGACGACCTCCGGGAGATGGACGACGAGGCCGCGCGCGAGCGGTTGATGGAGCTCGACGGGATCGGCGAGGGGCGCGCGAACACGATCCTCGGCGCGTTCGACCGGAACCCGACCGCGGTGCGCGAGGGCAACGTGGAGGCCGGCGGGCCGGGCGTGCGTCGGCTCGTCTCCGCGCTCGCGTCGCGCGTGGCCGCGGCGGACGCGGCCCCCATCGACGAGCCGGTGACGACCGACACCCGGCGGCTCATCCGGCTCCCGGGGACGCTCCACGGCGGCTCCGCGCTCGTCGTCACGCCGCTCGACCGCGACGAGCTCGCCGACTTCGACCCGCTCCGAGACGCGGTCCCGGACCGGTTCGTCGGCCGCGAGATCCGGATCGAGACGGACGCGGATCGGACGGTAGAATTAAACGGCGAGCGCGTCAGAGTTGAATCCGGTAGAAACACCGTGCCCGAGTTCGCGGGAGCCTTCCTGATGGCCCGCGGCGAGGCGCGGAAAGCCCCCGAACGATGACCGACGACAGATGAACCTCGACGAACTCCGATCCGCGCAGGCGAAGGAGCGCCGGAAGGACAGCCTCCAACACCTGCGGGACTCGTTTTACGACGACGTCGGCGCGTACGTCGCGGACCTGCGCGCCGCGCGCGACCGGCGCGCCGAGCAGGTCGAGAACCCGTTCGCGGACGACGACATCCGCCGGCTCTCCGACGAGGTGGAGACCGCCGAGGAGGTCGCGGAGGCGCTCTACGAGCGCCGGGTCGGGAAGGTCGTCAAGCTCGCCTCCTTCGCCGCGGCCGACATGTCGGTCGACGAGGAGGGGATGACGGCCGAGGAGCGCCGGCTGTTCGACGACCTCGTCGATCGCATCACCGCGAACAAGTCGGAGGTGCTCGACGTGCTCGCCGGCGAGTCGCCGGCGACGGGCGATCTCCCGACGGACGACGGGGCTCCGACCGGCGACGACCCCTCCGCGTCGCGCGGCCCCGACGCCCTCGGTGGGGAGTCGACCGCGACCGATTCGGCGTCGACCGACCCGACACCGACCGACCCGACACCGGCCGACGCAGACGCGGGACCGGCGGACACCGGCGACGGAGCCGCCGTCTCGGACACCTTGGCCGGAGCGATGGGCGGATCCGAAGCGGCGTCTCCCCCCGCCGAGGAATCCGCGATAGCGGGCGGAGACGACTCGGCGGCGGCCGCTCCGGGGCCGACCGAGGGTCCCGCGGGCGACGGCGCAGACGAGCCGACGCCGGTCCCTCCCGAGCCGGCACCGCCGGGGGCGGTCGGCGTCGACGACGCGGGCGAGGAGGCCGACGGCGCGGCGGCGGACCGTCCCGCGAGCGACGCGGCCGAAGGGGCGGAGTCCGGAGCGACGACGGACGGCGGTCCGATCCCGGAACCGACGGCCGGCGGCGGGTCCGGAACGGAGCGCTCGGTCGACCGGGCGACGGTTCGGATCACCCGCGACGTGGGGGCCATCTTCGGCGTCGACGAGCGGGAGTACGACCTCGCGAGCGAGGACGTCGTCTCCCTCCCGGTCGAGAACGCCGACCCCTTGGTCCAACGCGACGCGGCCGAGCGGCTCGACTGACGCCGGTCGGCGGCGTCGCTCGCCCGACCGACGGACACTAACGCCGCGGGCGGCTACGGATGCGTAATGCAGGTCGAGTTCCTCGGCGGCGCTCGCGAGGTCGGCCGGAGCGCCCTCCTCGTCGACGACGCGCTACTCGTGGACTACGGACTCATGACCGCTGAGCCGCCGCAGTACCCGGTCCGCGACCCCGAGCCGGACGCGGTCGTCGTCTCGCACGGCCACCTCGACCACGTCGGCGCGGTCCCCGCGCTGCTGAAGGGCGACCGGCGGCCGCCGATCCACTGGACGCCGCCGACCGGCGAACTCGCGCGGACGCTCGCCGAGGACACGCTGAAGCTCCGCGGCAACAGCCCGCTGTGCCCGTTCGGGGCCGAACACGTCGCGCGGCTGGGCGAGGTGGAGCGGCGACACGACTACAGCGACCCCTTCCCGGTCGCGGGCGGAATCGACGACGGCGGGTACGAGGTGACGCTGTTCGCGGCGGGGCACATCCCCGGGTCGGCGCACGTCCTCGTCGACGACGGGGAGACGCGGCTGCTGTACACCGGCGACTTCCACACCGACGATCAGCGGCTGGTCGCGGGGACGACCGCACGTCCCGACGCCGACGTGGTGGTCTGCGAGAGCACGTACAGCGACGTGCGACACGACGATCGGGGCGAGGTCGAGGAGCGGTTCGCGGAGAGCGTCGAGACGACGCTCTGGGAGGGCGGGACGGTCGTCGTGCCGGCGTTCGCCATCGGGCGCACCCAAGAGTTACTGTTGGTCTGTGCGGCGCACGACATCCCCTGTTACGTCGACGGAATGGGGAAGGGAGTCACCGAGATGCTCCGGCGGTACCCCGGGTTCGTCCGCGACCCCGAGGCGCTTCGGCGCGCGAAGTCGCACGCGCGCTTCGTCACCGGCCGCGACGGGCAGCGCGAGCGCATCGCCGACGGGAACGCGGCGATCGTCACCACAAGTGGGATGCTCTCCGGCGGCCCCGCGATGACGTACATCCCCCAGATCCGGTCGAATCCGGTGAACAAGGTCGCGATGACCGGCTATCAGGTCGAGGGGACTCCGGGACGGGACCTCTTGGAGTCGGGTCGCGCCGAGATCGACGGGCGGGTGATGCCCGTGAGCGCTCGGGTCGAGCAGTACGACTTCTCCGCGCACGCCGACCGCGACGGGCTGTTCGGGTTCCTCGACTCCTACCGAGACGCGACGGTGATCGTGAATCACGGCGACCGCTGCGAGGCGTTCGCGGCGGACCTGCGCGCGGACGGCTTCGACGCGAGCGCGCCCGCGCTCGCCGGGCGGATCGAAGTGTGAGATGGGGAGAGCGAGACGCGATCGCCCGGAGGTGTGTCGCGTCAGTACCGGCGGCGTCTCGCTTCCGGCGGCTTTTCCGAGTTCCCGAGTCGCATCCGCCGCCCGATCGCGTGGTGGGCGGCGGCGGTTCGTGAGCAGATCGAAGGCTCGTTCGTCCGGCAGCGATAGGTCGCTCGTCGTTCCCATCGGGCTCGTCGAAGTATTGTGTGGCGCTCGCCGACCGAGGCCGCGGCGACGGCCTCCTGTTCGTCGGTTAACACTAAAATGTAGACAAACCTACATACAGAGCGTAGATATTCTATCCGACGTGTGGGCCTTCGGACCCCTCTGAGAGGGCCAGACCGGGTATCAATCACCGCTTGATGCGACGAATCTCCGGGTTTGAGCCGATGTTCGCGTCGTTTCGATATTCCAATCGAATTTCTGTTTAGAATATTTGATGAATTAAATTATCTAGCGCCAAGACTATACAGACTAGATCTCAGGTTGATTTACTCCCCGCCGTCGGTGAACGCCCAGTCGTCGAGTACGCGGTCAGCGACGTCGTTCGCCTCCGACGGAGAGGGACAGGAGCCGTCGGCGACCTCCTGTGAGAGCTCGCCCGCGAGGTCGTACACCGCGGCTCCGTCCGCGCGCTCGGCGACGCGCTCGAAGGTGGGCCGGTATCCCGCGGCGGCGCGCTGACCGATTTCGTCGAGCGAGGCGTCGATGCTGTATTCGAGCTGACGGACCGCTTCCTCTGGTTCCATACTCGATCCACGGGGTCCGATCCACTTAAAGGTACTCGGATTCGGAACTGAGTTAATCCCGACGAGCGACGCGCGCCGAACCGACGTTTATACGCGTCGCGAACGCCGATTACCGGCATGACCGACGCAGACGGCGGCGGCGCGGACCGCGTCCCTCCCGTCGCGGAGCGCGCCGACGACGTCGCTGAGCGCGCGGCCGTGGCGAAACGTGCGGCACGGGCCGGTGCCGCGGTGGCGAACGAGCGCTTCCGGAGCGACATCGCGGTGGAGACGAAAGGCGAGGACGACGTGGTGACCGAGGCGGACCGCGCCGCCCAGCGCGCCGTCATCGAGTCGATCCGCGAGACGTACCCGGACGACGCGGTCGTCGGCGAAGAGGAAGACGAGCGCAAGACCGTCCCGGAATCGGGCCCCGCGTGGGTGATCGACCCCATCGACGGGACGCACAACTACGTCCGCGACATCCGCGTGTGGGGCACCGCGGTCGCGGCGGTCGTCGACGGCGAGCCGGTCGCGTCGGCGATCGTCTGCCCCGCGCTCGGTGACACCTACGCCGCCGACGCCACGGGCGCGTATCGAAACGGCGAGCCGATCGCGGTGAGCGACGCGACCGAACCCCGGCGCGCGACCGTCGGCCCGACGATCTGGTGGGCGTACGACGCCCGCGACGAGTACGCCCGCGCCTGCGAGGCGATCGTCACCCGCTTCGGCGACATGCGCCGCCTCGGCGCGGCGCAGGTGGTCCTGCCCACGGTCGCCGCGGGCGGACTGGAGGGGACGATCACGAACGTCGCGGCGAACCCCTGGGACACGGTGGCGGGCGTCTTCGCGATCCGGCAGGCCGGCGGGCGCGTGACGGACCTCGACGGGAACCGCTGGCGACACGACTCGATTGGGCTGGTGGCCTCGAACGGCGCGCTCCACGACGAGGTGCTCGCGGCCGCGAACGAGATCGAATCGAACGAATGATCTGAATCCGAGTCGGTCATCGGCGATTCAGCAGAGAATACCGCCAGCGCCTCAACGGCTCACTTATATATAGACGTCAACAGAGCAACGGCATACACCGACAGAGCCCCAGCCGCTCGCTTATAAATAATTGAATCCAGATTGACGACGAACACCGACAAAGCCCCAGCCGCGAGGCGGGCGCACGCTCGCCGCGCTCCTCGCTCGCGTTGCTCGCTGCGGTGCTCGCGTCGCCTGCGCCCGCCTCGCGGCTGCCCCTTTGAGTCCCGCCCCGCACCGCTCCGCACAGCGCCTCGCGCCTCCCCAACCTCGTCGGCCTCCCTGCGGTCGGCCGACTCCCTCGCGCGTGCTGACTTCGCGGCCGCCGAGGGCGGCCGCTCGCAGGCACGCGCCACGACAGCGTATCAGACGTGATCGCGCCCGCGAGCCGAGGATTCAAATCGGGCGACGGCGAACCCCGTCGCATGTACGCGGTCGTCGGCTGCAACGAGTGCGCCAACATGTGGCTGGTCACGGACCCGGAGACGAGGGAGACGGCGCAGTGCTCGCGGTGCGGCAAGACCCACCGGACCGCCAAGCTCAAGCGCTTCTTCGAGTCTGAGGAGCGCGCGGCGGCCCGGCAGGCGCGGTCCGCGCTGCTCGCGAAGAAGCGCGGCGACAGCGCGGCGTTCGCCGAGGTGGACCACGTCGCCGACCTCGAAGCCGCCGTCGAGGACGCGGGCATCGACGACCGCGAGTACCTCGAATCGTCGGGCATCGACGCCGACGCCGTCGACGAGGCCGCCTCGCGCGCCGAGGGCGGCGGGGGCGGGTCGCGGAGCCGCACCGAAGTCGTCCGCGACGCGGTCGACGCCCTCGACGACCCCACCGAGTCGGCGATCGTCGAGCGCGCCGCGACCGACGGCGTCCCCGCGGACGCGGCCCGAGAGATCCTGACCCGCCTCGCGCGCCGCGGCGAACTCACCGAGTCGAACGGGCGGTATCGCGTCCTCTGACCCCGGTTCCGCGTCGGCCGGGCGACGACTGGACAAAGCACTTATATGACGCTCGTGAGGGGTCGCGTATGGACACCCGTACGGCCCTCCTGACGGCGGCGGCCGCGCTCCTCGTCGCGAGCGCGGTCGGAGCCGTCGCCGTCCCCGGCGCCGTCACCGACCCGCGAGAGACGAACGAGCCGCCCGGCCGGATCGACGTCGCCGGCGCGACCGTCTCCCCCGGCGAGGTGCGCGGCGAGACCGCCGAACTCCGGCTCGGCACCGACCTCCGCCATCGCGGCGGGACGGTCGAGAACGTCACGGTCCGCCACCGCGCGATCGGCAGCGAGTCCGGCCTCCTCGTCGACGAGACTACCGTCGACGTCGGCGACGTCGACTTCGAGGGCGAGCACACGGTCAACGGCACGGTCGACGTCGAGCGCGGGGGCGGCTACCGCATCGAGACGGTCGTCTTCGCGGACGGCCAGCGTCGCGAAGAGCAGACCACCCGCGTCGACGGCGTCGCGGCGCTCACGCCCGACTACGCGGACACGCGGGTCGGGTTCACCGACGGCTCCGTCTGGCCGACGGTCGCGGTGAGCGTCGTCGAGGCCGACAACCGGACGGCGACGCTGTCGGCGTCGGTCTCGGTGACCAACCGCGGCGACGTCGCCTCCGAGGACGTCGACCTCCGGCTCTACCTCCGGCAGGCGGAGTCGAACGTGATCGCGGCGGAGGCGGCGGAGACCGTCGGCACCGTCCGCCCCGGCCGCACCGACACCGTGCGGGCGACCGTCGAGGTCCCCGACGGCTACAACTACTACATCGACGCCGCGCTGTTCGACGACGACGTGCTCGTCGACGAGACGCAGGGCGTCGCGAACCTGAATCCGCAGGAGACCATCACCGCGAACGAGACCGTCCGCGACGTCCAGTTCGCCGTCGAGGACTTCGAGCGCGGCGAGGGCGGCGTCGGCGGCGACGACGGCGGCGACGGCGCGGCGCGGGACGACGGTGCGAGCGACGACTCGACGCCCGGGTTCGGCCCCCTCGTCGCGCTCGTCGCGCTCGTCGCCGCGGCGCTGGCAGCGCGGAGGCGACGATGACGGACGAGCCGACGCGCGACGACGCACCGACGCGCGACGACGCACCGACGCGCGACGACGCACCGACGCGCGACGAACCGACGGACGACCGAGCGACCGACGACAGCGACCGCACCCGCGACCCACCCCAGCCAATGACAGACGACACCCACGCGACCACGGACGCCGAGCGCACGACCACGGACGCCGAGCGCCGGGAGACGGACGCCGACCGCACGGAAGAGGGGTACTGGACCGAACCCGTCGACTCCTCGGGGTTCGGCCGCCTCTCGACCGACGACCTCCGCGGGCTGCTCGACCGCGTCGGACTGGCGGCGCTGTCGCTGCTCGCGGTCGTCGCCGGCTGGGGCTTCTACAACCAGTCCGGGAACGCGATCCGGACGTGGTTCGACCCGGCCTACCAGTCGGTCGCGCTCGCCGTCTTCAACCTCGCGGTCCTGCTCGTCGCGCTCGCCGGCGTGACCCACCAGCTCCGCCGGATCCGCGCGGCGGACTCCCGCGACGGCGAGCGCTGACCGGCGCGGAGGGTCGCCTCGAACGGGGCCGCGTCGCTACTCGTCGGGGAGCTGGTCGGTGCTGGCCGGGATCTGTTCCACCTGCCCGGCGAGCGTCGCGGCGTCGCCGGCGACCGTGGAGGGCTCGACGCCGGCCTCGCCCGCGACCAACCTGACGTGCGCGGCGAGCAGCGCGAGCGCGCGGAGGCCGGCCCCCTCGGGGTCGTCCTCGGTGCGCTGGGCGAACGTGGTGTCGACCTCGCCGTCGCGGACGACGCCGACGTGGACCGCGTCGATGTCCTCGCCGTCGAGGAGGTCGCGGGCGGCGGCGAGTTCCGTCTCGAAGTCGTCTCCGGCGGCGTCGGTCTCTTCGCGCGGAGCGCCGTCCGCGGGCCCGTCGCCGTCTGCGGGGGTGTCGTCGCTCATACCGATCACTCCGGCGAGCGGCGTGAAAAGCGCGGCGGGGGCCGCGGGCGAGAAGACGAGAAAACGAACCGAACCGCGACGAACTCGTTACTCTTCGGGACGGGGCCGCGCGATGAACAGCGCCTCTTCGAGGGTGAACGGGTCGTACACGGACTGGTGGCAGACGCAGTACGTCCCGTCGGAGGCGTCGTAGCGTGCGGACTCCTCTAACACCTTGTAGCCGGGGATACAGCAGAAGTGCGTACAGACGTTGAGGTACGCCATGAACCCCTGATCCGTCGACGCCTGAAGCCACTCGTCGTTCTGGGCCGCCTCCTCGATCTCCGGCGAGCGGATGACGATCGCGTTGAGGTTGGTGTCGGCGTCCTCGGAGCGCCACGTGGCCGCCGCCGGCTTGCCGACGCCGTCGCTGCCGATCCCGTTGCCCCACTCGTCGTAGTCGTCGAAGTCGTCGACGTGGAGGCGGTCGCCGCCCGAGTACGCCTCCGACTGCCAGTCGTACGGCGGGCCGCTCGCGGCGCGGAACAGGTTGTCGGACTCGAAGTCGGGCTGAACGTTCTCTTGGGACTCGACGCCGCAGTACTGGAACCACGCGCCGGAGTAGGTCTTCCCGCCGAGCTCCTGCTGGGCGACCTCGATCTCCTGTCCCTCTTGCGTGACGGTCGTCGTCTCGGGCCAAATGCCCTCGATGTACCCGTCGTCGGTGACCTGAAGCGGGATCTGCGGCAGGCCGCGCGGCGCGGGGCCGCCGGTGTGCGCGATGGTCGTCGCGACCGTCGACCCCCCGCCGATGCCCCCGGCGGTCGTCAGGGTGTTCACGGTCGCCGACCCCATCGCGCCGACCCCGGCGAGGGCCGCGCCGCCGACGACGCCCTTCACGAAGCGTCGCCGCCCGGACTCAGACGGATACTTGTCGGACGCACTCATACTCGCTCCTGAGGTTGGATCGGTAAAAAGGGTGACGAACCCTCCACCGGCGCGGGAATCGGGCGCGTCGCCGGTCGGGTCGCCGATCCGGAACCGGACGTCCGCCGGACCGCCGAGTCGCGCTCCGGCCCACGCCGCGAGAGCGGCCGAACCCGACCGCGAGCGCGGTCGACGAGGAACGTTCGTGAGGGAATTAACTCGAAACCGGGGCAAGCATTCGTCTAGCCCACGCATTTAACCGGTCCCGAGCGAACTGTCTGTGGTATGAAGTTGCACAATCGGGACGTGCGGACGGACGTTCGAGAACTCGGGGCGCTGGTGGGAGACGTCCTGGCCGCACAGGCGTCGACCGACGCGTACGAGACGGTCGAGACGCTTCGGAACGCGGCGATCGACTACCGTCGGGGGGACGCTGCGGACCGAACGGCCCTCCATCAGGCGGTCGACGAGCTCTCGACGACCCGCGAGGAGGTCGTCGCCCGCGCGTTCACGACGTACTTCGAGCTCATCAACCTCGCCGAGGAGCGCGAGCGCGTCCGCGCCGTTCGGAACGCGGACGACGGGACCGCCCTCCACGACTCCTTCGACGCGACGATAGCCGAGTTCGCCGAGGCGGGCGTCGACGCCGACGAGTTGGAGGGGCTGCTCGCTGACGTGCTCATCGAGCCGACGTTCACCGCCCACCCGACGGAGGCCCGGCGGTCGACGGTGAAGTCCAAGCTCCGCTCCATCGCGAACCACCTCGGCGAGCTGGACGAGCGCAACCTCACCGACCGCGAGCGGCGCGCCGTCTGGCGCGACGTCACCGCCGAGGTCACCAGCCTGTGGGGCACCCGTCAGGTCCGCCAGCGGGCCCCCGAGCCGGAAGACGAGGCGCGCAACGTCCAGTGGTACCTCGAGAACACGCTGTTCGACGTCGTCGGCGACGCCTACGAGGAGTTCGAAGAGACCATCTCGAAGGAGTACGACGACGTCGACTGTCCCAAGCTCTTCGAGTTCCGCTCGTGGGCCGGCTCCGACCGCGACGGCAACCCGTTCGTCACGCCCGAGGTGACCGACGAGACCCTCGAACGCCAGCGCGAGGTCGCCGTCGAGAAGTACCGCGACCGCTGTAAGCGGCTCTCCGCCGTCCTGAGCCAGGACGGCGACCGGTACGCCGCCGGCGACGCGCTGGCGCGGTCGCTCGCGGCCGACGCCGAGCGCTTCCCGACCGTCGTCGAGGAGGCCCGCGAGCGTTACCCCGACGAGCCGTACCGCCAGAAGCTGCGGCTGATGCGCGAGCGGCTCGACCGCGTCAACGACGTCCGGCCGGGCGAGTACCCCGACGGCGACGCCTTCCTCGACGACCTCGACGTCATCGCCGAGTCGCTGCGCGAGGACGGTCAGGAGTCGGTACTGGAGTCGTTCGTCGAGCCGTTCCGCCGACAGGTCGACACGTTCGGCCTCACCTTGGCGTCGCTCGACCTGCGGGACCACCGCGAGAACCACACCGAGGCCGTCGCCGAGGCGGTCGCGGTCGAGGGCGTCGACTACGCCGGGATGGACGAGTCCGAGCGCGTCGACTTCCTCACCGAGGCGATCCTCCAGGAGGACCCGGTCGTCGACGTCGACGAACCCGGCGACGTCTCGGAGACGACCGAGCGCGTCCTCCGGCGATTCGCGTCGTTCGCGGGGTGGCAGGAGGAGTACGGACAGCAGGCGATAGACACCTACTGTATCTCGATGACCGAGGAGCCCAGCCACGTGCTGGAGGTGCTCTTCTTGGCCGACCAGGTGGGCGTCGTCTCCCTGCCCGACCACTGCGCGGTCGACGTCGTCCCGCTGCTCGAGACCGAGTCGGCGCTCAACGGGGCCGAGCGCATCCTCGGCACCCTCTTCGAGAACGAGGCGTACGCGGCCGCGCTGGAGGCCCGTGACGAGGTCCAGGAGGTCATGCTGGGCTACTCGGACTCCAACAAGGAGAACGGCTTCCTCGCCGCGAACTGGGACCTCTACGAGAACCAGCGCCGGATCGCCCGGTTCTGTCGCGAGGAGGAGGTCACCCTCCGGCTGTTCCACGGCCGCGGCGGCTCCATCTCGCGCGGCGGCGGCCCGATGAACGAGGCGCTGCTCGCGCTCCCGAACGAGACCGTCACCGGGCAGGTGAAGTTCACCGAGCAGGGCGAGGCGATCGCCGAGAAGTACGCCAACCCGCGGATCGCGGAGCGCGAGCTCGAACAGATGCTCGACGCGCAGATCCGCGCCCGGAAGGAGGCGAACGAGGAACCGGTCGAGGACGTGCCCGACCGTTGGGTCGAGGCGATGGAGATCATGGCGCCCGCCGCCCGGGGGACGTACCGCGACCTGCTGAACAGCGACGGGTTCGTCTCCTACTTCGAGCAGGCGACGCCGATCAGCGTCGTCGAGGACCTCAACCTCGGCTCGCGGCCCGCCTCCCGCTCCGGCGAGCGCAGCGTCGAGGACCTGCGGGCGATCCCGTGGGTGTTCTCGTGGACCCAGACGCGGCTCATCCTCCCCGGCTGGTACGCGATCGCCTCCGGCATCGACGCCTACCTCGACGAGGTCGGCGAGGAGGAGGGGATGGAGACGCTCCGCGAGATGTTCGACGAGTGGCCCTTCTTCCGGACCACGCTCGACAACGCCTCGCTGGCGCTCGCGCGCACGGAACCCGAGATCGCCGCCGAGTACGCCGACCTCGCGGACGACGACCTCCGCGAGCGCTTCTTCCCCGAGCTCGTCGGCGAGTACGAGCGCGGCCGCGAGCTGGTCTTAGCCATCAGCGGCCGGGACCAGCTGCTCCGCCGCGAGTGGCTCGAAGAGAGCCTCGACCGCCGGAACCCCTACGTCGACCCCCTGAACCTCCTTCAGGCGAACCTGCTCGGGCGCACCCACCGCACCGACGAGGAGGAGCGCACCCTCCGGCTCACGGTCAACGGCATCGCCGCCGGGATGAAGAACACTGGGTAAGCCGCCGTGGGCGATCGCTACCAGACCACGTCGTCGCCGACTTCGATGGTCCCGGACTCGACGATGCGGGCGTCGAGTCCGCCGCGACCGTCGAGCGCGGTCGCCGCGTCCGACTCGCCCGCGAGGTCGGCCATGTAGCCGCAGGGTTCGCAGCGGCCCGTCCCCTCGACGGTCGCGTCGCCGACCCGGAACCGCTCGCCGACGAGCGCGGCGAGGTCGACCCCGCGCGTCGTGACGTTCCGCCGGTGGGCCCCCGCTTCGAGGTCGACGCCGTACTCGGCGGCGGCGGCTTCGAGCGCCTCGGCCGCGATCAGCGTGACGTCGCTCGGCTCCAAGTCCGACTGCTCGTTGTAGATCCCGTCCCCGTCGAAGTAGCGGTCGCCCCGGAGCCCGCGGTCCGCGACCGCCTCGACCGCCGTTCGCGACTCCGGATCGCCGCCCGTCCCCGAGGCGACGTGGATCCGTTCGACCGTGCCGACGCGTGGATCCGTCATGCGCGGCTCACGGAGACGCTCCGTGACGCGGGATCAAGAAGGTAGCGCCGGGCAGCGGGCGGAGCGGTGGTCCGGGGACGCCGAGTCGTCGCGCGGGAGCGACCGACGGAGTTCGCTTCGCGACTCGCGACGGTTCCGACGGGGCGCAGCGCCGCCGAGAGTGCCGGTCTCTCACGACGGGTGCGGAGGCGATTCGTGATCGCGACGCTGCCGGGGCTACTGATGGCAATATTTAATATTTCAACCCGGCTGTGTTATTATATGACCGTCGTCAGCGTTTCCATGCCGGAAGAGTTGCTGAACCGGATCGATCAGTTCGCGGACGATCACGGCTACACCGGTCGCAGCGAGGTGCTCCGGGAAGCGAGCCGGAACCTCCTCGGTGAGTTCGAGGACAAGAAACTGGAGGACCGAGACCTGATGGGCGTCGTGACGGTGGTCTTCGATTACGAGACGACGAGCGTCGAGGAGAAGATGATGCACCTCCGCCACGAGCACGAGGACATCGTCGCGTCGAACTTCCACAGTCACGTCGGCGGCCATCACTGTATGGAACTGTTCGTGCTGGAGGGGTCGCTCGAAGAGATTTCGACGTTCGTCGGGAAGATCCGGGCGACGAAGGACACGCTCACGATCGACTACTCCGTGCTACCGGTGGACGACTTCGGCCCGCTCGCCGATATGAACTGATCCGCCGGGCGCTCCGTCTGCTGGTTTTCGGAAGTCGAGTTCTCGACCGGTGAGCCCTCCCAGAGACGTCGTCTCCCGAGCCGGTTCGAGAGATAACCGCGAGGGTCCGATATCGGTACCCGGTCGGTGAGAGTCACCCGAAGGAGCTGCCGAGTCGACCACAGACCGTCCCACCCTCTGACCCCCCGGCGATCGACCGCTCTCGAATTTTGTATAGCGACATTAGATTTATGACGTGCGCAGCGAGCCGAACCGGGGAAACGAAGCAATCGCCGCGAGAAGCGTTGACGCGCCGGAGAACGTGCCGCTACGAGCGCAAAACGAACGGAATCGGGTCGAAGCAGTCGCTACGGGAGCGAAACGGACGAAGACAGAGAGATCGGCTTAGGCGTAGCGTTCGAGTTCCGGACGGTCGAGGTCCTCGAAGACCTCGGTCGCGACCTCGGAGAGGAACGCCTCGCCCTCGTCGGAGAGGCGGCGGCCCTCGCCGGAGGCGGTCGTGACGAGGTCCTCCTCTTCGAGCGCCTGAAGCGAGGAGCGGATGAGCTTGCGGGAGCCCCCCTCGTGCTCGCCGGGGCGGACGACGTAGCGGTTCGAACCGCGCTTCTTCGAGCCGTACTCGGTCGCGAGCCGCTCGATGCCGATCGGCTCGTTCTGCGCGACCTTCCGCAGGAGGCTCGCGGAGCGGACGTACCAGAAGTCGTCCTGCTCCGGCGGGAGCTCCTTGCCAGCGCCGGTCTTGGTGAACTCGACCCAGTCGGGCTCGTCGATCCGGTCCTCGAGTCGCGCGGCGACGGCCTCGATGAGGTCGTCGGCCGGCACGTCGTAGATGGTTACCATTGGGTCTCGATTCACGCCAGCGTCGTTTAAAACCATCGTATCGCGTACGGGCCGTGTGAGCCGTTTTCACGGGGTTGCGGGCCGCTGCGGGCGACTCGCGGATCCGAGACCGGCCGAACGGCGGCGGCCGCGACGCTACTCGGCGTACTCGTACTGCCGTTCGTTCATCCGGCCCCAGCCGGTGAAGACGAACTCGCCGTCGGGCTGGGTGAACTCCTCGACCTCCCGCCCGAGGTCGGCGTCGTACTCGTGGACATCGTGGACGTCCTCGTACTCGTCCCACGAGAGGTCGTAGCGGGCGTCGAGCTGCGCGTCGATGTCGAGCGCCTCGACCTCGGCCTGCCACCCCTCGCGGACCGTCTCGGCGTGGATCTCGGCCTGCGCGCCGGAGCCGTACGAGGCGACGAGGAGCGTCTCGCCGACGAAGTCGCGGTCGCGGGTCAGCGCGTCGCGGAGCGCGCTCACGCGGGCGATGTGGACCGAGCTGGTGTACCAGTTACCGACCTCTCGGGAGAGCCCGAGCGTCGGCTCGACGGCCGTGTCGTACCACGTCTGGTACTGTTCGGTCGTCTTCAGGTCGTCCATGTACCCGCGGATCGCCTCCTCGTAGGCCTCGCGGTCGTCGTATTCGTCCTCGCGGGGCTGGCGACCGATCTCGTCGGCCAGCGACTCCTCGTGAGCCGTGTCGCGGATGACGTGCCGGTAGGCGAGGAGCGCCGCCTTCCGGACCATGCCGGGGAACGGGGTGTGGAACGGCGCGTACGCGAAGTCCTCCAGTTCGATGTCGTCGGTGACGGACTCGTAGTCCTCTAGGGCCTCCCGCATCCGCGAGAGGTACACCTGGACCGACCGCTTCCCGTCGACGCTGGGGAACTGCTGGTTCGGCTTGAGGAAGTCCGTCTCGTCCTTCGAGCCGTACCCTTGGTCGGTCGACAGCTCGACGACCGAGGGGTCCTCGTCGATCAGCATCGCGACCGCGCCGGCCCCCTGCGTCGCCTCGCCGGGGTCGCCGCGGGCGTACAGCGCCGTGTCGGTGGTGATGACGATCGCGGGGCGGTCGCGGTTTCGGCCCGCGCGGATCCAGTTGTACGCGTCGTCTATCGCCTGCGTTCCCGCGAGACAGGCGAACTTCCGCTCGCCTTTGTTCGCGTGGGTGAAGTCGCCGTCGTACACCTGTTCGAGACAGCCGGCGATGTACGTCGACACCGGCTTCGAGTGGTCGAACGCCGACTCCGTGGCGACGTCGATCCGCCCGATGTCCTCGGGTTCGAGCCCCTTCCGGTCCATCAGCCCCTTTGCGGCGTTCGCGCCCATCGTGACGATGTCCTCGTACACGTCGGGGAACGAGGAGTTGGTGAGTCCGAGCCCCTTCGTGTACTTCTCGGGGTCGTCGCCCTTCTCCGGCGCGAACGTGCCCGGCAGGTCGAGTTTGAGCTTCCCGGTCCAGATCTCGATGCCGTCGATCCCGACTGCGGTCATACACGGTCGTTCACGAGACTGGCATATGGCTTTGTCGATGAGTATTACGTCGATCGTGGAAGAATCAGCCGTCCGGGTCGGTCAGGCGAGGGCCGGGTCGAACGAGGCTCCCTCGGTCAGGACGCCGCCGCCGGCGGTGACGGTAATGCGGCCGTCCCTGCCGCCGAAAAGACCGACTCCGGTCGCGTCGAACCGGCCCTCGCGGAGATCGGCGGTGCCGCCGACCGTCAGTCCGATGTCGCCCGCGCTGGCGAAGACCCAGTCCCTCGCGGCGGTGGTCACCGTCGCGCCGCGGGCGTTGAGGTCGCCCCCGACTCGGAGCGTCACGTCCCCCGGACGGACGAAGATCCCCACTCGTGAGGTGTCGATCGCGGCGCCGTCGCCGATTCGGAGGTTCCCTCCGGCTTCGAGCGAGACCCCGTCCGCCCGAAGCGTGACGCCGTCTCGGACCGTCACTCGATCGGCTGCGGCCGTGACCGGGACCGAGACCTCGACGTCGTCGTACACGACGAGGTGGCCGTCGACGGAGCCGAGGAAGGCCAGCTCGACGGCGGTGTACCGCTCGTCCGGATCGCCGTCCCCGTCGCGGTCGACGTACGCGACCGCGTCGGTGGCCGCGTCGAGGACTTCGACGGTCGTCGTCGCCGAGTCGTCCTCAGTGTCGACGGTCAACGTCCGCTCGCCGACGTCGGTCGGGAGCGTTTGCCAGCGCAGCGAGACGGTCCGGCGCTCGCCGGGATCGAGCGTAACGTCGACCGAGTCAGCCACCTCGCCGCCGGCACGGAGTTCAACGGTTTTCGTCCCTCGCTCGTCACCGACGTTCTCGACCGCGGCGTCGACAGTCAGGGGGTCGCCCGCGTCGACCGTCGCGTCGACGCCGGCGATTTCGACCGCGAACTCGGCCGGTTCGAGCGGGTCGAGCCGGAAATCGACGGTCGCCGTCTCGTTCGGCTCGACTTCGACGGTCGTCGTCGAGAGCGCGAGCCCCGGCGCGGCGGCCGACACCTCGTACTCGCCCGGTTCGAGGCCGCCGACCCGGTACGCGCCGCCAGATCCGGTCGTCGTCTCGGCGACGCGTCCCGCGCCGTCGACGGAAACGGTCGCACCGACGAGCGGGGTGGCGACCTGCCGGACACCGAACGAGGCACCGGAGGCGACCCGCATCGCGGCCGCGCCGGGACCGACGACGGTGCCCTCGATCGACCCGGTCTCGGCGACCGGTTCGGGCTCGGGGGTCAGCGTCGCTCGCGCGATCTGTTCGCCCGAGGGCTCGTGATAGAGCCACACTTCGTTCGAGGCGTTCGCGACGAGCGCGTCCGGGAACGCGCGACGGTCGCCGGGAGCGAACTCGCCGGGCGGCGGCGCGAAGGGGTAGCGCGTCGTGTTCCCGTCCGCTCTGACGACGACCCCGAGCGCCTCGTTCGGGAGGGCGTCGCCGCCGAGGTGGTCGACCCGCAGGTCGGTCTCCGCGGCGCTCAGATCGGCCGAGACGACGACTTCGTCGGCGTCGGAGGCTACGTCGCCGAGGTAGACGGTTCCGACCGCGCCGGCGCTCACGACGAAGACGCCGAGCAGGAGGATGATTCCCACCGTCTCGGACTGGGCGCGGGCGGTGGTGCGGGACATAGAGAGGGAAACTTGTTCGACTTCTGTTTAGCCGGCATTTCAATACCTCGTCACGGCTATTGAACGTGATAATTCGGTACAGGTTGAAATGTGCGTCAGGCGTAGTTAGGGATACGGAACCGTCTGCTGATCCTCTTCGTTCCCGGCGCCGTCGTAGAGGATGACGCGGACCTCAACGGCCTGGTTTCCTCCGCCAATTGTTACGGGCTGAGGCTCGTCGTAGGGCAAGAGGTCGGTCTCGTCTCGAATGCTTCCATCGCCACGGAGTGACTGTACCCGTATTTGCGCGTCCTGATCAGTGGTATCGATATCGAAGAACACGTCGATAGCGTTTCCACCACCAGATTGTGGGTTCACACTCACGATATCGTACGGCGTCGTGGACGCGACGACCTCGACCACCAGCCGGCCCACGTCGTCTCCGGAGGCCGCATACAAGGTGAAGTTGTCGCCCGCAGTTGCCCCGTTGGTGTCAAACTGAGTAACAACCGTCTGACCGTCCGCGTTGGTCTCAGGAGGCTCCTGAAAGCTCGGAATACCGTCCACATCACCAATAGGCGAAAGGGCGACATCGACGGCCGCGCCGTCGATTGGCGCGTCCGAAGCGAAGTCGGAAACCGAGATATCGAGTACGCCGTCATCCGTTCCCTGTTCGATCTGAATCGGGTCGATCTCGTCCCACTCGACGTCGTAGGTGCGGTTTCCGCTACCCACACCGCCGGCCGACACGTCGAAGGCGACCGACTCGTAGGTGGGTCCCGCAGTCCCGTTGATCGTCGCCGTCAGCGGGCCGCTCGCGGTCGGTTCGAAGAACGCTCGCCCGTCGTCGCCGGTGGTGCGGTTCTCGCCGCCGAAGGAGACGATTGCGTCCGGCACCGGATTGTTGTAGCGGTCGCGGACCTCGACGCCGACGCTCTCGCCGACGGCGGCGGTCTCGGAGCCGACGGACACGATGTACGCCGGCTCGGTCGTCCCGCTGGCATCGAGCGACACCTCGGACAGCGCCAATCGGTACGGGTCAGACCCGTTGTCCAGCGTGATCCTGAGCGCGTCGCCGGTCGCGTTCGGCGTCGCGGTCGCGGTCGCCGGGAGCGCCCGATTCCAGCGCGCGGCGAGCGCGGAGGCGTTCTCGACCGCGGTCGGGAGCTCCAGAGTGACGTTTCCACCGCTCGGGTCGAGCGGGACCGTGGTGTCGCTCGCGGAAACGGCGCGAGGGTCGACGCTCCGCGGGGTGACGCCGCTCTCTGACACCGACCCGGTCAGCGCGGTCAGGGCGATCCGGTCGTCCGAGACGACCGTCTGCCCGGTTCTGAGCAGGACCGCGTCGTCGAACTCGGCGGCGACGACAGAGTGCTCGGAGACGAGCTCGGGCGCGTCGCGGAACTCGTTGTAGCGCGCGTCATAGCGCAGCGAGCGCGTCTCGAACGTCCGGTTCGTGTCCCAGAACGCGGCGGCGTTCGGGTGCGCGCCGCCCCCGACCGTGGCGTTCCGGATCCGGATCGCGCCGGTTGCTTCCGTCGAGAGCGACCCCGACACGGGCGGCGGGTTCACGAAGAACGTCCGGGCCGGGTAGCGCGTGCCGAGTCGGACCTGCGTAGACCCGGTCGACCCCGTGGAACTCGCCCGGAGGATGTCGTTGCGGAGGTCGCTGAAGTCGTCTTCGACCGTCTGACTGTGTTCGAACTCGACGTTCGCGTTCTCCGTCGGGACGACTTGGACCTGATAAATGCCGAGCGCCAGGATCAGGAACCCGAACAGGATCACCGTCCCGACCACGACCGACTGGCCCCGACGGTCGCGACTGAAGCGCATTGTGCGGTTTCGACGCCGAGCGGGTATAAAATCCTCCGTCCGGTCTCTCAGTCGCGATACTCGGGGAGAGTCACCCGCCGGTCGCCCGCCGCTCCGTCAGCCACGCCGACGCGACGGCCACGACGCCGGCGAGCCCGCCGAGCAGCACCGCCTGCGTCCAGTTGAAGCCGAGCACCGTCCCCGCGGCGGTCGTGACGAGGAGGAACGCGACCACGAGCGCACCGAGCGTCGAGGCGAGGTCCGCCGAGGCGTCAGCGTCGGTCATGGCCGAACGTCGCGGCCTCGGGCGATAAAACGGACCGATCTGGCGGAGCCGTCGGTCCGGTGGGGCGGGGAGCGACGCCGCCCCGACCGCCGTAGTAAATCGTATATCGCGATATAAAATTCGTATTGGGGCGGTCTCCCCGCCGCCCGACCGGTCCGTTTTTGCGCGCGGCGGCTGTCTCCGCGCGTATGGCGAAACAGCCGCATCTGTTGGTCGAGGAGGGCGACGTACACGAGACCGCGATCATCCCCGGCGACCCCGGCCGCGTCGACCGGATCGCCGATCTCTGCGACGATAGCGAGGTCGTCGCGCAGAACCGCGAGTACAAGATCGTCAACGCGACATACGACGGGGTCGAGCTCACGATCTGCTCGACCGGCATCGGCTGCCCGTCTGCCGCCATCGCCGTCGAGGAGCTCTCGCGGGTCGGCGTCGAGACGTTCGTCCGCTGTGGCACCTGCGGGGCGCTCCAGCCAAAGATGGAGGTCGGCGACATGGTCGTCGCGACGGGCGCGGCCAAGGAGGAGGGGACGAGCAAGCGGTACGAGTCCGCCAACTACCCGGCCGTCCCGGACTACGACGTGCTCGCGGGGCTCGTCGACGCGGCCGAGGCGAACGACGAGGAGATCCACGTGGGCCCCATCGTCTCGGACGACGCGTTCTACAACGAGAGCGACGAGTACGTCGAGGACTGGAACGACGCGAACCTGCTCGCGATCGAGATGGAGGCCGCGACCGTCTTCTCGCTCGCCCGGCGCAAGGGGCTCGCCGCGGGCGCGATCTGTACCGTCGACGGCAACCTCGTCGCGGGCTCGCAGAAGGGCGCGGACTCCGACGACGAACTGCCGGAGAAGGCGAAAGACAACGTCGAGCGGGCGATCCGGATCACGCTGAACGCGGTCACGTCGCTGTAAACGACCGGTCCGTCCGCTTCGTTTTACTCCTCGGCGCGGAACTCGACGAGCGTCAGGTCGCGGTCGAGCGCGCACGTCTCGTGCGGGGGTTCGCCGAGCACCTGGTCGATGACGCGCTCGTCGTCGAAGTCGGCCCCGTCGGGGACGCAGTAGCCGTGGCTCGGGCACTCGGTGTGCGGGCAGGGGCCGGCGAGCGACGCCCTGCTCCCGGCGTACGCGCGCTTCGACGGGACGTTCGCGGGGACCGACGCGGGCTCGACCTCGACCGCGCGGACCCCCGCGTCGTGGACGGCGCAGTCGAGCGTCTGGGCGTTCTCGCGGATCCCGGTCACCCGGTAGCGAGTGCCCTCGGAGAGGTTGAGACACTGGCCGCGGTAGGGACACCCCTCGCAGTCGGCCGATTCCCCCTGATAGACGAACTCGCGGCCCACGTCCGCGAGCCGCGTCCCGATGAGCGTGACCGTAGTCATGCCCGGAGCGATGCGCCGAGCGTCCGTAAGCCTCCCGCCTCCGCGGGCGTCGGCGGGTTGGCCCCGCAGCCGAGCCGTGGGGGCGCGGAGGGTAAGACACATGTCCGCGCCTCGGCAACGACGAGCGGAGATGATTGGGGGAGTCGCGCGCGAACTGCGCGCCGAGGCCGAGCGGACGAACGAGCGGCGCGTTCTCGTGCTGGCGGGCGACCGCGACCGCGCGATCGACGCGGCCTACGACGCGGTCGAGTCGGTCGGCCTCGCCGACGAGGCGGTCTCGCTCGTCTCGACGCGGGATGGGTTCCGGTTCGAGGAACACCGCCCGCGGAGCGCCGACGAACTGCTCGGACGCACCCGCGAGGCGGTGGTGCTCGACTGCCACGAGCGGTTCGTTCCGAACGCGCTCGGCCGAGCGGTCGGAGCCGTCGACGGCGGCGGGCTCCTGATCCTGCTTACCCCTCCGCTCGACGACTGGCCGGCGGTCCGGGACCGCTTCGACGACTCGCTCGCCGTGCCCCCGTACGACATCGGCGACGTGACAGGGCGGTTCCGCGAGCGCCTCGTCGGGACGCTCCGGACGCACCCCGGCGTCGCGGTGGTCGCGCTCGGCGACGACCCGGAGGGCGACGCCGTGGTGCGCGACGGCCTGACGGGAGCGCAACCCGTGGGCGGCGCGAATCGCGCGGGGGCGGGCGACGACGCCGAGCCGCGGCGCGCGCCCCCGGGCGCGACGTTCCCCGCGAGCGCGTACACCGCTTGCCTCACCGCCGACCAATCGCGGGCGTTGCGGGCGTTCGAGGCGCTCTCCGAGCCCGGATCCGCTCTCGTGGTCGAGTCCGACCGAGGGCGCGGGAAGTCGAGCGCGGCCGGGTTGGCGGCCGGCGCGCTCGCGCTCGGGGGCGACGAGGTGCTCGTCACCGCGCCCGCGTTCCGGAACGCCGCGGAGGTGTTCGCGCGGGCCCGAGAGCTGATCGCGGAGGAGACGGGCGACGGCGAGGGCGGCGCGGTCGACCGGAGCGGCGAGGGCGGCCGGGGCGGCGACGCGGACGGGCGCGAGCTCCGAACGCCGGCCGGCGGTCGCGTCCGGTTCCTGCCGCCCGCGGCCGCCGCGGCGGTCGCCGGCGAGGCGGACGCCGTGATGGTCGACGAGGCGGCGGCGCTCCCGGTGCAGCTCCTAGAGGGTTTTCTCGGCGCGCCCGCGGTCGCGTTCTGTACGACGGTCCACGGCTACGAGGGGGCGGGCCGGGGGTTCGCGGTCCGGTTCCGGGAGCGGCTGCTGGACTCACGGTTCGCGGTCCGCGACGTGCGCCTCGACGAGCCGATCCGGTACGCGCGGAACGACCCGGTCGAGGCGTGGGCGTCGCGGGCGCTCCTGCTGGACGCCCGGCCCGCGGTCGACGACGCGGTCGCGGACGCGTCCGTCGGCGACGCGACGTACCGGGCGCTCGACCCGGCGGCGCTGCTCGCGGACGAGACGCTGCTCGGCGAGGCGTTCGGGCTGCTCGTCGCCGCGCACTACCGGACGGAGCCGAACGACCTCGCGCGGCTGCTCGACGCGCCGAACCTCGTCGCGCGGGCGCTGGTCGCCGACGGGCGCGTCGTCGCGGTCGCGCTCCTCGCGCGGGAGGGCGGGCTCGACGCCGGGACGCGGCGACGGATGTACGAGGGCGAGCGCGTCCGCGGCAACATGGTTCCGGACGTGCTCACGAGCCAGTTGCGCGACGAAGACGCCGCCGCGCCGCGCGGCCTGCGGACGGTCCGGATCGCGACCCACCACGCGCTCCGGGACGCCGGGTTCGGCTCGCGGCTGCTCGACGAGGTCCACGCGGAGTTCGGCGGCGAGCCGACCGGTGACGGCGCGGAACCGGTCGACTACTTCTCGGTCGGCTACGGCGCGACGCCGCGCCTGCTCCGCTTCTGGAAGCGGGCGGGGTACCGGATCGTCCACCTCTCGACGAGTCGCAACGAAGCCTCTGGCGAGCACTCCGCGATCATGCTGTGCCCGGAGACCGCGGCCGGGCGCGACCTGCTCGCCCGCCACGCCGTCGCCTTCCGAGACCGCGAGCGCGACGGGCTCTCCGACGCGCACCGGGACGTCGACCCGGACGTGATCCGCGGGGCGCTGGGGGCGTGTTCCGCGCCCGTGCCGGTCGATCTCACCGAGACCGAGTGGCGCTCCGTCGTCGGCGCGTCGGTCGGGCCGGGGATGTACGACAGCGCGCCCGGGGCGTTCCGCGACCTCGCGCTCGCGGCGCTGGTCGAGGGGACCGACCTCGACGACCGGGCGGAGCGCCTGCTCGTTCGGAAGGTCCTCCAAGGTCGGCCGTGGGAAGCGGTCGCCGACGACCTCGGGTTCGTCTCGACGAGCGCGTGTATGCGCGCGCTCGGCGACGCCTACACCCCTCTCGTGGAGCGGTACGGGACCGACTTCGCGCGCGAGGAACGGGAACGGTTTATAAACGACTGAGCGGATCAGCGGCGACTAATTATAACTGGATCTGCGGTGGCGCGTGCCTGCGAGGCCGCTTCGCGGCCGAGTAGCACGCGCGAGGGACGCGGTGAGCGACGCGGGCGACCGGAGGGAGCCCCGAGCGAACCGCGAGGCTGGGGAGGCGTGAGGCCGCGGTCCCGCGAGCGGAGCGAGCGTCCGTCGGCCCCACGACTGGGGCTTCGGAGGTGTCGTCTGTCGGTTCACACGCGAGCGTTTATCAGCGAACAACTCCGTCCGCAGCGGAGAAAACGAGACGTTCGGCGGCTTATAAGCGATTCTCGCGCCCGGGGTCGACGTCGATGGCGTCGACCGGGCAGACGTCGACGCAAAGCATACAGTCGATACACTGGTCCTCGTCGGCGGGGTTCGCCTTCCGCTCGGACTCGGGGTGTCCGGGGGTGTCGACCCACTCGAACACGTCGACCGGACAGTCCTCCAAGCACGCGCCGTCGGCGAGACAGATGTCGAAGTCGACCGCGACGTGGGTGCCGCGGATCCCCTGCTTCTCCGGCGGTTCGACGGGACCCCACACGGCGACGCCGTCCTCCTCGCCGACCCGCTCGCGGTTCACTTCGAAGTTCGAGTCGATGGCCATCGTTGCCCCCGCTTCGCCGGTCGCGGGTTTAAACTCCGCGACGAACGGATTCGGGCGGGCGCAGACCGGCCCGCCGGACGAGCGGGGGACCGGCCCGCCGGATCGGTCGGGGGACAGTCGGCCGGAGCGACCTACGGGTGCGCGTAGTACGCCAGCAGGTCCTCGGAGCCGTTCGGCCCGTCCGCCTCGTCGGTCGCCTCGGGATCGAACCCGTCGATCCGGGCGAAGCCGACGCGCACGAACTGGACGACCGTGTCGGGGTCGACGTCGGCGAGCGCGGGCTCGGCAACCCCTCGCACGTCGCCGTCGACGGTCCGGAGGAGCGTGTCGAGCCCCGCCTCGGCCGGGACCCAGTGGACCACGTCCACGTCGCCCTCGCGGACGACCTCGATGTCGGCGTCGACGAACGCCAGTTCGTCGCCCTCGTGGCGCACGCAGCCGTACCCCTTCAGCCAGACGCGCTCGCCCTCGCTCGGGAGGTCTGGGGACTCGACGAGGACCCGCCCGGCGGGCACCTCGCGGTCGCCGCGGTCCTCGTGGTCGGGGTGGAGCGGCGGGTGGCCGGCCTCGGGTGCTGGCGCGTCGCCGTCGACGACCGGGAGCTCGACTGCGGGCGCGTCGTCGCGGTCGCGCACGAGGAAGTAGCGGTTCGCCGCGTCGTCGACGAGGTCGCGGTTGTTCGCGTAGACGGCGGACATCGCGAGGTCGACGTCGGACGTGGACATCCCCAGCTCCGTCATCGAGTCGACGAGCGCCTGGCCCTGGATGCCGCGGCGACGCATCGACCGGATGGTCGGCGCGCGCGGGTCGTCCCAGCCCGTCAGCTCGCCGTCCGCGATGAGCCCCTTGATCGTCGAAGTCGACAGCTTCACGTCGTACTCGTCGACCTGGACGTGACCCCAGTGGAGCACCTCGGGGTACTCCCAATCGAAGTAGTCGTAGACGAACCGCTGGCGCTTCGCGGAGTCCTGGAGGTCGATGCCGCGGATGATGTGAGTGACGCCCGTGAGGTGGTCGTCGACGCCGGACTGGAAGTCGAGCATGGGCCAGCAGCGGTAGTCGGCCGCCGCCTCGCGCGGGTGCGGCGTGTCGATCATCCGGAAGGCGACCCAGTCGCGCAGCGCGGGGTTCTTGTGCCCGATGTCGGTGCGCACGCGGAGGACCATCTCGCCGGCCGAGTACTCGCCGTCGACCATCGCCGCGAACTCCTCGCGGACCGTCTCGGCGTCCTTGTCGCGGTGGGGGCACGGCTCGCCCGCGTTCTTCAGCTCGGAGAACTCGTCGCCGGAACACGAACAGGTGTACGCGCCGCCGGCGTCGATCAGCTCGCGGGCGTGGTCGTAGTACGTCTCCAGTCGGTCCGACGCGCGGAGCACGCGGTCGGGCTCGAACCCGAGGTACTCGATGTCTTCGAGGATGGCGTCGTACGCCTCTAGGTCGGGCCGTTTCGTCTCGGGGTCGGTGTCGTCGAACCGGCAGATGAACTCGCCGTCGTAGCGCTCCTTGTACGTCCCGATGACGGCGGGCATCCGAGCGTGACCGACGTGCCACGGACCGTTGGGGTTCGGCGCGGCGCGCATCACGACCGCGCCGTCCTCGGCGTTCGGGAGGTCGGGGAGGACGCGGTCGTCCGCCTCGTCGTCGGCCTTCAGCTCCGCGAGCTTGTCGGGGGCGAGCTCGCCGAGCCGCTCCCGGCGCGCCGCCTCGTTCATCTCGCCGACCTCGTCGACTACCGGCGCGAGGACACCCGGAATCTCGTCGCCGTGCGGGCGGAACTCGGGGTTCTCGCCCATGATCGGGCCCATGATCGCGCCCACGTCCGGGTCGCTGCCGTGTTTGAGCGCGTTGAAAAGCGCCGCGGCCTCGCCGGCCGCCGCAACGCGCTCGCGGAGTTCGTCGTCCATACCGCTGGCTTGTCGGGGTCGGGTCAAAAACGCCGCGAAACGGCGGGGAGGGGCGGATCCCGGGAGCGTCGAGTTGGCGACGCGCCGCGACGACCCGGGAGGGCGGGTAGGGGCACCTGACACCAGCGGCCGGACGGGGTTAAACGGCCCAGACCGTTCACGGCGGTATCGGGCCGCTACCGCCGTGAACGGTCGAGACGCTTTTTACCGCCCGGATCGGAGTTGTCCGGTCCGTCGCCGCGGCGCCTCGTCGTCGCTCCCGAGCGAACGAGTTCGGTTCGTCGCCTTGATGGTCGCCGGGAGCGTGGAGCGGGTATGAGCGACGCGTCGGCGGTCGTCGGCAGGGAGTCGAGGGGATCGCGGTGGTAGGACCCATCTCCGAGGCGGAGCGGGACGCGGGGAACCGGAAGATCAAGCTCGTGTTACTCGCCATCGTCACGGCCACGCCGCCGCTTATCGCCCTCCAGTTGGACCCGTCGCCGGTCGAACTGCTGGCCGCGGCCGGAGTCGGGTTCTGTCTCGGTCTCGTGATCGTGTGGTACCTCGGCCGGCTCGCGGCGGAGTTCGCCGGAAGCCAAGTGCGCTCCCGCCGTCGGCGCTGAGTCGACCGGTCGCCCCCCGGTCTCCGCGCCCCGGGCCGACTCGGCGAGATCACCCGCTCGGTCGCCCGCGACGGCTCGCTAGTCGGCCCCGGTCTCCGCGCCCCGAGCCGACTCGACGAGGTCGCCCGCCCGGTCGCCCGCGACGGCGCGCGAACTCGACAGCGGCGAGATGCTCACCTCGCCCTCGACCGCGGCGCGTCGGTCCGACCCCGGGTCGTCCGGGACGTCGCCGCGCAGGAACTCCCGCCAGAAGCGGTCGCGGAGCTCCATCCCCATCTCGCCGCGGCGCTCGCCGAACTCCCAGCCCTCCGGGACGTTCTCGTCGTCCGGCCCCTCCTCGCCCGGTCGGAGCTCGATCACGTCGAAGCCGCGGGCCGGCTCCGTCAGCCGATAGGTGGGGTCCGCCGCCGCCTCGTCGTCCGCGGCCGGGACGTTGACGTTCAGCACGTCCGCGCCGAACGGGAGCCGTCCCGCGTCCGTCCGACCGAGGAGGTCGGCGACGACCTCGCCGGCGACCGCGAAGTCGCCGTTGTCGAGCGTCGGCGGCACGGGGAGGTTCCCGCGGTCGTACAGCGAGACGGCTATCGCGGGCGTCCCGAGGAACGACGCCTCCATCGCGGCCCCGACCGTGCCGGACTGCCCGAGGATGTGCGCGCCGATGTTCGGGCCGTGGTTACAGCCGGAGACGACCACGTCGGGGTCGAGCCCGAGCGCCACGTCCGCGACCGCGACGCAGTCCGCCGGGGTCCCCTCCACCGCGTAGCCGCGGTCCGTCTCGGTGTAGTCGACCGTCGTCTCCCACCACGAGCGCGCGCCGCCGACGCCCGACTGGTTCGTCGCGGGCGCGACGACGGTCACGTCGTGGTCGCGGGAGAGGGCGTCCGCGAGCGCCCGGATCCCGACGGCGTCGATCCCGTCGTCGTTGGTGAGCAGGATCTCGGTTGTCACGTCTCACGGTGCGAGGTGACGGGAGAAAACGTCGCCGGTACGGGGCGGGGGAAAGGCGGGCGCGGACAGAGAGGCGAGCGGGGGCCGGGCGTCGCGGACGCCGGCCGGGTGGTACTCCGAGCGGTCAGTCGGGAGGGCGGCGGAGCGGGACCGTGGACCGCGGGATCAGTCGGCCGCGAGGCGGCGCGACGAGGTCGCGAGGTCGAGCACCTCGTCGAAGAAGCCGAGCGAGTCGTGCGGGCCGGGGTTCGCCTCGGGGTGGTACTGGCGGGTGATCACGTCGAGCTCCTCGCTGTCGAGCCCCTCGACGGTGTCGTCGTTGACGTTCACCTGCGTCACCTCCAGCGGGCCGGTGTCGTCGACCGTGTAGCCGTGGTTCTGGGTGGTCATCACGACCTTGTCCGTGCGGAGGTCCTTGACCGGCTGGTTGACGCCGCGGTGGCCGAACGCCATCTTCTCGGTCGAGCCGCCGAGCGCGCTGGTTATCACCTGCTGGCCGAGGCAGATGCCGGCCATCGGGAGGTCGCCGGCGAACTCGTCGACGACCGCCTGAGCGGCGACGAAGTTCTCCGGGTCGCCCGGGCCGTTCGAGACGAAGAGCACGTCGGGGTCGACGGCGGCCACGTCCTCGGCGGTCGCGTCGTACGGGAGGACGTGGACGTCCGCGCCGCGCTCGGTGAGCGAGGAGATGATCGAGCCCTTCGCGCCGCAGTCGAGCAGGGCCACGTCGACGTCGCCGCCGCCCTCGTGGACGGTCGGCTCCGCGACCGACACCTGCGCGCCGATGTCGACGTGGTCGCTCATCGGCTTGCACGCCTCCATCTCTTCGACCGCGTCCTCGGGGGTCGCGTCCGGCCCGGCGGCGATTCCGCAGGCCATCGCGCCCTCCTCGCGGACGGTGGTGACGATCTNTCGAACCGCTCGGTTCGGACGCCGTAGTTCCCGATGAGGGGGTACGAGAAGGTGAGGATCTGCTCGGCGTAGGAGGGGTCGGTGAGCGACTCCTCGTAGCCGGTGTACGCGGTCGTGAACACCAGTTCGCCGCGGGTCCGCCCCGGCGAACGAGCGCGCGCTTCGAGCACGCGACCGTCGGCCAGCGCGATGTAGGCGTCCGACATTACGAGAAACGTACGCGCAAAGGGTGATAAATGCGTCGTTCGAAGGTTCGTTACGATATTCGTAACGGGTAAGGCGACGCACCGAGACGGATCGGTATGGACGACCTCGACCGACGGATCCTCTCGATCCTGCGACGGGACGCGCGGACCCCGTACACGGAGATCGCGGACCGGGTGGGGACCTCCGAGGGGACTGTGCGCAACCGCGTCGACCGGATGACCGACGAGGGCGTGATCGAGCGGTTCACGGTCACGACCCGCACCGGGAACGTGAAGGCGATGATCGAGATATCGGTGGAGATGAACGTCAACACCGACGCGGTCGGGCAGCGCATGGTGGAGTGGGAGGAGGTCGACTTCGTCTGGCAGGTGTCCGGCGAGGAGGACGTGGTCCTCGTCGTCGACGCGGTCGACACGCGCGCGGTCAACGAACTGATCACGCAGGCCCGCGAGATGGACGAGGTCAAGTCGACGAAGACGCGGCTCATCCTCGACGAGCGGCTGGGGTAGCTCGGAGCGATCGCCGCGGAAATTTCGACGCTGCTACACTTCTGAGCGGTCCGGGAGCGGCGCTCGGCCGCGGTCGAACGAGCCGCCCGCGCCGCGGTCGCCGGCGATCGGGGACACGTATCGGGAATTACATATCAGCCGGGAGGGAACACGCGGCCAACGCCTCTCAGTCTCAGATGGACTTCACGACAGACGCACACGTCGACGAGTACGTCGTCGACGCCGACCGAACCGCCACCTTCTCCGGCTCGGACGGCGAACTCAGCTACACCCTCCCGTCCGAGGAGACCGTGTCGATCCCCACCGGCGACGCCGTCAGCGTCGAGTTCGAACGGAACACCGCCTTCCGTCGGCACACGTTCCTCGGACTGTTCTTCGCGCTCCTCGCGCTGGTACTCACCGTCGGAACGATCGCTTCCGTGTCCCTCGGACGGGTCGAGACGCGGACCGGGATGGCGCTCGCGGCGTTCCTCGCCCTCTTCGCGGTCGGCGGCTGGAACGAGACCTACAACCTCCTCTCGCGGTCGAACCGCGAGGTGATCGACGTGTACATCGCCACCGAGGAGCGGACGCACGTCCTCTGCGGAGCGCTGGGCGAGGCCGAGTTCGTCGACGCGTGCGCGGAGCTCGTCGACTCCGACGTGCCCACGACGAACCGCAATCCGAAACTCGAAGCCGAACTCGAGTAGCGGGCGGGTCGGACGCGCGTCGTCGCCGGCCGCCGAGGCGGATTTCGGCTGCGAGAACGCCCCCGCGCGGGAGATTACTCTCGGGCCACGCTCGTCTGCATCCCCTCCGTGTTGAACGCGCTCCCGGCGGTCTCGTCGCCGAGGACGATCACGCCCGCACCGGAGCCCGTGACCGCCTCGAACTCGTCTATCGCCCGGTCCGCCGCGTCCTGCGCGTCGAGGCCGTCGTCGAGGAGGTCGACGGCGCGCCGCGAGAGCGTGACGCGCGCGATGTCCTCGCCCGCCCCCGTCGCGCTCGCGCCGCCGGCCTCGGTACAGAAGAACCCGGACCCGACCTGCGGCACGTCGCCGACGCGCCCGGCGAGCGCGAACGACCGGCCGCCGGTCGAGGTCACCGCGGCGAACGCCTCGCCGTCGGTCGCGACCGCGCCGACCGTGTCGTGGTCCGGGGCGTGACCCGGATCGTCCCGCTGCGCGTCCTCCTCGTCGTCCACGTCCGCCGACCCGCCGCCCGCCTGATCGTCGCCCGAGCCGAAGCGCGAGGCGAGCCAGTCGAGGTGCTCGCGGGGGCCGCCGCCCGGCGGATCTTCCGCCTCGTACCGCGCCCGCGTCTCGTCGGTGAGCAGGTCGACGCCGGTCTCGACGCCGAACTCCGCCGCGAGGTCGACCGCGTGGTCCCCCGAGACGAAGACGTGCGGCGTCTCCTCGCAGACGACGCGGGCGACGCTCGCCGCGTGTTCGACGCCGGGCATCGAGCACGCGGCACCGACCTCGCGGTCGGAGGTCATCACGCCGGCGTCGGTGCGGACGACGCCGTCGGACTGGACCGCGCCGCCGACGCCCGCGTTGAACCGGGGGTCCGATTCGAGGACGGCGACCGCGGCTTCCACCGCGTCGAGCGGGGTGGCGGCGTCGGCGCCGCTCGCGGCCGCCTCGTCGAGGACCGCCTGTCTGGGCTCCGGGTCGTCCGGGGCCCCGCCGGCCCCGCCGTGGACGATAACTCGCATACTGGAGACACCCGCGGGGGCCACATAAGCGCCCGGGAGGCGTCGCCGCAAGACCTATTCCCGCCGCTGGGCGACCCCGTACCACTGTGACGACCGCCGAGTCCGCCGGCGCAGCCCCGCGCCTCCGCGCCGCGCTCCGTCGTCGCCTCGGGGTCGACCCGCGCGCGCTCGCCGCGCTCCGCCTCGCGCTCGGCGTCGTCCTCCTCGTCGACCTCGGACTCCGGGCCCGGAACCTCGTCGCCTTCTACACGGACGACGGGGTCCTCCCGCGGGCGACGCTGGCGGAGGCGTCCCCGCTCGGCGCGCGGCTCTCGCTCCACGCCCTCTCCGGCGAGCCGGGGGCCGCCGCGGCGCTGTTCCTCGCCGCCGCGCTCGCCGCCGTCGCGCTCGCGGTCGGGTACCGGACGCGCGTCGCGGCCGCGGTATCGCTGGTCCTGCTCGCGTCGCTCCAGGCGCGAAACCCGTTCGTCCTCAACGCCGGGGACGCGCTCCTCATCCAGCTGCTCGGCGCCGGACTGCTGTGCCCGCTCGGCGCGCGCTGGTCGCTCGACGCGGTCCGGCGTCGGACCGCGGACGCCGCGGACTCGGCGGTGAACGCGGCGGTCGACCGCGTCGCCGGTCCCGCCACGGCGCTCCTCTTGGGGCTCGTCGTCGTGGTGTACGTCTCGAACGCGGTCGTGAAGTTCCGCGGGACCGCGTGGCCCGCCGGGGAGGCGGTCGGGCGCGTCTTCCGGCTCACCTACCTCCACGGCCCGCTCGGCGGGCTCGTCCCCGAGTGGCCGGCGCTGCTCGCGGCGGCCACCTACGGCTGGGTCGCGCTGCTCGTCGCCTCGCCGCTGCTCGTCGCGGCCGCCGGCCGGGTCCGGGCGGCGCTCGCGGGCACGCTCCTCGCGGCGCATCTCTCCATGGCGCTCACGCTCCAGATCGGCGTCTTCTCGCTCGTCTCCGCGACCGCGCTGATCCCATTCTTCCCCCCGTCCGTCTGGGACCGGATCGAGCGCGCGATCGCCCCCGAATCCGACCGGCTCCGCGACTCCGCGGCGCGTCGGTTCGGAGCAGTGAGCCCCGCCGACGGCGGTGGAGCGCTCGGAGCCGTTCGCGAGCGGGTCGCGGGCGCGGTGCCGGTCGTCGCCGCGGTCCTCCTCGTCGCGCTCGTCGCGTGGAACGGGATGGCGCTCGGGTTCGTCGAGACGCCCGACGCCGTCGCGTCGGTGTCCGACCCGACGGAGAGCGGCTGGGACATGTTCGCGCCGAACCCGCCCTCGACCGACGCGCTCGTCGTGGCGACCGCGACGACCGCCGACGGCGACCGGATCGACGCCCTGTACGGCGACCGCGTCGCGCTGGATCGCCCGCCGTCGGACGCCCGCGCGTACCCCACCGCGCGCTGGCGAAAGCTCCTGTCGCTGCTCGCGGACGACCCCGACCCGGACCGCGTCGACCCGGTGCTCGCGCACCTCTGCGACCGCGCGACGCGGTTCGCGGACGGCGGGGCCCGCCCGGTCCGTTCCGTCAGGCTGTCGACCGTCTACGTCGACGTCGCGGACGGTGAGACGCGGGTCGACGAACTCGGGACGCGCTCGTGTCCGGGGTCGTGAACGGGGCCACGGGTCATGTCACGCGTCGTGAGCGGGGGCGAGAGCCGCGTCCGGTCTCGTGAGCGAGGCAGCGGGAGTCGATCGCGGACGTTTATGTTCGGCTCGCCCGACGCGTACCCGTGACCGCTTCGGAACCGCGCGCGTCGTCGACGCCGACCCCGGTGTCGGTCCTCCTCCCGACCGTCCGCTGGACCGACGCCTGCGACGAGGTGGCCGAACAGCTCCGCGGCCCCGAGGCGTTCGACGGCGGGAGGGGAGGCCGCGACGAACTGCTCGTGATCTGCGACTCCCCGGAGGACCCGGTGGCGGACCGCCGAGGGGATCTGCCGGCCCGAACCCGGATCGTGATCGCCGGCGAGCCGGAGGGCTGTTCGGGAAAGGCCAACGCCATCGCGGCCGGGACGGAGGCGGCCGCGAACGACCGGATCGCCTGGACCGACGACGACTTCCGCCATCCCCCCGACTGGCTGGCGACGCTCGACGCCGACTACGGCCGGCAGGGACCCACCACGGAGGTCCCGGTGTTCGTCGGACTCGACCCGCTGGCGCGCCTGTTCGAGCCCGGGTACGTGATCGGGGGGACGCTCGCGGTGTCCGCGGCCGGCGTCGCGTGGGGCGGGGCCGTGATCTTCGAGCGCGACGACCTCCGCGACGGGGAGGCGGCGTTCCTCCGGGACCTCCGGCGGACGGTCAGCGACGACGGGACGCTCACCGACCACCTCGACGTCGCGTCTGTCGACCGGACGCGGTACGTCCGGGCCGGCGGGTCGCTCCGGGGATCGCTGGAGCGGTTCGTCCGCTTCCTGACGATCACGCGGTACCACGCGCCCGCGGCGACCGCGTTCAACGTCTGCTTCGGGGTCGCGATGGCGGCCCTCTGCCTGTTCGCGCCGGTCGCGGGCGTGGCCCTCGTCACCGCGCTCGCGGGGGCCGCGTACGCGAGGTTCGGGATCCGGCGGGCGACCTTCCTGCTCGCCGCGCCGGGAGTGCTGATCGCCCCGCCGCTGATGGCGTACGCGTTCGCCCGGCGGACCTTCGTGTGGGGCGGTCGTCGCTACCGCTGGCGGTCGCTGTTCGACGTCGAGGTCGAACCGGTCTGACCGCGGGACGCCGCGGGGAGACGCCGAGCGCGCCCGCGGCGAGAAGCGGCAAAGGCTGCGAGCGCGACGCTCACGCCGAAAACGGCAACCACTTTAGGGGGCCACGGAAATCGTCGAACGTTCATGAGCTACGATAAGGTCGACGTCCCCGACGACGGCGAGGCGATCACGCTCGCCGACGAGGAGACCGGCGAGCTGAACGTGCCGTCGAATCCCATCATCCCGATCATCCACGGCGACGGGATCGGCACCGACGTCGGACCGGCCGCACAGCAGGTGCTCGACGCCGCCGCGGAAGCGACCGGGCGATCCATCTCGTGGATGCGCGTCTACGCCGGCGCCAGCGCCCGCGAGAAGTACGACGAGAACCTCCCCGAGGACACCGTCTCGGCCATCCGCGACCACCGCGTCGCGATCAAGGGCCCGCTGACGACCCCCGTCGGCGCCGGGTTCCGCTCGCTGAACGTCGCGCTCCGCAAGACGCTCGACCTGTTCGCGAACGTCCGCCCCACCTACCACCTCGAAGGCGTCCCGTCCCCCGTCAAGAGCCCCGGAGAGATGGACATGGTCACGTTCCGCGAGAACACCGAGGACGTCTACGCCGGCGTCGAGTGGGAGGCCGGCAGCGAGGGCGCGGAGCAGGTACGCGACTTCCTCGAAGACGACATGGGCATCGCGGACGTCATCCACGACGGGCCGGTCGGCATCGGCGTCAAACCCATCTCCGAGTTCGGCTCGAAGCGCCTCATCCGCGAGGCGGTCGACTACGCGCTCGCGAACGACCGCGACTCGGTCACGCTCGTCCACAAGGGGAACATCATGAAGTTCACCGAGGGCGCGTTCCGCGACTGGGGCTACGAGGTCGCCGAGGAGGAGTACGGCGAGGACGTCATCACCGAGGACCAGCTCTGGGAGGAGCACGACGGCGAGCAGCCCGAGGGCACCCTCGTCGTCAAGGACCGCATCGCGGACAACATGCTCCAGCAGCTGCTGACCCGCACGGACGAGTACTCCGTCATCGCGACGATGAACCTCAACGGCGACTACATGTCCGACGCCGCGGGCGCGCAGATCGGCGGCCTCGGCATCGCGCCCGGCATCAACCGCGGTCACGGCCGCTGTCTCGCCGAGCCGGTCCACGGCTCCGCGCCCAAGTACGCCGGCGAGGACAAGGTGAACCCCACCGCGATGATCCTCTCGGGCCGCGAGATGCTCGATTACCTCGGCTGGGGCGACGCCGCGGACCTCGTGCGCGACGCCGTCGAGGAGACCATCGCCTCGGGCAAGGTCACCTACGACCTCCACCGACAGATCGAGGGCGGCGAGAAGCTCGCGACGAGCGAGTTCGCGGACGCCGTCGTCGAGAAGATCGACGAGCTGGCGTAGGGCTCGACGATCCGCGTCGCGGTCGACGATTTCTGCCGTGTTTTCCTGTCGCTCGGTGAGCGACCGGTCCGCCGCCGGCGTCGCCCCCGGAGGCGAGGATACAAATCCGGGCGTCGCCTTGCGCCGGTATGGTAACCTTCCTCGCCGGGGGGACGGGCACGCCGAAGCTCCTCGACGGCGCGGCCCGGGTGTTCGAGCCGTCCGAGACCGCGGTCGTCGCCAACACTGGCGACGACGTCGAGATCGGCGGCCACCTCGTCTGCCCGGACGTCGACACGGTGCTGTTCGCGGGCGGGGACGTCCTCGACCGCGAGACCTGGTGGGGGATCGACGGCGACACGACCGCGACCCACGAGGAGCTCTCCCGGCTCGCGGCCGCGGCGGGCGACGCGATCGGGGGCGAGCCGGGCGCGCCGCGCTACCTCGCGGACGACGCCCAGACCGCGGGCCGGGAGATCGCCCGCTGGCGGCGGTTCTCGGCGGTCGGCGAGTTCATGGAGATCGGCGACCGCGACCGGGCGGTCCACCTCACCCGCACGGGTCTGCTCGACGAGGGGAAGTCGCTCACCGAGGCGATCCGGGCCCTCGCGGCGGCGTTCGACCTCGACGTCGACCTCCTCCCGATGTCGGACGACCCGGTCGCGACGCTGGTCCACACCGAGGGCGGCGAGACGCTCCACTTCCAGGAGTACTGGGTCGCGCGCCGCGGCGAGCCGCCGGTGGCCGACGTGGAGTTCCGGGGGGCCGCGGACGCCGAGCCGACCGACGCGGTGCTGGACGCGCTCGCGGAGCCGGTCGTCGTCGGGCCCTCGAACCCCGTGACGAGCCTCGGCCCGATGCTGGCGCTCCCCGGATTCGAGCGCGCGCTCCGGGAGACGCCCGTGGTCGCCGTCTCGCCGTTCGTCGGCGACGAGGTGTTCTCCGGGCCGGCCGCGGAACTGATGAGGGGGGTCGGCCGCGAGCCCTCGACCGCGGGCGTGGCGGACGCGTACCCCTTCGCGGACGCGTTCGTCCTCGACGACGGGGACCCGACCGCGCTGGACCGACACGTCGAACGCACCGACACGCGGATCGACGACGCGGACGACGCCGAGCGCGTCGCCCGGGCCTGCGAGCGCGCGCTGGCGGCCGTCGAGGCCGACGCGCCGGACGCGGGCCCGCCGCGGGGGGACGCGGAGTGACCCGGGAGCCGTTCCTCGTCGCCGCGAGCCTCAGCGGGGCCGCCGACAGCGAGTGGGCCCGCGCCGCGGCCGAACGCGTCGACGTCGCGCTCCTCGGGGGCGTGGCGCTCGACCCGGCGAGTCGGGCGGCCGCGCGTGATCTCGTTGCGCGCGGGCGATCGGAGTTCCTCCCGCCCGACCCGCTCGCGTTCGTCGCCGATCAGCTCGACGCGCTCGCCGACGAGCCGGTCCGGCCCGGCGTCAACGTCCGGAGCGCGACGCCGGAGCCGGTTCGGGAAGTCGGGCGGATCTGCGCCGACCGCGGCGCGGTCTGCGAGGTCAACGCCCACTGCCGGCAACCCGAACTGCGCGCGGTGGGCTGCGGCGAGTCGCTGCTGGCCGACCCGGACGGACTCGCGCGGTACGTCGCCGCCGCGAGCGGGGCGGGCGCGACGACGAGCGTGAAGGTCCGGGCGGAGGTTCCCGGCGTCGACCTGCGAGCCGTCGCGGAGACCGTCGCCGCGGCCGGCGCGGACTGGCTCCACGTCGACGCGATGGACTCGGAGGGGGTGATCGGCGACCTCGCGGCGGCGGTCGACGGCGCGGCCGGGGGCGACCGCGGCGCGCTCGCCGACCTGACGGTCGTCGCCAACAACGGCGTCCGCGGCCGCGAGACCGTTTCCGAGTACGCGGCCCACGGGGCCGACGCGGTGAGCGTCGGGCGGCCGACCGAGGACCCGCCGGTCCTCGCGCGCGTCGCGGACGCGGTCGAAGAGTGGCGAGCGGGAGCGTTGCGGGGGCGCGGCGGCGACGCGGGGCCCGAACCGGAGGTGCGACCGTGACCCGAGCCGAGCCGCCGGCGGGAGACACGGCGGCGACGGCCGGGACGACCGACCCCGTCGACGACGCGACGCTCGCCCTCTTGGTGGAGGTCGCCGGCACGCCCAAGCCCGGGAACGTGGACCGGCGTCGCGACCTCGACGACCTGCGGTTCGAGGCGTTCCTCGGCGGGGCCGTCGGCGCTCGGCCGGGGCTCGAACTGGCGGCGGGGAGGGGGCCTGCGCAGAGGGCAACCGCGGAGAGGGCGACCGCGGGCGAGACCCCGGCGGTCGGCGACGCGTTCGAGCGGGCCGTCGGGGGGATGGCCGCGCGCGCCGGGACGAACACGCAGTTCGGCTGTCTGCTCCTCCTGGTCCCGCTCGTTCGGGCGGCCGCGGATCCCGACCGAGAACTCTCGCCGGCCGGCGTCGACGCGGTCAGTCGGGCGACGACCGTCGACGACGCCGTCGCGTTCTACCGGGCGTTCGAGGCCGTCGACGTCGCGGTCGACGACCCCCCGTCGGGCGCGGCCGACCTCGACGTGCGCCGCGGGAGCGACGCCGAGCCCGCGCTCCGCGACCGCGAGGCGACGCTGCGGGACGTGTTGGCGCTGTCCGCGGAACCGACCGATCCGGACGCCGAGACCCCCGACCGGGTCCCCGACCGCAACGCGGCCGAGTGGACCGAGGGGTTCCCGCGGACGTTCCGCGCGGCCGAGTGGATCCTGACCGACGAGGGGCCGCTCGCGGACCGGGCGGCGCGGGCGTTCCTCGGGTTGCTCGCCGCGGAGCCCGACACGCTCGTCGCGTCGACGCGGGGGGTCGAGACGGCCCGCGAGGCGAGCGAGCGGGCGAGAGAGCTCTTGGAGCCTGACGGGAGCGATCCGACCGCACCGGTCGGCGACGTCGACGCGGTCGACGCCGAGGCCGTCCACGCCGTCGACCTCGACGCGGCGGAGTCGCTGGCGGAGTCGTTCGTCGCCGAGGGGATCAACCCCGGCACGACGGCCGACCTCACCTGCGCGGCGCTGTTCGTCGCGCTCCGGCGCGGCGCGGAGGTGTCGCCGTGACCGCGGACCGTCCCGACGACGAGACTTCGGAGCGGACCGGAGACGGGGCCGCGGACCCGCCCAGGAACGGGGCCGCGGAGCGGACCGACCCGGCGGGCGTCGCTCCCGACGGCTGGCCGGTGCGGCTGCGCGGCGTCACCGAGTCGGTCGTCGCGACGCTCGGGCCGAACGACCGGTGGAACGTCGCCGCGCTGGGGATTCACGCGCCGGACGACCCGGACGGGCCGGTCACCGCGCGGACGTACGGCCGCACTCGCACGTGGCGGAACTTCGACGAGCGCGGGGGCGGCGTGGTCCAGTTCACCGTCGACCCGCGGACCTTCGTCGACGCGGCGCTGACCGTACGGGAGGCGGACGACCCGGTCCTCCCGAGCGCCGACGCGTGGGTCGAGGTGCGCGCCGAGGAGGTCGCGGCCGAGACGGAGGGCGACACCACGATCCGAACGTGGGAACTGGAGCCGGTCGAGGCCGAGGTGGTGACCGAGCGCGTGCCGACGGTGAACCGCGGGTTCGGCGCGGTCGTCGACGCCACGGTGGCCGCCTCGCGGCTCGACGTGCCGGCGTTCGACACCGAGGAACTGCTCGACCGGCTGCGCTACTTCGCCGACGTGGTGGAACGCTGCGGCGGCCCGGCCGAGCGGGAGGCGTTCGCGCGGATCGACGGGGCCACCGGCTGGCGGGAGCGCGCGGACGAGTCGTGACGGGCGCGAACGCGACCGGCGGAGAACCCGCCGGGACTCCGGTTCGCGGCCGCTCGCGGCGGAACGAACCCTTTTAGTTCGGGCCGCCGGTATCGCTCGGTATGGCCATCAAACCCAAGTACATCAAGCAGCTCGGGAACGTCCTGCTGGAGCAGTATCCCGACTCGTTCAACACGGACTTCGAGACGAACAAGGAGAGCGTCACGGCGCTGACGACCGTCGAGTCGAAGGGCGTCCGTAACCGGATCGCCGGCTACGTCACGCAGAAGAAGTCGCAGGCGGCGCAGCACGCGTAAGCGGGTTCGATTTCTCTACCGGCTCGCTCGCACGACAGCGAGCCGCGGCGCTCGTCGGCGCTGCCGACGGCACCGTCGCGAGTCCGGCTCCGGGGGTTTATGTCCGAAGCCGCGGCCACCCCGGCTCGATGGACGCGCTCGTCCGGCCGGTGGTCGACCCGACGTTCGCGGCGGGCGCGCTCGCGTTCCTGCTCGGCGGCGTCGCGCTCGGGACCGCGAGCGGACTCGTCCCCGGGCTCCACGCCAACAACTTCGCGCTGCTTCTGGCCGGGTTCGCCCCATCGGTGCCGGCCGACCCGCTGTTCGTCGGCGTCGCGATGCTCGGCGCGGGCGTCGTCCACTCCTTCCTCGACATCGTCCCCACGCTCGCGCTCGGCGTCCCCGACGCCGCGACCGCGGTCGCCGCGCTCCCGGGACACCGGTTGGTGATCGCGGGCCGCGGGCGGGAGGCGGTCCGCCTCTCGGCGGTCGGATCCGGGCTGGCGGTCGCGCTCGCGGTGCCGCTGGCGGTCCCGATCACGTGGCTGATGACGCGGTGGTACCCGGCGCTCCGGGCGCACCTGCCGCTGCTGCTCGGGGGCGTCGTCGCGCTCCTCGTCCTCACCGAGTCGTCTCGGCGGGCCGCGCTCGGGGGGCTGTGCGCCTTCCTCGCGAGCGCCGCGCTCGGACTCGCGACGCTCGACGCCGACCCCGCGGCACCGCTGTCGACCGGCGGCGTCCTCGCGCCGCTCTTCGCCGGGCTGTTCGGCGTGCCGGTCCTCGTCGAGGCGCTCGGCGGCGACGGCGTCCCGCCGCAGGCCGACGCTCGGATCGCGATGCGGGCGCGCGACCTCGGAACGAGCGCCACCGCCGGGTCGCTCGCCGGTGCGGTGGTCGGGTACGTGCCGGGCGTGTCGGCGGCCATCGCCGCCGTCGCCGCGATGCCCGCGGTGCCGCGCGAGTCCGCCGACCGCGGGTTCGTCGTCGCGACGAGCGGCGCGAACACGGCGAACACGATATTCGCGCTGTTCGCGCTGGTGGTGCTCGGAACGCCGCGGACGGGCGTGACGGTCGCGATCGACCGGGCCGGCGTCCCGTTCGCGCTGCCGACGCTGCTCGTCGCGGCGGCGACCGCCGCGTGCTTCGGCTTCGCCCTCGTCGTGCTCGTCGGCGACCCGTACCTCCGGGTCGTCGGGAACGCCGACTACACTCGGCTCTCGGTCGGGGTCTTGGGACTGCTCGCGCTGCTCTCGTACGCGTTCGCCGGACTCGTCGGCGTCGGCGTCCTCCTCGCCGCCGGCGCGTTGGGACTCGTGCCGCCGCGGGTCGGCGCGCGGCGCGTCCACCTGATGGGCGTGCTGATCGGCCCGCTGATCGTCGGGTGAGCGCGGGGGCTGCGGCTCGGTCCGCCCGCCGCGAGCGGACGAAGCGCTCGGATGCCGCCGGGCGAGCGGCACGGTACCGGCCCGCACGACCCGTTCCGGCGAAAAGAACAACGGTTAAAAGTCGCCGCCGGTAGGTACGTGTATGAGCCAGAGCGACTCTCAAGCGACCCCGCAGTGCGTCTCCTGTGGGATTCAGGTGTCCGGCATGAACGCCGCACAGTTCTCCTGTCCGGACTGCGGTGCCACGATCTACCGGTGCTCGAAGTGCCGGAAGCAGAGCAACCTCTACGAGTGTCACGACTGCGGGTTCCGGGGGCCGTAAGATGGGCGACGTCGCCGCCAAGATCAAGGTCATGCCGAACAGCCCCGAGGTCGACCTCGACGAGCTTCAGGACCTCCTCGAAGAGGCCCTCCCCGAGGGCGCGAAGATCCGCGGCTTCGAGCGCGACGACGTCGCGTTCGGGCTGGTCGCGCTCCTGCCGACCGTCATCGTCCCCGACGGCGCGGGCGGCACCGAGGCCGTCGAGGAGGCGTTCTCGCAGGTCGACGACGTCGAGTCGGTCAACGTCGAGAACGTCGGCCGCCTGTAAGGATAGATCCGCCGTCCGCCGCTCGGGCGGCGTCCGCGGTGCGACTTCTGCGGTCTCGTTTCGCTCGGAGAGCGGTCGCTCCGGCGGTCGTGTCGGTCGAGGTATGCCGGAGTCGGCGGCGACGGCGCGGTCGGACGCCTACCGGCCCGACTCGTAGAACTCCTCGCGGTAGACGCGGCCGAAGGCGTTTCGTCGGAGGGTGCTGGCCGCCGCGTCCGGCTCGTCTTGGTACGTCGCCGCGATCACAGTGTCGGCGAACGGGACCGGGTGCCAGACGAGGTTGTCGACGTTCTCGGAGCCGATGCGTACGACGTCGGCCTCGTCGAACTCGCTGTCGGCGAGCCACGCGTCGAACTCGTCGCCCTCGCCGACGTGGACCGCGAGCAGCTCGGCGAACGTCGCGTCGCGGGCCGTCCGGATCACCTCGGGGGTGACGCGGTCGTCGTACTCGTCGGCGTCGAACGACATCGCCTTCGTCGCCTCGCGGACGACGACCTGCGCGACCGGGCCGACCTCCTCGTAGCGTTCGAGCGCGTCGGCTCGCGTCTCGGGGGCGAACGTGCCTCTGGTCTCCATACGCGCGGTTGGCCGGGGGCGGGGAAGGGCGTTCCGCTACGCGTCGCGGTCGGCGTCGTCGGCCGCGGAGTCCGGGTCGTCGTCCCGGTCCGCGTCGTCCGCGGCGGCCCGCCGGGTCAGCTCGCGCGCTTCGCGGAGCGCCTCGGCGACGGTCGGGTCGTCGACCGATTCGGGGTCGGGAACGCCGGCTCCGGGGGACGCGGTCGGGTCGGAACCGTGGTCGTGACCGTGACCGGATCCGTGGTCGTGACTGTGACCGGGCGAGTCCGCGTTCCCGCCCGAGCCCATCCCGACGTCCGGGCGACCGCGGGGCACGGTGTCCTCGAACACCTCCTCGTACTCGGCGTCGTCGGCGTGCGGCGTCACCTCGGCCGCGAGCGCCGCGGGCTCCCGCTCGCTCCAGTCGGCGACGCGCTCGTCGAGCCACGCCTCGTGGTCGCCGCCGTGGAGCATCGCCGTGAACGCGAGGTGGTGCGCGAGGTGTTCGCCGTCGCGCTGCGGGGTGTCGCAGACGGGGCACGCGTATCCCATGTCGGCCGATCGTTCGCGGGTGAGGCGTAAAGCCGCGTCGAAGGGAGAGCGGCCCGCGGCGAACGGCGAGCGCTCGCGGCCTCGCCGGGAGTCGTCGCGCGCGCTGACGCCACTATAACAGCAACTTTATCACTCGCACGGGGCGAAATTCGCATAAGACTACTCCGTTAGGAGGTCCAACAGTGACTGAAGCCAACACACAACCGGAGGTGAACATCGGTCTCGTCGGTCACGTCGACCACGGGAAGACGACGCTGGTACAGGCGTTGTCCGGCTCGTGGACCGACCAGCACAGCGAGGAGATGAAACGCGGTATCTCGATCCGGCTGGGGTACGCGGACGCGACGTTCCGGCGCTGCCCCGGCGTCGACGAGCCCGAGTGTTACACCGTCGACGAGGAGTGCGAGGACGGCTCCGAGAGCGAGCCGATTCGAACTGTGTCGTTCGTCGACGCGCCCGGCCACGAGACGCTGATGGCGACGATGCTCTCGGGCGCGTCGATCATGGACGGGGCGGTCCTCGTCGTGAGCGCGACCGAGGACGTCCCGCAGGCCCAGACGGAAGAACACCTGATGGCGCTCGATCTCATCGGGATCGAGAACATCGTCATCGCGCAGAACAAGGTCGACCTGGTCGGCCGCGACCGCGCCGTCGACAACTACGAGCAGATCCAGGAGTTCGTCGAGGGGACCGTCGCGGAGGACGCGCCGATCGTCCCCGTCTCGGCCCAACAGGAGGTCAACCTCGACCTGCTCATCGACGCGATCGAGTCCGAGATCCCGACGCCGGACCGCGACCCGGGCGAGAGCGCTCGGATGTACGCGGCCCGCTCGTTCGATATCAACCGCCCCGGTGCGACCGCCGAGGATCTAAAGGGCGGCGTCGTCGGCGGCTCGCTGGTCAGCGGCGAGCTGTCGGTCGGCGACGGGCTGGAGATCCGACCGGGCCGCGAGGTCGACGAGGAGGGCCAGACCGAGTGGCGGCCCCTCGAGACGACGGTCCGGTCGCTCCAGGCGGGCAACCGCGACGTCGACACCGCCCACCCGGGCGGTCTCCTCGGCGTCGGCACCGGGCTCGACCCGAGCCTGACGAAGGGCGACGCCCTCGCCGGGCAGGTCGCCGGCGAACCGGGGACCCTCCCGCCGACGCGCGAGGAGTTCGAGATGGAGGTCGACCTGCTCGAGCGCGTCGTCGGCAAGGAGGACGACGAGAGCGGCGAGAGCGACATCGAGGAGATAAGCACCGGCGAGCCCCTGATGCTCACGGTCGGCACCGCGACGACGGTCGGCGCGGTGACGAGCGCGCGCGACGGGGAGTGTGAGGTGAGCCTCAAGCGGCCCGTCTGCGCCGAGGAGGGCGCGCAGATCGCGATCAACCGGCGCGTCGGCGCGCGCTGGCGGCTCATCGGCGTCGGGACGCTCACGTAGCGTGACCGACGACGCCCCCGCAGACGGTCCCGACCGGACGCCCGAGAACGACGGCCGCACGGGGGGGCTCGGGGGGAATGACGTTCCCGTCGTCGCGCTCGACGCGAGCGCGCTGATGGCGCCGGTCGAGGCGGACCTGCGGCTGTTCGAGGAGTTGGATCGGCTCCTCGGCGGTTACGAGGCCGTGGTGCCGGCGGCGGTGCTCGCGGAGCTCGACGGGCTCCAGCGCGGGAACGGCGCGGAGGCGACCGCCGCGAGCGTCGGCGCGGACCTCGCGGATCGGGCGGAGGCGGTGGAGACGGACGAATCGTACGCCGACGACGCGCTCGTCGCCCTGGCCGCGGCCGGCCGGGTCGACGCCGTCGTCACCAACGACGGACCCCTCGCGAAACGGGTGCTGACGGCGGACGCACCAGTAATCGGTTTAAGGGGTCGGAACACACTGGCGATAACGGAACCCTAGCGGCCGCGGACAACCAACAACATGTACAAACGAGTTCGACTCAAGGACACGGTCGAGGTCCCGCCGAAACACTTGGCGGACGTCACCGACGAGCGGGTGAAAGCCCTGCTTCAAGACAAGCTGGAAGGACGGATGGACGAGGACGTCGGCAGCGTCGTGAGCGTCATCGAGGTTCACGACATCGGCGAGGGGGCGGTGTTACACAACCGGCCCGGCGTCTACTACGAGGCGGAGTTCGACGCGCTCACCTACGACCCCGACATGCAGGAGGTCGCCGACGGCACCGTCGTCGAGACGGTCGAGTTCGGTGCCTTCGTCGGGATCGGGCCGGTGGACGGGCTGCTCCACGTCTCGCAGATCACCGACGAGTACCTCACGTTCGACGGCGCGAACCAGCAGCTCGCCTCGTCGGACTCCGACAAGACGCTCGGCGTCGACGACGCCGTGCGCGTCCGCGTCGTCACCAAGAGCATCGACGAGCGCAACCCCCGGGACTCGAAGATCGGGCTCACGGCGAAACAGCCCGGCCTCGGGAAGCACGACTGGCTCGAAGGGCAGCGGAAACACCGCGAACAGACCGGTGAGGAGGCCGACTGATGGCCGAGGACCGCCTGGCGTGCCGGGAGTGTCACCACGTCAACGACCCGGACGCTCAGACCTGCGCGCTCTGCGGGTCGTCGTCGCTGACGGAGGACTGGGCGGGCTACGTCATCATCACCAAGCCCGAGGACAGCGACATCGCCGAGGAGATGAACGTCTCCGAGGCGGGCGCGTACGCGCTCAAGGTCAGATAGTCGCCCGCGCAGACGCCAGACGAAGATGACCGATCCGCTTCTCACCCTCCCCGAATCGCTTCGTGACGCGTTTAAAGAGCCGCTGGGGCCGGTGACGACCGACGCCGAGGCGCTGTTGGAAGCCGTCGACGAGACCCGCGAGCGACGCGGATCGACGAGCGAGGGATCCGCGCGGCTGGTCGCGGTCGGGGACGTGGTCACCTATCACCTCCGGGAGGCCGGCCGCGTCCCGGACGTGGCGCTGGTCGACGGGAGGACGGAGCGCGAGGCGGTCCGCGAGGAGATCGAGACCGCGCTCGCGGCGACGGAGGAGCGACGGATCGCGGTCGAGAACCCGGCCGCGGCGCTGTCGACGGCGCTGCTCGACGCGCTCGCCGAGGCGCTCGCGGCGAGCGAGCCGGTGACGATCGAGGTGACCGGTGAGGAGGACCTGGCGGCGTTGCCGGCGATGGTCGCGGCCCCGCTCGGGTCGACCGTCGTCTACGGGCAGCCGGGCGAGGGGATGGTCCGCGTCGCGGTCACGCCCGAGGCCCGAAGACGGGCGCGGGAGCTGTTCGAGGGGCTGTCGGGCGACATCGCGGCCGCCTACGACGCGCTCGGCGTCGAGCCGAGCGAGAGCGACGAGACCGGCCCGGAGGGCTCGGCGTAGCGGTCGACGACGGGGGATCAGTCGTCGTCGACGAGGACCGTCGCCGCGAGGACGGCGAGGCCGACCGTCAGCGCGACGGCGCTCGTCAGCCGCGGCGTGATCGGGAACGTCGACAGCGGGAGGTACGGCTCGACGCCGCTGCGGCGGAGTTCTTCGAGGGCCTCGACCCCCCAGTGGCCGCTCGCCAGCAGCGAGAGGCCGACGCCGACGCCGAGGCCGCCGGTGACGAACCCGACGCCCGTGAGCGCGTCTTCGAGCGCGAGGAACGTCCAGACCTCGTCGTCGCTCGGCTCGGGACCGCGCGCGAGCCGCCGCTGGAGCGCGACGAGGGCGAGGCCCGCCCCGCCGGCCGCGACGGCCCCGACCAGCACGACCGCCGCGACGCCGAGCGGGGTGACGAGCGGCGATCCGGCGAAGTTCGCCTCGCGGACGGCCGGGGGAAGGGTCGCGACGAGCGGGCCTGCTAGCGCGCCGAGGAGAGCCAGCGTCCCGCAGATCCGGGCCTTCCGGATCGGAGACAGCGGGACGACGATGTTCGCCGCCCGAGCGAGTTCGTATTGTGACCGGTCGGTTGGGTCGAATCGCGTGTCGTCTGACATCCGCGTGGTAACTGAACGCACGGTCCGGAGGTGGGAAACCCTGACGCCGAACAGTGTGGCTCGTCGACGGTCGGCGCGGAGTTCGGCGGCGACACCCCCGCTTCGAAATCCTTTTACAGCTTTCGAGGGGATATACGCCCAACTGAACCATGGACGTCGATATCATCTCCGAGGAGGAGAACCCGATGCTGCACCGCACGGACATCCGTTTCGAGACGACCCACGAGGAGGCCACGCCCTCGCGACTGTCGGTCCGCGACTCGCTGGCGGCCAAGCTCGACAAGGACTCCGAGGAGGTCGTCGTCCACGAGCTCGACACGAAGTTCGGCATGCGCAAGACGGTCGGCTACGCGAAGGTGTACGACTCCGCGGCCGACGCGCTGGACGTCGAGCAGGACCACATGCTCGAACGCAACAAGATCGGCGGCGAAGAGGCGGACGCCGAGGAAGCGTAACCCCGCCGGATGCGCGTTCTCGGCATCGAAGGTACCGCGTGGTGCGCGAGCGCCGCGCTGTACGACGCCGAGACCGACACGGTTCTCATCGAATCCGATCCCTACGAACCGGATAGCGGCGGCATTCACCCGCGCGAGGCCGCCGAACACATGTCGGAGGCGATTCCGGCAGTCGTCGACCGGGTGTTGACCGCGGCCGAGGAGCGACACGGCCCGGACGCCGTCGACGCGGTCGCCTTCTCGCGCGGCCCCGGACTGGGGCCCTGTCTCCGGATCGTGGGGACCGCCGCGCGGTCGCTGGCCGGGACGCTCGGCGTCCCCCTCGTCGGCGTCAACCACATGGTGGCGCACCTCGAGATCGGTCGCCACCGCTCCGGCTTCGACAACCCCGTCTGTCTGAACGCCTCCGGCGCGAACGCGCACCTGCTCGGCTACCACGACGGGCGGTACCGCGTCCTCGGCGAGACGATGGACGCGGGCGTCGGTAACGCGATAGACAAGTTCACCCGGCACGTCGGGTGGAGCCATCCCGGCGGGCCGAAGGTCGAGGCGGCGGCCGCCGAGTTCGCGACGGCCGCGAGCGGGGCCGGAAGCGAGGGGGAGAAGGCCGGAAGCGAGGAGGAGGGGCCCGAATCGACCCCCGGCGCCGACCTCCTCGATCTCCCGTACGTCGTCAAGGGGATGGACTTCTCCTTTTCGGGGATCAGCTCGGCCGCCAACGACGCCGCGGACGAGGGCGTTCCGGTCGAGGAGATCTGTTTTTCGCTTCAAGAGCACGTGTTCGCGATGTTGACGGAAGTCTCCGAGCGCGCGCTGTCGCTGACCGGCGCGGACGAACTGGTGTTGGGCGGCGGCGTCGCACAGAACGACCGCCTCCGGGAGATGCTGGCCGCGATGTGCGAGGCCCGCGGTGCCGCGTTCCACGCGCCGGAGCCGCGGTTCCTCCGCGACAACGCCGGGATGATCGCCGTGTTGGGCGCGAAGATGGCCGCCGCCGGGGACACCGTCGCCGTCGCGGAGTCCGCGGTCGACCCGAACTTCCGACCGGATCAGGTGCCGGTGACGTGGCGGACGGGCGAGTCCGTCGCGCGACGGGGCGAGCCGGATCGCCCGGCGACCGACTCGGACGTTGACCGCCGCGGCGCGGAGGCGACCGTCGAGGTCACCGGGACCGGAGGCGACCGTCGGGTGGTCAAGCGGCGGGTGCCGAAGTCGTACCGACACCCCGAACTGGACCGGACACTCAGGCGCGACCGGACCGTCGCGGAGGCCCGACTGACGAGCGAGGCGCGGCGCGCCGGCGTTCCGACGCCGCTCGTGTCCGACGTCGACCTCGCGAACGCGACGCTGACGCTCCAGCACGTCGGGGAGCGCGACCTCGCGGCCGCCCTCGACGAGCGGTCGGCGGAGGCGGTCGGTCGCCACCTCGCGCGACTCCACGGCGCGGGGATCGTCCACGGCGACCCGACGACACGGAACGTGCGGGTGGCGCTCGGCGGCGAGCGCGCGGAACGCGACGGAGGGGCGGGCGCGCCGCCGGAGACGTACCTCATCGACTTCGGCCTCGGCTACCACACGGGCCACGTCGAGGACCACGCGATGGACCTCCACGTGTTCGAGGGGTCGGTCCGGGCGACCGCGACCGACCCCGGACCGCTGGTGGCGGCGTTCGAAGCGGGGTACGAGGCGGTCGGCGACGGAGACGTCCTCGACCGCCTCCGTGACGTGGCGGACCGCGGCCGCTACCGCTGACGGTCCGCCGGCATGTCGGCGGCCGCCGCACCCGCGGTGCGATCGGCGGGCCGCGTCGCCACGATTTATGGTGTCGGCCGACAGATAGACTCGTATGGCAGATAAACCGTCTTCGGGAGAGATTCTCGGGATCCCGTACAACTTCGAGCGGCCGAGCCTCGGTCGGCTGCTCTCGTCGTACTGGCAGCCCGGCAAGGGGATGCTCGTCGAGAAGCCGTTCGGCATCGGCTACACGCTGAACCTCGCCAACTGGCGGTCGTGGATCGTGCTCGCGGTGGCCGGCGGGCTCTACTATCAGCAGCAGCAGTCCGCCGGGGGAGACCCGTCCGCCGGACCCGACGAGGACGCCGGCGAGGACGGTGACGGCCCCGTCGAAGTGATCGTCGACGACGACTGAACGAGGGCGGCGGGACCGCGCGCCGCGGTCGCGCGGCCGTCGGTTCTCACCGTTGATTCCGCATCGGTTTCATTTAAATACGAGAAGCCCGAAATCTCGACGATGAAAGTTCAGTTCGAGTGTTCGTGTTCGGAGGAGATCTCCGAGTTCACCCGCGGGGAGACGAGCCGGGGTGTCCACGTCGAATGCGGGAACTGCGGCGCGGTGTACGCCGTGACGATCACCGAACTGGACTAGCGCGGCGACGCGGACTCGAACCGGAGTCGAACCGTCGTGCCGTCGTCGGTCGCGTCGAACCGAACGGTGCCGCCCTGCGTCTCGCACATCCACTTGACGAGCCACAGCCCGATGCTGCTCGCGTGCGAGAGCGGCGTCTCCTCTTCGGCCTGCAACACCGCGCGCTCGTCCGGCGGGATCCCCGGTCCGTTGTCGGTGACCTCCAGACAGGTGGTGGTCCCGTTCTCGCGGATCGTCGCCTCCACGCGCCGCGTCGCGCCGTCGTTGTGGGTGACCGCGTTCTCGAACACCTCGCGGATCGGGAACTCGACGGAGTCGTCCGCGCGGATCCACGCCTTGGAGGGGGTCTCCACCGTGACGGCGGCCCCGCCGGCGTCGACGGCGGCGATCGCCTCGTGGACCGCGTCGACGAGGTCGACGCGGCCGTCCGGTCGCTCGGGCGACGCGTCCTCGATCACGCGGAGCTTCTCGCTTATCGCGACGATGTCGTCGGTCGTCTCGCGGACGGTCTCTAGACACTCCCGGCTCCGATCGTCCTCGACTCGGTCGGCCAGCAGGTCGGTGTACCCCTGGATCACGTTGAGATCGTTCCGCACGTTGTGGCGGAACACGCGGCTCAAAACCTGTAGCTGCTGGTTGGTGGTTTCGAGGTTCCGGCGCGCGGTCTCCGCCTCGCGCCGATGGTGCGTGACCGCGCCGTAGAGGATCCCGCCGGATCCGGCCACGATCAGCCAATCGGCGACGAGACGCGTCGGTGCTACCCCACCTGCGGATCCGCCCGCGGACGCGACGACGAGGTCGACGGCGACCGCGGAGAGCGCTCCGAGGCAGAGGTACAGCGCCGTGACGGCGGTCGCCGACCGCCCGTAGAGTAGTTCCGAGATATATTTCATTTATATTTAACTTGTTCCTCGAAGAATTTTCTTGACAGCCGATACGTCGGCGGCCGGCGGCTTAAGTTTTGACCGCCGGACGAACCCCGTTACCAAGAGGCACAGTCGGCGCAGACGAGGGCGTCCCCGTCGCGCCAGCGGCGTTCGGCCCGCTCCCCGCACCGGTCGCACGCCGCGCCGTCGGCGTGCCACGTCGACGTGGCGACCGCGGGCTCGACGCCGTCCGGGTCGGCGGTCTCCCGGTCGGTAGTGGTCGTCTCCGCGCCGTCCGACTCCGTCTCCGCGTCGTTCGAGCCGGCGGCGTTCGCCGCCGCGAAGTCGTCGAGCGAGCGGTCCTCGGACATCTACGCCTCCCGCCGGAGCCGGTCGACGACGTAGTCCCGCTCCAGTTCGCCGAGGAACTCGCCGAGCCGCGGCCCCTGCGTGTCGTCGAAGAACAGGCGGTAGCCCGCCGCGAAGAAGTCGCTCACCTCGACGTCGTGGTCGCGGGCCGTCTCGTACATGGCTCCCTGTATCTCCTCGCCGTCGTGGCCGGCCGCGACGAACTCGGCGAGGTCGTCGAGCGCGGCCGCGACGTCCTCGTCGAACTCGACCGCGGGGAGGTCGGTCTGGAGCCGGTAGTCGTACTCGTTTTCCGTCCGCTCGGCCCAGTTCCGCGCCTGCTCGACGCGGGCGAGCGCGGCGTCGACCGCGTCGGCGTCGGCGTCCGCGGGAATGTGGCCCTCGTCGCGGGCGAGGCGTTCGCGGAAGTCGGGGTCGTCGACCATGCCGAGGACCGCCGCGAACGTGTACGGGAGCCGGATCGGCCGCTCCGTCGGCGGGTCGTCGGGCCGGCCGACGACGAACGGGTAGGCGCGCTCGGCGAAGGCGGTGAGGTCCGGGTCGTCGACCTCGCCGAAGTAGGCGCGCTCGAACCGGTCGAACCGGTCGACCAGCTGGTCGAGCCGCTCGACGTCGAGGTCCCGGGCCTTCTTCGGGTGGAGCGCGAAGAAGTAGCGCAACACCTCGGGCTCGATCAGCTCCAGCAGCTCTTGGACCGTGACGACGTTGCCCTCGGAGGAGGAGAACGCCTCGCCGTTGAGCGTGAACCACTCGTACACCATCGGCACGGGCGGTTCCTCGCCGAAGACGTTCCGCGCGATGTCGACGCCGGAGGGCCACGACCCCTCCGCGTGGTCCTTCCCGAAGGGCTCGAAGTCCACGCCGAGGACGCCCCACTGGGCGGGCCACTCCAGCCGCCACGGGAGCTTCCCCTCGCGGAACGTCGCGGTCCCCTCGTGGCCGCAGCCCTCGATGGTGTTGCCGCCGGCGTCCATGTCGGTACAGACGTAGTCGACGGTCTCGGCCGCCGCGTCGATCCCGGTCACCGTCTCCGTGACCTTCCCGCACTCCGCACAGACCGGGTTGAAGGGGACGTACTCGCCGTCGACCTTGTCCTGATACGGGGAGAGCACCTCGCGGACGCGCTCGACGTCACCGAGGACGGCCCGGACCGCGTCGTCGAAGTCGCCGTCGGCGTACAGCTCGGTGTTCGAGAGCATCTCGACGGGGACGTTCAGGCGGTCGGCGTCGGCCTTCAATAGCCCCGCGAAGTGGGCCGCGTACGACTCGGCCTCGCCGAACGGGTCCGGAATCTCGGTGTACGGTTTCCCGAGGTTGCGACCGAGCGCGCCCGCGTCGACCTCCCCGAGCCCGACTATCTCGCCGTCAGCGTTCGCCAGCTTCCGCGGCACCTTCCGCAGCGGGTCCTTGTCGTCGGAGGTAAACACCTGCCGCACCTCGCGGCCGCGGTCGCGGAGCACCTCGGCGACGAAGTAGCCGCGCATGATCTCGTTGAAGTTCCCGAGGTGCGCCACCCCGGACGGCGAGACTCCCCCCTTGATCACGATCGGCTCGTCGGGGTCGCGGGCCTCGACCGCGTCGGCGACGACGTCGGCCCAGAAGGCGTGGAAGGTCTCGGCCGACTGCTCGGCCGCGTCTTTCTCATCCCCGGCGGGAGACTGTTCGGAGAGGATGTGCGGGGAGTCGTCCGGAGCCGCGTTCGGGGCGTCGGCGTCCGCGTTGGAGGCGTCGGCCGTCTCGTCCGCGGCGTCGTCCGCGCTCATCGTGCCTCCGTCCAGCGGCTCGGTTCGCCGGCACCGGGGAGAACGACGTCCGTCCCCGTGTGGTCGCCGCGCAGCACGGCGTCGACGACCGCGCTCGGGTCGGTCCCGTCGAGGACGATCGACCGGAGTTCGGCCCGGTCGATCAGCTTCGCCGCGAGGAGGTCGACGGGCGCGGACGCGCCCGCGTCGCGGCTCATCGGGAGGACGACCTCGACGAGCTCGGCCGGCGACAGCTCCGCGAACTGGGCCGCCTCGGGATCGGCGTTGGGGTCGGCGTCGTACACGCCGTCGGCGCTGGTGGCGTACACGAGCAGGTCGGCGTCGACGGACTCCGCGAACGCGGCGGCCACGGCGTCGGTCGTCTGTCCCGGCGTGACGCCGCCCATCACCGCGACCTCGTCGCGGCGGAGCGCCGCCGCCGCCTCCTCGTAGTCGGTCGCGGGCGCGAGGTTCGCGCGGTCGCCGAGGGCGGCGATCAGCAGCCGGGCGTTGAGCCGCGTCGTCCCGATGCCCAGCCGGTCGAGCTCGACTTCGTTGGCCCCGATCTCGCGGGCCGTCTCGATGTACTCGCGGGCGACGCCGCCGCCGCCGACGACGACCCCGACTTCGCAGCCGTCGGCGGCCAGCCGTTCGATCGCCTCGGCGTACGCGGCCACGCGCTCGGGGTCGAGGTCCGGCGCGAGCACGCTCCCGCCGACAGAAACGACGACTCTCATTGCCGACGAGTACCCTTGTCGCGGTCTTAAGGATTGTCAAGCCCGGACGCCGCCGACCGGGGTCCGAGCGCGGCGGGACCGGCGCTCGGACCGGGAAACGCCTAAGCCGGTCGGGGCCCGCCCTCGGGTATGCGACCGATATCGATCGTCGGCGACGGGGCGTCGGCGCTGGCTCGACGGCTCGCGGACCGCCTCGACGGGCGGGTCGCCGTCGTGGAGCGCGACGACGGCTCGAACGCGATCCCCGGTGACGAACCCGGGCCGAGCGACCCGGCCGCCGACGGAGGACTCGTCGGTCCGGCGCAGCGCCGCGGAGCCGGCACCGCCGTCGCGTTCGACGCCGACGGAAACTGGACCGGTCGAGGGAGCGTCGACGGCTTCGACGACCTCCTCGACGGGCTCGCTCCGGATCACGACTACCTGATCGCGGTCGGCGCGTCGCGGCTGCGCGTGCCCGCGGTCCTCCTCGGTCCGGACCCGGATCCGGAGGGCGTTCCGGGGACGGTCCTCGCGACCGCGGACGCCCCCGACGCGGTCGACCTCGACGGGCTCGTCGCCGACCTCGACGGGGCGGAGCCGTGGGTCACCCGCGAGACGCTGGTGCGCCGCGTCGAGGCGTCGGCGGACGCGGAGCGGTCGGGCGCGATCGCCACGTTCACCGGCCGGGTGCGGGCCCGCGACGCTCCGGAGGACGACCGGACGACGCACCTCGCGTTCGAGAAGTACGAGGGGGTCGCCGAAGAGCGGATGGACGCGATCGCCGAGGAGCTCGAGACCCGCGACGGGGTCTTCGACGTGCGGATGCACCACCGCACCGGCGTGATCGAGGCGGGCGAGGACATCGTCTTCGTCGTGGTGCTCGCCGGGCACCGCCGGGAGGCGTTCCGGACGGTCGAAGACGGGATCGACCGGCTGAAAGACGAGGTACCGATATTCAAGAAGGAGGCGACGGAGTCGGAGACGTTCTGGGTCCACCGGCGAGACTGAGCGACGCGGCGGGGCGGAGCGACCATCGGACCGCGGCCGCACACGGCTCGCGGGGTGAGCTCGAAGGGGGTCGCGCGAGGTGCGCGCAGTCGTTCCGGACCGATCTTTGCGGCGCATTTTGCTGCTAAATGACGCTCGAACGAGCGTCAGCCGGCGGTACTCCCGACCGATAAGCGGAGCGGTGAAACGGGCTCAAAACAGAGTATAAAATGTCTGCGCGCATTTGAAACGTTTTTAAAGAGTCCGTCAGACACGTTTTAGCCCGAACGGTTCGGTGAAACGCCCTGAACGTCACCCAACGGTGTTGTCTTTATAACACCCTCCGGGGGCAAGCGTGAGGTGTACTATGAGCGCGACTGCGAACCCCTCCACGAACGCGAGCGCGAACGACGACCGCAGCAAGGAAGAGCGGCTGAAGCAGTACCTGCTCGACCGCGCACAAGACGGCGAGATGTACTTCAAAGGGAAGTTCATCTCCGAGGACGTCGACCTCTCGCCGAAGGAGATCGGCGCGCTGATGGTGAAGCTCCGCGACTCCGCGACGGAACTCACCGTCGAGAAGTGGTCGTACACGGGCGCGACCACCTGGCGCGTCGAGCCCGCCTGAACGCCCGCGGTTCCGCCGACCGCCGCTCGCGGCACCGTCCCCGGCTCACACCACCGTCCCCTCTCCGCGGCTCGGTCCCCGTCCGCGCTTTTCCCGACGCCTGTCCCGAGTACCGAATCGGCGGCCGGTCCGTCGGTACCGGGTCTCGCACCCGCCGACGCGGGGTTTATACTCGCCGACCAGCTACCACGTGACGATGCCAGAACACGAGGACGCGGCGGCGGCCGGCGACGGCGCGCCGCGTCCGGAGCCGCTCCGGACGTTCTTTCGGATCGACGAGGTCCGCCGCGAGGACGGTCGCGTGCGATACCACGGCGAGTCGTACGTCCCGGAGCGGACGCTGTTACGGAAGCTGACCCCGCACTTCAGGGAGGCCGGCTACGAGGTGGACATCGAGATCGTCGACGGCGGCCACGTGGTCGTCGCGACCCCGTTCGATCGCGGCCGCGACGGGATCCCGTGGGTGAACGTCGCCATGTTCGCCGCCACCGTGCTGTCGACGCTGTTCGTCGGCGCGTACGGCTGGTACTACGTCCCGCTCGCCGAGATTCGCGCGAACCCGCTGACGCTGCTTCAGGCGTGGCCGTTCACCGCCGCCGTCCTCGGGGTGCTGATGACCCACGAGCTCGGCCACTACGCCGCCGGCCGCTACCACGGCGTCCCCGTCTCGCTCCCGTACGTCATCCCCTTCATCTTCCCGTTCGGCACGCTCGGCGCGATCATCCGCATCCGCGGGCGGATGCCCTCTCGGAAGGTGCTCTTCGACATCGGCGCGGCCGGGCCGATCGCGGGGCTCGTCGCGACGGTCGTCGTGACCGCGATCGGCCTCTCGCTCGACCCGATCCGGGTGCCGGCGGAGCTGGCGAACGCGTCGGGAGCCATGATCCGGTTCAACAACCCGCCGCTGTTGGACCTCATCGCCGGCGTCCTCGGGCAGCCGACGAGCTACGGCGACCCGCGGCTCACCGCGCACCCCGTGGTGATCGGCGGGTGGGTGGGGATGTTCTTCACCCTCCTGAACCTCCTCCCGGTGGGCCAGCTCGACGGCGGCCACATGGTCCGGGCGATGCTCGGGCCGCGCCAGGAGACGGTGGCGGCGCTCGTCCCCGGCGCGCTGCTCAGTATCGCCGCCTACCTCTACTTCTGGCGCGGGCTCGGGCTGAACGAGTCCGTCGGGCTGTGGGCGTTCTGGGGCGTGTTCGCGGCCGTGATCGCGTACAACGGGCCGGCGAACCCGACCGACGAGGGGGGGCTCGGATTGAGGCGGGTCGCGGTCGGCGTCCTCACCTTCGCCGTGGGCGCGCTCTGTTTCCTCCTGGTCCCGATCCAGGTCATCGGTGCGTGACGCCGCGATGATCCGGTCGTTCTCGCGACTGCGCGCGCGGGTCGAGCGGCTCGGCTTCCGGGCGCTGTACCGGCTCGCCGACATGACGTACGCGCTCGGCGTCGCGACGCCGAAGCGGACCGTCGCCGGGACGTACTGGAGCTACGAGCCGACGAACCCCCACGGCGACGACCCCGGGCTCGCGGCCCTCGATCGGCTGCCGGGCGACGCGGTGATCGTCGACGTGGGCGCGCACGTCGGCGAACACGCGATCCCGCTGGCCCGCGGGACCGACCGCCGCGTGGTCGCGTTCGAACCGAACGGCGAGAGCGCGGACCGGCTGGCCCGGAACGTCGACCGCAACGGGCTCGGCGGGCGGGCCGACCGCAGGCGCGCCGGCCTCGGGGACGCGAACGCGACGCTCACTTTCTACCGGTCGACGTTCTCGAAGTGTTCGGCGTTCGACCGCGACCTGGCCACGCGGTGGGGCGCGAGCGTCGCGGGCACGGAGTCGGTCCCGGTCCGGCGGCTCGACGACCTCGTCGAGGGGGTCGACGGGACGATCGCGGACAACGTCGACCCCGTTCCGCCGCCGGACGCGATCAAAGTCGACGTCGAGGGGCACGAGGCCGCGGTGTTGCGGGGCGCGGCGGCAACGCTCGCCGCTCAGCGGCCGCTGCTCGTCGTGGAAGTCCACGGGACTGAGTCGGCGGCGGAGGGCGGAGTCGTGGACGGAGGAGCCGCTGAGGGCGGGGCGGTGGATGGAGGAACGGCGGCCGCCGAGCCCGTCGCCCTGCGTGAGTGGCTGAAAGCGCGGGAATACGCGGTCGAGGAGGCGGAAGACGTGTGGATCTGCCGGCCGGTCGAAGCGTCGGACCCGGGGGAGTGAGTCAGTCGTCTCGGCGCTGTTTCATGCCCTGTCTGGTGAACTGCGGCGTCGCGCGGAGACCGCGCTTCTTCCGGAACGACCGGTACAGGGCGATCGCGAGCGGTGCGGCCAGCCCGAGGACGACGAGCGCGAGCCGCCAGTTGTTCGCGAACGAGTAGAGGATCGTCGCCGAGAGGACGCCGACCGCGAGCAGGACCGAGTAGGCGATCCGCATCGCCAACTTCTCTAAGACCTTGGTGTCGTCCTCCAAGACGACGTTGACCGTCAGGTCGTCGCGGTTGGCGCGGTCGAGGAACTCGTCGGCCTTCGGCGGGACCGTGAACAGCGCCTCCGTCGTCTTCTGGACCTGCCGGCCGGCGTCCTCGGCGAGGTCGCGGGCGGTCTGCTCGTAGTACCCCTCATCGCGGAGGTAGTCGGTCGCCGTCGAGATGAAGTCGAACTCGGGGTCGAGCGTGACGCAGACTCCCTCGACGACGGTGGCGACCCGGAGGACGAGCGCGAGGTTCGGCGGAAGCCGGAGCGGGAACTCGTAGATGGACGACTCCACCTGCTCGATGATCTGGTTCACCTGATACTGCTCGACGTCCTCGCCGCGGACGTCGGCGATGGCGAGCTCCATCACGTTGCCCATCACCTCGCGGTCGGCCTCCGGCGAGAGCGTCCCCATCGAGATGAGCGTGTCGAGGATGTCGTCGATGTCCTGTCGCGCGACCGCGACGTAGAACTCGACGATCTTCTCTTGGACGAACGGGTCGACGCGACCCGCCATCCCGAAGTCGTAGAAGATCACGGACCCGTCGTCGGCGACCGCGAGGTTCCCCGGGTGCGGGTCGGCGTGGAACACGCCGTCGTCGATGATCATCTGGAGGTACACCTCCTGGAGGATCTCCGCGATCGCCGTCCGGTCGTGGCCCGCCTCGTCGAGCGCGTCGATGTCGCTGATCTTCGTCCCCGGGACGTACTCCATCGTGAGCACCCGCGGTCCCGACACCGGCTCGTACGTCTCCGGGATCCGAATCCGGTCGTTGTCCGTGAAGTTCCCGCGGATCTCTTCGAGCATCGTCCGCTCGCGGGCGTAGTCCATCTCCTCGCGGATCGTCTTGGCGAACTCGTCGGCGAGGTTCTCCAGCGAGAACGCCCGACCCGCGCCGGTGAACCGCTTGACCAGTGGGATCGACCACCGGATCGTCCGCAGGTCGGCCTCGACGAGCGACTCGATCCCGGGGCGGCGTACCTTCACCGCGACCTCGTCGCCCTCGTAGGTGGCGGTGTACACCTGCCCGAGGCTCGCGCCGCTTATCGGGTCGCGGTCGAAGTCGTCGAACGTCTCGTCGACCGGGCCGAACTCGTCTTCGAGGACGACCCTCGACTCCTCCCACGGGGCGGGGGGCACGTCGTCTTGGAGCCCCTCCAGCACCTCGATGTACGCCGGCGGCAGGATGTCCGGCCGCGTCGAGAGTATCTGTCCGAGCTTGATGAACGTCGGCCCGAGCGTGAGCAGGATATCGAGCAGGACGGCCGCGCGCTCGCGCTGGGTCTCGGTGTCGACCTCGCGGCTCCCGCCGAACAGGAAGTACCGCCGCCTGTCACGCCAGTAGGCGACGATAAGCGGCGAGAATTGCCGCAGAACGACGACGAACCGCCAGTAGGCGCGAAGGTTGACCAGCGTGACCACCCGTCAGGCGTCGCCCTCGTCGTCCGCGTCGTCGACGGGGATGCTCGTGGAGACGTCGCGCTCCCGCTTGGGGAGCGAGATCTCGAGGACGCCGCGGTCTATCTCGGCGTCGGCCCCAGCGCCGTCGGCGTCGTTGGGGAGGGGAAGCTCGGCGTCGAGGAACAGCGGGCGGTCCTCGCGGACGTATTCGAACCCGTCGGGGACGGCCTTCTCGCGGCGCCCCTCGATGTCGATGCGGCCGTCCTCGACGAGCACCTCGGTGGTCTCGGCGGTCGCGCCCGGGAGGTCGACGACGAGCACGTACCCGTCGTCCGACTCGAGTAAGTCCGCAAACACCGCGTCCGGGAGGTCCCGGAGCGCGTCACGTAGCGCTGACATAAACCGAGGTAGGGTCGCCGCGGCGAAAAAGCTGTGGAAAGGGCGGGCGGGCCGCGGGACCGGGTGCGGGAACGGCCCCGACGCGACCCCTCAGTCGTCGCCGATGTCGAGGTCGAACTTCCCGAGGTCCTCGCCCTTCGATTCGCCGGGGAGGATGTCGCCGAGCCCCGCGCCGAACGCGGCCGCGGCCCAGACGACCGCGATCCGCCCGGCCCGTTCGAGCGCGGTGGGGTCGCCCTCGTGGAGCCGCCCCCAGAACAGCAGCATGGCCGACGAGGTGGCCAGCGAGACGAGGAGGACGCCCGCGTATCGCCGGGGGATGACGCCGAAGATCGGGTGTCGGATCGCGATCTGCCGGAAGTCGGCGTAGTAGAGGAGCCCGGCGGTCGCGAGGAAGACGAACCCGACGTGGCCGATCAAGAGAACCGGGACGCCCGCGACGGTGGTCGCCGCGAACCAGGCCGCGATCTCGAAGACGCCGCCCTCGACGAGCAGCGGGAGCGCGAACAGCACCGCGCCGACGAACGACTCGGCGAGGTCCCGCGTGGTGTACTTGGTGATCCGCTCCGCGAGCGCGCCGGTTCCGGGCATCCGCTCGACGAGCGAGATCGTCTGCCGCACCTTCTCGCGCTCGTGTCCCTCGTCGACCGCGTCGCGCAGGGCGTCGAGCTTCGCGAGCAGGTCGTCGATGTCCGGGTCCGCGGGGGGCGGGGCGGAGGCCGCCGACGCTCCGGACCCGTCCACCCGACCCGCCTCCGGCTCCCCGTCGTCGCTGTCGACCATGTGCCACCGGGACGCGCGGGCGACCTAAAGCTCGCGGCGGACGCGGCCTCCTCGCGGTCGGCGGATCCGCGAACCGGCCCGGCGGACGACCTACGGCCGGGAGCAGAACGCCGAGAGCGCCTCGTTGAACGCGGCCGGCGCTTCGAGCATGGCGAGGTGCGCGGCGTCCGGAAGTTCCGCGAACTCTCCCGCCGGAATCCCGTCCGCGAGGTACTCGTGGTACGCGGGCGGCGTGAGCTCGTCGTGCGCGCCGACGAGCGCGAGCGCCGGGGCGTCGACCGCGTCGAGCCGGTCCCGGATGTCGAAGCGGTGGCAGGTCAGGAAGTCTCGTTCGGTGACCGCCTGCCCGCACGCGCGCATGGACGCCTCGGAGAGCTCGACGTACTCGGGCGGCGCGTCGTGGAAGAGGCGGTCCGGCTCGTGGAGCAACGAGACGGCCCGCTCAAAGTCGTCCGCGAGGGCGTCTCGAAGGGGCTCGGCCACCGCGAGCTTCGCGCCCGTGCCGGCGAGGACGAGGCCGTCGAGCGCGAGGTCGCGCTCCAGAGCGATCCACAGCGCGACCGCGCCGCCGAGGGAGTTCCCGCAGAGCACGGTCGCGCCCGTCTCGTCCGCGACGGCCACGACGTCGTCCGCGTAGGCGTCGAGCGTCTCGGGGCCGGCGGGCGTCGCGACGTCGTCGCTGTCGCCGTGTCCGGAGAGGTCGACGGCGACCCCCGGGAATCGGTCGGCGATCCGGGACTGCGACTTCCAGACGTCCTTCGTGCCGCCGCTGCCGTGGACGAAACAGACCGTCGGTCCGTTGCCGCCGCGGTCGAAGCGGCGGTACGCCGTCGCGCGACCGTCGTGGGTGACCCGTTCCATGTCTCGACGGTTCGTCTTCGAGCGGCATAAACGCCGGAGGGAGCCGCGGCGCGGACCGGTCGATCCGCCCGATCGACGAAGGCCGGCAGGCGGTCGGCGGCGGTCAGCGGGCGGTCGTGTCGCCCCGAACCGCTACACTACCGTTACGAATTGAGATCACTCACGTCCTGCGATTTTGAGCGAGAGATTTATATACTCTCGCGACTAACTCGTAGTTAGGATGAATCACATACAGACCCGATCGACCGGCGACGGCGCGCTGCTGCGTCGGTACGAGTACGACGACGGCTGGACCGTCGCCGCCGACCTCGGCGTCGACGACGAGACCGTCACCGTCGACACCGTCGGCGGGACGGCGATCGTCGTCGTGGAGGGACCGGATGGGCCGGTCGAATCGGAGTTCGAGCTGCCCGGGACGGCCGCCGACGCGACCGTGAACAACGGGATTCTCACCGTGGAGGGCGACCGATGAAGCTCACCGTCAAGCCGCTGAAACAGAAGGACGCTGGTCGCCGCCTCGCGGCGATCGACCGCGTCGCGGCCGACGAGCTCGGACTCTCCGGCGGGGACATCGTCCGCGTCGAGAGCGCCGACGGGGCGGCGATCGCCCGCGTCTGGCCCGGCTACCCCGAGGACGACGGGACCGGCGTGATCCGCATCGACGGCCGCCTCCGCCAGGAGGCCGACGTGGGGATCGACGACCGCGTGACCGTCGAGGACGTCGACGTCTCGCGGGCGGACGCGGTGACGATCGCCTTCCCGAGCCAGCTGCGGGTGCGGGGACAGATCGCCCCGTTCATCCGCGACAAGCTCTCCGGCCAGCCCGTCACTGAGGGCCAGACGATCCGGACCTCGCTCGGCTTCGGGCTGATGGGCGGTCAGTCGCAGGCGGTCCCGATGAAGATCGCCGAGACGAGCCCGGGCGGCACGGTCGTCATCACCGACGAGACGGAGATCAGCATCTCCGAGATCTCCGCGGAGGAGATCGCCGACCGCGGCGACGCCGCGGGCGGGACCGGCGAGGGGCCGGACGTCACCTACGAGGACATCGGCGGCCTCGACGACGAGCTCGAACAGGTCCGCGAGATGATCGAGCTGCCGATGCGGCACCCGGAGCTGTTCAAGCGCCTCGGCATCGACCCGCCGAAGGGCGTCCTGCTCCACGGCCCGCCGGGGACCGGTAAGACGCTGATCGCGAAGGCGGTCGCCAACGAGATCGACGCGAACTTCCACACGATCTCCGGCCCGGAGATCATGTCGAAGTACTACGGCGAGAGCGAGGAGCAGCTCCGCGAGGTGTTCGAGGAGGCGTCCGAGGAGTCGCCCGCGATCATCTTTATGGACGAGCTCGACTCCATCGCGCCCAAGCGCGAGGAGGCGGGCGGCGACGTGGAGCGCCGCGTCGTGGCACAGCTGCTCTCGCTGATGGACGGGTTAGAGGAGCGCGGCGAGGTCGTCGTCATCGGGGCGACGAACCGCGTCGACGCCATCGACCAGGCGCTCCGACGGGGCGGCCGCTTCGACCGCGAGATCGAGGTCGGCGTCCCCGACCGCGACGGTCGCAAGGAGATCCTCCAAGTCCACACGCGGAACATGCCGCTGACCGAGGGGATCGACTTGGACGAGTACGCCGAGAACACCCACGGCTTCGTCGGGGCCGACCTCGAGTCGCTGGCGAAGGAGTCCGCGATGCACGCGCTGCGGCGCATCCGGCCGGAGATCGACCTCGAAAGCGACGAGATCGACGCCGACGTGCTGAACAGCATCCAGGTGACCGAGTCGGACTTCAAGGAGGCGATCAAGGGGATCGAGCCCTCCGCGCTGCGGGAGGTGTTCGTGGAGGTCCCGGACGTCAGCTGGAACGACGTCGGCGGCCTCGGCGACACGAAAGAGCGGCTCCGCGAGACGATCCAGTGGCCGCTGGAGTACCCCGAGGTGTTCGAGGAGCTCGACATGCAGGCCGCGAAGGGCGTCCTGATGTACGGCCCGCCGGGTACGGGGAAGACCCTGCTCGCGAAGGCCGTCGCCAACGAGAGCGAGTCCAACTTCATCTCGATCAAGGGGCCCGAGCTGTTGAACAAGTACGTGGGCGAGTCCGAGAAGGGCGTCCGCGAGGTGTTCAGCAAGGCCCGCGAGAACGCGCCGACGATCGTGTTCTTCGACGAGATCGACTCGATCGCGACCGAGCGCGGCAAGAACTCCGGCGACTCCGGCGTCGGCGAGCGCGTCGTCTCCCAGCTGTTGACGGAGCTCGACGGGCTCGAATCGCTGGAGGACGTGGTCGTCGTCGCGACGACGAACCGCCCCGACCTCATCGACTCGGCGCTGCTCCGCCCCGGCCGTCTGGACCGGCACGTCCACGTGCCCGTCCCCGACGAGGCGGCGCGCCGCCGGATCTTCGAGGTCCACACGCGGAACAAGCCGCTGGCGGACGACGTCGACCTCGACGCCCTCGCCCGCAAGACCGAGGGCTACGTGGGGGCCGACATCGAGGCGGTCGCCCGCGAGGCGTCGATGAACGCCTCCCGGGAGTTCATCGGCAGCGTCACGCGCGAGGAGGTCGGCGAGTCCGTCGGCAACGTCCGCGTGACGATGGACCACTTCGAGGACGCGCTGAGCGAGGTGAACCCCAGCGTGACGCCCGAGACGCGCGAGCGCTACGAGGAGATAGAAAAGCAGTTCAAGCGGTCGGAGATCGACCGCGACGAGGCCGAGCCGGGCGCGGCGTTCCAGTAGGTCGGACGCGCTCGACCCGAAGCGGCGGCCGGTCCGCGGCGGTTTTTAAACGAGTCCCAGCGTGGACAGCAGGTAGAACGCGGCGACGACGACGATGCCGATCGTGACGAGCCGCCACGCGAGCTTCAGCACGAACTTGCCGACGACGATGACGAGCGCGACGGCGACCAGCGCGACCAGCAGCTGCCCGACCTGACTGCCGAGCAGCGCGGCCTGCGCCGGTGCGACGAGCCCCGCGAGCGCGAGTGACGAAGCGGTCATGTCCGGGCTCACGGCGACGCCGGGCATAAGCTTGTGGGACGGGCCGCATTCTGTTATCGATACTGATAGGTCTCGGGGAGCGGTCGCGGCGAACCCGATCGCAGAACCGCGAGAGAGCGGTCACCGCGGCGGAGTCGCGCGTCCTCGACGCCGGAGACTCCGAGAAGCGGCCCCCCTTCTGTTCCGGTGGGGAACCGCGCCCTTCGAACGGTTTTTTCGTGTGGCGATCAGTTTCACTCCGGTCTACCTACGCTTATGTGTCCGGAGGCCCTTCTTATCCGACGTACCGGATTCAGCGTCAGACGCGCCGGGCGGACGTTACATACCGAATCGGACATGTAGATGCCGGACGGGTCCGAACATCCGAACGTACAAGGGCCCGCCTCGCCAGTACACCAACACTACAGATGATCCACATGCCACGCCAAGCCAGCGGGGTGGTCGTCGAATGAGCAGCGACGGCGTCACCGCGGACGGAGTCGAACTACCGATCAAACGAACCACGGGCGACACCATGGAGGAGCGCCTCACGGGCAACGCCTATCACAACATCCTGCCCGCGCGCTACCTCCGGAAGAACGCGGACGGCGAACCGGACGAGGATCAAGAGGAGCTGTTCGACCGCGTCGCGCGCAACGTCGCGCTCGCGGAGGCCGTCTTCGAGGCCGAGAAGCGGGGCGTCGAGGTCACCGTCACGCCCGACCAGCTGAAGCCCGACCACCCGCGGCGCGACGAGCTCGCCGAGGAGGTCTTCGGCGCGGGCACGACGGCCGACGACGAGACCGAGACGGCGCTCACGGCCCACAACGTCAACAAGTTCGCCTACGAGACGGTCGTCCCCGAGCTGCCCGAGAGCGTGCGCGACCACGTCGAGGCGACCGCAGAGACGTTCCGGAACGGGATGGAGTCGCTCTCGTTCATGCCGAACTCCCCGACCCTGATGAACGCGGGCGACGAGCTCCAGCAGCTCTCCGCCTGCTTCGTCGACTCGCCGGGCGACGACATCACCGACATCCACCAGACCGCCAAGGAGGCGGCCGAGGTGTTCCAGTCCGGCGGCGGCATGGGGTACGCGTTCTGGAAGCTCCGCCCGTACGGCGACTCCGTCGGGTCCACCGGCGGCATCGCCTCCGGCCCGATCACGTTCATGCGGACGTTCGACCAGATGTGCGAGACCATCGCGCAGGGCGGCGCGCGCCGCGGCGCGCAGATGGGCGTCATGCGCATCTCGCACCCGGACGTCATCCAGTTCATCCACGCGAAGAACAAGGACGTCTCCCTCGCGCACTCGCTGCGCCTGAACGACCCCGACGACTTCACGCACAACTCCTTCGCGGACGCCTTGGAGGAGGCCCGCGAGCTCATCGACGAGGACGGGAAGGTGCCCGAACACCTCCGGAACGCGGTCGAGGGGCACCTCTCGAACTTCAACATCAGCGTCGGCGTCACCGACGACTTCATGGACGCGCTGCGGAACGACGAGGAGTTCACCTTCACGAACCCCCGCACCGGGGAGGCGCACGTCGCGACGCCGGAGACGAAGGAACTCTACGACATGTTCGGGCTCGGCGAGCACGTCGAGGTCGGCGAGGAGCTCTCGATCCCGGCCGCCGAGATCTGGGACGACATGATCGAGGGCGCCCACGAGAACGGCGAGCCGGGCGTCGTCTACCTCGAACGGATCAATAAAGAGCACTCCTTCGACGTCGAGGAGAATCCGGACCACCGGATCCTCGCGACGAACCCCTGCGGCGAGCAGCCCCTGGAGGAGTACGAGGCCTGTAACCTCGGCCACATCAACCTCTCGACGCTCGCGGACCTCGACGCGCCGGACTGGCGGGTGTGGTCGGACGAGCACGCCGACGAGTACGACACCGAGGCGGCGGCGATCGACGCCTTCCTTCAGGAGGCGATCGACTTCGAGGAGTTCGACGACCGGATCGCGTACGGCACTCGCTTCCTCGAGAACGTCGTCACGATGTCCGACTTCCCGGTCGACGAGATCGAGGAGAAGGTCCGCGACATGCGGAAGATCGGGCTCGGGATCATGGGGCTCGCGCAGCTGTACGTCCAGCTCGGCGTCCGCTACGGCTCCGAGTCGGGTAACGAGATCGCCCGGCAGCTGATGACCCACATCAACCACGAGTCGAAGCTTGCCTCTCACGACCTCGCCGAGGAGCGCGGGACGTTCAACGACTGGGCGGACTCGAAGTACGCGAACCCGACGGAGTACGGCGACTGGTTCGAGCACTACACCGGGCTCGACGCCGACGAGTGGGAAGACGGCTTCCCGATCCGCAACCACAACACGACGACGATCGCCCCCACGGGCACGACGTCGATGATCGGCAACACGACCGGCGGCTGCGAGCCGATCTACAACGTCGCCTACTACAAGAACGTCTCCGACGACGTCCAGGGCGACGAGATGCTCGTCGAGTTCGACGACTACTTCCTGCGCACGCTGGAGGCCAACGACGTCGACGTCGACGCGGTCAAGCAGGAGGCCCAAGAGCAGATGGCCACGAACGAGTTCGACGGCGTCGAGGGGCTCGACACCGTGCCGGACGCCATCGGCGAGCTGTTCGTCGTCACCGGCGACCTCTCCGCGAAGGACCACGCCGGCGTTCAGGTCGCCTGTCAGAAGGGCGTCGACTCCGCCATCTCGAAGACGGTGAACGCCCCCAACGACTCCACGCTGGGCGACGCCAAGGAGGTCTTCGAGTACATCTACGAGAACGGCGGGAAGGGCGTCACCTACTACCGCGACGGCACCCGCTCGAAGCAGGTGCTCACGACGCGGGCGCAGAACACGGAGTTCGCCGACGAGAGCGAGGCGGCCGAGACGATCGTCGAACAGATCAACGAGGTCTTCGGCGGCGTCGAGGCGTTCCTCGACAACGAGGACGTTCAGGCCGCGATCGACGCGGAGGTCTCGGACCTGCTCGAAACGACCGAGCAGCCGCGGATCGACTACAGCGAGCGGAGCCCGCGTCCCGACTCCCTGAACGGGGTCACCCAGCGCGTCGAGACGGGCTACGGCAAGCTGTACGTCACCATCAACGAGGACGAGAACGGACTGCCGTTCGAGCTGTTCGCGAACATCGGCCACTCCGGCGGCTACACCAACTCCTTCACGGAGGCGCTCGCGAAGGTCATTTCGACGGCGCTGCGCTCCGGCGTCGACCCCGAGGAGATCGTCGACGAGCTCCAGGGCACCCGGAGCCCGAAGGTCGCCTGGGACAAGGGCGAGCAGATCCAGTCGATCCCGGACGCCATCGGCACCGCGCTGCGGCGCTACCTCGACGACGACGTCGACAAGGGGATCCCCCAACAGCAGAGCCTCGACGACGTCGAGGAGGCCGCGGCGGGCGCGAGCCCCCCGAGCCAGACCGACGGCGGCGCGGTGGACGCCGGCACGGCGACCGACGCGCCGAGCGGGGTCGCGCCGACGGGCGAGGACGACGCCGCCGGCGCCGACGACTCCACGCAGGAGCTCATCGCCGCGGGCGAGTCGCCCGAGTGTCCCGAGTGCGGCGGGATGAACCTCTACTACTCCGAGGGCTGTAAGACGTGCGAGTCGTGCGGCTGGTCGGAGTGTTAAGATAACGAGCGGTCGACGACGAGGTTTTTTACGGACGTCGGTTCACGCCACGCGCTCACTACTACTTGGTCGACTAGCGCGCCGCTGGCCGGGTCGAAAAGCGGAGAAGCGTCGCGAGGGGATTAGTCGTCTTCGAGCGCCTGCGCGATGCGCTGGAGCTGTCGGGTCGCGTCGCGGACCTCGTCGCGGAGCTGGCGGACCTCGCGGACGAGCTCCTCGTTGCCGCCGTCGTCGCCGCGGCCGCCGCGCTCGCCCTGCGCGCCGGGACCGCCGCCCATGCCGGGCGGGCCGCCCGCGCCGCCGGGGCCGCCGCCGCCCATCATGCCGGACATCATCTGCGCGAAGGGGTTGCCGCCGCCGCCACCGCCCATCCCCGGCGGGCCGCCGCCGCCCATCATCTCTTCGGGGTCGGGCCGGTCGCCCTCCTCGCGCTCCTCTTCGCGTCGCTCCCGGATCTCTTCGACGCGCTCGCGGAAGGACTTCTCCTCGCCGTCGTCGGAGTCGCCCTGTTCGCCGGCCTCGCCGTTCTCGGGGTCGGTGGCGTCGTCGTCTGCCATGCGCGAGCGTTCGGCGGCGCGGCCGAAAAGGGTTGCCGTGGCGTCCGCGACGGTGTGTTTATAAGTCCACGACGTGCGGCGCGGGCGGCGGGGTGCGGCCGCCGGTCGGCCGACCGGCCCGCGCCGGCGTCAGGTCCGAACCATGCGGTGACAGTTCGGGCACTCCGTCGCTTCGCGGTCCCCGCCGGCCGCGGGCACGCGGTCGCCGCAGTTCGGACACCGCGTCCGGGCGCGAGAGTACTCGGTGCGCGAACGGACCCGCGATCGGTCGGCGTCGTCGGTCATAGGCGTTTGGTATTTGTTGACACACAAATACGTTGTCAACATATCCCTAAAACGTGATTTAGGCGTCGAACGCGGCCGTCCGCGCTCCGTCGTCACTCGTGGCCGGAGACGCGGACCGGCTCGTACGGTTCTTCGAGCCAGTCGAGGTCCGAGTCGGAGAGGTCGATATCGAGCGCCTCGACCGCGTCCTCGAGGTGCTCGACGCTCGTCGTGCCGACGATGGGCGTGTCGATCGACTCCTTGTGGAACAGCCACGCGAGCGCGATCTGGGCCATCTTCACGCCCTTCTCCGCGGCGAGTTCCTCGACCCGTTCGTTGATCGCTCGGCCGCCGCCCTCGCGGTAGGGGTGCGCGTAGAGGTGCTCTTCCGTCTCGCCGCGGAGCGTGGCGTCGACCTCGTCGTGGGGGCGCGTCAGGTAGCCGCGCGCGAGCGGGCTCCACGGCATCACGCCGATCCCCTCCTTCCCACAGAGCGGGAGCATCTCGCGCTCCTCCTCGCGGTACGCGAGGTTGTAGTGGTTCTGCATCGTGGCGAACCGCTCGTACCCCTCGCGGTCGCTCGCGTGGAGCGACTCCGCGAACTGGTGGGCCCACATCGACGACGCGCCGACGTGCCGCACGTCGCCGCGCCGGACGGCGTCGTCGAGCGCGGCGAGCGTCTCCGCGATCGGCGTGTCGTAATCCCAGCGGTGGATCTGATAGAGGTCGATCGTGTCCATCCCCAGCCGGTCGAGGGAGTTCGACAGTTCCTGTTCGATGGCCTTCCGCGAGAGGCCGCCGGAGTTCGGGTTCGACTCGTCCATCTGGAAGTACCCCTTCGTGGCGACGACGAACTCGTCGCGGTCGTACCCGTCGAGCGTATCGCCGAGGACGCGCTCGCTCTCCCCGTTCGAGTACATGTTGGCGGTGTCGAAGAAGTTCACGCCCAGATCGATCGCGCGCTCGACGAGCTCGCGGCCCGCCTCGGGGTCGAGGACCCACTCGCGCCAGTCGGAGTCGCCGAAGCTCATACAGCCGAGACAGATCTTCGAGACGGTCGTGCCGGTCGAACCGAGCGTGGTGTACTCCATACGCCGGTCACGACGAGGCGCAGTAAAAATCCCGGCGTCGGTTCCGGGCACCGGACCGACCCGCGGCGGCCCGGATCCGTCCGGTGTCGGCGGTTCAACCGGCCCTCGATGCCGAACGAGAGGAGAGCGAGCGCCGGTCGCGGTGGAGCGAGAGCGGACAGAAGCGGGTTCAACTGCCGCCTGAAGTGTGACGAGAGCCGTATAACCATACCCGAAGCGCTGTATGAGATAATGTCTAACAGGTGTGCCGAAACAACCGAACGCGAACGGGCAGGGGCGACGTTCGGGGAAGAGACCGATTCGATTGTCCGCGGAGGGGCGGAGCGGCGGCCGAGCCGGCGTCGAGACGCGCGGGGGAGACGGCCGAATGAGCGACGAGGGAGAGTCCAGCGGGGTCGACGCGACGGCGGGCGGACGGCCGGAGGAGGCCGGGTCGCTGGGCCGAAGCGACCCGTCCGCGACCGAGGTGAGCCGGACCGCCGGCGGCGACGGCGGCGAAGGCGGCGACGGCGCCGTGACCGACGACGCGATAGACGAGATCGCCTTCCTCACCCGGTCGCCGGTGCGCGTCCGGGTGCTCGACTCCCTGCGGCGTCGAGGGACGGTGGGGAAGCGGGAGCTCCGCGAACGGGTCGACGGCGTCCGCACGACCGTGTCGCGGAACCTGAACGCCTTGGTCGAACGGGGATGGATCGAGGACACCCCGGACGGGTACGAGATCACGGACTGCGGGCGGATGATCGTAGACGACCTGATGGCGCTCACGGAGAGCGCGTCGCTGGCGGTCGAACTCCGCCCGGCGCTTCGCTGGCTCGACGTTGAGCGACTCGGGCTCGACTTACGGCAGTTCGAGCGCGCGGACATCACGACGGCCGACTCGACGAACCCGTACGCGCCGGTCGAGGAACAGGTCGCGCTCATCCAGCGCTCGACGGCGGTCCGCGCGGCGCTACCGGCCGTGAACCGACAGATCCTCCAAGCGTGTCGACGGACGGCCCGGACCGACGACGGCGAGGTCGAGATCGTCTTGGAGTCGGCGGCGGTGGACCGGCTACGGTCGGCAGACCGGTACGCGGAGCTCTTCGCGGACGTCCGCCGGCAGTGTACGGTGTTGGAGTACGACGGGACGCTGCCGTACTACGTCGGTGCCACGGCGGAGGGGGTCCAGCTCGGGACGACCGACGGTGACAATCTCGTCCGGGTGCTGTTGCGGTTCGACGTCGACGACGACGTCCGGGCGTGGGCGGACGACCGCTTCGAGCGGTTCGAGCAGCGCGCGCACACGGTAGAGGAGCGGGAGTAGACGAGCTCAGACAGCGAGGTTCGATCTTTTCGACGGTCGGTGAGCGGTACGCGCACTCGTGCGCGGCGCACACGAGAGCGGGGGTGCGACAGCGTGCGGTCCGCGCGACCGGTCCCGCGAGCGCGGGAGTGCGGGCCCGAGCGACGCGGCCGGTCGGCCGAACGCCCCGACGCAGCGAGCGCGACGGCGCGCGATCCGGCCCGGCCGAGCGCCGCGGCGAGCTGCTCGGTCGGGACGACGTTCGAGGCGACCTCCCGTTCGGTCGGGCCCGGCTCGCCGCGAGCAGCGGGTCGACGGCGGCGGGGATCGTCCGCGCGTCGCGTCGACCGAGTCGCCGGAGACGACGTGCCGAGAGAAATCGACGGACTGCGTCGGTGCCGCAAAAGTGCGGGCCGCAAACTAATTCACTGTAGCGTTCTGTGCGAGGCACGCACGTGTTCGCGGCCCGTTCTGTCACGCCGACGGTTTCGAGTGCGACGCAGCTGCTCGTGCGGCGATCGTCTTAGATTGTCGGTTCGTAGATGTGCGATTCGCGTAGATTGTGTGGCAATCGTTCGATTTCGTCGGTTCAGTGTCCAACACTGGCTACAGATGTACGGTAAACGCACTAATATGTGCTATTATTCTACATTGCGTTGGCGTCACAGCCAACTATGTATTCGACAGACACGGACGGTGGAAGCGTTCGGCAGTCGGCCGGGGCCGTACTGATGGCCCTGGCGATGGTGGTATCGATGGTCGCCGTGGCCGGGGTCGCGGTCGGACCCGCCGCGGCGGATCACACGGGTAACTTCCCCTCCGACGAGGACAACCTCGAGAGCGACGAGATCCTCGTCGACGACGACTTCGAGGAGGGAGAGGTGAACGAATCGGACCAGATATTCAACGAGCTCGGACCGGCGCTGGAGGAGGCCGAGTCCGCCTTCACCGTGTACGTCGCAGAGGGGGACTACACGGAGAACGTCGTGGTCGACACGAACGTCGACCTGATCGGCGAAACCGAGGGAGACGACCAGTCCGACGGGGTGCGGCTCGAGGCCGACGACCCCGCAGCGCCCGCGCTCGACGTTCAGACCGACGGCCTCACCGTTACCCACATGACGATCGTGGGCGGCGACGGTGGGACCGGCGTGCTCCTCTCGGGGAGCTCCGGGACTGACAACGTCAAGAACCTCGACTTCTCGCACAACATCGTCGTCGCCGGCGACGGCGGCGTCGGGTTCGACGCGGATCCGATGTCGCAGGGCGCACCCGACGACGGGAACGAGCTGATCGACAACACGTTCACCGTCGCGCCCGGCGCGAGCGCGGAGTCGCTCGCGTTCGTCGAGGGCGGCCCGGTCTCCGGCGGCGAACAGCCCGACGGCTACACCGTCGCGGACAACACGTTCACGACGGCGACGCCGTCCGGTTACGACGACGGCGAGACCGACATCTCGCTCCACTTGGAGAGCGACGACGCGACGGTGGAGAACAACGCGTTCCCGTCCGTCGGGTCGGGCGACAGCGGGACTTACGACGTCGCCGTCGCCGGGAACGACAACGAGGTCCTGAACAACGACCTCACGTCTGACGGCTTCGCCGACGGGCTCTTCCTCGCCGGTGACGGCGTCACCGCGACGGGGAACGTTATCGACGGGGCCGACGGTAACGGCGTCTTCGTCGCCGGCGGCTCCGCGAACGTGGCGATCGACAACAACGAGATCGCCGCGAGCGGCGCGTGGGGCGTCAACGCCAGCGCGGTCGACGACCTCGACGTGACGAACAACCTGATCGAGAACAACCTCGGCGGCGTGATCGCTGACGGCGGCTCGAACGCCACCGTGAGCGGTAACGACATCCTCGACAGCGAGGTCGAGGGCGTCTCCGTCACCGGTACCGAGGGCGTGACGGTCGAGTCCAACGCGATCGACGCGGCGGACGACGCCGGTGCCGGCGTCTCGATCGCCGAGTCGGGCGACGTGCTCGTCGCCGCGAACGACGTCACGGCCAACGGCGACGGCGGCATCGACCTGTCCGCGATCGCCGCGGGCGCGGCCGTCGAGAACAACCTCGTCGACGGCAGCGGCGGCGGGATCGCCGCGTCCGACGTCTCCGGCGGCCTCGCGGTCTCCGGCAACGACGTGACCGGTAACGCCGACGGCGTCGACGTGAGTAACGTCATCGGCGCGCTCGACGTGACCGACAACCTCGTCGACGCGAACGAGGACGACGGGATCGTCGTCGAAGGCGTCGCGGACGGCGCGACGACGGTGACCGGTAACGAAGTGACGAACAACGACGATCCGGGGGCTGATTCGTTCGAATACGGCATCTCGGTCACCGCCGTCGAAGCGCTCGACGTGTCGAGCAACCTCGTCGAGAGCAACGACGTGGGCGGCGTGATCGTCTCCGATGCGCGCGACGTCACCGCCGGGTCGAACACGATCGCTGACCACCTCGACAACGGTCTCTCCGTCTCGAACGCCTCGAACGTGACTGCCGCGGACAACGACGTCAGCGACGCCGGGTCCGGCATCGACGTCTCCGACGCGGCGGACGTGAGCGTCGCCGGCAACGACGTCAGCGAGATCGACGAGGGTGCCATCACGGTCGGCGCGGCCTCGACCGCGACGATCGAGTCGAACGGCGTCGAGAGCGCCGGCGACGGCATCGCGGTGAGCGCGATCGACGTCGACGCGAGCGTGACCGACAACGACGTCGACGACGTCGGCGTCGGCATCGCGATCGACGCGGCCGGCACCGACGAGCCGGTCGACGTCGAGCGCAACGTGCTCGACGCGTACGACACCGGCATCTACTTCCAGGCGTTCGACGCCGAGCAGCCGCCGTACGCGACGTACAACGACCTCCTCGACGAGGAGGCCGTCGACGTCGCCAACGACGGGCCGGCCACCGTCGAGGCGCTGTTCAACTACTACGACACCGACGCGAGCGTCTCGCACTCGGACGTCGACGAGAGCGCCGCCTTCGAGGGCGACGTGCTCTACGACCCGTTCCTGACCGTCTCGCAGTCGGACGTCAGCGTCCAGAAGCCGGAGAACACCCAGGAGTTCGGCCACGAGCTGACGCTCGAGGCCACGCCGGACACGACCGACCCGCAGGTCGTCGCCTTCCCGGCGGCGGTCGAGGGGACGGTCGGTGAGGTCTTCTCCGACCTGCCCGCGGGCGCGTCCGTGTTCGCGTACGACGCCTCCGAGGACGAGTTCGTCCCCGGCGGCGACATGGCCAACGAGTCGATCGGCGCGCTCGACGCGTTCGTCGTGACCGACCTCGACGAGGACGCGACGGTCGCGTTCGAGTACCCGTCCGAGGGCACGGCCAGCCCCGGCGTGAAGCAGCTCGAAGAGGGATGGAACCTCGTCGGTGCGCCGAAGAAGACCACGGTGAGCACCGCGTTCTCCAGCGTCCTCAACGGCCAGGAAGCGCAGGTGAACCACCTCTACGGCAACGCCGCCGACCAGCCGGACTTCGTGGACGACACGACGGCGACGCGGAACGGCGAGCCGCTGTGGTTCGAAAGCACCGAGGACGCGTCCGGGCAGGCGCCCGCGTTCAGCGTCCTGAGTGACGAGCCCGGCGACCAGATCGTGAGCCCGTACACCGGGTACTGGGTGAGCGTCGACGCCGGCGCCGAGGACGTGACGGTCACCGGGACCCTGTCCGACAGCGGTGCCACCGCGCTCGACGAGATCCAGACGCTCGAAACCGACGACACGCAGGGCGAGATCCAGTAACGAACACACATGAGAAACACCACCAGAACGCTGCTCGTCGTCGCCGTGGTCCTGCTCGCGCCGCTGGCCGCCGCCGGTCCGGCGGCCGCACAGCCGGATCCGCCGGCCGAGTTCTACGGGTCCGCCGCGGTCGACGGTGAGCCAGCGCCAGAGGGCACGACGGTCCAGGCCGTCCTCGACGGCGAGGTCGTCGACGAGACCGCGGTCGACGGTGACGGTCAGTATGGTGGGGCAGACCCGCTCGCCGAGCGGCTCACGGTACAGTGCGCCGCCGGCGACGGAAGCGAAACCATCGAGTTCCGGCTCGCGAGCGGCGCGACCGCCGACCAGACCGCGTCGTGTACGCCGGGCGAGGCCGTCGAAGTCGACCTGACGTTCCCGTCGCTCGGAGACGGTCCGGACGGCGGCGACGGCAGCGACGGCGGCGACGGCAGTGACGGCAGTGACGGTAGCGACGGCAGTGACGGTAGCGACGGCAGCGACGGTAGCGACGGCAGCGACGGCAGCGACGGCAGCGACGGTAGCGACAGCAGCGACGGCAGTGATGGCAGCGACGGCGGTTCGTCCGGCGCACCGAGCGGCGGGGGCGGCGGAGGCGGCGGAGGCGGCGGACAGGTCGGCGCTTCGACGCCCGACGGGCCGAGCGTCGACGTCATCTCCGTCGACGACGGCGCGACGCTCCGCGTCGAGGACGTGCCGGGCAACGACCCGGTCGATGTCGACGTCGCCGGGGCCGTCTCCGGTGCCGGCGTCTCGCTCCGGTCGATGACCGTCGATCACCGGCTCGAACCGGACGACTACCGCATCGAAGTGACGAACGTCGCCGAACGGCCGACCGGCGGCGCGTCCGCGCTGGACGGCGCCGAGCCCGTCGGCTACCTCGGCGTAGAGCCGATCGGCACCGACCGGATCCGGTCGGCGACGCTGCGGTTCGCGGTCGATCCGGCTGCGCTCCCGGAGAACGCGTCCGCGGATAACGTGGCGCTGTACCGCTACGCGGACGGCTGGGAGCGGATCGACACTGAGGCGGTCTCCACCGAGGGCGAACGCTACGAGTTCGCCGCGCAGGTCGACGCGTTCTCGTCGTTCGCGGTCGGCGTCGCCACCGCGGACGTCGCGGTGACGGAGGCGGGCGTCACCGCCGAGGAAGTCGCCGCGGGCGACGTCGTCGAGGTGACCGCGACCGTGACGAACGACGGCGCCGCCGACGGGGCGGCGACCGTCACGCTGCTCGTCGACGGCGAGGAGCGCACCGACCAGCGGGTGACGGTGCCCGGCGGAGAGTCGATCGAGGTGCTGTTCTCGACGCCGGTCGACGAGACGGGCGAGTACTCGTTCGCGGTCGACGGCGTCGACGCCGGCAGCGTCTCGGTCGTCGAGGGCGACGCGACAGCCGACACCGAGAGCGGCGACGCGGAGAGCACCGACGCCGAGAGCGGCGGCGATACGACGCTCGAGGAGCAGGCGCCCGGGTTCGGTCCGGTCGTCGCGCTGCTCGCGCTGCTCGGTGCGGCGCTGCTCGCGCGGCGTCGCTGACGCCGTACGGGCGGTTCGGAACGCCCCTTTTCTTTTTCATCGACGCGTCGGACGCGGGCCGCGAGAGCGCGCGCTAGAGGTCCCGGAACGACGCGGTGTACACGAGGAACGCGCCGGTGAGGAGGACGAACGCGAGGAACGTCACGAGCGCGAGCACGTTCGCGACCGGGGAGAGCGGCGCGAGGAAGGACTCTCCGGTCGAGTCGAGCACGAGGACGGCGAGGAGGGCGGCGATCAGCCCGAGCAACCAGTTCGTGAGAATGTCGTCCATGGCTCGCTCGACACGACGACCCGACAAAAAGCCGCGGATGACACGGAGGCGAGCGACGCCGAGCCGCAGCGGAGACGGAACCGCGGACGGGGCGGAACCGGAGACGACGCGGAGCCGCGGGCGGAGCGCGGGAGCACCGTGGGCCGGCGACGCCGCCGGAGCTATGAGAGTCGGGACCGTTGATCATTTCGTGAGCGACCGGACGACCTGCTGGCTGCTCGGCGACCAGCTCAACCCCGACCTCGACGTCCTCGATCGGGCCGACGACGTGCTGCTGATCGAAGCCCACGGGTTCGCCGATCGGAAGCGCTACCACGCCCACAAGCTGACGCTCGTGTTCTCGGCGATGCGGCACTTCCGCGACGACCTCCGCGAGCGCGGCCACGACGTGACGTACGTGCGCGCGGAGTCGTTCGGCGAGGGGCTCGACGAGTTCTTCGCCGAGCGGACGACCGGGGAAAACGACGGCGACGGCGACGACGGCGGCGGACCGCGCCTCCGGCTCATGCGCCCCGCGAGCCACGGCGCCGGCGAGCGGCTCCGCGAGCTGGTCGCCGAGCGCGGCGGCACCCTCGAACTCGTCGACAACGAGCTGTTCTGGACGACGCCGGCCGACTGGCGCGAGTGGGCCGGCGACGACGATGGGGACGACGACGAGCCGCTTCTCGGCGACGACGGGGCGGCCGAGCGGACCTACCGACAGGAGCACTGGTACCGGCACGTCCGCCGCGAGACGGGGGTGCTGATGGACGGCGACGAGCCGGTCGGCGGCGAGTGGAACTACGACGACCTGAATCAGGAGACCCCGCCGGACGACTGGACCCCGCCGGGGCGGCCGACGTTCGAACCGGACGAGCTGACCCGCGAGACCCACGCGTGGGTGCGCGACCGGTTCGACACGTGGGGGAACGACGCGCTCGACGGGTTCCGGTGGCCGGTAACTCGGGGCGAGGCCCGCGAGGCGCTCGACCGGTTCGTCCGGGACGGGCTGCCCGCGTTCGGGCGGTACGAGGACGCGATGGTCGGCGGCGAGCCGTTCCTCTCGCACTCGCTGCTCTCGCCGGCGATCAACCTCGGCCTGCTCGACCCGCGCGAGCCGGTACGGGCGGTCGAGCGCGCCTACGAGGAGCGGGGGGTCGAACCCGGCGCGTACGACCCGGACGACCACGGCGAGGCGGGCGGGGCGACGACGTCGCTCGACGAGTTCGGAGGGGGCGGGACGGCGGTCGAGGACGGGGCGGCCGAGGCCGACGAGCCGGCACCGGTGCCGCTCAACGCCGCCGAGGGGTTCGTCAGGCAGGTGGTCGGCTGGCGGGAGTTCATGCGCCACGTGTACCGCGAGGCGATGCCGGAGCTCGCGGACGCGAATCAGTTGGATCAAGAGCGGGAGCTCCCCCCCGCCTACTGGGACGGCGAGACGGACATGCGGTGTCTCTCGGAGGCGGTCGGGCACGTCCGCGAGTTCGGCTACGCCCACCACATCGAGCGGCTGATGGTGCTGTCGAACTTCGCGCTGGTGTACGGCGTCGACCCCGCCGACGTGAACGAGTGGTTCCACCTCGGCTTCGTCGACGCCTACCACTGGGTGACGACGCCGAACGTCGTCGCGATGGGGTCGTTCGGTACCGACGTGCTCTCCTCGAAGCCGTACGCCTCCTCGGGGAACTACGTCAACCGGATGAGCGACCACTGCGCCGACTGCCGGTACGCCGTCTCGCGGACCACGGGCGAGGGGGCCTGCCCGTTCAACGCGCTCTACTGGGACTTCCTGAAGGAGAACGAGGAGACGCTCCGCGGCACGGGGCGGATGGGGCTGATGTACTCGCACGTCGACAAGAAGGGCGACGAGGAGTGGGCGGCGATCCGGGAGCGCGCGGATCGGGTGCGTGAGCTCGCCGAAGACGGGTCGCTGTGAGGCCTACTCGCCGCTCGCGAGCCGGCGCAGCCGCGGGAGCGCCTGCTCGTACCCGAGGCCGACGAGCCCCACGTACAGCGCGAGCAGCCCCATGCCGACGGCCCACGCGCCGAGGACGAGTTCGCCGCCCGAGACCGCGGAGAGTCCGAACTGTTCGAGCACGACGCCGACCGCGGCGGCCGCGCCGGCGCCGACGGTGACGGCGAGGAGTTCGACGAGTTCGACCGCGACGGCAGGTACTTCGACCATACCCGAGGGGGACGGTCGGCGATTATGACTCTTTCGGGAGAACTGTGAACGTCGCGTCGTCGGTTGACTCACCGGGATCGGCCCGCTCGCGGACGGCTCACTTCAGTCCAAACGACCGCATGACGGTGTCGGCGAGCCCCTTCGCGATCAGGGCGAGGCCGGCGAGCAGCACCATCATCGCCCCGGCGATGACGGGGTCGCGGTAGGTGATGATACCGACCGCCGCGACGACGAGGAAGAGCCCGGCGATGCCTTCGAGACCGAGTTTGTTTCGCATGTCGTCAGGTCTCCGTCGAGCGGTGTTAAATCGGACTGATCCGCGCGGACGCGACGCGACGACGCCCCGGGAACGCGTCGGCGTCGCCCCGGCAGAGAGCGGCCCTTTTATTTCCGCGAGCGCGTATCACCGCGTACGCATGAGCAACGGAGACGGTGGCGGTCGGAACGACCTCCGGATGCCCGACGACGACGAGGTGTTCGCGGAGGTCGTCGAGATGCTCGGCGCGAACCGCGTCAAAGTGCGCTGTGCGGACGGGAAACAGCGAACCGCGCGCATCCCCGGCCGGATGCAAAAGCGGGTGTGGATCCGCGAAGACGACATCGTCCTCGTCGAGCCGTGGGACTGGCAGGACGAGAAGGCCGACATCTCGTGGCGCTATGAGAAGAGCGAGGCCGAACAGCTCCGCGAGGAAGGCCACCTACAGTAAGCCGTTTCGCGTCGATCGACGGGGGACGTCGCCGGGGGCGCGGTCGCCTGTCTGTGAGTCGCTGCCGGCGGAGCGACGGCGAACACCGCCAGAGCCCCGGCCGCCCGTCGGAAGGCGTCGCTGCCGTCGCGCCGCGCTCCACGTTTTTAAGTTCGACCGACCCGCAACACGGGTATGATCCGGCTCGCGATGACCACCGACGCGGAGACGTTCGAGCGCGTTCGCGGGCCGCTCGCGGACCGCGGCGTCCAGGTGGGTCACGTCCGAGCGAAAGAGCGGTCGCTCCGTGTTTCGAGCGGGGGAGACGGCGAAGCGGCGACGGTCGACGGCGAGGAGTTCGACGGCTTCGACGTGGGCCTCGTCTACCCGACCCGCCTGATGGAGGGCGCGGTCGTCGACGAGCGCCTCGGCGTCCCGTGGGTGAACGGCCGCGACACGGTCGTCACCTCGCGCAACAAGGCCGGCGTGCTGGCGACGCTCGACGCCGCGGGGCTGCCGACGCCGAAGACGACGCTCGTGTCGAACCCGGTCGACGAGTCGGTCGTCGTCGACGCCGTCGCGGAGTTCTCGTACCCCGTCGTCGTGAAGCCGAACTCCGCGACCCGCGGCGTGGGCGTCGCGGCCGCGACCGACCTCGACTCGCTCCTGGGCGTCGTCGACTACCTGAACCTGATCCACGACTACCGCGCCACCGGCGACAAGTCGTTCCTGATCCAAGAGTTCCTCCCGGACGCGCGCGACTACCGCGCGATGGTCGTCGACGGCGCGTGCGCCGGCGCGGTGCGACGCGAACTCGACGCCGACGCGCTCGCGGCCGGCCGGTGGAAGCACAACGTCCACCGCGGCGCGACGGCCCGCGGCGTCGACCTCGACCCCGAGGCGCGGGACCTCGCGGAGCGCGCGGCCGACGCGCTCGGGATCGACTACCTCGGCGTCGACCTGTTGGAGACCGACGACCGCCTCGTGATCAACGAGACGAACGCGCGACCGACCGTCGACGCCGCGACGAAGTACGAAGACGACTTCTACGACCGGTTCGCGACGCTCGTCAGGCGAACCGCCGAGGACGAGTGAGAAGCGGGGGGTGACGGGCCGACTCAGACGAGGTCGATCGACGCGCTGTCGTCGTCGCGGTCGAACGAGACCTCCAAGACGCCGTTGTTGAACGTCGCGTCCGCGGAGTGCTCGTCGACGGGCGCGGGGAGATCGACCGTCTCGTCGTACTCGCGCCGGTCGGAGACGGCCGAGATGGTGAGCGCGTCGCCGTCGCAGCGGAGCGAGAGGTCGTCCTTCGAGACGGCGGGGAGATCGGCGACGAGACGGACCGAGTCCTCGGTGGTGTACGCGTCGACGTGGGTGTCGGAGCCGAACCCGGCGTCGTCGGCCGACGGGGCGTCACCGGTGGCCATCTCGTTCATCATCCGCTCGATCTCCTCGAAGAAGTCTCCGAACGGATCGTCGCGGTCGTCTCTGTCCATACCTCACGTGAAGTCGGTGACCCCGATAAGCCTTCTGTCGGTCGCCGTATCGGCCGGTATCCGTCCGGTACCGACCAGTGACGGCCGGGCCGACGGGCGACGACCCGCCAGCGGCGGGGCGGATCGGCGACGGCGATCGTAATAAATTCGAACGATTATGACGATCTCCGGGCGACTGAGCCGGATTTAAGTAGTTGCGGCTCGCCTTTTTCGAACATGAGTAAATCGTATCTGTCAGCCGGTGACGACGTGAGCGACGACGAGGTCGTACGGGTGGGGCTCAACGGCTTCGGCCGCATCGGGCGCAACGTGTTCCGCGCGGTGTTGGAGCATCCCCGGATCGAACTCGCCGGGATCAACGACGTGATGGACTTCGACGACATGGGCTACCTCGCCAAGTACGACACCGTCATGGGCCGGCTCGACGGCGTCGAGCGCGACGGCGACGCGCTGACGGTCGGCGACACCGAGGTGCCGCTGTTCAACGTTCAAGACCCCGCCGACCTCCCCTGGGACGAGCTGGACGTCGACGTCGCCCTGGAGTGTACGGGCATCTTCCGCACCCGCGACGACGCCGGCGCGCACCTCGACGGCGGCGCGGACACCGTGATCATCTCGGCCCCCCCGAAGGGCGAGAAGGCGGTCAAACAGCTCGTCTACGGCGTCAACCACGACGAGTACGAGGGCGACGACGTCGTCTCGAACGCCTCCTGTACGACGAACTCCATCACCCCCGTCGCGAAGGTGCTCGACGCGGAGTTCGGCATCGACGCCGGCACGCTCACCACCGTCCACGCCTACACCGGATCGCAGGCCCTCATCGACGGCCCCATGAGCAAGCGCCGCCGCGGCCGCGCGGCCGCCGAGAACATCGTCCCCACCTCCACCGGCGCGGCCGGTGCCGCCCAGGAGGTCCTGCCGCAGCTCGAGGGTAAGATCGACGGGATGGCGATGCGCGTCCCGGTCCCGACCGGCTCCCTCACCGAGTTCGTCGTCAGCCTCGGCGAGACCGTCACCGAGGAGGAGGTCAACGCGGCATTCCGCGACGCGGCCGACTCCGGCCCGCTCGCCGGCGTCCTCGGCTACACCGACGACGAGGTCGTCTCCTCGGACATCGTCGGGCTCCCCTTCTCCAGCTACGTCGACCTCCAGTCGACGAACGTCATCGCCGGCGGGAAGCTGCTGAAGATCCTCACCTGGTACGACAACGAGTACGGCTTCTCGAACCGGATGCTCGACATGGCCGCGTACGTCCACGACGAGGCGTAGACGGCCCTATCGTCGGACGCGTCCGCTGTCGGCTCCGATCGGACAGGAGTCGGCCCGCCGCGCCCCGAAGCGCCGCCAGTTAAATAGCTCATCGACGACCGTTCACCCATGCCCGCGTTCGACACCATCGACGACCTCTTGGCCGACTCGCGCGTCCTCGTTCGACTGGACCTCAACTCGCCCATCGAGGACGGATCACCGCAGGACAACCGCCGGTTCGAGCGCCACGCGGAGACGGTCCGCGAACTCGCCGACGCCGGTCACCGGGTCGTCCTCATGGCCCATCAGGGCCGGCCCGGCCGCGACGACTTCACGTCGCTCGCCGGTCACGCGGCGATCCTCGCCGACCACGTCGACCGCGACGTGGCGTTCGTCGCCGACACGGACGGCGAGGAGGCGCTGGAAGCGATCGACGCCCTCGGCGCGGGCGAGGTCCTCCTGTTGGAGAACACCCGGATGTGCGAGGACGAGCTCCCCGAAGCGGAGCCCGAGGAGAAGGCCGAGACTGAGTTCGTCCGGACGCTCGCGCCGCACTTCGACGCGTACGTCAACGACGCCTACTCGGCGGCCCACCGCAAACACGCCTCGCTGGTCGGGTTCCCGCTCGTCCTCCCCGCGTACGCGGGCCGCGTGATGGAGACGGAGTACGAGGCGAACACCGCCATCGCGACCCGCGAGTTCGACGGTCCCGTGACGATGGTCGTCGGCGGGACGAAGGCGACCGACGTGATCGGCGTGATGGACGCCCTCGACGACCGCGTCGACCGCTTCCTCCTCGGCGGCGTCGCCGGCGAGCTGTTCCTGCGCGCCGCGGGCCACCCCGTCGGCAGCGACGTCGGCGGGATGGACCTGTTCGACGAGCAGTGGGAGCGGAACCGCGAGCTGATCGAGTCGGTCCTCGACGAGCGCGGGGACGCGATCCACCTCGCGAGCGACCTCGCGTACGAGGGACCGGACGGCGAGCGCGCGGAGGTCGCGGTCGACGACATCGCCGAGAAGACCGAGGGGTACCTCGACGTCGGCTCCGCGACGGTCGCCGACTACGAGCCGCTCATCCGCGAGTCCGACGCCGTCTTCGTGAAGGGCGCGCTCGGCGTCTTCGAGGACGAGCGGTTCGCCGACGGCACCGTCGGGGCCTTGGCGGCCATCGCGGAGACGGACTGCTTCTCGGTCGTCGGCGGCGGCGACACCTCGCGGGCGATCGAGATGTACGGCCTGAGCGAGGACGACTTCTCGCACGTCTCCATCGCGGGCGGCGCGTACATCCGCGCGCTGACGGGCGAGCCGCTCCCGGCGGTGGAGGTCTTGGAGGCGGCGGCGCGGCGAGCGGAGGACTGAGAGGGACGGACCGACGCGGCGGCCGACCGAACTACTCCTCGACGTCGAGGTCGAACTGCTCGTTTTCCGTGACCGCGTTCAAGACGACGCTCGTGTTCGACTCCCGGATGTCCGCGTCCGTGAGGATCGACTTGATCTGGTCGTTCATCCCGTCCGTGTCCGTGAACTTCCCGATGGCGATCACGTCGTAGTCGCCGGTGACCTCGTAGACGCTCACCATCTGTTTCTCCTGCCGCAGCTTCTCCGTGACGTCAGGCAGCGCGCTTCCCTCGACCTTGAGCTGGAGCACGGCCGTCACGTCGTACCCGATCTTGTCGTAGTCGACGACGGGGGTGTACCCCCGGATCACGCCCTCCTCTTCGAGGTCGCGGAGGTGGTTCGAAACGGTCGTCACCGAGACGTCGAGTTCGTCACCCAGACTCCGGAGGCTCGCGCGGCCGTTGCTGAGCAGCGAGTTGATGAGCTTCGCGTCAAGGTTTTCGTACGTCATCACACCTAACCACGCTTCCGGGGGTTTAGAATTTTACGAACGTCCAGCAGTTTTGCCTGTCCGGCGGTTCATGCGTCAAGCGATAAGGCCTTTATACTGGCAGATAACGATTCAACCGTCCAGAACATGACGGACGAACACGCGAAACCAGACGGCGGCCTCACGGCCGAGGAACAGGCGGTACTCGACGAGATCGAGGAGCAGAACGTCGATTTCCTGCGGCTCCAGTTCACCGACATCCTCGGTGTCGTGAAGAACGTCTCCGTCCCCGCCCACCAGGCGGAGAAGGCGTTTACCGAAGGGATCTACTTCGACGGCTCCTCAATCGAGGGGTTCGTCCGCATCCAGGAGTCGGACATGCGGCTCGTCCCCGATCCCGACACGTTCGCGGTGCTCCCGTGGCGCAGCGACGGTAGCGGCGACAGCGGGGCCGCCCGGCTCATCTGTGACATCGTCGACACCGACGGCGAACCGTTCGTCGGCGGTCCGCGGCAGGTCCTGAAGTCGGTCCTCGCGGAGGCCGAGGAGATGGGCTACTCCGTCTCCATCGGTCCGGAGCCGGAGTTCTTCCTGTTCGAGAAGGACGACGACGGCAACGCGACCACCATCCCGCACGACAACGGCGGCTACTTCGACCTCGCCCCCAAGGACCTCGCGTCCGACGTGCGCAAGGAGATCATCTTCACCCTCGAGGAGATGGGCTTCGAGATCGAGGCCTCCCACCACGAGGTCGCCGAGGGCCAACACGAGATCAACTTCAAGTACGACGACGCGCTCACGACCGCGGACAACATCGCGACGTTCCGCGCCGTCGTCCGCGCGGTCGCCGAGCAGCACGACCTCCACGCCACGTTCATGCCCAAGCCCATCGCCGACATCAACGGCTCGGGCATGCACAGCCACATCTCGCTGTTCGACGAGGACGGCAACGCCTTCTCCGACGACGACGACGAGTTCAACCTGAGCGAGACGGCCTATCAGTTCATGGGCGGCATCTTAGAGCACGCCCCCGCGTTCACGGCCGTCACGAACCCGACGGTGAACTCCTACAAGCGGCTGGTGCCCGGCTACGAGGCCCCCATCTACGTCGCGTGGTCCGACACGAACCGCTCGGCGCTCGTCCGCGTCCCGGACGCCGCGGGCGTCTCCGCGCGCTTCGAGGTCCGCAGCCCCGACCCGTCCTGTAACCCCTACCTCGGCATGGCGTCGCTCATCGCCGCCGGCCTCGACGGGATCAAGACCGGTGCGGACCCCGGCGACCCGGTCCGCGAGGACATCTACGAGTTCGACGACGCGAAGCGCGAGGAGTACGGCATCGAGACGCTGCCGCCGAACCTCGGCGCGGCGGTCGAGGAGCTAGAGACCGACGAGGTGCTTCAGGAAGCGCTCGGCCCGCACACCTCCGAGAAGTTCGCCGAGGCGAAGTCCCAGGAGTTCAGCGAGTACCTCACCCAGGTGTCGCAGTGGGAGGAGGACCGCTACCTGGAGACGTTCTGAACTCGGCCCGAGCCGAGTAGCCCGCGACCGACGACCCGCGACCGAACTTTTTCACGCGCCGCGCAGTCCGCCGAGCGCCGGCCCGACGCGCCCGGGCAGCGACGGGAGCGCGACGACGACGATCACGGCGGCGGTCGTCGCGACCAGCGTCACCGGGAGCGTCCCCGCGAGGGCGTACGCGCCGATCCAGAGACCGCCGGTGACCGCCAGCGCGGGGACGGCGACGCGGGCCGGGACCGACGGCTCCGCGCCGTCGACGAGCCGCCAACCAAGCGCACCCCCCGCGCCGGTGGCGATGCCGATCCCGGCCTCGACGACCTCACCCGTGTGTCCGCCCGCGACGGCGACGGCCAGCGCGCCGGTCGAGACGACCGCCGCGAGGGCGAACGCCGGCGCGGGGTCCAGTTCGGCGGTCGGTCCGGCCGACGCGTCCGCGCCGGTCGACCGGCGGACTCGCGGATCGCCTGCGAGCCACAGCGCGACGGCGACGGTCCCCGCGCCGACGGCGAGTCCCGCGAGCACGTCGACGAGGTAGTGGACCTCGATGATCACCCGGGAGGCCGCGACGGCGACGGCGACCGCTCCGGCCGCGAGATAGCGGGCGCGGTCGGTCCAGAACCGGTCGTACAGCAGCGCCAGCGCGAGGTACGCGGCCGCGCCGCCGGTGGCGTGTCCGCTGGGGAAACCGAACCCGTCCGAGAGCACCTGCGCCTCGTACCAGCCGGAGAGGAGGGCGGGGAGCCACGTCGGGACGTCGGCCGGCGGCATCGCGCCGGGCGGCCGGGGGACCGCGAACCACGCCTTCCCGAGCGCCGTCGCGGCGTACGCGCAGGTGACCGCCGCGATGGCCGTCGCGCCGGCGCGGCGCGGCGAACCGGCGACCCCGTCGCCCGCGAACCAGTAGCCGACCGCGAGCAGCGCGAAGAGGAACCACGGGTCCGCGAGGTGAGTGACGGCCGCGAAGGCGACGACGACGAACTCGGGGAGCGCGTCGACGAGGACGGTCTCGCCGACCCCGCGCTCGGCGGCGACGAGTCCGGTCACGCGCCGATCACGCGGCCGATCGCCGCCGGGTCGGAAGGCGCGGCGTCGATCGTCGCCGGGCCGGGAGGCGCGGTGTCAGTCATCGCCGCGGCGGCGGGCGTAGTCGAGCGCCTTGCCGGGCGTCTCGATCAGGTTGAGGCCGATGCCGACGACGACGAAGATCGTGTACAGGCCGAGCGTCGACAGCCCGAGGACGACGATCGCGCCGACCGCGTAGATCCCGTCGAGCGAGGTCAGCGCGGCGAGCGTCAGCACCGTCCCGTACAGCAGCACGAGGTACGGGCCCCAGCCGCGGGCGTGGCCGCGGCGCATCCGCGAGCGGACGTATCGTTTGAGCTCCGACTCGACCTCCGGTTTGTCGACCGTCCGGCGTTCCACGTCGTCTTCGAACTCGTCGAGCTGCGACCGCAGCTCCCGGACCTCCGCTTCGAGGGCGGCGACGTCCGGCGCGCCGCGCGGCCGTTCGTCGCCGTCCCCGTCGGGATCCGACTCGCCGTTCATACCCGTGGGTCGGACGCGGTCCTGTTGTAACTGCCGGTACGCGGCGTCGTCGGAGCCGCCGAACGCGACGCCGGGACCGTCGTCCCCCGCCTCGGTGAGGCCGTCACCGCCGGCCTCCCGGCCCGCGAGCACCACGTTGATCACGCCGCCGAGGACGACGACGACGGCGGCGAGGTACAGCCACGTGACGAGGAGCAGGATGCCGCCGATGACGCCGTACACCTGGTACTGCGCGGCCCCGGCCGCGTACAGCTGAAATCCGGCCTGTAGCAGCGTCCAGCAGACCGCCGCGAACGCCGCGCCCGGCAGCGCCTCGCGGACGCCGATCCGGGGCTGCGGCAGGAGGTAGTACATCGGGAGGAAGACGGCGGCGAGGAAGGCCGGTAAGGCGAGAACGCTCGCCGTCCCGACCAGCGGGACCACGTCCGCGGCGGCGACGAACGCGCCGACGACGACCATCACCCCGATGCCGACGCCGACCCCGACGACGACGGAGGCGGCGTCCGTGACCTGCTTGAGGAACCCCGGCGTCTCCTCGCCGCCGTACAGCGAGACGAACGCCGTGTCGAGCCCGCGGAACACCTTCAGCGTCGACCAGAGCAGCAGCCCGACCCCGAGCAGGCCCACGCCGGTCCGACCGCCGGCGGAGGAGACGGCGTCGACGACCACCTCCTCGCCGGCCGGCGTGAGGAAGTCGCCCGTCGACGCGACCAACTGCGCGGCGATGGTCTCGCCGAAGACGGCGGTGGCGACGACGACTAAGAGGAGGAGCGCGGGAACGAGCGAGACGAACGCGTAGTAGGCGATGGCGGCGGCGAGGAACGTCACCTGTCGGTCGACGGCGACGTCGGCGACGCGCCGGACCGTGCCGAGCGCGGTGCGCGAGTGTCGGGACACGTCCGGGGTTTCGACCGATACCGACAAAAACGGGGTGGTGCCCGCCGGGGCTAGAGGAGGCGTTCGCGGCGCGAGACGGTCAGTCGGCGTCGTCGCCGAGGACGGCCTCGCGCATCTCGGGGATCGACGCCGTACTCTTCACCGCCGTGCCGCGGTAGTGCGCGCGGCTCGCCTCGTGGCCCGTCGCGCACAGGCGCTCGACGAACTCGTCCATGCCGATGGCGGGCTCGCCCCACTGCTTGTACAGCCGGTGCTGGTCGTAGTGCGTTGGGGTGTCGAGTTCGCGCGCGACCGTGCCGAGCAGCTTGCGCGCCCGCTTCGCCTCGCCCATGTCGTCCGTCACCTCTCGGCGGACCGCGCGCGCGAAGTCGGCGTCCGCGACCGGGCCGAGCCAGAGCGGCCCGGCCGTGAGCACGCGATCGCTCCCGCACACCGGACAGGCGTCGACCGGATCCGCGATGCGCCCCGGCGTCGCCGAGCGCCACAGGCAGTCCTCGCAGTGATCGACGTGCCCCAGTTCGTCGAGGCAGTCGTCGGCCGGGCGCGCGCCGGACTCCAGTTCGAGGTACGTCCGCGCGTAGTGGCGAGAGACGTGCGAGAGGATCGGCGTCGCGGCCTTGTCGTACCGCGCGGCGGTCCGCACCAAGGCGGATATCAGCGTCCGGAGCCCCATCTCCGGGTGGTAGTCAGTGTTGCGCGGCACCGCCCCGTACTTGCGGATCCCGCTGTTGAGATGCGCGCCGCAGAGCGGCGCGGTGTCGGTCGCGGTGACGCAGACCAAGTTGCGGCCGTTCGCGAACGCCGCGTCGGCGAAGGGGATCGGCGTGCCGTACGGGTCGAGGTCGACGACGTCGAAGGGCCCCTCGTCGTACAGCAGGGCGTTGACGTCGCGGTGGACCGCCTCGCCGTCGAGGCCGTTGTCGTCGAGGTTCGCGGCGGCGAGGTCGACCGCGTCGGCGTCGACGTCGGCGCAGGTGACGTCGTACCCCTCGGCGGCGGCGCGGACCCCTCGGACCCCGGAAGCGGCCATCGCGTCGAGGTACGATGCCACGCGGGGTTCGCGGTCGCGGTAGGCGCGCAGCGTCGCGACCGTCACGTCGCGGTTCAGCTCTTGGGTCGGGTTGAAGAAGACGCCGCCGCCGGTGCCCTCGCTGGCTCCGTCGCGGGCCTCCGGGACGGAGACGGTGAGTCCGCCCTCTTCGATGTCCATACGGTCGATTCGGCCATCCCCACTAAAAGGACCGCGCTCCGGGGGCGCGGACTCGGAAGCGGCGACCGTGACGGCGCGACGCAACGAGGGAGGCTTTTACGCCGTCGGCGCGGAATGTGGACGTATGAACGGAGACGCCACGCGGCGACGCGATTCGGCCAGCGACGAGACGGAGGGGCACGGATGGTAAGTCCGGCGCGAGTGGACGCGCTCACCGACCTCGCGTACGGGGCCCTGATCATCCTGTCTATCGTGCTCATCGCGACGCTGCCGGTGTTCAACGTCGCGATCGCGTTCGGGATCGGGGTGTTCGCCTCGTACGTGATCCACGTCGTCTGGAAGATGGCGCGGTTCGACCCGGACTGGATGACCCGCGAGGTCGCGGACCAGGTCGGCAAGCAGGTCGAAGAGAGCGTCGGCGAGACCGTCGACAAGGAGGTCGAGAAGACCGTCGGTGAGACCGTCAACAAAGAGGTCGAGAAGACCGTCGGCGAGACGGTGAGCAAGGAGGTCGAGAGGACCGTCGAGGAGACCGTCGGCGAGAAGGTGAGCGAAGAGGTCGAAAAGAGCGTCGGCGAGACCGTCAACAAGGAGGTCAGCGAGGTCGCCGGCGACGTCAGCGACACCGTCAGCGAGGAAGTGACGGGGAAGGTCGAAGAGACCGTCGGCGAAACCGTCGAGAAGACCGTCGAGGAGAAGGTCGGCGAAACCGTCGAAGAGACCGTCGGCGAAACAGTCGAGGAGACCGTCGAGAAGACCGTCGAAGAGACCGTCGAGAAGACCGTCGAGGAGAAGGTCGGCGAAACCGTCGAGGAGACCGTCGGCGAAACCGTCGAGGAGACGGTCGAGAAGACTGTCGAGGAGACCGTCGGCGAGAAGGTCGAAGAGACCGTCGGCGAGAAGGTCGAAGAGACCGTCGAGGAGACCGTCGGCGAGAAGGTGAGCGAAGAGGTCGAAAAGACCGTCGAGGAAACCGTCGGCGAAGCCGCCACAGAGGGGGACGGAACCGGCGACGCCGAGGAGGACGACGACAAGGAGGACGAGGTCGCCGAACCCCGCGGCGACTCGTAACCGGCCGACGACGGGAACGCGGTCAGTAGTCTCGGTCGACGACGATGACCGGGTCGTCGGTCTCGTCCGCGATGCGGTCCGCGAGCGTTCCGAAGACGCGGTCGCCGAGCCGCGACTCCGGCTCGTACATCACGACGGCGTCGTAGTCGGCGGCGACGCGGAGGATCTCTTCGTCGTGTTCTTCGCCCTCGACGACCAGCGTGTCGAGCGACGCGGCGTCGAAGCCGGCTTCGACCAGCCGCTCCCGCGTCTCCGCCACCACGGACTCGCCGTGTTCGCGGGACTCGTCGCCCTCGACGACGTGAAATAGCGTAATCCGCTGCGTGGAGTCCTCGCTCAGGATCTCGATGAACGTCGGGAGGCGATCGAACTCGGCGACGTCCGGAAGCGGCACGAGGATCCGGCCGATACCCTCGGTCGGCGCGGGGTCGAGTTCGGCGGCACACCCCTCCTCGGTCGCGACCTGTCGGATCGCGGCCGCGCGGTCCTTCCCGAACACCAACCGCGTCCGAACCGAGGCCCCCGCGTCGGCGAAGTCATCGGCGACGTCGTCGAGCGTCGCCCGCGCCGCGTCGCCGAACTGGTCGCGCGCGGAGCTCGCCGGCGTCTGCTCGGGCAGACCGTAGTGGCCGAGCACCACGACGTCGAGCGACGAGAGGTCCTCGATCAACACCGGCGACAGCGGCTCGGGGTCGGGGAGTTCGAGCGGCACGAGGATCGTGTCTGCCATGGGTCACGGTTGACCGCCCGGGACAATAAACGGGGAGATCCGTGGGGGTGAGTTACGAGATCTGCGGCGGGGGCTCCGCGTCCGCACGACTCCCGCAGTCGCAGGAGATCGGCGCGACGCGCGGCCGGCGCTTTCAGGACGCGTCGCTCGGCGGTTGAGCAAAAAAGGCGGTCCCGCGGGGTCGGCGCTACTCGTTGCCGAACATCTGGCGCATGAGTAGTCGGCTGTATTTACTTCGTGAACACAGTGTGAGATGGGCCCGGAGGATCGTCCTCGTGAATCATTAGATCTTTGAGCGTGGCTTTATTCACAGTATCGTCTGTCATCGACCTAGAACACCTCGGTTCGGCAACGTTCGACACGGTGGTCGAGACCGGCGACCTCCATTCCGGTCGCATCCTTCAGCGTGCCGGTGGCGTCCCGATTCACTCGTCCCCGTCGAGTAATCGTCGCGGGAGTTCCGCACCGTGTTCGACCAGTTCGGAATCGAACGAGACGAGGGTCGCGTCGGCGGCGTCGGCCGCCGAGAGGATCATCGCGTCCATCGGGTACAACAGCGTTTCCGATTGGAGGCGATTCGCTGCCATCATGTCGGAGGCGTCGGGAAACGTCACGGTCATCCGAGAGGTAATTCGATTCTCGATATCGTCGATTCGATCCCGTTCGAACCGTTTCTTTTTGCTCAGAACGCTCCGCAGTTCCATGAGGCTGAGAACCGAAACAAGCGGGTCGTCGACCTGATCGAGCAGTTCGACTGCTTCCGCAGACCGATCGGTATCCCGAGTAACTGCTGCGACGAGAACGTTCGTGTCGAGGAGTACACTCATAACCGTTCGCGGACGTCACGAACGGCCTCCACGGAGTCGACCTCGACGTCAAGTCCCAGCTCTGACAGAGCCTGTCCGAGCGGGACCGTCTCGTCATCGTCAGGGTCCGAGGAAACAAACTCCTCGAAGTCGTCGGAAGTGAGACTCATACCTAATCTTGCCCACCAACTCGCAAAAGGATACTGGTGGTCCCGGTGTCCGTGGTGTGAGTTCGTCTTCTGTTCGCTTGACTAACGACCGGATCGGGTCAGTGCGGTCGTCGGTGATTGGGGCGGCCTCGTCGAGTCGCTCGAAGAAGTCGTCCGCGTCGGCCACTGTGACTACCCCCAGATGGGAGAGGGCTGCGCACGACGCAGTCGCTCAGGGTCGAAAGAGAACAGAAAGGAGTGTGGATGTTCGCTACTCGTTGCCGAACATCTGGCGCATCATCGGATGCATCTCCATCAGCTGCTCTTCGGCGATCTCCTCGTACAGCTTGTACGTGATAGAAACCGCGAGCAGCAGGCCGGTTCCGGAGACCTGCCCGATGGTGCCGAGCAGGTTAGCCATCACAGCGAGCAGCCCGACGAGGGCCCCGCCGATGACGGTCACCTGCGGAATGTACCGCTCCATGACCTTCTCGACGACCTGCGGGTTCCGGCGGAACCCGGGGATCTGCATCCCGGAGTTCTGGATCTGTTTCGCGGTCGCCTCCGGCCCCATGCCGGTGGTCTCGACCCAGAAGATCGCGAAGATGGCACCGCCGACGATCATGAACGTGAGGTCGATGGCGAGCCGGATCGCGATCATCCACGGCTCGACGGACGCCGGGATCTCACCGAGGAACCACATCCACTGCCCGCGGCTCTGGATCGGGTTCAGATAGTAGAACAGCCCGGAGATGGGCTGTCCGGCGTCGCTGTACTGGCCGAGGAACGCCGGCATCCCCGCCCACTGCGAGGAGAGGATCTGGCCGAGGAACTGGATGTTCGCCTGCAGCGCGCGGACGAGGATCATCGGCAGGACGGACGCGTAGATGAGCTTCACCGGGAAGCGTCCGCGAGCGCCCTTCACGCGGGCGTGCGACAGCGGGATCTCGACGCGGACCGATTCCGCGTACACGACGATCCCGAAGATGAACACCGTGGTGAAAAGCGCCAGAATGTTCCCCGGGTCGAACAGCAGGTTCTGGAGACCCTCCGCCGTGAACGGCGACAGCGAGGCCGGCACGTCGCCGACGATGACGCCGTACCAGCTGGCGAAGAAGCCGGTCGCACCGAGCGCAGAGAAGCTGAAGAAGCCGCCGACGATCTGCTGGCTCACCGACGCGATGATGAACAGCCCGACGCCGGATCCGACCCCCCACTTGCTCACGATCTCGTCCATGAACAGGATGAGGATGCCGCCGACGAAGATCTGTGCGAAGATCAGCAGCTGAACGCCGAACGTGCCGATCCCGAGCGCGCTCCCGACCGCCTCGTCGGCCGGCAGGAAGCTCCCGGTGAACACCATCGGGGCCGCCGTCAGCGCCGAGATGATGATCACCAGCAGCTTCTGGAGGCCCTGATAGAGGACCTGGTCACGCGGGTCGTTCTCCGTGTCGAGCCCGAGGAGGTTCGCACCGCCCAACAGCTGAAGGACGATGGACGCCGTGACGATCGGTCCGATACCGACCTGTAGCAGCGACCCGGACGAGCCGGCGAGCACGGACCGGAACTGCCCGAAGAAGTCTGACCCTTGACCGACGGCCAACCCGAAGGGGTTGATGTTGGTCAGGAAGAAGTAGACGATCAAGATTCCGGCCGTCCACGTGAGCTTCCGTCTGAACGGGACGTGCCCCGCGGGCCGCTCCACGACGGGCATCCGCGAAAGCACCGGTTCGGCGGCCTCCTTCCAGCTCATGTTACGCCTCGTCGTTCTCGTCGTCGGAAGTGCTTTCCGGTTCGTCGGGCTCTTCGGCGCGCTCGGAGAGCGTCGCCTCGCCGCCGGCCTCTTCGATGAGTTCGACCGCGCCGGCGGTGAACGCGTCCGCCGTGACGCGGAGCTCGCGCCGGACCTGCCCGCCGCCGAGCACCTTCACGACGTCCGCCTCGTGGCCGTCCTCGACGACGTCGCGCGCGTCGAAGACGTACGCGTCGCCGTCCTGCTCGGCAAGGTCGTCCGCGGCGTACAGCGCCGCGTCCTCGTCGAGCTTCTGGATCTTCACTTCGAGGACTTCCGTCTGAGCGTCCTCGGGACGTTTGAACCCGTGCTTGCCGAGCGGGCCGTAGTTGTGGTACTCGTGTTTCGCGCGACCGGCCGCGCCGCGACCGCCGCGGTGCCCGGCACCGCGCCGGTTCTTGTGCGTGCCGCCGCCGTGCGTTCGAGAGCCGCGCTGTCGTCGTTTCTTACTCGTCATCGCATCGCCTCCAGGAGACTGTCGATCTCCTCGGTGGTGTGTTTCCCGAGTTCGCCGCCCTCGATCACGGGGTGTTTGATGCCCTCGTGACCGCCGCGGGGGGCGTGGAGCCGCAGCGTCGGCGAGAGACCCTGCTCGCGCAGCGTCGTCTCCTCGTCGACGAGCGCCTCGGCCAGCGCCTCCAAGTCGGCGTAGTCGGTGTTGTCGTCGATCCACTCATCGTCGACGTCGGCCGAGCCCTCGAGGGGCTCGCCGCGCCGCGCGATCGTTCGCGCGACGGCCTCGACGCTCGGTTCCCCGAACGCGACGACGTCGTTGACCTTCGTTATCATGCCGCGGTACGAGTCCGTTTCGGGGACGAGCGTCGCGTGGTTGACGCGCCCGACGTTCAGCATGTCGAGCGTGTCCTCGACGCCGTAGTCGAGGTTGACGTCGCCGCGCAGCTGGACGATCGCCTGCATCACTCGCTCACCTCGTCGTAGTGGACTTCGCGCGCGTGCTGCGGTGTGCGGGACTGCGCCGCGTTCTCTAAGGCGTTGAACGTCGCCTTCGCGAGGTTCACCGTCGTGCGCGTGTTTCCGTCGGAGTTCGTCCAAGCGTCCTCGACGCCGGCGAGCTCTAGGATGTTGCGGACCGTCTCCGCGGCCGCGAGGCCCAGCCCCTGCGGGGCGGGCTTGATCTCGACGGTGACGGAGCCGGCCTTCCCCTTCGCCGTGCGGGTCAGGGAGTTGGTGCCGCCGGGCTGGTCCTCCCAGGACCCGGAGCCGCGGTCGACCGAGATGATGTTCAGCTTCGCGACGTCGATCGCCTTCTGGATCGCGCCGCCGACCTGATCGTCGCGGGCCTGCGCGTAGCCGAGGTAGCCGTCGCGGTTACCCACGGCGACCACGCAGCGGAACTTCACGCGGCGGCCGGAGTCGGTCATGCGCTGGACCATGTTGATGTCCAGCACCTCGTCTTCGAGCCCCGGGAGGAGCTGGTCGACGATCTCCGCCTCCTTCAGCGGGAGGCCGGATTCGAGCGCCTGTTCCATCGACGTGATGTCGCCGTCCTGTACCTTGCGGCCGAGTCGCGTCCGCGGTTCCCAGCCGTCGTTGTGTCTACTCATGGTCCTCCTGGATTGTCGCGAGCACGTCGTCGAAGTGCTCGGGTAGCTCGCTGGCGTCGAACGCGCCGCCGTACAGCGGCTCGTCCAACTGCTCGGCGTAGTCGGCGATGTGCTCGCCGCGCGTGCGCGACCAGTCGGCCAGCACGTCGTCGTTGTGCGGGATTTCGAGGCCCGCGTCGATCGCTCCTTCCTGTACCGCGAACGTCTTGTTGCCGGGCGTCGCCGTGTTGAGCCCGATGTCGAGGACGGCCTCGTCGAGGCCGGCGTCGACGGCGCGAGCGCCCGCGAGGTAGCCGGTGAGGTACGCGCTGGGGAGGTTGCCCGTGGGGGCGTCCCAGCCGTACTCGCCGAGCTCCTCGCTGGAGGCGGCCGCGTGGGTCTCGTCGCCGTCAGATCCGGGGGTCACCAGCTGCGCCCTGACGTGAGCGTTGCTCACCCGGGCGACCAGGCGAGGCTTGCCCGATTTCAGCAGGCGCAACCTCTGATGGTAATCCGTCCGGACCTCGCGGCGGCGCCGCATCGGCACCTTGTATCGTGGTCCTGTCGCCATTAGTCCGTCACCTCGTAACCGTACTCCGTCCGAATGTACGCCTCGAGACGCGCGACATCCTCGAAGTCTCCCCCGCTCGCCTTGTTGTACAGCGTGCGGTACTCGGAGGCGTCGAGCACGTCTTCGTCGTCGCGAAGCTCCTTCAGGCGCGCCCGCTGTGCGCGGATGCGCGCCTTCCAGTCGTCTTTCGTGTTCTGTCGCGCGCCGGAGCGCCCCTTGCGGGAGCCGGCACCCGACTGATGTCCGTACGAGCGCTTGTCGGCGCGCTCGCGGGCGCGACCGCGCGAGTTCGTCTTCGCGTCCTTCGCGCGGATCGTTCCCTGATCGATGAGTTCGCGGACGTCCTCGCGGGTGATGGCGTCCTCGATCTCTTCCTGTGCCTCGGGGTCGAGCCAGACGCGGCCCTTGCCGACGTCTAACTCGTCCGCTGCGAGCCGTTTCTGCGCCTTCAGATCACTCATCGTCGACCTCCACTTCGACGTAGGTCGGGTTCAGCACGCGAATCTCGCGCTCCTCCGCCTCGTCTTCGATCAGTTCGCGCTTGCGACCGCCGACCTTCGAGGCGATCCGCACCGCCTGCGTGTCGCCGTCGACGCCCTGGAGGTCGTCCGTGTTGTGGACGCGGACTTCCTCGAAGCCGCTCGGGTGGAGGTCGCGCGACGCCGTCGGCGAGCGGAAGCCGGCCTCGACGACCGGCCCCTTCGACTTCATGCGACGGCGCTGCTTGGAGAGCCCGCCGCGCGGCTTGCGCCACGACGTCGGGATCCGCTTCTTCTTGTGGTAGTCCTGCCGGTTGAACTGCGGTTTCCCCTCGCGGTGCTTCTGTGCGAGCGCGCGAGCGGTCTCGTCGTCCAGGGTCGGCGTCTTGTCGGCGTGGCCGCGGGGGCGAAGCTCCGTCTCGACGGTCTCGTCGGCGTCGGCCTCGTCGGCCTCTTCCTCGTCCGCCTCGTCTTCGATCTCCGCGTCCGCCTCCTCGTCGACCTCCAGCCCGCCGACGTCGGCCTTGATACGCGCTGCGAGCGCGTTGCCGACGCCGTCGACCTCGGAGAGCTCCGACTGAGAGGCGGCCTTCACGTCTTCGACCGTCTCGTAGCCGGCCTCGCGAAGGGCGTCCGCCTTCGAGGGACCGACACCGCTGATGTCTTCCAGTTCGTCTGCCATTGGTTAGGCACCTCCGGTGGGCTTCTCGACGATGTACACGCCGTCTTGGAAGACGCGCGTGTCCTTGTCGGTCACCTTCGTCAGCTGTTCGATGTCGGCGGCGGTCTGCCCGACGGCCTCCTTGTCGGAGCCCGTCAGCGTGACCGTCTCGCCGTCGATCTGTACGTCCGTGTCTCCGCGGATCGGAGTGCGCCGCGGGGCGCTCTCTCCGAGGAAGTTCTCGATGACGACCTCGTCGCCCTCCACGTTCACTTGCATCGGGAAGTGGGCGTAGTACACTTCCATCGCGTACTCCCAGCCCTCGGTGACGCCGTGGATCATGTTGGCGACGTGGCTCTCGAAGGTGCCGACGGTGGCGTTGGTCTTCGCGTCCTCGTTCTCGGAGGCGATGACCACCGCGCCGTCCTCGATCGTCACGTCGACGTCGGGGTACCAGAGGCGTCGGGTGACGCTCCCGTTGGGCCCTTCGACGGTGAGTTCGAGGTGGTCGGTCTCGGCGGAGACGTCGTCCGGAATCTCGATTTCGACTCTGTTCATTGTTAGTAGACGTATGCGATCACTTGGCCGCCGATGCCCGCTTCGCGGGCCTCGTAGTGGCTCATGACGCCGTGGCTCGTCGTGACGATGAGCGTCCCGTAGTCACGGGCGGGGAGGTATCGCTTCTCCCACTTCTCGAACTCGTCCGCACCCGCCGAGTAGCGGGGCTTGACGGCGCCACACTCGTTGATCGCGCCTTTCAGTTCGACTTCGAACTTGCCGGCTTTCCCGTCGTCGACGTACTCGAAGCCGTCGACGTACCCGCGGTCGTAGAGGACCTCGAGGACGGAGCCGATGATGTTCGAAGCGGGCTCTACCGTGTACGACAGGTGGCCAACGCTCTCGGCGTTGTCCATGCCGGCGAGCGCGTTGGTGAATGGATCGTTTCCCGTCATGATCAGCTGTACTTCTCGAATCCCATGTCTCGGGCGACCTCGCGGAAACACTGCCGGCAGAGGTTGATGTCGTACTTGCCGACGAGTCCCTGCTCGCGGTCGCACCGCCGGCACGTGTGCCGGGAGTCGGTGCGCTTCGCGGCGTGCTCGCCCGTGTCGTTGTTCGCTTCGCTCATTCGGTTACCTCGACGTCGAAGTTCGTTTCGAGGAACGCGGCCGCGTCCTCGGCTGTCATCCGGTGGCGGGCGGGGATGGTCCCCGTCGCCTTGTCGCGTTTCGAGACGCGGTAGCCGGGACGGACGATCGTCGTCGTCACGTCGAGGCCGTAGATCCCGATGTTGGGGTCGTACTCCTGGCTCGGGAAGTCGGTGTGGTCCTCGACCCCGAAGCTGAGGTTACCCGTGTCGTCGAACTGGCTCCGCGAGACGTCGACGAGATCGAGCGCGGTCTCGAGGAACGCGTGCGCGTCCTCGCCCCGCAGCGTCACCTTGACGCCGATCGGGTCACCCTTGCGGATCCCGAACTCGGCGATGGTGCGCTTCGAGGTGGTCCGGACAGACTGCTGGCCCGCGATCTCCTCGATGATCTCCTCGGCGTCCGCGAGGGGTTCACCCTGTCTCTTATACACATCTCTGAGCGGGCTGGCANCCTCGCGCCATCAGAGATGTGTATAAGAGACAGCGGCTTCACTCATCCGCATCACCCTCGTCGTCGATGAACTTCTCGTCGATGACGACCACGTACTCCTCGACCGTCTCGTAGCCGCCGTCCTCGCTGGCGACGGTCACGGTGTTGTCTCCGGAGCCGAGCGTCACGTCGATGTCTTCGATCTCGCCGATCTGGCCGGCGTGCTGGCCGGCGACGGCGGTCACGAGCTCGCCCTCCTCGTACTCGAAGTGGGCGACGATCTCCTTCGTCTCGTTGTCGACGACGATCGAGTCGTTCGTCTCGTAGTCCGCGTCGTCGTCGACGCGGACGTTCGTCCCGTCGTGGAGCGTCAGCTGGACGACCCCGCCGGGGACGACGGTCTTGTTCGTGATCTTCCCGAGCCGGCTGCCCGCGGCGTCCTCGTCGACGGGGGTCAGCGCGAGCCGACCGCCCTCGTCGGGGAAGACGCGGAAGTACTCCCCGCGCTCGGGGAACGCCAGGATGTCGAACATCCCGATCGGACGCTGTTCGTCCGAGACGGCGTCCCCGTTGACGAGGATCGAGTCGTTGTTCAGCGCGTAGCGCGCCTCCTTCGTCGAGTCGACGTAGCCGAGCACGTCCCGCAGCAGGACGACGAGCGGAACGCCCGCCTCGCCGTGCGGGCCCGCGCCCGCCTTCACGGTGAACGTGTTCGTCTTGCGCTCGACCGGCCAGGAGTTCGGTACCGACAGTCGCTTCTGGTGTCGCGTCATTCGTTATCCTCCTGGAGCCGCGCCTCGCGGCGCTCGTCCTCGAGGTCCAGTTCGGTCACCCGGACGTTGCTCGCCGGAAGCGGGCGGGGAACCTCTTCCCCGTCCGCCTTCTCGACGGTGACGTCCTCGACCGTGATCCGCTCGGCGGACAGGTCGACGGAGACGACCTCCGCCTCCGTGCCGGCCGCGTCGCCGCGAAGCACCTCGACGGTGTCGCCGGCGTTGACGCGGACGTTCCGCTGTCCGTACTCCTCGCGGAGGTCTTCGGTGAGGGTGGCCCGGACCTGATTCTGCCGCTCGTGGAGCGGCGCGGTCTCCGACCGTTTTCGTTGTTTGCGTGGCTGTTTCGTCATAGTTAGACGATCATCGTCGCGGTCGAGGCGATGCTCCCGAATCGTTCGGCGACCTCGCGGGCGACGGGGCCTTTGATCTCCGTGCCCCGCGGCTCCTCGAGGTCGTCGATGATGACGGCCGCGTTGTCCTCGAACTTCACGCGCGTGCCGTCCGGACGGCGGATCGGCTTGCGCTGACGGACGACGACCGCCTCCAGCACCTGCCGCCGCATCTCCGGGGTCCCTTTCGTGACCGAGACGGTCACCTTGTCGCCGATCCCCGCCTTCGGGTGGCGGTTCTTCGTGCCGGAGTAGCCCGACACGGAGATCACCTTCAGCTCACGCGCGCCGGTGTTGTCGGCGCACGTGATCAGCGAGCCCTTCGAGAGCCCCTGCGTGACGTCGGCCTTGAGCGCCTCCATCACTGATCACCCGAGCGGATCTCGACGACGACGTGGGACTTCGTCTTCGAGAGCGGTCGCGTCTCCGCGATTGTCACTTCGTCACCGACTTCGAGCGAGTCGAGCACGCCCGGCACGTGGGCCGGGATGCGCGAGCGACGCTTCATGTACCGATCGTATTTCGGTACGAACACGTCGTACTCTCGCTCGACGATGACGGTCTTTTCCATATCCGTCGACACGACCGTTCCCTCGCGGGTCTGGCCGCGGACGGAGAGCTGCCCGTAGAACGGGCACTTCTCGTAGTCGTAATCCTCCGGGTTGTCTGGCTCCGGAGGCGTGGGTACGTCGATTCCTATCGCCATTGTGTGGCACCTCGTTCGGTGCGTTCGGCGGGCCGATATCGCAACCGATCGCCATCCACCGTCGCGTAGACCGCGTCTTTGCACTCGCCTCGTCGGCTCGCCGGACCCGCGTCGTCACCGTCGACGACGCTTGTGGACCCGGACGGGCCAGACTGACGGGGGCGGACCCCCGTAGTATCCGACCCGAGTTGGGACGCGGACCCCGGCGACAGTCCGTCGCCGGCGGCTTCATCTGTGCGAGCGGTCGGCGTCTCGACGACGCCGAACTCGAACGTCGCGCCCGACTTGGGCACGCGTTTGTCCCCCGACCCCGTTCGGACCACGAGGGTTCCGAACGTCTCGTCGAGCACGCGACCGGCGATGCCCACGTGGGCGTCGCTGTCGTCGTCGACCACCCGAACCGGGAGGCCGACGAGCTCGTGCCGGACGAGTGTGTCGGGGGATATCATCTTACGCTTCGTCCTCGTCGAAGTCGCCTTCTTCGGCCTGGATCGTCTTGATCCGCGCGATCGTCTTCTTCAGCTCGTTGACGCGGCCCGGGCTCTCCGGCATCCCGCCGGCCGCCCGCTGCGCCTTCGAGTTGAGCAGCTCGGTCTCGAGCTCCTCCAGTTCGACCTGCCGCTCCGCCGCGGTCATGTCGCGGATCTCGTCGGTGTAGAGGATGGCCATTATTCGTCCTCCTCCTCGTCCTCGTCGGCCGCCTCCATCTCCGCGACGAGGTCGGCCGCCTCGGACTCGATCTCTTCGTCGAGCTCGTCGAGTTCGTCGGCCTCGACATCCTCGTCGACCGGCTCCTCCGCGGCGACGTCCGTCGCCTCGGCGGCCGTCTCCTGCGTCTCCTCGACGACCTCTTCGACGACCTCCTCGTCGATGACCTCCGTGGGGTCCTCGTCGGGGACGTCGACGTCGTCGGCAGCCCCCACGTCGGGGACCTCGTCGGGGTCCTCTTCGAGCAGCGACTCGACGCCCTCGTCGGCGTCGACCGCCGCCTGCTCGACCTCCGGGACCTCGGCGTCCTCCCGGATCTCGAAGTCGTCGGGCAGGGTCGCGCCCGGCGGGATGATCTTCACGTTGACGCCGATCGTCCCGAGCTTCATGACGGCGACGCCTTGCCCGTGGTCGACGACCTCCTCGGCGGGCTCACCGTTGTGCTTGATGTAGCCGCGGTTGAACTTCTCGACGCGCGAGCGAGCGCCGGTGACCTTCCCGGACAGGACGATCTCCGCGCCCAGCGCGCCCGCGTCCATGATGCGGTCGATCGTCGTGTGGCCGGCCTTCCGGAAGTACCAGCCGCGCTCGAGGGCGTTCGCCAGACGGTCCGCGACGATCTGGGCGTTCAGGTCGGGCTCGTCGACCTCCTGAACGTCGATCTGCGGGTCGTCCATGTCGAAGCGCTCCTCGAGCTCGGTGGTGATCTTGCGGATATTCTTCCCGCCCTTCCCGATCACCATGCCGGGCTTTTCGGCCTTCAAGACGATCTGCGTGCCCATCGGCGTCTGGGCGACGTCCATCCCGCCGTAGCCGGCGCGGCCGAGCTCGTCCGCGAAGAACTCGTTGATCTGGGAACGGCGCAGGCCGTCCTCGATGAATTGGTGTTCGTCAGCCATTAGTTATCAGCCTCCGGCTCCTCGATGATCAGTTCGACGTCCGCGAGCGTGGTGTTCCACTCCGTCGCGCCCGCGGCGCGTGGGTTCCGACCGGGTCGCTCGCCGACTTTGTGCGGGGCGACGTGTTTGATGACCATCGCTTCGCCGTCGAACCCCTGCTCGTCAGCGTTGTTCTTGACGTTCTCCAAGAGCTTGAGGAAGTCCTTGGCGGCCTTCTCGGGGTATCTCCCCGCGTCCCAGCCGTCGATGTCGGAGCGGTGGCCCGCGCCGGCGTTGTGCTGGCGCATCGGCACCGAGGTCTCCTCGTCGATGACCTCCTGGAGGAACTCCTCCGCGTCGGCGACCGTCTCGCCTTTGATCTCTCGGGAGATCTCCTTGCTGTCCTTCACGCTGATGGGCCGGTCGCGGAGCATCCCCTTGGCGGTGGTCTCCGGGTCGGCCTCGACGCTGTAGTTGATTCCCATGGGTTACTTGAGGGGCACGAACTTCGAGGACCGGGTCGCGCCGATGCCGGCCTGACCGTGTTCGACGGTGCTTCGCGTGAGGTGGAACTCACCCAGGTAGTGCCCGATCATCTCGGGCTCGACCTGAACGCGCTCGAAGCTGTGTCCGTTGTACACGGAGAAGGTGACGCCGACGAACTCCGGGAGGATCGGCATGTCGCGTAGGTGCGTCCGGATCGGGTCGTCCGCCGTCGTCTCCTTGTCGCGGCCGCGGACCGTCTCCAGCAGCTTCTGCTGTTCGGTGCCGAGTCCGCGAACGATGCTTCGCCGCTGGCGTGCGGGGAGCAGTTCCGCGACCTCGTCTACGTCCATCTCCTGCAGCTCGTCGAGCGAGTGACCGCGGTAGGCGAACTCCTTGCCCTCGCGGCCGGTTCGGTAATCTGAACTCATTTGTTGCCACCTCGTCCGGTGCGCTTGGATGCGATGTCACCGACCTTGCGTCCCGGCGGGGCGTCCCGCGAGACGGACTTCGGCTGGCCGGGGTGTTGGCGACCACCGCCACCGAAGGGGTGGTCGACGGCGTTCATCGCGACGCCGCGCACGCGCGGGTATTTGGTGCCGCGCGCTTTCATCTTGTGGTGCTTGTTGCCGGCCTTGACGAAGGGCTTCTCCGTCCGGCCGCCGCCCGCGACCACGCCGATCGTGGCGCGGCACTGGGGGTCGAGTCGCTTCACTTCGCCGCTGGGGAGCTGGACGACCGCGACGTCGCGGTCGTGGGTGAGGAGCGTCGCCGACACGCCGGAGGCGCGCGCGAACTTCCCGCCGTCCCCGCGGTTGCTCTCGACGTTACAGACCGGGACGCCCTCGGGGATCTCCGCCAGCGGGAGCGTGTTGCCCGGCTTGATCTCCGCCGAGACGCCGACTTGGATCGTCTCGCCCACGCGCACGCCTTCCGGCGCGAGCACGAGCCGACGGTCGTCGTCCTCGAACTCGACTTCCGCGAGGGGAGCCGAGCGGGCGGGGTCGTGTTCGATCCCGACGATCTCGCCGGTGATCGTGTCCACGTCTTCGAGCTTCTTGTGCGACAGTTCCGCCTTGTAACGGTGGGAGGGGGCCCGGAACGTCGGGCCGCCGCGTCCGCGCCGTTGTCCTTGGATTCGTCGTCCCATCTCAGAACACCCCGATGCGCGAGGCGATTTCGGTCGCGTCGTCGTCTTCGGACAGGGTGACGATCGCCTTCTTCTCGCCCTGCGGCGTCACCTGCGTGTTCACGTCGACGACGCCCACGTCGTATCGCTCGGCGACCTCGGAGCGGATCTCCGGTTTGGCCGCGTCGACGTCGACGAGGAACAGCAGCTTGTTGTTGAAGTCCATCTCGTTCATCGCCTGCTCGGTGACGATCGGATGCTCGATGATCGAGTTCATCGGTCGGCCACCTCGGCGACGGCGCTCTCGGTCCACAGCGTGAGTCGGCCCGGGTGCGCGCCGGGCGCGAGGTCCTCCGCGTTGACCTCGCGAGCGGTCGCGACGTCGACGCCCGCGAGGTTGCGGGCGGCGCGGGACGGCTCCTCGCTGGTGACGACGAGGACGGACTTGGGCTGGCGGTACTTGCGGCCGCGGGCCTTGCCCTGTCCGGCGCGGACGGAGCGGCCCTCCTCGGCGCGCTCGATGTCGGCGTCGGCGCCGACCGCTTCGAGCACGCCCAGAGCGTCCTGCGTCTTGTCGAGGTCCTCGAACTCGTCGCTCACGACGAGCGGGAGGTCGAGGGCCTCGTCGAACGCGTGGCCGCGCTCGGCGACGAGCTCGGCCTCGGTCGTGGCCGCGATGGCCGACTGGATCGCGAGCTGTCGCTCCTTGTCGTTCAGTTTCTTCGTCTGGTCCTTCTCGGCCTTCGGCGGGTGCGCGGCGCGGCCCGACACGGCGTGCGGGACGCGACGGGCGACGTTCTCGGAACGTGGCACGTGCGCGAGCCCGCGGCCGGAGCCGAACGACTCGGCGGGCGTCCGCAGCCCGGCGAACTCGTCGGCCCCGTAGGCCTGCTTCCGGTTGGCCTGAGCGGCGTCGACCGCGCGACCGATGAGGTCCGGTCGGAACGCGGTCTCGAAGACGGCCGGCAGCTCGACGCTGCCCGCCTCCTCGCCGTCCAGGTCGTGTACTGTTGCGTTCATTGGTTATCCCTGGTTGGATTCGGTGGAAACGTACCGGACCTCGGGGTCGAGGCGCGGCTGGTCGTTCGGCCGGATGGCCGGGCGGAACCGCAGCAGGCGCTGGTCCGGACCGGGCAGCGAGCCCTTGATGAGCGCGTACTCGCCGTCGACCTCGCCGTAGTTGACGAAGCCGCCGTCGACGGAGGCGTCGTCGCCCTCGCCGAAGTCGATGAGGCGCTTGTTGAGCTCGGTGCGCTGGTGGTAGCCGGTCTGCCCCTGCTGGGGGACGGTGGAGCGGACGCGGGAGGGGTTCCACGGACCGAGGTTCCCGATCCGACGCCGCCATCCCTGACGGGCGTGTTTGCCCTTCCGCTTCTGAACGCCCCAGCGCTTGACGGGACCCTGCGTCCCCTTCCCCTTCGTGATGCCGGAGACGTCGGTGTACTGGCCCGCGCGGAAGACGTCGCCGAACTCGTGAGCGCCGCCCTCGGCGACGAGGTCCAGCGCGAAGTCGACGCGCTCCTCGAGGGAGCCGCCGCCGACGCGCGTTTCCATGACGTCCGGCTTCTTCTTCGGGACGTTGGAGAGGTCCGAGGGGGCCGTGTGCGTGATGACGCGCACGTCGTCGACGACGTCGTCGTCGAGCAGCGCGCGGAGTTCGTCGGCGTCCGCCTCGAATGTTTCCTCGGCCGGGAGGTCGAGCGCGCGGTCGAGCTCCTCGTGGAACTCGGTCGCCCAGACCTCTTCGACCGGCTTCTGTCCGTACGGCGTGTTCTCGTAGGCGCGCACGGCGACGGCGTACATCTGCGGCGTCTCGACGACGGTGACGGGGACGGCCTCTTCCATCCCTTCACGCGGCGAGTTCGCCTCGTCGTTGACCATCATGACGTGGGTCATCCCGGCCTTGTAGCCGGCGAATCCCTGCAGCGCAGGGGCCCCATCGTCTTCTGGCCACGAACGGATGCGCGGCACCTCGCTCTCTGCGCGGGTGCGCGGGCCGTAGCCCAGCGAGCCTTTTCGTGGTCGGCTTGGTTGTGGCATGTGTTTACTCCGTGAGTGTGAGCGAGCCGAGGGTCGCGAACAGAGCCTCCTCCGTCCGGACGACCTCACTCGCCTGTGCCGGGATCGTGTTCAGCCAGAGGTCGAACCCCGGATCGGGTTCGACCGGACGGCCGTCGGCGACGGCCGACCGAATGCGGTCGGGCGAAAGCCCGAGCATCTCCGGAAGCCCCCGCTCGGGCGCGCCGAAGGCGACGGTGTAACCGCCGGCCTCGCGGGCGTCCGAGACGAGGTCGCCGAGCCGCGAGACGGAGAGTTCCCCTCCGTGTCGCGACGTCGCGACGGCCAGTCCGTCGCCGGCGAGCGCTTCCGACAGGTCCGCGGCCGCGACCTGGAAACCGACCTCCGGCTTCCCGGTGATGCGGGCGCGGACCGGTTCTCTCGAAGAGACCCTGATGGTGACGCGCTCCCCCCGCACGACCTCCATTCCGGAGGGGACGAGCAGGGAGATCGGGTGTTCCCGCAGCGGGGAATTGACCCGGACGCGGCCTTCAGGTCCGACCTCGGTCACGAGTCCCTGTGTTTTCGACTCTTCCCCGCTAGGGGTCGAGCCGGTCCGCCACGGCACGCGGAGCGGGGGGAGCACACCGACGTACCGGAGTTCGTCGCGTTGCCCCCAGAGGTCCTTTCGGAGCTCCGGCGGCGTCGCGGCGTACCCCAGCACGGTGCGGACGTACTCCCCGCCCCGTCGCCCGTCGCCTTCCCGGTCAGGGAAGACCACGAGCCGATCCGCCCGGAACACCGCCGCCGCACGGGCGACGTAGCCGAGTTTGCGAGTCGCCTCGCGGTCGTCCTCGGCTTCCCGGACGAGCGAAGACGGAACACAGATCGTGAGTCCGTCTTCGGTACGCATCGTGGCGAGACTGTACACCTCGATTCCGGACGCCACCGTAAAAGGATAGCGGTCCCGATATCCGGCTGTGCCGCGTTCACACGGTGTTTTCCGGGGGATTCGGCCCGCGGCTCCGAGCCAACACGTCACACGGATCGGCGCTGCCGCGGACCCGCCCCCTCACGCCGGGACGATCCGCGCGACCGGCGCGTCGGCGTCGTCGACGGCGGCGTAGAGGTGTCCCGTGTCCGGTTCGACCGCGACCGCGCGCATGCGCCACCCCCGGTCGGCGAGCAGCGGCTCCCGCTCGGTGACGGTCGCGTCGAGACCGGTCCCGTCGACCGCGAACCGGCCGAGGTACTGCGCGGCGAGCGTGCCGGCGAACAGGTCGCCCCGCCACTCGGGGAACGCGTCGCCGTCGTAGAAGACCGCGCCGCTCGGCGGGAAGCCGCCGGAGCCGCACGGCCAGAAGTGGACCGGCGCGATCACGCCGTCGCGCTCGCCGTGGGCCGGCGCGAAGGGGTCGTCGGTCCCGTAGCGGCACGCCTCGCTGGCGACCGGCCACCCGTAGTTCCCGCCGCGCTCGACGACGTTGATCTCGTCGCCGTCCTCCTCGCCGTGCTCGCACTGCCAGATCCGGCCCGTCTCGGGCCGCACCGCCATCGCCTGCGGGTTCCGGTGCCCGTAGCTGTACAGCGCGTCCGCGGCGTCCGGGTCGTCGACGAACGGGTTGTCCGGGTGGGGGTCGCCGTCCGACGTCAGTCGCAGCGTCGCACCGAGTTCGGTCGACCGGTCCTGCGAGACGTGGTCGGGTCCGAAGTCCGTGTCGCGCCGGTCACCGACCGTGACGTACAGCGACCCCTCGGGGCCGAACGTCGCCCGCGACCCGAAGTGGTTCGAGCCGCCGCGGAACGGCTCGGCGACGCGGATCGGTTCGAACCCGGCTAACCCCGGCGCGTCGTCGCCGTCGAGCGAGAGCCGGCCGGCCCCGACGTGCGTCGTCGCCTCGCCCGCGTCGTTCGTCGCCGCGTACGTGAGATAGACGCGCGGGTCGTCCGGGTAGTCCGGATGGAGGGCGACGTCGAGCAGGCCGCCCTGTCCCTCCGCGAACACCTCGGGCGCGCCCGCGACCACCTCGACGGTCCCGTCCGCGGGGTCGACGAGCGAGAGCCCGCCCGTCCGCTCGGTGATCAGCAGGCGGCCGTCGTCGGGGAGAAAGGCGAGCCCCCACGGGTTCTCGAACCCCGTCGCGACGGTCTCGACGTCGTACGCGACGTCCGCGCCGTCGTCCGGCGGGGCGTCGTCGTCGTCGGAGCCGTCGGTACCGTCGCTGCCGGAGTCGCCGAGGCAGCCGGAGAGCGCCGGGAGGGTGGTCGCTCCGGCGAGGCCGCCGGCCGCGCGGAGGGCGGTGCGTCTGTCGATTCGATCGAGACCGTCCGTCATGGTTCACAGGTGAGGACGCGGGACCGATGACCCTTCCGCCGACCGTCGTTCGGAACCCTTATATCTCCGACCCGGGCTACGATCGAATGCGAAGCACGCACCGGTAGTGTAGTGGTATCACGCAACCTTGCCATGGTTGCAACCCGAGTTCAAATCTCGGCCGGTGCATTTTGCGAACGAAGTGAGCAAAATCACCGAGAGAGATTTGAACGCTATCAGTCGCGCGCAGTGAGCGGTGCGAGTACCTCGACTGCGAGCGGCGAAGCCGCGAGCCATGAGCGAGCACGTCTGATTCTGAGTTCAAATCTCGGCCGGTGCCGTTCCTAACGTCGTGAGTCGACCCGGAGGGTGGTTCGTGTCAGTCGCAGTTACCGCGGAAACACGGGTTCGCTCGCGGACCGCACAGCACCTCACGCCACCCCAGCCTCGTCGCTCGCTGCTCGCGGTTTCACCGCTCGCAGTCGAGGTGCTCGCTTCGCTCGCACCTCGCACCGCTCGCGACTTCCTCGCGCGTGCGACTCGCAGCCTGACGGCTGCTCGTCGGTACGCGCCACCGCACGAAGTTCTCCGACCGGTAGTTTCAATCGGCGATCCGGCGAACGCCCTCGCGTGACCGTACCAACGAAGACGCTCCCGAGCGGCGCCGAGATGCCGGCACTCGGACTGGGCACGTACGACCTCGACGACGGCGAGACGGCCGACAGCGTCCGCGCGGCGCTCGACGCCGGCTACGGGCACGTCGACACTGCGGAGGGGTACCGCAACGAGGCGGCCATCGGCGACGCCCTCGCGGCGAGCGACGTCGACCGCGACGACGCCTTCCTCACCTCGAAGGTGCTCGCGAAGAACCTCAACTACGAGTCGGTGATCGAATCGTGCGAGGCGTCGCTCAACCGGCTCGGCACCGACTACCTCGACCTGTACCTGATCCACTGGCCGAACCCGGCCATCTCCCTGCGCGAGACGCTCCGAGCGATGGCCGAACTGCGCGACCGCGGGCTCGTCCGCGACGTCGGCGTCTCGAACTTCAGCGCGTACCAGCTGAGCTGCGCGCACCACGTCTCCGACGTGCCGATCGCGGTCAACCAGATCGAGTTCCACCCGTGGTTCCAGCGCCCGGATCTCGTCGACTACTGCCGCGAGACCGACACCGTGATCGAGGCCGCGGCCCCCTTAGCGCGGACGGACGTGTTCGGCGACGATGTCGTCGCCGAGCTGGCCGAGAAGTACGACAGACACCCCGCGCAGGTCGTCGTCCGGTGGGCGATCGACAGCGGCGTTGTCCCGCTGCCGCGCTCGTCGACCCCGGCCCACGTCCGCGCCAACGCCGACCTCGACTGGGAGCTCGACGAGGCCGACCGCCGGCGGCTCGACGACCGCGACCGCGACGCGCCGGTGTACGACACGCCGGCCCGCGACTGGACGAGCGACGTGTGGGGGATCGAGCAGTAGGTCGGCGGCCGCTCGCCCTCCTCCCTAAACCGCGACTCAGTCCCCGAGTTCGACCGGCCGCCCGGTCTCGGCCGACTCGTAGACGCCGGCGAGCGCGCGCATGTCCGTGAGCGCGTGCTCGCCGTCCGGGTGGAACGGCTCGTCCGCCAGCAGCTGGTGGCCGAAGTAGGCGAACTCCTCTTCGATCTGGTGGACCTGCTCGAAGTCGACGTCGACCCGGGTCCCGCCGCGGACGACGGCGAACCCGCGGTCCTCGCGCTCGTAAAACGCCGGGTCCAAGATGAGTCTCGCGTCCGTCCCGGTGACCTCCAAGCGGCTCGCGTGCTGCGCGTTCTGGCTCACCGTACAGAACGCGTCGACGTCGCCCGGGAACGCCAGTCGGAACGAGGCGTGCTCGTCGACGTCGGCGAACGCCTCGTGCGCCGAGCGGGTGCGCCCGGACGCCCGGACGGGGTCCGCGCCGAGCGCGAACCGCGTCGTGTTGAGCGGGTAGACGCCGAGGTCCATCACCGCGCAGCCGCCGGACAGCTCGGGGTCGAGCCGCCACTGGTCCGTGTCGCCGCCGAGCTCGCCGAGCATCGTCTGCGACATCGTCGCGTGGATGTGGGTCACCTCGCCGGCGACGCCCGCGTCGAGGAGGTCGCGGAGCCGCCGGACCGCGGGGTCGGTCTGCATCCGGTAGCCGACCATCAGCGGGACGTCGGCGTCGCGGCAGGCCGCCACCAGCTTCCGCGCGCGCTCCGGCGTCACCTCCAACGGCTTCTCGCAGAGGACGGCTTTCCCCTGCGCCGCGGCGGCCTCGACGTACTCCAAGTGGGTCGCGTTGGGCGTCGCGACGTAGACGGCGTCGTACTCGTCCGCGGCGGCCCCCGAACGCAGTTCCTCGGGCGTGACGCCCGTCAGGTCGCGCTCGGCGGCGACCCCCTCGACCGCGGCGGCGTCGACGTCGCTGACGACGGTCGCCTCGGTGTACGCCGACCGCGCGATGCCGGGCAGCGCCCACTCCCGGGCGAACCAGCCGAGGCCGACGACCGCGACCCTGACCGGGTCGGCGACGGCGTCCGGGTCGAGCGTCTCCCAGTCACGGCGCGCAAACTCGTCGAGGTACTCCGCGAAGGCGGCGTCCATGCCGCCCCCTCCGCGCGGGGGCGTCAAATAACCCCGGCGCGGTCCCGGACCACGGCGGAGTCACCGTCCCACGGCGCGCTCACCACGGGCCGTCGTAGTCCACCCGCGGTCGGTCGACGTCGAGGCCGAGGTCGCGGAGCGTCTCGGCCGCGCGCTCGACGGGCGCGGGGTCGGCGCGGTCGAGGGGGTCGTCGGTCGCCGCGGCGAAGCGAACGGTCCAGTCGCCGTCGATCACGACCGCCGCGCGCCGCGGGACGGCGGAGTGTCCCTCCCACGAGTCGGCGAGGAGGTCGTACGAGTCGGCGACGCCGCCGTGGAAGTCGGCGACGACCGGGAACGGGAGGGCGAACCGGTCGGCGTACGCGAACGCCGCGTACAGCGAGTCGCCGGTGAGCGCGACGACGGCGAGGTCGTCGCGGTCGTGCCAGCCGGCGTCCCGGACCGCGGCGAGCGCCGCGGTACAGGTCGGGACGAACGTCGCGGGCGCGACGCAGAGGACGACGGCGTCGTGCGCCTCGACGAGGCGGAACAACGCCAGTTCGGTGGCGGTGCGCTCCGCGTCGCCGCCGTGGGCGGCTCCGACCGCGGGCGCGGCGAAGTCGGGGGCGGTGTCGCCGACGGTGACCATACGTCCATGAGGTGCGCGGCCGATAAATAGCCACCCCGGCCCGGAGCGGAGACCGCGACCGGGAGCGCGGAGCGGTCTGACGGGTGTGAGCAGCCGGCTCGGGGGGTGTTTTACCCGTGGGCCGCGGAGGACGGTCGTGATCGGAGCCCACGCGGAGACGGCGCTCGCCCTGGTCGGTACCTACGGCGCCGCGGCGGTCTTCGTCGTCTTCGCGCTCGAAGGCGCGCTGGTGGGGAAACTGCTGCCGGCGCGGACGCTGTTCGTCGCGGCGGTCGTCGCCGCGGGCGTCGACGCGGTGGCGGTGGTCCCGGTGTTCGTCGCGGCGGTGGCCGGGGCGACGACCGGCCAGTCGCTCCTCTTCGTCGCCGTCCGCCGGTTCGACGTGGACCCGACGGCGTCGAGGGTCGTCCCGGTCGACGCGGGGCGACTCGACGGCGCGGCGCGCTGGCTCGACCGGTGGGGGCTCCCGGCGGTCGCCGCCTCGAACGCCGTCCCCGGGACGCGCGGGTGGCTCGCGGTGCCCAGCGCGAGCGCCTCGTCGGTGTCCGCGCCGCGGTTCGCCGCCGCGTCGCTGCTCGGATCGGCCGCCTACGCCGGCGCGCTGCTCGGGGTCGGGCTGGCCGTCGCGCTCGGCGTCGAGAGCGCCGTCGGGCTGTTCGGCGGCGACCTCGTCGCGGCGCTGTAAGCCGGCTCCGACTCGGTTTCGCCGCGCCGGCTACAGGATCGTCCCGTGCTTCTTGTCCGGCAGGTCCTTCTGAACGTCCTCGTAGAAGTCGAACCGCGCGGCGAGTTCGGCGCGGAGGTCCGAGGGCGGGATTATCTCGTCGATGACCACCTCGCTGGCCATCCGGTGGACGTCGATCCCCTCGCGGTACTCCTCGCGCAGGCGCTCCTCCTCGGCGGCGCGCTCCTTCGGGTCGTCGATCGCGGCGAGCTTCCGCGCGTAGACCGCGTTGATCGCGGCCTCGGGACCCATGATGCCGATCTCGCCCGAGGGGAGCCCGATGACGCTCTCGGGGTCGTACGCCGGGCCGCCCATCGCGTAGATGCCCGCGCCGTACGCCTTCCGGACGACGACGGTCTGTTTCGGCACCGTCGCCGAGGAGGTGGCGTAGATCATCTTCTTCCCCTTCTCTAAGATGGCGTCCTTCTCCACCTGCGAGCCGGCCATGAATCCGGGGGTGTCACAGAGGTACAGCAGGGGGATCTCGTAGGCGTCGCAGGTCCAGATGAACTCCGCGGCCTTCTCGGCGGCGTCCGGGAAGATCGCGCCCGACCGCTCCGTCGGCTGGTTGGCGACGACGCCGACCGGCCGCCCGTCGATCCGGCAGAACGCCGTGACTATCTCCGGGCCGTACCCCTCCTTCAGCTCGAACACCGACTCGGCGTCGGCGATCCGGTCGATCAGGTCGTGGGCGTCGTACGGCCGGTTCGGGGACTCGGGGATCAGCTCGTCGATCCCCTCGGGCGAGAACTTGGGCGGCTTCGTCTCGCGTTTCGGGGGCTTCTCGCCGGCCCGGTCCGGGAGGTAGCCGATCAGCTCCGCCACCAGTTCGCGGGCGTGCTCCTCGTCGCGCGCGACGAGGTCGGCGGAGCCGGACTCCTCGGCGTGGACGCGGGGGCCGCCGAGGTCGTCCAAGTCGATCTCCTCGCCGGTGACCATCTCCACCATCCGGGGGGAGGCGATCGCCATCGCGGACATCCCCTCCACCATCACGGTGAAGTCCGCGAAGACGGGCGTGTAGGCGGCCCCGGCGATACAAGGGCCGTAGAGGACGCAGATCTGCGGCACCGCGCCGGAGAGCATCGAGTGGTTGTAGTAGTACTTCCCGATCCCCTCGCGGTTGGCGAAGAAGCCGGTCTGCTGGTCGATCCGGCCGCCGGAGGAGTCCATCAGGTAGAGGACGGGGTTCCCCGTCTTCAGTGCGCGCTGTTGCATCCGGAGGAACTTCTCGACGCCCTTCGACGCCATCGACCCCGCCTTCACGGTGAAGTCGTTGGCCATGAAGTGGACGTCGCGCCCCTCGAACTCGGCCGCGCCCGTCAGCAGGCCGTCGCCCGGGAGGCGGTCGCCGCCGCGCTCGTTCTCCTCCCCGTCCTCGCCGGCGGGCGCGTCGGGGTGCCAGTCGTCGAAGGCGGCGAACTTCCCGTCCTCGAACTTCACGCCCGCGGGGTCGCCGTCGCCCGCGTCGCCCGTCCCCCGCGTCCCATCCTCGCCGCCGAACCAGAGGTTGAGGCGGTCGCGGACGAACAGCTTCCCCTGCTCCGAGAGCCGGTCGCGGTACTTCTCCGGCCCGCCCTCGCGGATGTCGGCTATCTCGGCGCGCAGGTCGCGCTCGCGGTCCGTGGGACCGAGGTCGTCGTCGAGCGGGTAGCTCGGCTCCGACGGCTCGGCGCTGGCGGCCGGCGTCTCCGCGTCCCCGACGTGGACGTCGACGTCGACGCCGAGGTGTTCGGCGAGCGACTTCGCGATCGCTTCGGCCTCCTCGGGGGTCGCCGCCGCGCCGACGTGGACTTTCATGGACGCAAGATTTGCGGTGGATCCTAAACAGTTTTCCATGCGAGATTCGGCGGTGGCGCGGGACCGCCGTCCCTCGCGCGACCGCTGCTATCCGGAGTCCACGGCGGCTTCCAGCCGCTCGATCAGCGCCTCGTTGCCGACGTACACCGGCGTGCGCTGGTGGACCGCCTCGGGCTCGACGTCGAGGATCGACCCGGTCCCGTCCGAGGACGCGCCGCCCGCGCGCTCGATCACGTAGGCGATGGGGTTCGCCTCGAACTGGAGCCGGAGCTTCCCCGCCGGCGCGCTCCGGAGGGCGGGGTAGGCGAACACGCCGCCGTAGGTGAGCACCTGGTTCACGTCGCCGACCATCGCGCCGCCGTACCTGAGCTTCAGGTCGTCTTCGATCGACCGGGCGTACGCGCGGAAGTCCGCGGGCCAGTCGGGGACCCGACCTCCGAACCCGTAGACGGTCGGCGTCGCCGGGAGCGTCAGGTCCGCCTCGACGACGGACCTGTCGACGCCGTCGCCGTCGGCCGTGACCACCTCCTCGCGGACGCCCGCCTCGTCGGCGACGACCATCGTCGTGATCGGCCCGTAGAGGACGTAGCCGGCGGCGACGAGGTCGCGGCCGCTCGCCGGGAGCGGCGCGTCGTAGACCCCGACGACGGTCCCCATCGCGTTGTTCGACCGGAGGTTCGACGAGCCGTCGAGGGGGTCGATCGCGACGGCGTACGCCTCGTCCGCGCCGCCCCCGACCGCGCCGCCCGCGTCGACCGCGGTCTCCCGCTCCTCGCTGACGAACGAGCCGACGCCGTCGACCGCGGTGATCGCGTCGCCGAGCAGCTCGTCGGCGTACAGGTCGCCCGCCAGCACCGACTCGCCGGAGGCGTTCTCGGTCCCGCTCTCGACGCGGCGGCCGGGCAGCGCGGCGCGGATCTCGGGGGCCGTCGCCGCGACCGCGTCGAACACCGCGTCGACGGTCGAGTCGGGAGACGCCATCAGTCGTCGCTCTCGGCGATGGCCAGCGCCTCGGCCGGGTCCGCCTCCTGGAAGATAACGGCCTCCAGGGCGTCGAGGATGCGCTCCGGCTCGTCGCGCTGGAAGACGTTCCGGCCGACGGCGATGCCGGTGGCCCCCGCGTCGATGGCGTTCGAGACGTTCCGGAGGAACGCCTTGTCGTCGCGCATCGTCCCGCCGGACATGACGACGTCCGCGGGGCCGGCCATCTCGACGGCGTCGCCCATCGCCTCGGCGGAGCCGGGGTACTTCACCTTCACCACGTCGGCCCCGAGCTCCAAGCCGAGCCGCGCGCCGTACGAGATGACGTCCGGGCTCCCGTCGTTGCGGAGCCCCTGGCCGCGCGGGTACGACCACATGACGACCGCCATGTCGTGTTCGCGGGCGCCCTCCTGCGCCTCGCGGAACTCCTCGGCCATCTCGATCTCGTGGTTCGACCCGCCGTAGATCGTGAACCCGACCGCGTCGGCCCCCAGTCCGGCCGCGTACTCCGCCGTACAGTTGACCGCGCTGTTCGGCTCGCCCATCCAGAGGTTCGAGGTCCCGTTGAGCTTCAACAGGAGGTTTACCTCGTCCTCGTAATCCGGGTAGTACGCCTCGGCGAGCCCCTTCTGGACGGCCAGCGAGGTGACCGCCTCGTGGGTGGCGAGCTCGAAGATCCGTTCCGGGTCCGCCGTGTCCGGGTTCGGCTCGAAGTCGACCGGCCCGTGTTCGAGGCCGTGGTCGTACGCGAGGATGAGCGACTTACCGTCCCGCGAGATGTCGTCGGCGGCGTGTGGAAGCATCAGTTCGTAGTTCCGTTACATAGATAAAAAGGGCTGTGGTGGAACCGCCGGACGTAAAGAAACCGAGCCACCGGTAGATCGGCCGCTCGCGCCGGTCACCGAACGATCGAGGAGAGACACTCGTTACTACTCATATTGTTAATTTCTCCGCGCTCCGCGCGTTCGACGGACGCTTTCGCAATACTTACCACCCGCGGCGCGGCAGCGGTCCGCATGCGAACGCTATCCGAGGTCGACGTCGTCGGCGTCGTCGGGGCCGGGACGATGGGGAACGGGATCGCGCAGGTCGCGGCGGCGGCGGGGTACGACGTGGTGCTGCGCGACGTCGAGGACGAGTACGTCGAGCGCGGGCTCGACGCCGTCGAGGACAGCCTCGACCGGCTGGCCGGGAAGGGGGCGCTCGACGAGGACCCCGACGCGGTCCGCGACCGGATCGCGGGGACGACCGCCCTCGACGACCTCGCGGACGCCGACCTCGTCGTCGAGGCCGTGATAGAGGACCTCGACGTGAAACGCGACGTGTTCGGGGACTTAGACCGCGTCACCGACGACGACGTCGTCCTCGCGACGAACACCTCCACGCTGTCGATCACGACCATCGCGAGCGCCACGGACCGCGCGAGCGACGTGGTCGGCCTCCACTTCATGAACCCCGTCCCGATCATGGACGGCGTCGAGGTCGTCGTGGGCGAACGCACCGACCCGGCGGTCGTCGACTTCGCGCACGCCTTCGCCGAGGCCCTCGGCAAGGAGACGTGGGAGGCCGACGACAAGCCCGGCTTCGTCACCAACCGCATCCTGATGCCGTGGATAAACGAGGGGATCCGCGCGTACGACGAGGGCGTCGCCGACAAGGCCGACATCGACCGCGGGATGAAACTCGGCACGAACGTCCCGATGGGCCCGCTCGAACTCGCCGACCACATCGGCCTCGACGTGGCGCTCGACGCCAGCGAGACGCTCCACGACGAGCTCGGCGACCGCTACAAACCCGCCTACCTCCTCAAGCGCAAGGTTGAGGCGGGCGACCTCGGCAAGAAGACCGGTCGCGGCTTCTACGAGTACGATTGACATCCTCCCCGCGCTGAAGCGCGAGGCTTTCTCCTCGACTCTCCGTAACGTCCGACGACCCCGGCGCTCACGCGCCCTCCGCCTTGCCGTCGCGGTCGTCGTCCGCCGTCCACCGACGCGCACCGGGCAGCAGGCCGACCAGCTTCGTCACGTAGCCGAAGCGGAACAGGCCCAGCTGCGAGAGCGCCCCGAGGACGAACACCGCGAGGAACGCCGGCGCGGAGAGGTCGAAGAGGAGGGGCTCGACGGTCGTCTCGGCGGCGGCGGTCTCGAAGTTCGCCGGGGTGAGCGACCGCGAGGCGAACGCCGCGCCGATGAGCGCCGTCGAGACCACGAGCGTCGTCCGCGTGAGGACGAAGCCGAACAGCGCGCCGACCGCGACGCCCGCGAGCGTCGCGCCGACGAGCAGGACCGTCCCCTCGATCCCCGCGGCGTCCGCCGCGTACAGCGGGCCCACCGCGAACCGTCCGGCGAAGCCACCGACGACGCCGCCGATCCCCAACACCGCGAAGGAGAGCCCGGCGTAGGCCAGAAAGCCGCCGAGGAGGCCGCCGACGGCGACCGCCCCGGCGGTGAGGACGGCCCCGTCGACCGCGACGAGGCCGACGACGTTCGGGGCGAAGAGGTAGCCGGCACCGGCCCCGACGAGCAGCCCCGTCAGCGTCACCGCGTAGACCGAGACCGCCGCGCCGACGAACGCGAGCGCCAGCCCGACGAATATCAGACCGCCGTTGAGTGGGGAGAGCACATCCGTATCGTGGCGGTCGCTGGCACTTAAATCGTCACGCCCGAGGCGACGCGAAGGCCGCGACCGGCGGGTCACCGCGCCCGACTTGCCGCCTGCCGGTCGAGGTAGCGCGTGTACCCGCCGACGGCGAGGCCGAAGCCGACGACGAGCAGGACGAACCCGAGGAGCCGGCTCGTCCCGACGCTCATCACGGCGAGGACGACGCCGAACAGCAGCGCGAACACGCCGGCGACGACGACGCCGACGTCGAGCAGCGGCGAGGGCTGAATGGCGCGGCAGTACGGGCAGATCCGCGCGTCGGTCGGGATCGGCTCGCGGCACTCCACGCAGTGGACGCGGTCGCTCGGCACGCGTCCGCGTTCGGCCGCGGCGGGTATGGGTCTGTTGACGGGCGAAGCCCGAGCGGAGCCGGCCTCGACGACCGGCTCCGCTCCGTCGGTCCGCCCCCGTCGCCGCGCTCCGTCAGTCCGCCCCCGCCGCGGCGGCCGGCTCGTCTCCCACGTCCAGCGTCTCCTCGACCTGCGTGAACACCGCGACCAGCGCGACCGCCGCGGCCGCGGCCCCGACAGCGAAGGGGACGACGAACCCGAAGCCGTAGAGCCAGCCGGACGCCAGCGGCCCGAGCGCGACGCCGAAGCCGAACCCCATCGTGAGCACCGACAGCGTGGTCCCCGACTCGCCCTCCCGCGCGAGGTCGCCGGCGAGCGCGAGCGACGGCGCGAACACGCACGCGACCGCGACCCCCTGCCCGAGCCGGACGAGCATCATCAGCGCCGGCTCCGTCACGATCCCCTGGAGCAGCGTCGTCGGGACGAGGAGGACGAAGCCGGCGAGCAGGAACGGCCGGCGACCGATCCGGTCGCTGGCGCGCCCCACCGGCACCTGGAAGATCACGTTGGCGATCGTGACGGCCGCGAACTGCGCCCCGAACCACACCGGCGGCTGGTCCAGCCGGACGTTCACCTGATTCTGGAGGGTCGCGAACAGGGCGATACACGCCCCCATCGCGACGGTCGCGAGCCCGAGCGTGAACACGGGGTCGAGCAGGCGGTCCTCGCCGCGGACTCGGATCGACACGTCGTCGCCCGCCTCGGCGGTGTCGTCGGCGTCCCTGACGAGGAGGAACACCAGCGCGAAGCTGAGATACGCCCCCGCACAGGCCGCGACGAAGGCGGCGTCGAACCCGTCGATGACCGGGAGTCCGACGGGAGAGAGGTCGTACGGTCCGCGCGCGACGACCGCGCCCGCGAGGACCGGTCCGAAGCCGAACCCGATGAGTCGGAACGTGTTGTACACCCCGAAGTTCCCGCCGCGGTCGGCGTCGCTCGCCGCGTACTCGTTCACCAGGGCGACCGTGGCGGGGATGATGAGCGCCGCGCCGAGCCCCTGGATCGCGCGGAGCACGACCAACGCGGGGTAGCTCGTCGCCACCGTGTACAGTCCGCTGGCGGTCCCCAAGAGGAGGATCCCGGCGAGGACGAAGGGGCGCCGCGCGCCGACGCGGTCGGAGAGCCGCCCGGTGAACGGCTGCGAGAGGCTGTTGAGGAAGCCGAAAAGCGAGAGGACGACCCCGATGAGCAGCGGTTCGGTCAGCGTGACCGCGGCCGCGCCGACGCCGACCTCGACGCCGAGTAACCCCTCGATGTCGACGAGGTCGCTGGTGATGTACAGCGGGAGGACGACGATGAGAAAGGAGTTCCCGGCCGCGCCGACCATCCGCGCGAGCGCCAACACGATCACGCGGCTGTCGGTGTCGGTGACGCCGGAGAGGATCCCCATTTATTGATCGTTCGGAACGGATCATAAAGGCGCTTGTGAACGGGGGGAGTCGATCCGCTTTCCGGCCGGCGGGTGCGGTCGCGGCGACGCCGGTCGCCTCAGTGGGTCGCCGGCGTCCGCTTGTCGACCCCGCGTACCTCGAACCGCGCGCCGCCGTCGGCGGCGGTCGTGGCCTCGACGGACCAGCCGTGCGCCGTGGCTATCTCTTGGACGATCGTGAGACCAAACCCGGTGTTGCCCGCGGTGCCGCTCTCGCCCGGCTCGAAGAGGGAGTCGGCGACCGCGGGGTCGATCCCTGGGCCGTCGTCCTCGACGAAGAACCCGTCGGGCAGGTCGCCGACCCGGATCGACACGTCCTCGCCGGCGTGGTCGACGGCGTTGCGCATCAGGTTCTCGAAGAGGTTCCGGAGGCGGTCGGGGTCCGCGAGCACCCCGCGGTCGGTCTCGACGGAGAGCGTCGCCGCCCCCGTGTCGACGGTCGACCAGCTGTCGTCGGCGACGTCGGCGAGGTCGACGTGCTCCGGGTCCCCGACCGTGTCGCCCTCGCGGGCGAGCGCGAGCGTGCGCTCGACGATCGACTCCATCCGGTCGAGCGCGTCGAGGGCGGCGTCCAAGTTCTCCGCGTCGTCGGAGAGGTCTCGCGCCAGCTGGACGCGCCCCTGCGCGACGTTCAACGGATTGCGCAGGTCGTGGGAGACGATGCTGGCGAAGGAGTCGAGCCGGTCGTTCTGTCGTTCGAGGGCCGCCTCGCGCTGTTTGAACTCCGTGATGTCCTCCTGGAAGCCGACCCAGTGCGTGACGGAACCGTCCGCGTCGCAGATCGGGGCGATGCTGACTCGGTTCCAGAACTCTGTCCCGTCCTTCCGGTAGTTCAACAGCTCGACGGTCGTCGGGTCGTCGGCGTCGATCGCGTCGCGGAGCTCCTGGACGGACGCCTCCTCGGTGTCCGGGCCCTGGAGGAACCGGCAGTTGACGCCGATCGACTCCTCGCGGTCGTAGCCGGTCATCTCGACGAACCGGTCGTTGACGTACACCATCGGATTGTCCTCCTGTTCGGGGTCCGTGACGGTGATCCCGACCGGTGCCTCGTCGAGCGCGCGCGTCTTCGTCTCCAGCTCCTCGCGGCGCTCCCGCTCGTCGGAGACGTCTCGGAGGATGCCGACGCTGCCGTCGAAGGTGTCGCCCTCGTACGGGAGCGCCGCCATGTGGTCCCGACACGGGATGGGCTCCCCCTCCTTCGGGAAGATGTCGACGCCGAAGTGCTGGACATCGGGGCCCGAGGACGAGAGGATCGTGCCGAGCCGGTCTTCGGCCTCTTGGACCGCCGCGTCGTCCTTGATGAATCCGGGCTTCTCCCCGATGATCTCCTCGCGGTCGTAGCCGGTGAGCTCGGCGAACGGCTCGTTGACGAAGCGGAACTCGCCGGTCTCGTCGACGACGTAGACGGGGTAGCCGAGCGCCTCGATGACCGTCGAGTAGCGCTCCGCGATCGCCTTGGTCCGGTACTCGTCGACGGCCTGGTCGACGCGGTTCGCGAGCCGGCGGAGCTGCTCGGGGCCGCCCTTCTGGAAGTAGCCGGTGACCCCGGCGTTTATCGCCTGGCTCGCGATCTCCTCGGATCCCTTGCCGGTGTACAGCACGAAGGGTATCTTCTGGTACTGCTCCGGGATCGCGTCGAACAGCTCCAGCCCGTCCATCGCGGGCATGTCGTAGTCGCTGACCACGCAGTCGAAGGTGTCCTCGTCGAGCCGGTCTAAGGCGGTCTCGGGGTCGGTCACGCTCGTCACCGCCACCCAATCGAGCTCCCGCTCCAAGTACGCCTCCGTGAGGTCCAGGACCGACGGATCGTCGTCGACGTGTAGCACGTCGATCGCTGCGGACATACGGCGTAACACGGGCGCGCCGAATAAACGACTACCGACCCGGCTATCGGATTTGGATCTGTGATCGGAGACGGCCCGGACCCGCGTTCAGTTCCGCCGCGCGTGGCTGATTCTTAAGTCCGCGGAGCGCGGAGTCTGGGGCAATGACCGGCGGGACGCCAGTCGCCGGGGAGACGCTCCCGGGTGCCGGCGGCGGGGACGACGACGCCGCGGACCGCGTCGTCTGCCACGTCGACATGGACTGCTTTTACGCCTCCTGCGAGCGGCTGCGTCACCCCGACCTCGCGGGCGAGCCCGTCGTGGTCGGGATGGGGTACGAGCCGGGCGAGTCTATCGGCGCGGTCGCGACCGCGAGCTACGAGGCCCGCGAGTTCGGCGTCGAGAGCGCGATGCCGATCTCGAAGGCGCTGGAGCTGCTCCCCCGCCGCGCCGACGCGGACCCGGACGACCCCGACGCGCCGGACCCGGCGGACGCCGGCCGGTACGTCCCGGTCGACCTCGACTTCTACGAGGACGTGGCGAGCGAGGTGAAGGAGGTGCTTCGCGACTGCGCCGACACCCGCCGCGAGGTGAGCATCGACGAGGCGTACCTCGACGTCACCGACCGGACCGCGTGGACGGTCGCGGGCGACGACCCGGCCGACCCGCCGCCGAGCGCCGCGGCCGGGCCCGCCGAGGCGCGGACGCTCGCGGAGGGGTACGCCCGGTACGTGAAAGACCGGATCGAGCGCGAGGCCGGCGTGCCCGCGAGCGTCGGCGTCGCGCCCAACATGTCGGCCGCGAAGGTGGCGAGCGACGCCGACAAGCCGGACGGCCTCGTCGTCGTGCCGCCGGGGTCGGCGGCCGAGTTCCTCGCGCCGCTGCCGACCGCCGACGTCCACGGGGTCGGGCCCGTGACCGAGGCGACGCTGGCCGACTTGGGAATCGAGACCGCCGGCGACCTGGCCGCCGCCGACCGCGACCGGCTCGCCGACGCGCTCGGCGAGCGCGGCCCCGAGCTCTCCCGGCGCGCCGCCGGCGACGACGACCGGGAGGTGACGCCGACCGGCCTCCCGAAGAGCCTCTCGCGGGAGTCGGCGCTGCCGACGACCGCCGACGGGGCGACGAAGCGGGAGACGGTGTCGGCGCTCGCGGCCGACGTGGCCCGCCGCGCCCGCGAGCGGGGCTGCCTCTACCGCACCATCGGGATCAAGGCGGTCGAGCCGCCGTTCGACGTGAACACCCGCGCCCGGAGCCTCCCCGGCCCGGTCGACGACCCGGACCTCGTCGAGGAGGTGGCGCTCGACCTGCTCGCCGAGTTCGACGAGACCCGCGTCCGGAAGCTCGGCGTGCGCGTCTCGAACCTCGACTTCGCCGAGACCGACCAGGCGACGCTCGGCGGGTTCGACGCGGACGACGGGCGGGGAGAGGGGGACCGCGGGGCGGGCGACGACGCCCGCGGGGCCGGCGCTCGGACGACCGCCACCGACGGCGACGGCGGGAAGCTCACCGACTGGGTCGACGGGAAGCCCGAGTCGGAAGCGGCGGAGGGCGACGCGACGGCGCGCGACGCCGAGCGCCGGACCGCCGACGGACAGGCGTCGCTCGGCGACTGGTCGTGAGCCGCTCCCGGGGCGTGGATTTATCACTCGGTCGAAACGATCCAGGACCATGTCCCTCGCTCGCCGCGTCCTCCTCGGTGCGACCCCGGACGACTCGTCGCGTCGGTATCGGCTCCTCGTCCCGCCGCTGCTGTTGCTCGTCTCCTTCGCCGGCTACGCGCTGGGCGTCTTCTCCCACGCCGGCGGGGTGGTGTTCCTCGCGATCGACGCCGCGACCGTCGGCGTCCTCGCGGCCGCGGTCCTCGCCTACCGGCGGGCCGGGATCGCGCTCGCGTGGGGGGCCGTCTACGGAGCGCTGCTCGGGGCCAACGCCGACCACTACCTGCTGGGCCTCTCCGGTCGGTCCCTCGGGGAGCGCGTCGGCGCGCTCGGCGAGCTCGACGGCCTCGTCTTCGTCGGGGTCGAGGCGCTCGCGCTGGGGGCGATCGCGTGGGTCGCCGGCGCGGTCGCGGGGCGGGCGGTCGCCGAGGTCAGAGACCGGCGACGGGACGCGGCCGCGGAATGACGCGCCCGGCGAGTGACGCGCCCGCGGAGTACGGGGATTAAGACGCCCGAGCGCCGATCCGAACGCATGGACGACCTCGCGTGGGAGACGCTCGACACCGACATCGACTACGCCTGCCCCGGCTTCGACGTGCGACGCGACGAGGTGCGGTTCCCGGACGGGGAGACCGACGGGTTCCACTACGTCGACGAGCCGCCGGCGGTCGTGGTGCTCCCGCTGACGCCCGACGGCGACGTCGTCGTCATCGACGAGTGGCGGCAGGCGGTCGGGCGGGTGAACCGCGGGATCCCCGCCGGGACGATGGAGGCGGAAGACGGTGACGCGGAGTCCGCGGGCGAGGGGGAGGCCGCGACGACCGACGCGATCGAGCGCGCCGCGGCCCGCGAGCTCGCCGAGGAGACGGGGTACGAGGCCGACGCCTTCGAGCGGTTGACCACCGTCGAGCCCACGAACGGGATGGCCAACGCGGTCCACCACCACGTGCTGGCGACCGGCTGCGAGCCGACCGCCGAGCGCGAGTTGGACCACAACGAGTCGATCGCGGTCGAGACGGTGCCGTACGACGACCTCCTCGCCGCGGTCGTCGACGACGAACTGCGCGACGGGCGGGCCGTCACCGCGGTGCTGTGGTACGAGCTGCTCCACCGATAGCGGGCGGCGGGCGGTTCGTGAGCTACCGGTCGGCCGAGGGTCGACGCCGGCCGCTTCCGACACGGACAATCATTTTGCCGCGGGGGCCCTACCCGAGACGATGACAGATCCCTCCAGCGGCGATCCGACTCCGGACGGCGGGGTCCCCGAAGAGTTCGACGAGGTCGACCCGGACGCCGTCTCCGACGACGCCGGCGGCCCCGGGACGACCGGCGGCTCGCCGGGTGTCGCGGTGGCGACGGCGCTGGTCCTCGGCGTCCTCGGCCCCGTGATCGCGATCGCGAGCGGCGGGATCATCTTCGCCATCAGCGCGTTGACCGGGGGGCTCTCGCTGGCGGCGAGCGTCGTCCTGACCCTGATATTCGGCCAGTACGTCGCGTTCGGCGGGCTGGCGATCGCCTACCTCGCGTGGCGCGGGTTCGACCGCGAGGGGATCGTCTCGTACCTCGGCGTCCGGGTGCCGAGCCTCAAGGAGATCGGGATCGTCCTCGGCAGCTGGGTCGTGATCCTGATACTGGTCCTCGTGATCTCGACGATCGTCCAGCTGCTCGGGACGGAGACGGCGGCGAACCAGAGCGCGGAGCTGGCGATGGGGAACCCGGCGATCATCCCGCTCTTTATCGCCGCCTCGTTCCTCGTCATCGGCCCCTGCGAGGAGATCCTCTACCGCGGCGTCGTCCAGGGGCGGCTCCGCGAGTCGCTGCCCGCGGCCCCGTCGATCGTGCTCTCGGCCGCGATCTTCGCGGTCATTCACGTGATGGCGCTGACCGGGGGGCTCTCCGCGCGGCTGACGACGATCGGCATCCTGTTCGTGCCGAGCCTCGTGTTCGGCGCGGTGTACGAGTACACCGAGAACCTCGTCGTCCCCGCGCTGCTCCACGGCCTCCACAACGCCGTGATCTTCACCATCCTCTACGTCACCGTCACGCAGGTCGGTCCGGACGCGATGCCGGCGGTGATCGGCTTCCTCCCGGTCTGATCCGCGAGCGGTCGAGCGCCCTCAGTACAGGTCGCCCAGTTCCTCCTCGACGTGCGAGTGTTCCTCCGCGGGGAACTCGCCGCTGGTCACGGCCGCCTCGTACGCCTCGACGGCGTCGACCATCTCGCCGCGCACGTCCCCGAACCGCTTCGCGAACGGCGGCGACCACTCGCCGAGCCCGACCGCGTCGTTGATCACGAGCACCTGCCCGTCGCAGTCGGGGCCCGCGCCGATGCCGATCGTCGGGACGTCGAGCGCCTCGGTCACCGCGCCCGCGAGGTTCGCGGGGACGTGTTCCAACACGAGGGCGAACGCCCCGGCGTCGGCGTGCGCCCCCGCGAGGTCGATTATCTCCTCGGCCGCGTCCTGCTCGGTCCCCTGCCGGGTGTAGCCGCCGAGGCGGTTCACGTGCTGCGGCGTCAGGCCGAGGTGCGCCATCACCGGGATCCCGACCTCGGTCATGCGCCGGGTGGTCTCGACGGTGTGCGGGCCGCTCTCGATCTTCACCGCGTCCGCGTTCGCCTCCTTCAGCAGGCGGCCCGCGTTGCGGACGGACTCGGCCTCGTCGACGCCGAAGGAGAGGAACGGCATGTCGGCGACGACCAGCGCGTCCTCGGTCGCGCGCGCCACCGCCGCGGTCCGGCCCGCCACCTCGTCGAACGTGACGGGGAGCGTGGAGTCGTAGCCGAGGGCGGCGTTGCCCATGCTGTCGCCGACGAGGACGACATCGATCCCCGCCTCGTCGACGATCGCCGCCGTCGGGGCGTCGTAGGCGGTCAACATCGTGATCGGGTCCTCGCGCTCCCACAGCCCCCGCGTCGTGGTCATGTCTCGGAGTCACCCGCGCGACGCCGTAAAATCGTCGGGAACCGGAAAGGCGGGGCGGCACGTCCGAACGGCGTGGCGGGCCCGGACCGCCGCCGACCGCCACCGATTTGCCGCTCGGCCGCCGAGTCGGTCGCGTGCAACCAGTCGAACGGGCCGAGTACGAGGGGGTCGACTACGCGTGGGTGATGCAGACGACGTTCGTCGTCACCATCCTCGTGGGGGCTCCCGTCGTGGCGCTGCTGTCGACGCTCGTGACGCTGGAGACGTGGGGCGCGCGCGCCGCGTTCGCGGTCCGGGTCGGCGCACCCATCTGGTTCGTCACCGCGGTCGCGGTCGCGCTGTACGCGCGGCGGGCCGAGGCCGGCGACGGCGGCTCGAACGGCGACGCTGCCGGCGGAACGGAGCGAGACGGCGACGACGACGGCGCGGCCGGAGAGGACGGGTCGGAGTCCGTCGACTCGACCGCCGACCCGACCGACGAGACCGAGAGAGCCGACTGAACCGCGAGCGGCGCGGTACGGGTCGCTACTCGGCGAGCAGGTCCGAGACCCACGCGAAGTCGACGTCACCGCGCTCGGCGGCCACCGCGTCGGTCCGCGAGTCGCCGACGAACAGCGCGTCCGCCGGGGGGGCCCCGAGCCGGTCGATCGCCGCGAGCAGCGACGCGGGGTCGGGCTTGTGGCTCCCGACGGTGTCGCGGCCGACGATCGCGTCCGCGACGAGCGCGTCGTCGAGCCCGTGCGTCTCGGCCGCGATCCGGCACGCCGCCTCGCAGTTGAGCGAGCAGACGCCCGCGGGCGGGTGGGGGGCGTCGCCGTCCGCGAGTCGCTCGGCGAGCGGGAGCCGCGTCGAGCCGCGGGCGCCGGGGCGCTCGTGGCCCGCGATCGCCTCCTCGACCGCGTCCCGGATCCCGTAGTCGTCGGCCGCCCCGAGGAGCCCCCACAGCTCCTCGGTCGGCGGGATGAGCGCGTGTTCGGCGTACACGTCGAGGACCGCGTCGGCGACCGCGTCCCAGTCGACCGCGAGCTCGACGAGCGTCCCGTCGAGGTCGTAGACGACCGCGTCGTACGCGGCGAGCCGGGACCCGTCGCTCACTCGCCGAACACCCCCCGAGCGACGATCGTCTTCTGGACCTCCGTGGTCCCCTCGTATATCTCCGTGATCTTCGCGTCGCGGTAAAGGCGCTCGACGTCGAACTCGGTCGTGTAGCCGTAGCCGCCGTGGATCTGGATCGCCTCGTTCGTCACCGACATGGCGGCCTCGCTGGCGCGGTACTTCGCCTTCGAGGCGGCGACGCGGTAGTCCTCGCCCGCCTCCGCCTGCCGGCACGCCTCGCGGACGAGCAGCCGTGCGGCCGACACGTCGGTCGACATCTCCGCGAGCTTGTGCCGGATCGTCTGTATCTCCGCGATCGGCCGGTCGAACTGCTCGCGCTCCTCCGCGTACGATTTCGCCTCGTCGAGCGCCGCCTGCGCGACGCCGACCGCCTGCGCCGCGATGCCGATCCGGCCCTCGGTGAGCGTCCGGAAGGCCGCGGATAGCCCCTTCCCCGGCTCAGTAAGCCGGTTCTCGGCGGGGACCCGGCAGTCGTCGAAGCTGATTCCGGTCGTGTCCGACGCGCGGAGCCCGAGCTTCTCCTCCTTCTTGCCGACCTCGAAGCCGTCCGTGTCGGCCGGCACGAGGAACTGCGTGATCGCGTCGTCGGGGTCGCTGGCGTCGTCGCCGTCGCGTGCCTCGTCGTCGACCTTCGCGAAGACGATGGCGACGCCGCCGCGCTTCCCGTTCGTGATCCACTGCTTCTCGCCGTTCAGGACGTACTCGTCGGTCTCGGGGTCGTACGTCGCGGTCGTCGACATCTCCGCGGGGTTCGAGCCCGCGTGCGGCTCGGAGAGACAGAACATCCCGACCGGTCTGCCGGTCTCGGCCATCTCGGGGAGCCACGCCTCGCGCTGGGCCTCGCTGCCGAACTCGGCGATACAGGAGGTGGCGAGGCAGTGGACGGAGAGCGCGGTCGCGACCGCGAGCGACCCGTGCGCCAGCGCCTCGTTGGCGACCGCGTAGGTCGTCTCGTCGGCCCCGAACCCGCCGTACTCCTCGGGGACCGTCAGTCCCGTCAGGCCCAGCTCCGCGAGCCCGTCCCACACGTCCTCCGGGAACGTCTCCGTCTCGTCGGCTTCGGCCGCGGTCGGTCGGACCTCCGCGGCCGCGAACTCCTCGACGAGGTCGTGGACCGCCTGCTGTTCGTCGGTGAGCGCCGAGCCGACGCGTGCTCCGGTCATGTCACCGACTTCGGTCCCTCACCGAAAAAGGTGAGCGATCCGCGGGACCGTCCGCCTCGGTGTCCCGGACGGCGTCGACGCCGCCTACTCGCCCGAGTCGCGCGCCGCCCAGAGCGGGTACAACTCGTCGCGGGGCGGCTCGGTGAGCGCCTCCCCGCCGAGTCGGACGGTGCCCGCGGCGTGACCGGCGGCCGCGTCGTCGGCCGAGTCGGCGTCCCCGGTCGCGGCGGCCTCGACGACGCCGATCTCCGCGCCCGCGATCCCGGCCGCGTCGAGGGCGTCGAGCGCGTCGTCGACCCGCGCCGGCGGGACGGCGGCCAGCAGCGCGCCGGAGCCGAACGTCGCGAGCGGGTCGACGCCGAGCGCGTCACAGCAGGCCCGCGTCTCGGGGCGGACCGGGACCGCGCCCCGGTCGACCGCGAAGACCGCCTCGCTCGCCGCCGCCATCTCGACGAGGGCGGTCGCGACGCCGCCCTCCGTCGGGTCGTGGAGCGCGGTCGCGGCGTCGCGGACCGCGGCCGCGTCGGGGACGACGCTCACCTCGTCGAGGAAGTCCGCGGCGGCGTCGAGCGTCGCGGGAGCGACGCCGGCCGCCAGACACTCCTCGCGGAAGTCGGTCGCGAGGATGGCCGTCGCCTCGATCGCCGCGCCCTTCGTGAGCAGGAGGCGGTCGCCCGGCTCGGCCCCGCCGCTCGACACGAAGCGGTCCGTCGTCCCCATCGCCGTCATCGAGCAGAGCGGGCGGTCGAGCGCGTCCAGCACCTCGGTGTGGCCCCCGACGACCGACGCGCCGAGGGCGCTCGCGGTCGCGTCGACCTGGTCGACGACGGCCCGGAGTCGGTCGGGATCGTCGTCCGGCAGGAAGAGCGTGTGCGTGAGCCACCGCGGGTCGGCCCCGCTCGCGGCGACGTCGTTACAGGCGACGTGGACCGCTAGCGTCCCGACCGACTCGGCCGCCAGCGACAGCGGGTCGGCCGCGACGACGAGCGTCTCGCCCGCGCCGCGCAGGTCGATCGCGGCCGCGTCCTCGCCGTAAGCCGGTCCCTGCGTCACCGCGGCGTCGGGCGCGCCGGTCGCCGCGAGCGCCGCGGCGAGCGCCTCGGGGCCCAGCTTCCCGGTCATCGCTCGCGGAGCCACGCCGCGACGGCCTTCGGGTCCGCGTCGAGGCCGCCGCCCTGCGCGAACGTCGGGCCGCCGCCGCCCCCGCCGCCGAACTCGTCGGTGACCGCGCCGACGGCGTCGCCCGCGTCGACGGTCGCGTCGCCGGCGGCCGCGACCACGACGAAGGGGGCGTCGCCCGCGCCGACCGCGGCGAGGGCGTCGAGGTCGTCGTCCGGTCCGCCCGAGTCGCCGTCGACGATTGCGGTCGCCGGCTCCCGGAGCTCGTTCGGTTCGGCGTCGGCGACGGTCCCGATCGCCCACCGCGCGCCGTCGACCTCGACGGTCGGGAGGTCCCGCAGGCGGGCGGCGAGCAGCTCTCCCCGCGCCTCCCGGAGGTCCGCCTCCAGCCGGTCGGCCTCGTCGCGGAGGCGGGAGACGGCGTCGGGGAGGTCGCCGACGCGGGCGTCCAGCGTCGTCGCGGCGTCGAGCGCGGCGGCGTGGACCGCGCCGATCTCGTCGATGGCGGTCGGCCCGACCGCGAACTCGACGCGGGTCACGCCCTCGCCCGGGTTCGACCGGTCCAGCACCGCGATCGGTCCGATCTCGGCGGTGTTCGCGACGTGGGTCCCGCCGCAGGCGGCGACGTCCCACGGGTCGTCCGCGTCGCCGACCGTCACGACACGGACCGCGCCGCCGCTCATCGCGCCCTCCTCGGTTTTGGTGTTGAACGCGATCCCGTCGACGTCGCGGGCCTCCTCGGCCGAGTGCGTCGCCCACGAGACGGGCAGCGAGTCCCAGACGGCGCGGTCGGCGAGCCGCTCTAACTCGACCAGGTCGCCGTCGTCCAGCGGCTCGGCGGTCGTCAGGTCGACGCGGACCTTCGTCTCCGAGATGTCGAAGCCGGCGTAACCGAGGTCCTCGGCGATCCGGCGCGCGGCCCCGTACAGCACGTGGGAGGCGGTGTGCGCGCGGGCGCAGTAGGTCCGGAACGCGTCGTTGATCAGGCCCGCGACCTCGTCGCCGGGCGCGAGGTCGGGGTCCGCGTCGGGGTCGAGCGCGTGGACCACGTCGCCGTCCCGCTCGGTCACGTCGGCGACGAGGTGGCCGTCGAGCGTCCCCCGGTCGGCCGGTTGGCCGCCCGATTCGGGGTAGAAGTACGTCTCGTCGAGGACGACCTCGCGGCCGTCGACGCGGTCGACCGTCGCTTCGAACTCCCGGACCGTCGGCTCGGCCGGCGCGCGTGAAGCGGTCATTGCCGGGTCGTGGGCGCGGGCGGGTAAATAGGTGACCGCCGCCGCATAGCTGATAACCGACTGCGGTGGCGTCGCCGGCGGCTCTGCCGCCGGCTGTAAGAGGCGCGTCGCGCCTCTCTGCGTGCCTCCGAGTGGCCGCCGAAGGCGGCCGCGAGGCGCACGCGCGAGGGAGTCGCTGGCGGCGGGAGCCGCCGGCGACGAGGCTGGGGAGGCGTGAGGCTGCGGAGCTGTGCGGGGCGGGGCTTCGGTGGTGGTACTGGCGGTGCCGGCAATGTACGACCGAACGACTGGGCCTCGCGGTACTCGTCGACGATCCGTGGGGATCAATTCGTAAACGGACGCCGGCACCGCTAGCGGCTACTCATAAATGGCGAGAACCGCCGAGCTCACCCCTCCAGTTCGAACGCGACCTCGACTTCGGCCTGATACTCGCGGTCGGTCGCGCCCTGTAACTCGACGCCGAACTCCTCGACTTCGACCCAGTAGACGTTGTCCAGCGTGTCCTCGGCGCGGTCGATGGCGTCGTCGGCCGCGGCGTCGAAGCTCTCCTCGCTCGTCCCGATCAGCGTGATCTTCTTGAACACCATGTCACGTGCTGGTAGGACACACGGGGGGATAAAAATAGGCGTCTCCGGGGGCGAAGTGGGGGCGACCCCCGTCTCCGGCGTCGCTCAGCCGGCTACCTGCCCACGGTCGCGCGACCGGTGACGGTCTCCATCCGCAGTTCGTAGAGGTCGAACGCGACGTCCTCGACCGCTTCGTCGAAGAGCCGGAACGGCTGGAACCACTCGTTGAGCGTCGCCTCGTCGACATCGCGCTCGTACCGCCTGATCGGCCCGCGGACGTGGACGCTCCACGACTCGTCCGTCGACCCCTCGTAGCACACGAACGTGGCGGTGTCGGTCGCCTCGATGAACCGGCCCTTCTCGCCGTCGCCGTCGTGTGCGCTCACGCGGAGGAGGAGGCGGTCGCCGTCGTAGTGGTAGCTGAGCGGGACGGCGTACGCGTCGTCGCCGTTCGCCAACCCCAGAACGCCGTGTTCGCCGGCCCGGAGGCGGGCGTCGATAGCCGACTCGGTCATGCCGCTGGTGTAGACGTACTCGACGTGTTCCATGAGGACCGTACGCGACGGGGCCGCAAATACCCGTAGCCGCGGGGGCGGTCAGGGGCTTCCCGGCGCGCCTTCCATCACGGCGAAGTCCTCGCCGTCGTGGTCGACGCCGATGACGGCCCAGTCGTAGGGGGGTTTCGAGGTGACGAGCCGTTCCTGGAGGTCGGCCGCGCGGTCGCGCCACGTGACGAAACACCGGAGCCGAGCCGCGTCACCGCCGTCTGCGAGATACGGGTCGAGGTCGTCGTCGTCCATACACAGCACCGTCACGAACACGCGCCGCCACTTGCGTTCCGCGACGAACTCTCGTCCGCCGTCGGAGACGGTGTATCCCAGTTCGCGGAAGACGTCTCTGGCCTCGGTCGTCGGGGGGATGCTCGCAGTGGCCATCTACCTCGGAGTTCGGTTCCATCCGTGATAAAGTTTCTCACGATTTCGGATGCGGAGAATCGTCGGTGCGACCGGGAACGGTCGGGAGAGCCGCGAGCGCGGCTCGTCGCCGGAGACTCACTCGTGGGCCGCGTCCCAATCGTCCGGCTTCCGGAGGTTGCCGCACTCGGTACACTGGATCCGGCCCATCGTGTCCATCGCCGTGTCGAACGAGCCGCAGTTGCCGCAGCGGAACCCCCAGCGGGACTCGGCCGCCTCGTCGGCGAACACGAGGTAGAAGGGGCCGTCCGCGCCGCGTTCCGTGCGCGACCGGTCGGTGTACACCCGCTCCCCGCTCGGCGTCGTCGTCGCTTCCAGACTCATGAGAGCCCGTACCCGCCCGAGCGACTTAAGCGGCGGACTCGCGGGTCGCGGAACGGGGAGGTCGAAAACAGGAGATCGAACCGCGAACGGGGCCGTTACGTCCGGAAGGACTCGCCGCAGCCGCACTCGGAGACGACGTTCGGGTTCTCGACCTCGAAGCCGGCCGCCTGGAGCCCGTGTTCGTAGTCGAGCGTGCTCCCGCCGATGTAGTTCCGGCTCGCGGGGTCGACGAACACGCGGAGCCCGTGGTGTTCCACGACGAGGTCGTCCTCCTCCGGCTCGGTGTCGAAGCGCATGCCGTACGACAGCCCCGCGCAGCCGCCCTGCTGGACGAACAGCCGCAGTCCGGCGATGTCGGTGTCGAGCCCCTCGCCCGCCAGGAGCGAGAGCGCCTCCTCGGCGGCGTCCGGCGTCACCTCGATCGCCGGGTCGTTCCCCTCGGTCCCGGTGTCGGCCGGTTCGGTACTCATGCGAACGCGTTCGGCGTCGACACTCAAAACCCTGCCGGCGGAGGCGACCCGTCAGGTCGCTGCGTCAGCGCTCGGATCCGCGTCGGTGTTCGGGTCCGACTCGGGTTCGGGCGCGCCGTTGCGAGCGGCCGCGGCAGGGCCGACGGCCCCGCTGACCGTCACGTCGCGCTTCGGGTACGGGATCTCGATGCCGGCCTCCTGAAGCGCCACGTACAGCGCGCGGTTGAGTTCGTGTTGCGCGCGCCGGCGACGGGTGGGCCCGTTCACCCAACAGAGGATCTCGTACCGGAGTGACGAGTCGCCGAACGACCGGAACCGCGCCCGCGGCTTCGGGGAGTCGAGGACCAGCGGTTCGGCCTCCACAACCGCCATCGCGAGCGCCTCGAACTCGTCCACGTCCGTCCCGTAGGCGACGCCGATCGGGACCCGGACGCGGCGGCGGCGCTGGGGCGCGGACTCGTTCGTCACCTTCGAGGCGTTGAGCGCCGCGTTCGGAACCGTCACCAGCACCTCGTCGCGGGTGAGCAGCGTCGTCGAGCGCACGCCGACCTTGATCACCGTGCCGGCGGTGCCGTCGTCCAAGACGATGTAGTCGCCGATCTTGTAGGTGTCGTCGAAGTACAGCGCGATCCCGCCGAAGAAGTTCGCGACGGTGTCCTTCGCGGCGAAGCCGACCGCGATGCCCGCGACCCCCGCCGCGCCGAGCAGGGGCGTGATCTCGATACCCCACAGCCACAGGAGGGTGCCGACGCTCCCGACGAGCACCGCGAGCGTCCAGACGTTCGAGAACACGGGCGCGAAGTCGAACCGGCCGCCCTCGGCGTTGACCGCGGCGACAAGTCGGTTCACGACGGTGTTCGCCCCGTACGCCCAGACGAGGGCGATGACCGACAGCGACGGCCGCCCGAACGCCGCGTCGAGCAGTTCGGGGCTCACGAGCACCGACGACCGGACCGACGGCACCTGCGTGAGGAGGAACACGCCGGCGAGCGCGGCGGTGACGACGAGCGGCGCGCGGAGCGAGGAGACGACGATGTCGTCGTACGCGGAGTCGGTGCTCGCGACGTACCGGCGGGCGGCCCGCAGGATCGCGTACTCCATCCCCACGGCGGCGACGACCGAGACGACGAGGACCGCGACCGTCGCTTCCAGCGCCGTGAACCCCTCGAACAGCGTCAGCGGCGACGGAAACATACCGTTCCGAGGCGGTTCCGTGACATAACCGTTGCTGCCCGCCGAACCGCCGGACGCGCGGCTACTCGAACCGCTTCCGGACGCTCTCGGCGTGCGCGTCCAACCCCTCCGCCTCGGCGAGCGTCGTGACCGTCTCGGAGAGGTCGGCGAGCGCGTCGCGGTCGAGCCGCTGGACCGTCGACGATCGGAGGAACGTGTCCACGGAGAGTCCGCCGTACCGCTTCGCGCCGCCGTTCGTCGGCAGCACGTGGTTCGTCCCGGCCGCGTAATCGCCCGCGGCGACGGGCGAGTACGGCCCGAGGAAGACGGAGCCGGCGTTGGTGATCCGATCTAAGAGCGCCTCGTCGTCGGCGGCGACGATCGAGAGGTGCTCGGCGGCGTACTCCTCGGCGAACAGCACGGCCTCGGGCATCGACCGCGCGCGGAGGACGCCGGAGGCCTCGTTGTCGAGGGCGGCCCGGATCGTCTCCTCGCGCTCGCGCTCTGCCGCCTGCGCGTCGACCGCGTCGACGACCGCGTCGGCGAGGTCGGCGTCGTCGGTGACAGCGACCACGGAGGCGTTCGGGTCGTGTTCGGCCTGCGCGACGAGGTCGGCCGCCACGAGGTCGGGGTCCGCCGTCTCGTCCGCGAGGACCAGCACCTCGCTCGGCCCGGCGAGGAAGTCGATCTCCACGTCGCCCTGAACGATCGACTTCGCCGCGGTGACCCACTTGTTCCCGGGCCCCACGATCTTCTGGGTCCGCGTCACCGTCTCCGTGCCGTACGCGAGCGCGGCGATGGCCTGCGCGCCGCCGACCTGGTACACCGCGTCGGCCCCCGCCTCGTGGATCGCCGCGAGGGTGACCGGGTTCAGGTCCGCCGCCGGCGGCGTGGCGACCGCGACGTGGTCGACGCCGGCGACGACCGCGGGGATGACGCCCATCAGCGCGCTGGAGGGGTACGCGGCCGCGCCGCCGGGCACGTACACCCCGACGCGGTCGATCGGGCGGAAGCGCCGGCCGAGCTCTCGGCCGCCGAAGTCGTCGCGCCAGTCTTCCGGTCGCTGTCGTTCGTGGAACTCGCGGACGTTCGCGGCCGCCTCTCGGACGGCGTCGAGGACCGGATCGTCCGCGTCGGCGAGCTCCTCGTGCGCCCGCGCCGCGTCGTCGGTGATGTCCACGTTGCCGACGGCGACCCCGTCGAACTCCTCGGCGAACTCGCGGACCGCGACATCGCCCTCCTCGCGGACCCGGTCGACGATCTCCCGCACGTCTTCGCGGACCCCCTCGACGCCGGCGTCGCGCTCGAAGAAGGCGCGCCGTTCGGCCGGCGAGAGGTCCGCGACGGTTCGTACGTCCATACGCGTCGTGGGGGACCGCGGGGCAAGGGCGTTCCGACTCGGTCGGACCGCCCGGGCCGACCGCGCCGGCGCTCACGTCAGCGGTCGGATCCCGGTGACGTCGAGCAGTGCGAGGACGAGGAGCGCGGCCAGCAGCGCCGCCGCCGCGAAGAGGACGGGGGCGGACGCGGCGACGGCGACCCCGTACGGGGCCACCAGTCGCGTCGTGCCGCGGATGAGGAAGGAAATGAACACGAGGCCGAACGCGGCGAACGCGAGCGCGACGAACCGGGAGCGATCCATCCGGGCGCTCAGTCCGTCTGGGGGACGCCGGTCCCGTGGGGGCCGTGGCCGTGGGGCTCGCGGCTGGGGTCGAAGTCGGTACACATGTCGTAGAACACCGCCTCGGGGTCGCGGTTCCACTGCCACTTCCAGCGGGTTCGGACGAGCAGCGACAGCTTCCGCGTGAGCGACAGCTCCGGGGTGGTCGAGACGGTGTCGTACCCGAGGTCGCGGATGAGTCGGTGGTGGTCGACGTACAGCACCGCCGCGAGCAGCACCGCGAGCTGACAGTCCTCGGGGAGGTACTTGATCCCTGCGACGCCCTCCTCGTAGAGGCGCTCGGTGCGGGCCATCTCATCGCGGATCGCGGCCGCGACGTCCTCGCCGAACTCCAGGTCGAGGATCTGCTCCTCGCTCACGCCGTGGCGGCGGAGGGTCTCCAGCGGGAGGTAGATCCGGTCGCGCTCGACGACGTCCTCGCGGACGTCCCGGAGGAAGTTCGTCATCTGGAACGCCTCGCCGAGCTTCGTGGCGTGCGGGAGCGCCTCGGCCTCCTCCTCGGGGCCGAGGTCCATGATCGCCGTCATCATCCGCCCGACGGCGGCCGCGGAGCCGTCCATGTACGTCTCCAACTCGGCGTACGTCTCGTACCGGTCGGTGTCGATATCGCTCGCCATCGCGTCCACGAACGAGTGGACGTCCTCGTCGCGGATCCCGTTGCGCTCGCGCACCTCGGCGAACGCCTCCAACACGGGGTCGTCGGTCGACTCCTCGCCGAGCGCGGCGGCCCGGAGCCGGTCGAGTTCGGCCCGCTGCTCGGCGGGCGGCGCGGTGTCTTCGGCGTCGACAACCTCGTCGGCGATCCGGAAGAATCCGTACAGCACGTACGTCGGATGGCGAATCCGCTGTGGCAGCAGCCGGGTGGCGACGTGGAAGGTCTTCCCGGTGCGGCGCTGGATCCGCTTGCTCCGGGCAACCTGGTTTTGCTCTACCATGCTGACCTCGGGCGGTCGGCAAGGAGGGTCACGTACGGGTCGCCCATCATAAAAGAAAAGTCGGCCTCCAAGAACATAACAGTTCGCACAACACAGTTCGGGTCTCGGCCGGACCGGGGAATTCCGGCGACCGCCGCGACGCGCGAGGCGACCGGCGGCTCAGTAGAAGGTGTCGCTACAGTCGTAGACGACGCCGTGAGCCGGGCAGACGTACTTACAGTGCCGGTGGTACATCGGGGTCTCACAGAGCGGACAGGGGCGGCCGCCGTCTCGGGCGCGTTCGTCGCTCACGGGCGGACTTCGCGGTCGAGAGACAAAACGCTATCCGACGGCCGCCCGCCCAGACCCTGACCAGTCAGCGTCCGGCCGGCGACGGGGTCACTCGTCCGCCAGCCTGTCGTACACGGACCGGGCGACCGACTCCTCGCCGAACGGGAGCGTCAACACGCCCTCCCACTCGGACCCGGTGAGCGCGTCGACCGTCTGGCGGTCGAGTTCGACGCGCCGCACCTCGGTCCCGTCGAGCGTCATCGACACGACGAACGCCGCCGGGTCGTCCGTCGCGCCGGCCTCGTCGAGGCGGGTCCGGAACGACTCGACGCCCGCGTCGGGGAGCGCGACCTGGACGAGGTACTCGCCGTCCTCGGCGAAGACCCCCTTGACGCGGTCGAGGTCGCCCGCGTCGAACAGCAGCGCGTCGGTCCCGTCGTCGCCGGTCAGGCGCGCGACGAACGGCGCGTCCGGGTCGACGGCGGCCGATCGCGGGCCGGCGTCGGCGTCGGAACCGCCGCCCGTCGGTCCGGGTCCGTCGCCGCCGACGCCGGCGAGCGCCTCGCCGTCCGTCACCCTGGCCGCGCCCGCGAAACCGACGGCACCGACCGCGCAGACCGCGCCGAGGCCGCCGAGCACGCCCCGTCGAGAGATGTCCATACCCCGCGGTTTCGGCGAGCGGTGAAAAGGATTACACGCCGATTTCCGCGCGCGATAATTACGGATATCCGGAACGTTCGCCGCCGGGGGGGCTCTCCGATCACGCGGACGCGAAGGCGACGTCGTCGCGGGTCGCCGTCTCGCCGAACAGCCAGTCGGCGTGGTCGACGGCGTACTCGCGGTGTCCCTCGGTGATGTAGCCGAGCGCGTCCTCGACGACGACCGGGCGGTAGTCCCGGAGGCCAGCGCTGCCGGCGGTGTGGAGGACGCAGACGTTCGCGAGCGTGCCGCAGATCAGCAGGTCGTCGATCCCGTGCGCGTCGAGGTGTCCCTCTAGGTCCGTGCGATAGAAGGCGTCGTAGGTGTGCTTCTCGACGACGTGGTCCCCGTCGCGGACGTCGAGGTCGCCGACGAGTTCGGCGTCCCACGACCCCTCGACGACGTGTTCGCCCCACCGGTCGAACTCGTCGTAGTAGTGGGTCTCGTCGAACTGCTCGGGCGGGTGGACGTCGCGGGTGTAGACGACGGACGCGCCGGCCTCGCGGGCGGGGTCGACGAGCGCCGTCACCGGTTCGATGGCCGCCTCGCTCGGCTCGGCGTAGAGGCTCCCGTCGGGGTGGCAGAACCCGTTTTGCATGTCGACGACGACCACCGCGGTTGCTGTCGGATCGAACGCCATACCGGCGGTTGGCGCGCGAGGGCAAAAAGCGTCGTCCGCGCCGCGGGATCCGCCGGCCGGCGCCCCGTCGCGGCGGCGGCGCGCGACGCGGGCACGGGGCGGCTCGCCGGGCCGAAAAAATCCGCCGGCCGCGGCGGCGAAGGAACCGACAAACTACTTACCGGCGCGTCCGGTACGATATGTATGCGACGGGTTCTCACCCCCGCGAACGCGACCGCGATCGCCGTCGCGGTCGCCGTCCTGTGCGTCGTTTTCACCGCCGGCGTCGCCGCCGCTGCGGACGCCGGCTCGGTCGCCTCCGCGTCCGGGAGCGGGCCGGCAGCGCCGGGCGTCGCGCCCTCCGTCTCCGCCGACGAGTGCGGCCCCGGCGACGGCACCGAACTGGTCGGCTGTTGGAACGGGACCCACTACGAGGAGTCCGTGAACTTCGCGGAGACCGACGGACTCAACGAGACGCAGCTGGAGGCCCTGACGGACCTGACGATGGCGCGCGTCGAACACGTCCGCCAGCGTCCCTTCAAGAAGGACGTGCCGGTCGAGACGGTCAGCCGGAGCGAGTACGTCAACGACACCGCGAGCGGGAACGGCTCCGAGGCGTTCCGGCGCTGGAACGACCAAGTGTGGGAGGCGCTGTTCGTCGTCGGCGAGGGGACGGACGCCAACAGCGAGATCGACTCGGTGTTCGGCGGCGCGGTCTCCGGTTTCTACTCGCCGTCGCAGGACCGTATCGTCATCGTCGTCCCCGACGGGGAGTCGCCCGACATCGATCCCTCGACGCTCGCCCACGAGCTCCTCCACGCGATGCAAGACCAGTACCACGACCTCACCGACCCGCGCTACGTCGGCGTCACGCAGGACGGCGACCTCGCCGTCGACGGCATCATCGAGGGGGAGGCGGTCCACGTCGAGGAGCGCTACGCCGCCCGCTGTGACGCCAACTGGACCTGCGCCGAAGCGCCCGAGGGCGACGGCGGGGGCGGCGGCGGGCAGGAGTTCAACTTCGGCATCCTCCAGACCGTCCTCCAGCCGTACGGCGACGGGGCCGTGTACGTCCGCGAACTCCGCGACGAGGGCGGCTGGGCCGCCGTCAACGCGACGATGAACGACCCGCCGGCGTCGACGGCGGAGGTCATCCACCGGAACCCCGACTACGAGGAGGGCAACGTCTCGTTCGAGGACGCCGCGACCGGCGGCTGGGAGACGTACGCGGACCAGGGGGCCGACGGCGCGGAGACCGCCGGCGAGGCGTCGATGTTCGTGATGTTCTGGTACCAGAGCCTGGAGTACGAGTACGCCGTGTTAGAGCCCGGCGCGACCGTTCGGGAGAACGTCCAGATCCACCTCGATTCGGGGCCCCGGCTCCAGACCCGGGCGAGCTACAACTACGCGCACCCGGTGACCGACGGCTGGGCCGGCGACGAGCTGTACCCCTACCGGAACGGCGACCGCGACGGCTACGTCTGGGCGACCGAGTGGCAGACCGAGGACGACGCCGCGGCGTTCCGCGACGCCTACGTCCGGATGCTGACCGCGCACGGCGAGGACGACTACGCCGACGGGGCCGTGTACGAGATCGGCGAGGAGAGCGACTTCCCCGGCGCGTACGGCGTCGAGCGCAACGGGACGAGCGTGACGATAACGCACGCGCCCTCGCCGGCGGGCGTCCTCGAACTCCGACCGGACGCCGACCTCGCGCTCCCGGACGCCGGCGACGGAGCCGACGACGGAACGGACGGCGACGACGGCGGGAACACCACCGACGGCAACGGGACCGACGGTGACGATGAGAACGTCACCGACGAAGACGGCGGCGACGGGACCGACGGCGGCGACGGCGACGACGGGGAGAGCACCGAGGGCACCACCCCGGGGTTCGGCGTCGCGGCGGCGCTCGTCGCCCTCGTGGCGGTGCTCGCGCTGGGCGCGCGGCGGACCGCGTAGGCTCGTCCGTCTCGCGCGCGGGTCCGCTGGGAGCGTCGGGCGGGCGCTCCGTCGCTGCGGCGACGGCGCGACACGGGTGGCTTTTCGTCCCCGCGGTCGAACCACCGACCATGAGCGAGTTCGACATCGTCGACGCGGCCGCGATCCGGGACGGCCGCGCGACCGACGCGTACTTCGAGCGGACCGAGGCGGCGCTGGAGGCGGCGGACCGGAACCCCCGCGTCGTCGCCGAGGTGACCGCGGACCAGTTCCCGGACGGGGAGTTCGAGGTGTTCGCCGGGCTCGGCGACGCCGTCGAACTGCTCGCCGGCCGCGACGTCGACGTGGACGCGGTCCCGGAGGGCCACCTGTTCGACGGCGGCCCGGTGATGCGGATCGAGGGGCCGTACCTCGCGTTCGCGCGGCTCGAGACGTCGCTGCTCGGCTTCGTCTCGCACGCGTCGGGGATGGCGACGGCGGCGCTCGACTGCCGGGTCGCCGCGCCGGAGTCGCAGATCCTCTCGTTCGGCGCGCGCCACGTCCACCCCGCGATAGCCGCGGCGGTCGAGCGGTCGGCGCTCGTCGGCGGGTTCGACGGCTTCTCGCACGTCGCCGCCGGCGAACTGCTCGGGCGCGAGGCGTCCGGGACGATGCCCCACGCGCTCGCCATCTGCTTCGGCCGCGGCGAGCAGGAGGCCGCGTGGCGCGCCTACGACGAGGGCGTGCCGGCGGACGCGCCCCGGATCGCGCTGTGTGACACCTACTCCGACGAGGTCGACGAGGTGCTGCGGGCCGCGGAGACGCTCGGCGACGACCTCGACGGCGTCCGCCTCGACACGACCGGCTCCCGTCGCGGCGACTTCCGCCACATCGTTCGCGAGGTCCGGTGGGAGCTCGACGTCCGCGGCCACGGCGACGTCGACGTGTACGCCTCCGGCGGGCTCGGTCCCGCGGACCTCCGAGAGCTGCGCGACGTCGTCGACGGGTTCGGCGTCGGCGGATACGTCTCCAACGCGGACCCGGTCGACTTCGCGCTCGACATCGTCGAAGTGGACGGCGAGCCGGCCGCCAAGCGGGGGAAGCTCTCGGGCGCGAAGTCGGTCTACCGCACCGCCGATGGGGGCCACGCGGTCGGGCTCGCGGACCGCTCGGGGCCGGCGGGCGCGGAGTCGCTCATGGAGCCCGTGATCCGCGGCGGCGAGGTCGTCGACGGCGACGCGGGCGACCTGTCGGCGGCGGCGGAGCGGGCGCTCGCGGACGCGGAGGCGGCGGAGTACGGGAGCGATCGGTAGGTCCGGGTCTCACGCCTATTTTCGCGGACCGCCGCCGGCGACCGGTGTTCAGGGAGGGACGACGCGAGCGGCTACTCAGTGCGGGTCACTCCGAGTCGGTCGCGGCGTCGTCGCTCGGCTCGTCGCCGCGGTCGTCGACGCGTTCGCCGTCCGGTTCGGAGAGGGCGAGACAGGCCCACGCCCAGCCGCGGGCCCGGACGCGGCGCGGCGAGTCGGACACGGTCACGCCCTCCGGACGAGGTGGTCGCGGACCGCGCGCCCGCACTCGCGGAGCGTCTCGACGAGGCGCGTGACGGTCGAGAGGACGGGATGTGACACCGGGAAGTCGTCGTACAGGTACGCGACGGTCGACCGCTGCCGGAGCCCGACCGAGGCCCCGCGGCTCGCGGTGCGGTCGAGGTCGCTCTGCCGGTCCGCCAACAGCGTCTCGCAGGCCTCGATGCGTTCGCCGAGCGCCTCGTGGCGGCGGCGCAGGTCGTCGAATCCGAGCGCCGAGAGCGGCGTCTCGTCCGCGGTCGACAGCCAGTCGGTGACCCCGTGGACCGTCTCGCCGGCCGACCGGAGCGACGCCGCCTCGCGCTCCAGAGTTCGGTCGAACACCGCGAGCTCCGCAAGCCGGTCGTCGACGGCGGACTCGACAGCGGACGCGACCGGCCGCGTGAAGTCGTGGTCCGTCTTCGGCGAGAGCGCGACGGCGACGGAGTCGCCGAGTTCCTCGCGGACCGTCGCGAGCAGCGGTTCGCCGCCGGAGCCGTCGGGCACGCTGTGAGGTCGCACCGTCTCGGCGAACGCCTCGCGGACGCGGCGGCAGCCGTCGGTCGACGACGCGTTCGCCCCGCCGGCGACCGCGCGAACGCCGCCGCCGACCGGTCCCGAGCCGGTCCCGGCGCCGAACCCGTTGCCGGCGCTTCCGCCGTCGCCCGCGGCGACGGTGGGAACCGACGCGACCGCCGACCGGAACCGCTCGTAGGCGCGCCGCTCGTCCGCGGTCGCGTCGCGCTCAGCGGCCACGCGGTCGCGGGCGCGGTCGACGTGCGTCTCGACGGTCACCGCGGATCACCGCCGTCGAAGCGCCAGACGCGTGCGTTGCCCGTGTTCGTCATAGGGATTAGGCTAACCTAAAACATCAAAAAGCCACCGGTTTTTAGGACGGCCTAAGAAAACTGCGGGCCAGCGAGGTGTCGGAGAGCGGGCGCGAGCGGGACGGGCGGGGAGGCGGGAGAGCGGTGCCGCGGCTCGGCGGTGCGCGTCGAGCGGAAAGGAAGCGGTCCGCGAGGGGTCGGTCGGCCTACAGCTCTTCGACGGCGCCGCCGTCGGCGCGCTCTCGGAACACCTGTCCCTCGATGAGCGTCACCATCGTGTCCTCGTCCTGCCAAGCGGTCGGCGACAGCTTCGCCTTCCGGCAGGTGCGCGAGAGGAACTCCGCGCCGGACCAGCCGTTCTCGACCGGGACCGTCGGGTAGAGCCAGCCGTGGGCGTTACCGCTGTCGACGGCGACCCCGTGAGTGCCGATCCGGAGATCGTCGAGGGGGTCGTTCGTGAGGACGGTGTTCGAGACGACGAACACCGAGACGGTGATGTTGTCGAGCTCCTTCGGCTCGACCTCGGAGCCGCAGGAGTCGCCGGACGCCGCCTTGATCGCGGCCTCGACGATGGCGTGACCGAGCTGATCGGAGGTGTCCCACGCGCCGGCGCAGCCGCGGAGACGGCCCCGACCCCGAGTCGACTGGAGGCGGACGAAGGCTCCGGTGCGAGCGTAGAACGCCTCTCGCATGCTTCCGGGCTGTTCGCGTTGCCCGTGTCGAACGAACGACTCCACCGCCTCCCGCGCGAGTTCGACCGCTCGTGCACCGTCGTCGTACGACAGCTGAACGGTCTGGGCCTCGGACATGAGAGACTATTACGTTGCTGACGACTTGAACGCTTCCCTTGTGGCACCGCTCTCGCGGCGCTCGCGCCGTCTCGGCCGAGAGGCGGCCGACCGAACCGCTTATTCGCCGGCGGGCGCAACGACGGACCGGACAGAGGGAGCCCGACTCCCGTGCCTCTGGCATGAGGAAAGTCCCCCCACCGGCCGGACAGGCGACCGGGCACACGCCCGGAGTCGGAGACGGCTGGCTCTGGAACAGCAACGACACCCCCCGCCCCGACCGATGATCCGTGCGAACCGACCCGCAAGGGAAGGGAGTTAACCCGGAGAGGGTGCGTGGATTTCCCACGCCACGGACGGGCGGGAACGGATGGAACGGCGAATCCTCGCCGGTGCAAGTCCGCGCCACAAGGTAGTCCGGCCGCGGCGCGGACGCTCAGCCGAATGTCGGGACGAACCGAAGGGGGCTTACTCCCCTCAGTCCGCTCGCACCGACCAGCGGCGCGACCGTCCCGCGATTATTTGTGACTGAACGAGAGGCGGTGGCGCGTGCCTGCGAGGCCGCCCCGCGGCCGAGCCGCACGCGCGAGGGAGTCGCTGGCGGCTGACGCCGCCAGCGACAGGACGAGAGCGAAGCTCTCGCTTGAAACCGGACGTAGTCCGGTGACGAGGCTGGGGAGGCGTGGGGTGCGGCCACGGTGTGGGGTGGGACTCGAAGGGGCAGCCGCGAGGCGGACAGAGGCGACGTAAGCACCGCAGGAGCGAGTGAAACGAGCGACAAGGAGCGCAGCGAGCGTCTGTCCGCCTCGCGGCTGGGGCTTCGGCGGTGTTCGTGGTCAAGCCGCGGTCAGCGGCTTACGGGCTACCCATAAAATCCGGTAATCAGATTCCGTATCAGGCCGTCTCCATCTCTTTTTCCAGCTCGCGGAGCCGCTCGATGCGGTTCTCCGTCGAGGGGTGCGTCGAGGCGATCTTGCCGACGAAGCCGGCCTTGATCGGGATGATGAAGAACGCGTTCATCTCCGCCTCCTCGCGGAGGTCCTCCTTGGGAACCTTGTCCATCCGGCCGTCGATGGTCATCAGCGCCGAGGCGAGCGCGCCGGGCTTCCCGGTGATGAGCGCCGCGCCGCGGTCGGCGGAGTACTCGCGGTACCGCGAGAGCGCCCGGATGAGCAGGAACGAGACGACCCAGACGACGAGCGACACGAGGATCGCCACGATGACGGGCGCGCCCTGCCGGTTGTCGCCGCCGAGCAGCCACCCCCACCGCACGATGAAGAAGGCGATCGTCGAGAGGAACGACGCGATGGTCATCACCATCACGTCGCGGTTCTTCACGTGGGCGAGCTCGTGGGCGAGCACGCCGTCGAGCTCGTCCTCGTCGAGGCTCTCCAAGAGTCCGGTCGTCACCGCGACGGTCGCGTTCTTCTTGTTCCGGCCGGTCGCGAACGCGTTCGGGACGCGGGTGTTCGCGACCGCGACCGTCGGCTTCGGCAGGTCGGCCTGCTGGCTCAGGCGCTCGATCCGGCGGTGGAGGTCCGGGTACTCGTCGGGGTCGACCTCGCGGGCGCCCATGCTGCGCAGCGCGAGCTTGTCGCTGAAGAAGTACTGCGCGACCGCGAACCCGCCGAGCATGATCAGCGGGAAGAGGAAGTCGCCGAAGTACACCGTCAGGGCTCCGACGAACACGACGTAGAGGGCGAACAGGAGGAACATCGTGAACGCCATCCGTCCACGCAACCCCCAGTCTGTCTTCCAGTCCATGCCATTGAGTTACCGTTCGGCGCGTTAAAGCCTGCCGGAGCGGGAAGGCGTGGTCGTCGATCGACGGTCCGGACCGACGGCGGATCCCGTCGCGAACGCGGCGAGCAACGACCTTTTGCCCGCGCTGCGCGAGGCGTCCGCATGGACACCGTTCTCGTCACCGGCGGCCGGGGCGCGTCCGGGCGCTGGGTCGTCGACCGCCTCGCCGGCGACTACGAGGTCGTCGTCGTCGACTACGACCATCCCGGGCTCGGCGTCGACCCCGCGCCGCACGTCTCGTTCCGCGCTGCCGACCTCGCCGAGCGCGACCAAGCGCTCGACGTCGTCGCCGCCGTCGACCCCGACGCGGTGGTCCACTGGGCGGCGATCCCCGTCGCCGGCACGCACCCGGAGGGGCGGGTGTTCGAGACGAACGCGCTCGCCGCGAAACACGTCCTCGACGCCGCGGGGCGGGCCGAGGCCCCGGTCGTTCAGGCCTCCAGCGACGGCGCGTACGGCTTCTTCTTCGCCGACCCGACGCCGTTCCCGGACGAGCTGCCGGTCACCGAGGCCCACCCGCTCCGCCCGGAGGACCCGTACGGGCTCTCGAAGGTGACGGCGGAGGCGGCGGCGGGCGCGGCCGCGCGCCGCCACGGCGTTCCCGCGGTCTCGGTCCGGCCCTCGTGGATCCAGTACCCCGGCGCGTACGCCTGTCGCGCGGACGACTACGTGACCGACCTCGCCGCGGGCGCGGGCAACTTCTGGTCGTACGTCGACGTCCGCGACGTCGCCGACCTCGTCGCGGCCGCGCTCGCGGACCTCCTCGGAGAGCGTCCGACCGTCGCGCCCGGCGCCCACGAGGCGGTCAACTGCGTCGCGGCCGACAACGCGCTCGGTCGTCCGCTGCTCGAACTCCTGCGCGAGTCGTACGGCGAGGTCCCCGACGGCTGCGCGGTCGACGAGAGCGCGCTGGCCGAGGGCGACGACCGCGGCGCGTACGCGGTCGCGAAGGCGGAGCGGCTGTTCGGGTGGACGCCGTCGCGGTCGTGGCGCGACGCGGCCGACGAGGCGGTCGCCGAGCCGACGCTGTTCGAGGGGTGACCGGGGTCGGGTCCGAGGGAGACGCAACGAGTCCGCCGTCAGATCGACAGGATCGCGTTGACGAGCGTCCGCGTCGCGATGGCGGTCACGGAGCCGAGCCACGTCAGAAGGACGAAGTGGATGTAGCCGTTCGCGGGGTTGCCGCCGTCGATCCGGCGGATCATCTGCGAGGAGAGCGCCGCGTTGAACAGCACGACGGTGAGGAGGAGGTACTCGATGAGCGGGATGTCGTAGGCGCCGGGGTAGACGATCTGGGCCATGTCCATCTGTTCGAGGCCGAAGTCAGCGGTCAGGTCCGCCAGGATCGCGACGACCTCCAGCCCGATGAAGAAGGCGAACGTCGCCGCCGCGGTGATCCCGTACAGCAGCCCGATGAACGTCATCGCCGCCTGCCGGCGCTGCTCGCGGAGCTGGTTGACGGCGTTCATGTTCTTCGAGATCAGCTCGCCGAGCATCTTCGGGTCGCCGCCCATCCGCCGGCCGACGAGGTACATCTCGGAGAACTTCTGGATGAGGTACGAGCGCGTGTCGCGCGTGAACGCCCGCCACGCGCCCTCCGTGCTGATCCGCATGTTGAGCCGGCGGTAGAGCCGCTCGATGGAGTCGGAGAGCTCGCCGAAGTTCTTGTCGCGCAGCGTCGTCAACACGTCGGTGGTCGTCGACTGCTTCGCGCTCTCGGTCGCCCCCAGCGCGCGCACGAACGACGGGAACTCGCCGTCGCGGGCGGTGATCGCCTGCTCCTCGCTCCGGAGGACGACGCCGGTGACGATGAGCGGCGAGATGGGGACCGCGAGGTACAGCGGCAGCCGGACGTCGTCGATGAAGAAGAGCAGGCCGGGCAGCCCGGGCCCGTATCCGAACATCCCGGCGGCCGTGATCCCGATGAGGAGGAACGAGAGCGCGCCGCCGCCGATCAGCGACCCCCACAGCTTGAGGTCGCCCGGGGCCCGCTCCTCGGGGTGGTACCAGATCGGGTCGTACGGCGAGGTCGCGCGGATCATCGCGTAGAAGCCGAGCTGGACGAAGACGAACAGCACGATGACGGCCGCGACCGTCGCGGTCGGGTCGTTGCCGGTGAGGATCGGGAGGACGACGGCGAAGACGAGGGCGAACGTCATCGAGAGGATCATCGACATGTAGAGGTCCTTCATCACCTCCAGGTTCGAGAGCGCGGACTCGTAGCGGGTCTCGTACTGCGCGAGCATGACGTCCTGCTCGGAGACGAGGAACTCCTCTAACGACTGCCCCGCGCCCATCGTGTAGCCGAGGCGGTCGAAGAAGTCGGCCATCGCGTCGGAGGGGACCTCCTGCGCGCGCCGGCGACACGCGTCGTCGAGGCTCTGGTTCCACGTGTCGACGAGGTGGACGACGCGACCGATCTCCTCGGCGGCGACGCCGTACTCCTCCTCTTTCGCCAGCGTCCGGAACACCTCCATCCGGTCGATGTTCGTCGTCGACAGCACCGTCATGTGCGTCATCACGAGGTGTAGCTGGTTGTCGATCTTCGTCTCCAGGCCGGAGAGGTAGATCTTCGGGTAGATGACGGCCGCGAACAGCACGAGCCCGCCGAACATCGGGATCGGAACCCGGGCGGCGAAGGGGAGCGGCAGCGCGACCAGCCCGACGACGCTGCCGAGGAAGACGAACACGGCCGGCACCAACACGAGGCCGACGTACTTCCCCTTGGAGATATCGAGCTGCTCGTACGACTCCATGACCTCGGCGGTCAGCTTGGCGGCCGTCGCGAGCCCGTCGCCCATCTGTTTCACGGCCATCGTCAGTGCCCCTCCGTCCCCATCGCGGGTGAGTCGCTCCCGAGCATCGTCACATCGTGTTCCGGTGCATGTCGAAGGGGAGCCCCTCGACGCCGTCGCGCTGGAAGGAGTTGATCGCGTCGTTCACCTCGTGGTAGCCCAGGATTCCCTCCTGGATCATCCGCTCGATCAGCTCCGCGCGGAAGTCGAGGTCGTCGTAGATGTCGCGGGTGTCGGCGTAGCCGAGCAGCGTCGCGATCTGCTCTTCTAACACGTAGGAGTTGTTCATCCCCTGGAAGACGATATCGTCTTCCACGGGGTCCCAGCTGAACACCTCCCGGGTGACGACCCCCTCCATCTCCTTGGAGTACCCCTCGATCTCCTGGACGCTCGTCACGCGGCGCAGGACGTCATCGCCCTGTTTCACGCGGTTCTGGAACAGCGCCACGTCGGCGTTGTCCATGAACGTCTCCGGGACGTTGATCGGCTCGGAGGGGAACCGCTGGATCATCGAGACGATGTCGGACGCGTGGAACGTCAGCATGACCGGGTGGCCGGTCTGGGCCGCCTGGAACGCCATGCGCCCCTCCGCGCCGCGGACCTCGCCCACGATGATGTAGTCGGGGCGCGACCGCAGCGCGGCCGCGACCAGGTCGAACATGTCGACGTCGGTGGACCCCTCGTCGCCGCCCTCGCGGGTCAGCAGCTGCTGCCAGGTGTTGTGCGGCGGAATGACCTCCGCGGTGTCCTCCGCGGTGTAGATCTTCGAGTCGTCGGGGATGTACGAGAGGATGGCGTTCAGCGTCGTCGTCTTCCCGGACGCCGTCTCTCCGACCACGAACACCGTCTGTTCGTTCTCTAGACAGAGCCAGAGGTACGCCGCCAACTGCGGCGAGAGCGTCCCCCAATTGGTGATCTGGTTGATGGACAGCGGCACCTCGTCGCCCTGCCGGATCGTGAGCGAGGAGCCCTTCAGCGACACGTCGTCGGAGTAGATGATGTTGATACGCGACCCGTCGGGCAGGGTGGAGTCGACGATCGGGTCGGAGTCGGAGAGGGGGTCGCCCATCCGCTCGCCCATGTTTCGCAGCCAGTTGTCGAACTCCTGGGGCGTGCCGAAGTCGACGGTCGTCTCCAGCATGCCGTACGTGCCGTGGTCGACGTGACACTCCTTGGGACCGATGACGTGGATGTCCTCGTTGGCCGGGTCGCGCATGATCGGTTCGAGGGGCCCGAGCCCGACGATGTCGCGGTTGAGCCGGTATCGGATGTTCTCGTACGTCTCCTCCGTGACGGAGAGTTTCCCCATGTTCAGGACCTTCGAGAGGTTGCCTCGCAGTCCGCCGTTCTGCTCGTCGATGTGCGTGACCTCCTCTAACAGTTCCTCGATCAGATCGTCGTACTCGGCCTCGTTCTCCGGTGCGGTGTGCTGGCCGCTCACGGTGAGGAGCCGGTTTTTCACCTCGTTGAGGATCTTCGCCTGCGAACCGGAGAGCTCCGGCTCGATGGCGTAGTACTTCGTGTCCTGTCCGAGGTCGCCGTAGATGTGGCTGTAGATGGGGCCGCCGACCGGGTAGATGACGTTCGGCCGGTTGGACTCGTACTCGTCTTTCGGCTCCTCGATGAACTGGGGGAACTCCCCCGTGATCTGTTTGAACTCGCGGAGGTGCTCCCGGAGGTGGGGCCGTCGCATGGCGGCCTTGCGGAGCTCTTCTGACGGTTGGGCGGTGCCGTGTTCGGTCATCTCTCACTCCGTGTCGGGGTAGTCGCGGTCCGGCCGTCCGGACCGACTGTGCGTCGGCGGGGCATGCGTTAGGCGACGCTCCGGCTCTCGATGACGATTCCGGTTCCGGAACGCACCGAGAACCCGATCGTGTCGCCGACCTGTTCGCCCATGCCCGCGAACCGCTTCACGTTGATCTGCCGGCGGATGTCGTTGCCGACCTCGATCATCTCCAGTTCGAGGAACACGTCGGCGATGGAGCGGAACGGCCCGATCGCCTCGTCGTCGACCGCCGAGGGGTCGACCGTGAGCACCACCACCTTCCCCTGCGAGATGATCTCGCGGAAGAAGGAGATGATCTCCAGGGCGGCCTGCCGCTCCTCGTTCTTCCGGACGAGGGCCTCGAACGTGGGGTCGTTCCGGAAGATGGCGTCGAACGTGTCGAGGAAGACGACGTCGGAGTTCCACATCGCCTCGGCGTTCATCAGGCGCTTGAGCAGCTCCTTGCGCTCGCCGTCGCCGTCGGAGAACGCGCCCCCGGAGTCGAAGTCGGCGTGGAGGAAGAGCAGCTCCTCCTGGAGGAGCGGCTTCACCATGTCGTACTCCAGCGAGTGCATCTGGTCGATGAACCCGCGGACGGTGAGCTCCGTCGACATCATCGTCACCGACGCGCCCTCTTCGACGAGCCCGTAGGCGAACCGCTGGGAGATGGCGCTCTTGCCGGCCCCGTAGTCGCCCTCCATGAGAACGATGCTGCCGCGGGGGACGCCGCCGCCCAGCTCCTTGTTGAGTCGGTCCCGCTCGCCGAGCCCCAGGGAGAGGAGGTTGTCGTGGGGCATCTCAGTTACCCCCCTCCACGCGGAACTGGAACAGCTCCTCGTCTCCGTTCACCGAGAGGAACACCCGGTGGTCGCCGTCGGCGAGGCCGCTGTCCCCGTCGATCTGGTTGGTGTCGATCGTGAGCCGGAGCACGTCGCCGCGGCTCCACGCGTTCGCGCCGTCGACGGAGACGATCTCTCCCGAGGTCGCGTTCGGCCGGACGTACGCGCCGTCGAAGACGACGTCGAGGTCGGAGCCGTCGGGAGCCAACCGGTACGTGCCGGTGTTCTTTATCAGCAGCGTCACGTTCTGATTACCGCTCGCGTTGTACACCCCCGCGCTCGGGTCGGAGATGATCGTCACGTCGGTCCGGAGCTGTTCCGTCGCGTCGAGGCCCGCGTCGTCGACGGCCGCGCTCACCCGGTCGACGCCCGTGGTGATCGTGCCGACGACGCCGGCGGCGATGACCAGGCTCGCGATGAACAGGATGAGGTGCGAGACGGGGACGCTGGCCATCTACGCGCCCACCTCCGTCACGGTGGCGGCGTCGCGGACGCCGGACTCGACGACGAGGACCACGCGGGTCTCGCCGCCGACGATGTCGGTCTCCACGGCGGCGTCGTCGACCGTGACCGACAGCGTCTCGTCACCCAGCCAGAGCGCGGTGTCGGCGTCGCCGTCGACGGTCGTGGCAGCGTTCGAACCCCCGACGTCGACGTACTCGTTGCCGACGACGAGCGTCGCGTCGTCGGCGACGAGCCCGATCGACCCCTCGTTGGTGGCGTTGATCGTGAGGTTGCCGGTCCCGGCGTCGTAGGTCGCGTTCGTCACCGCGAAGTCGGTGTTCTGCCGTTCGAGCGCGCGCTCGTTGATGCCGTGTTGCGCGTCGGAGACGCGGTCGAGCCCGTTGGCCGCCACGGGGTAGAACGTCGTGAACGCGAAGAACAGCCCCGCGACGATGATGGCCGTGGACGCGGAGACGCTAACGCCCATCTCCCCACCCTCCGTCGGCCGGATCGGCGCGGTCGGAACGGGGATTCGGGTCGTTCATCGGTCGCGTGGAGCCGTTCCGGTCGCGCCGGTCGTCGCGGTGGCCGTTGTCGTGGCGGGACGCGTCCGCCTCGGGCGTCGCGTCGCCGCGCTCCGTCGCGTCGTGGTCCGCACCGTTCGTTCGCCGTTCGCGTCCGTCGGGCGCGTCGCGGCGACCGGACGAGTCGTGGCCGTTCCGGCTCGGCTCGGGTCGGTCGCGCCGACCGTTCCGGCCGTTCCGACCCGCGTCCGCGCGCCCGCCGCGACGGCCGCCGCGGCGACCGCGGACGGGCCCGCCGCCGACGATCGAGCCGCCGGCGAGGTCGTCCCAGCGGTCGAGGAGGACGGTGTGGCTGCTGGTCCCGTTGAGCTGGGTCACGTACCGCAGGCTGCGGGTGTGGTGCTCGCGGACGAGCCGGTCGGTGCCCGGTCGGTCGACGAGGTTGCGGTCGATCGTGCCGAACCCGGAGAGGAAGTCCCGGAGCCGCGCGGCGGCGTCGGGACCGATCCACTCGATCCGCTCGTAGTAGTTGATGGCGCGCACCGCGTCGGTGACGTCGCTCTCGGAGACGAGAAACTCCAGCCACTCCATCACGAGGAGGTCGCCGACGTAGTCGCCGGGGAGCTCCGTGAGGTACGGCTTGCCGCGGCCGCTGCCCCCCGAGAGGTCGTCCTCGCCGACGTACTCGAAGCCGCCGGCGGCCTCTGCTGGGTCCCCGCCGGCCCGCCGGTCGGGGGCGGGCTCCGGGTCGACCGCGCTCGCCGGCTCCGGATCGACCGCACCCGTCGGCTCTGGGTCCGCGGGTTCGTCGAAGCCGACGCCGTCGTCCTCGACGCCGCCGAGGTCGTCGTCCCCGAAGCCGTCGCCCGCGTCGCCGAGCGAGTCAGTTTCGTCTGCGGGGTCGTCGAACGAGTCTTCCCCGTCCTCGAACGGGTCGTCGTCCGCGGCGTCGTCGCCCTCCTCGGCCCAGTCGGCCTCCCCGGAGTCGTACTCTTCTTTCAGTTCGCTGAAGCTCTTTCCGTCGTCGTTCATATCGTCTCCGTCGTCCGCCGTTTCGGTCTCGGACGCGGCGTCGTCCGTGCTGTCGTCGTCCAGTTCCTCGAAGTCGTCGTCGAGGTCGTCGAAGCCGCCGTCGTCGAGATCCTCGTCGAGGTCGTCGAAGCCGTCGTCGTCGAGGTCCTCGTCGAGGTCGTCGAAACCGTCGTCGTCGCTCTCGAACTCGTCCGCCTCCGCGTCGTCCTCCTCGTCGAGGAGGTCGTCGTCGAAGAAGCCGTCCGCGTCGGCGTTCGCGACGTCCTCGTCGAGGTCCTCCTCCTCGCCGCCGTCCTCGTCGTCGAAGATGCCGAACGACCCCTCGCCGCCGCCGGCGACGCTGTCGAAGCCGCCGGAGTCGTCGACGAAGGGGTTGATGCCGCGGGTGACCATCTCGTAGATGTCGAGGAGGTTGCGGACGTCCTCCTCGATGTCGTCGACGGCGTTCGAGATCTCCTCGTTCTCAGAGCGGACCGTCGAGACGGTCGAGGAGAGCGACGCGACCTCGTTTTCGAGCTCGTCGAGCCGGTTTTCGAGTTCGTCGGTGGCCGCGCCGCCGCCGCCACCGCCGCCACCGCCGTCGTCGAACTCGTCGTCCCACTCGTCCATGCCGTCGAAGTCGTCGAAGCCGTCGCCGCCGCCACCGCCGCCCATGCCGCCGCCCATCCCTCCGCCGCCCATGTCGCCGCCACCCATGTCGCCGCCGCCCATGTCGCCGCCGAAGGGATCGTTATCGCCGTCCATACCACCGGAACCGTCGTCGTCGGATCCGTCGTCGTCGAGGAACCTGTCGAGGACGCTCGCACCGACGAGCCCCAGCGTGGCGACTGCCCAGGCGGCGGTTGGAGCTCCCCACACCGGTAGTTCGAGGCCCATTACCGTGTACGACCCGCAGAACACACTTCAATTCACCCCTCAAAATATCAACCGTGAGAAAACACGTCACGGGACGGCGATCGGCCGCGGTCGAGTCGGGGCGAGAGAGCCGGGCGGCGAAGGCCTCTCCCGGAGAGCGACGGGCGTCAGATAGCCCGTTCGAAGCCGTCTGCGGCGCGGACGACGAGTCGACCGTCCGGGTCGAACCTGACCGTCCGCCCCACCGTGTCGCCGACGTCGCTGGCGACGATCGGGACGCCGGCGCGGTCGAGCACCTCGCCGACCCGCTCGACGTTTCGCGGGCCGACCGCGTCGGTGAGGTCGAGCATCTCGGCCCCGCCGGCGACGCGCGCCTCCAAGCGGCGGGGGTCCGCGCCGGCGTCGTCGAGCGCGCCGATCAGCGAGTCGATGCCGGTGTCGACGTACTTCGCGGGCCGCGAGGCGGCGGTCGTCCGCCCCTCGCCCGCGGGCAGCATGGCGTGGAGGAGTCCGCGGACGCCCGCTCGCTCGTCGACGAGCGCGACCGCGACGCAGGAGCCGAGCCCGCTGGTCGTCAGCGTCGACTCGTCCGTCGTGACGGCGAGTTCGCCCACGCCGACCTTGATGCGTCCGCGGTCGTCCGCACCCGGGCCGCCGGTGACGGCGGCGGGATCGGCGTCGTCGACCGCGTCCCCGTCGCTCTCCGCCGGTTTCGCCGAGTCGTCCGGTCGGTCGTCGGAGAGCGAGCGGGTCACGACTCCGAGAGTCGGTCGAGGGCCCGGGCCAGTTCGCGCTCGTCGGGGAGCGCGTACACGTCACAGCGCGCCTGAATCCCCTCCGTCTGTATCGCGGTGTCGATCACGAAGCCGTAGTCCTGTCGCTCGCTGAGCTTCGCGACGAGCGGACTGATCGTCGACGCGCCGATGTCGTGGACGAACTCCGGCGGCGAGTGGGTGATGGTCGTGCCGAGCACGTTGGCCCACCCGTCGATGAACCCGCTCGTCATCACGTTACCGAGCTCGCAGAGCGCGTTCTCCGCCATGTCGCCGAGCGGCTCGTCCGTCTCCATCGGGAGCATCGCGTCGGCGACCGCCGCCGCCGAGGACTCCTCGAAGAGGATGGCGAGGTAGCCGCTCGGTTCGCCCTGAAGCTCGAACACCGTCCCCGCGTGGGGCTCGGTGCCGACCTCCGCGGGAACGTCCGCGAGCGGCACGAACCGGAGCCGGCTCACGTCGACGCTCGTCTCCAGCCCGGTCATCATCGCGATGTTGTCGGCGGCGTTGGCCGACCCGCGCTTCGCGAGCGACGAGAACGTCGACAGCGACTCGTAGGGCACCGCCGTGCTCGTCGTGCCGCCGTCCGCCTCGCCGCCGGCCGTCACTGCGGGCGCGGTCTTCCCGACGATGAGGTCGCGGAAGGGGCCCGAGTCGGGCAGCATGTAGATGGAGAAGTCGAGGTCGGTCGTCGTCGCGTCGAGGCGGCTCTCGAAGAGGAACACGCCGTCGCCGGCGAGCGCGCCGTCCGGCAGCACCGCCGCGCCGTCGGCCTCAAAGTAGCGCGGCGGCGACATGTCGATCGCCTTGCCGAGGTAGTTCGCCCACCCGTCGAGGAAGCCGCCGAGCGCGATGTTGCCGACCTCCGTCACCGCGCTGCGCCCCATCGACTGCCCGCCGGGGAGCAGCGAGAGCAGGGCGTCGGCGTTGACGGCGTCGAACGCGAGGACCGCCTCGCCGTCCAGCCCGCCCCGGAGGCCGACGCTCACGCCGATCGACTCCCGGCCCGCGAACGACTCCGCGAGGTCCTCGCCGCTGGCGACGCTCGCGCCCGTCACCTCCACCGCCAAGTCGGTCCCGGTCAGGTCCGAGAGCGCGCCGGCGGCCTGTTTCGCCCCCCGCTCCGCGAGGCGGTTACAGGCGCCCAGCGCGCGGACGTCGACGCGCATTATACCGCCGATCCGATGGCGTCGAGCACGTTCGGCTTCTGGAACGGCTTCGTGATGTACCCCTCCGCGCCCGCCTTGATGGCCGCCTTCATCTTCTCCTCCTGCCCGACGCTGGTACACATGATCACCGTCGCGTCGGGGTTCTCCTCGAGGATCTCGGTCGTCGCCTCGATCCCGTCGCGGATCGGCATCACGATGTCCATCATCACGAGGTCCGGGCCGTGCTCTTCGTACATGTTGACCGCCTCCACGCCGTTCTCCGCCTCCCCGACGATCTCGAACTCGCCTTCGAGGATCTCCCGGAGGAGGTTCCGCATGAACTCCGAGTCGTCGGCGATGAGTACCCGCGTAGCCATTGTTGTCTGAAGCGGGGGAAAGCGAACACTTAATCGCTCCCCCGCGGTTCTCAGCTCTGAGAATGGCGCGACGGGACGGCGAACCGGGTGAACGGTCGAAATGAGGTCCGCGTGGCGGCCGGAGAAGGCTTGGAGAAGTGAGTGGTCAGCGAAAGGCACCGTCGACGAGAATCGGGAACCGTCCTAGGCGCGTCCTAGGTGACCGAGAGATTAGACCCAGTGCCCGAGAAGGTGGACGGCCCCGACAAGGATGGTCCCACCGAACGCCTCGCGCGTCCCGAACGGAAGCGGAAGCATGCCCACACTTTGAGACGCGCCACCGTCCGGCGTCTCGTTGGCGGGCGCGTCGTCGTTTGTCGTCCCGTTGGACGCTCCCTCCTCGTCGGAGCCCTCGTCAGTGTCAGACGTGTTGCCGGTGTCCGCTCCCGACTCGTCCTCGTCGGACGTCTCATTCCCCGTGTCACTGTTATTTTCTCCGTCCTCGCTTGCTCCGCCGCTGTCGGAATCGGACGTTTCGTCGTCGATCGTCGTCTTGGCCGGGTCGGCCTCGACGACGAGGGTGCCACTGTGAGTGTCACCGTCGAGTCGAAGCGTGAAGGGGTACGTGCCGGGGTCGAGGTCGGCAGTCACGGAGCCGAACCCGTACGTTCGGGACTCGTCCGGCGCGAGCTTGACCCCCCACGAGCCGATGACGCTCCTGTTGTCAACGGTGAGGTTGAGCTCGCCCTCACCTTTGATACCGCCAGCGTTGCGCGTCGTTGCGCGGATCGACGATAGGTTCGCGCCTTCGGAAACGGTGACGTTCTCGGGGGCGTCCTCAATCACCAGCTCGTCTGGGTTGCCGATGTCGCTGACGACGATAGCCGTCCGACTGTCCTGAAGTGCTACCCCATGATATAGTTCGTAGTTCAATCGGGTGCCGGGCTTGGTCCCGTTGAGGTCAGCATTAACCGAAAAGTTTCCTTCAGAGACGTTGAGCGATGTTTGTGTCCTGAAGGGGGTATCGCTGGCATCGTTTACGAACGTCGCTGATAGTTCAGGGACAGATAGTAGCGATGTCGATCCGGTGATACGCCCATCTCCAGCCTCAACGAGTATCTCCCCGTCGTCAGTGACGTGATCGTACCGAACGTATCGCTCACGGACGGTGAACGAAGTCTCAACTCGTGCCGTGCTATCCGCCGCCTCCCAATACGGGAACTGTGCTGGGGCGTCGTCGACCGCGTCGAACGCAGCCGGCGGCTCAGCGCTGTCTGCGAATGAGTACCGCTGTCCCTCTACGCCTTCCAGTGCGAGTTCGACGGCAAATTCGTCACCTGGTTCGGGGTTATGTGTGAACGCCCCTTCGTCGCTCGTATCAATCACGAGGTAGAACCGCCCTGGTGCGTCAGGTGTCTCCAGTGCCGTCGCGTCCGCTGTGAAGAGTTTCACGTCGTTCGAGTCGGCGTACGAGAGGTCGAGTTCCGACCGCTTCTCGTTTCCACTAAGATTGGTCTGTCGGACCTGGAGCGACACCCCTTCTTCCGCCGTCAGGAGGTCAGCTAGCACTCGGTGGTCGACCGCCTGGCCGGCCTCGATCGGCTCCGTTGAGCGCTTCGCCGCAAAGTGCGAGAGTGCGCCCCAGATGCCGGTTGACTCGAACCCGAGGACGATCCGGTTTCCCTTCGTCACCGCGGTTCGGTCGAGTCTGTTGGCCCGAATCACATCGAGCGAGTTGGCCTTGTCGTCGTCGAGAGCGCTCGGGTCGGGGGTGGTGAACACCCCAATCTCATCCCGGAGCTGCGGCTTCTTTAGCACGAGGTCGGCCTGGTCCGCGCTCTTGCTCGGCGTCACTACGCCAGCGTCGTCCACGACGAACGTTCCGTTGGTGATCGCGAGCCGGTAGCGCTGCGGGACCAGCGGCCGGGCTAGTCCACCCGCGCCGGTTGCGCTCGGGAGCCCGCTGAGGTTTTTGGCGACGGTGTCTCCATCCTCGTCGATAAACTCCAAGTTACATGACGTGTTCTCGCGACCACAACTATCCACGTTAGTGGCGTCAGTGCCGATCGTCCGGGTGTTGATCGTCGTCTCGCTTGACCCCGAAATCTTAATAACATCCACAAAATCGACAGGCTCGCCGGTGTCGCTGAGTCGGTTGCCGCCGACGAGGAGGTACACATCCCCGTCCAAGTTGTCGGCGGTATAGCGTATCCTGACCGGGTCGCCCGCGACGCCGGTGTACGTCGGCCGAGAGAAGCCGCCGCTGACTTCGGGACGGTCGTTGGGACCGGCCGAGCCGGAGGGGTCGATCGCGGTGGTCTCAGATGCTCCGGCGTCGACGGACGGAGCGGAGGGACCGGGCGACACGCCGGTCACGGCCGGAGCAGTCGCGACGACACCGCCGATCGCGATGATGAGCGTTAGCCCGATCACGCTCACCTGGAACGCCGACAGTTCGGGTAGCGTCAGCCGGCGTCGCTGGTCTACGTCGGAAACAGCCGTGCGGTCGCTGCTGGTGTCCGTCGAGCGGGTCGTGGCGGTGTCGGTGGTGTCGTCGTGTTCCATCGTCATGAGGGCGTGTTCGACGGGGGCGGACCGGACCGCGGCCCGCGGTCTATTAAACATGGTTCGGCAAGTCACCGACTAAAGAGTACCCACCTGATTATCAGGACATGTAACTAGAGACGAGGCGAGCATGCCAAAAATCCGAGAATCGCCCGACTCGAGCGGAGTCCTCGGTCCGAAGAATTAAGCCCGGTCGCCACCCGATACATGCCAAGATGCCATCGTGTCCCCGCTGTGACGCTCCGGTCGGCGAAGAGGCGCGGTACTGCGCGCAGTGCGGTGCCCCGCAGACGGAGGACGCGGCCGAGGAGCTGGACGAGTACGTTCAGCGGCAGGCGGAGCAGGTCGCCGGCAGCGGGGGTGGCGGATCGGGAGGGACCGAGTCGAGCGCGAGCGACGCGTTCCCGTCGACCGAGGACCTGACCGACCGCGAACAGCTCTGGCGGCGGGGGTCGTACGTCCTCGGGTACGGGACGATCGTCGTCGCACTCACGCGAGTGCCGGCCGCAGAGTCGTGGCCACTGCTCCTCGGGGGGATCGCGATCCTCCCGCCGATCCGACGGCTCACCGCCGAGCCGCTCGGCAGCCCGCTGAAACGGGAGGTGATGGCGGGGATCTACGCGGTGTTCGCGCTGATCGGTATCGCGCTGTTCGTTCTGTTATAATCGAGACGAGCCGTTCGACGAGGCGTTCCCGCCGGATCAATCGATCCGGAAGCCGCCCGCGTCCTCGGCGGCGCGCACCAAGTCGCCGATGCTGTCGCTCGCGGAGAGCCCCTGGCTCGCCGCAAACCGCTTGATCATCACCGGCGGGAGGTCGACGGTGGTCTCCGAGGCCGCGAGCAGCAGGCCGATCGCCTCCGGCGTCGGCGAACTCGGGCCGGCGTTCGACGCGAACCACGAGACGAGCGTGTCAAACGTCGCCGTCACGTCGTTCGATACCATTCGCTGGCGGGTGGTGTCGCCGTTCGCGTGGAGCGTCGCGTCGATGCCGTAGTCGAAGCCGTCACCGTCGAAGGAGTTCGCCAGCCACCGGCTCACCGCCTGGCGGTCGACAGTGTTCCCACCGGTCTCGGTCCCGGATCGCTGTAACCCACTACCGCGCGCGCCGCTCGGCGGGGGTTGGCCGCCGCCAGACGATCGGCCGCCGCCGCGTTCGCGCCCCGCGGCGTGGTCGCCGCCGGGCTGCCCGCCCGCAGCGCCGCCTCTCGACGGCTGCTCGTTCGCGGGGGGGCCGCGCTCGCCGACGCCGGGGCTGGCCGCGCTCGCACGAGGGTCGTCGCCCGCAGGGCGACGCTCGTCGGGGTTCGCCGGGTCGGCCGCGGTGAAGCCGGAGTCGTCCTCGGGCGGCGCGCGGCGCTGGCCGCGAGACCGCCGGACGTTGGGGCGGCCGTTCGTCCCGACGACGTAGCGACCCTCCCCGATCTCGACGACGCTCTCGTCGTCGGTGAAGTCGAGCTCGTCCGGATCGGCCGGCATCGCGTCCGCGTCGTTCGCCGGCGGATCGTGGTCACTCATGAGTCGTGGTAGCGCACGCCGTAAAATAGGTGTTGCGGGCGGCCGAGCCGCCAACGTTGTGGTTACCGCGCTGTTCGAGGCCCGTTAGAGCCGAACCGCTTCGCCTGTCTTGCTGAACAGGTCAGGAGCGGTCAGGTCGACGGAGGTCGTCGCGCCGGACGGCGAAACAATGTCAAGCGACGAGGTGTCGCTTTCACCGAACGTGGTGGATTCACCGGTGACACCGAAGGGATCCTGTTCAGGATTGAATACGAGCGTGAACGAGTTGCTCGAGTTGAGCACAGCCTCCGATGACTGAACGAAGTCGCCGGAACTGTTCTCTACGGCGAACTCACCGTCATCAATGGCAGTCGCCGACTCACCGGCACTCCGGTCCAGATCGAAGGTGAGTGTCGCTTGGCCGTTCGGACCGACTGCTTGAATCGTTGTTTTGTTTAGATCGATCTGGTCAGCTCCTGCGGCACCAGAGACACCAACACGGATCGAGGTGAGATTCTCAGGGTTTCCGTCACCCGCGCTCGATTCGACGATACCCACAGTGCTTGTCACGTCGATCCGCTCGGAGACGAGGTCGGTACTTTCCTGACCGGTTGCTTCTGCTTGGGACTGAAGGAACCCGGCCGTGTTGATCAGGACGCCAGCGGCAATCGCTGCCACCAGCACCATCGCGATGAACACGATGAGAGTCCCGATTCCAACTTGGCCGCGGTTTTCCTCACTTGATATTTTTTCGAACATTTTTACAGCCTCACGGAGCTCTGGTCACTGGTAAGCGTCGTCGGGACGCGGATTTCTTTCGTCGTCGAGGCACCCGATGCCGTGGTGAAAGTGACGGTGAGGTCTTCGCCCGGATCGAGCGCACCGTAGTTGTCGAAATCCCCACCGGTTGTATCGGAATTACTCAGGTCGTTCGAACTAACGTTCAGGTAAATAGCAGCACGGTCGCTGTTATCAGTGAGAACATTGTTTTCAACATCCAAGATGCTACTTGTTGTAAGATCCGAGACCTGTGTGCTATTCTGGCCCTGATCACCGATGATTTGTATCGTAGTCTCGTCTAAATCAACGTTTCCAGCACCCGGCGCCTTGGCGACGACAAATGTGACATTGTCAACCACAAAATTTCCCGTTGATGATCCAGTCTCAGTCACATTCCCGGAGGTACTCACAACCTGAATCCGGTCAGAGACCTGACTTGTACTTTCTTCGCCCGTTGCTTCTGCCTGCGTCTGAAGGAACCCGGCGGTGTTGATCAGGACGCCGGCGGCGATCGCTGCCACCAGCACCATCGCGATGAACACGATGAGGGTCCCGATCCCCACTTGACCGCGCTCTTCTTCGTCCAGTATGGTTTCGAACATTGGTTGTGTTGCGTTGGCCCCCGGCCTTCCCGGCGGGCGTTATCGTTCACGATGGGGATTTCCTACTTAAGATCACGTACCCGGTTATTCAGATTGATAAAGTACTCAAGTCGTGCGGTTTTCGGGTTGTTTTGAGAGGATTAGTTACAGAATATATCAACGATATCGCCGAGCGGCTATCAGATCTGGATCCGTCACGGAGCGCGGATACCGAGGGGTCTGCGTCACGAATTCGGTGTGCGGACGAGTGGCTACCCGATCGAGAGGGAAACCGTTCGGCGGTGACGCGGAGTGCGGCGAGAGATAGGGGAGAGACTCAGCGCTCGCGGGCGGGCGAGACGGATTCGGTCGGCTCGGAGCGGTCGACCTCGGAGCGGTCGCGGTCGTCGGTGGCGGCCAGCAGTCGGTCGAGCCGGCGCTCGAACTCCGCGTCGGTGATCTCGCCCTCGACGTAGCGATGCTTGAGCCGCTCGACCGGGGACGCGGTCGCCTCGCGGTCCGTGTCCGCCCGTGACGCGCGGTCCGCGGCGATTCGGTCGGCGAGGTAGCCGCCGAGCGCGCCGCTGCCGACGACGTACGCCGCGCCGACGAGCGTGAGCGCGAGGACGCCGACGGTCGCCGCGGGCGACACCGCGGCGGCGACCCAGACCGCGAAGAACGTCAGCGGCAGCGACAGCAGCGCGACCAGCGCGCCCGTCGCCGCGCCGATCTGCGGGCCACGGGCGGTCGCGGACTCGTCGGTCCAGCTCGCCACGCCGGCTCCGACCGCGGGCGCGATCAAGCCGATGACGGGCAGGACGCTCACGAGCACCGTGACCCCGGCTCCGACGCCGGCGCGCGCGGCGAGGTCCGAGAGGCGAGCGACGGTCGAGCGACCGCCTGAGGGGTCGGCGTGGCTCATCGGCGGCGAGCTGAACGGGACGGCGATGGGGCGGGTCGGTGCGTTCCGGGAGCGAGCCGCGAGCGCGGCGTCGCTCGCCCGTCTCGGCAGCGGTCTAACATGGAAGAATCTACGAGACGCGCGCGCAAAAGCGCGTCGGGGGTGGGGGTTGTGGCGGGGGTGGTTCGGTGGTCATGACCCAGACGTGAACGCTCCGAGAGGGGCCGTGTCGGCTCGCCGGCTCAGGACGCCCGTCGGGGTGTCAGTCGCCGCGGTCGCGCAGCCGCGACAGCTCCGACTCCGGGATCACGAACTCCTGCGTGCCGGGTTCGTAGACGGCGAGGCTACCGGCGACGAGCGCCATCGACGCCGCGAGCAGGCCGCTGTTGATCAAGAGCAGCCCCTCGGCGTTGGCGAAGCCGGTCCAGAAAGCGGCCGCGGGGGTCGCCACCGCCGCGACGACGACGAGTCCGAATCCGACCGCCAGATACGCCATCGCCGTGCGACCGGACGACCGGTACGCCGCGATCGCGAACGCGACGAGCGTCGCGCTCGCGCCGGCCACCACGGTGGTCGTCATCAGGTACAACCCCTCGATGAGCTCCATACCCACTCTGTACGAACAGCGGTCATAAACCCACGGGAGCGGGTATCAGCGGCGATAACACGACGCGATCGCACGGCGTCCGAAACGGAGGCTGGACCCGGGTCTAACGCCGGACTGGGGGGATTCGTCGAGACACGCAATCACCGGTACTCTTATAATACATAAAAATCAATCTCGATAACGTGAATGGTGGGGGACGATCTGATCACCGTACTCGGTAACAAATACAACACTGACATCCTGACGGCGACGGGCGACGCGAAGTCGGCGCAGGACCTCAGCGACCAGTTGGACGTCCCGATCGCCACGTGTTATCGACGGATCAACGAACTGGAGGAGGCGGACCTCCTCGAACTCCACGACCGCCCGCTCTCGGACGAACATCGGCGCGTGAAGGTGTACCGCCGGAAGGTCGACGGGGTCGAGGTCGACTTCCGCGATGGTCTCACCGTCGAGGTGGAGGAGCGGTCGGCGGTGAAGAACCGCCTCGACGACGTCTGGCGCGACCTCTCGTCGCGCGAGTAGTCGAAGCCTCGTCGGCGTCTCAGAAGGACGGCTGGTCGTCGGAGCCGCCCATCATCGAGAAGCCGCCGGCGCGCTCGTGGACGGTGATACCCCCCTGTCCGATCTCCATCGGGAAGATGTCGGTGTCGATGTCCTGTTTCCGCATCTTCGCCACCCAGACGTAACGGTTGACGCCGGAGTCGGTCGGCGTCTGAATGAAGTAGATGTTCCCGTCGGTGAGGAAGTTCTCCAACCCCACCTCGGTGTCGGGGAAGACGGCTCCCTGCTCGTTGATGAGCAGCGAGGTGAGCCCGTTCGCCTTGAGGATGTCGGAGAACTTCAGCAGGTAGGTGCGCTTCTCCTGTTCGGCGTCGAAGAAGAGCTGGAACATCGACAGCGAGTCGAGCACGAGGCGGTCGAAGTCGCCGTCCTCGACGGTGTCGAGGAGGCGATCGACCGCGGTCGAGAAGTCGGTCTCGCGGAGCATCTCGCGTTTGTCCAAGATGACGATGTCGCCGTCGTCGACCATCTCGTCGAACCCCTCGAAGCCGACGGACTCGGCCGCGCCGCGGATGTCGGCCTCGTCCTCCTCGAAGGAGACGTACACGCCGCGCTCGTCGTGTTCGGAGACGCCGTGATGGAGGTACTGGATGCCGAAGATGCTCTTTCCGGTGCCCGGGTTGCCGGAGACGAGGACCGTCGACCGCTGGGTGATGCCGCCGGTGAGAATGGAGTCGAGCCCCTCGACCCCGGTGGAGACGAGTTCTGACATTCGTCTTCCCCTTGGCAGTCGGAGTATATAAAAGACGGTTCAGTACATCGGGCGAACGGACGCCGACAGTTTTATCTCTCGACACACCCCCCGTTCGTGTATGCCCGGTGAAGCGTGCCCGGTCGCTCCCGGCGGTGGTCGACGGTGAGCGATCCGTCGATACTCGTCGTGGAGGACGAGCCAGACATCGCGGCGCTGTACGCCGGCTTCCTCGAGGAGCGGTACACCGTCGACGTCGCCGAGACCGCCGCCGAGGCGATCGACCGGGTCGACCCCGGTCTCGACGTGGTGCTCCTCGACCGCCGACTCCCCGACGGGAGCGGCGACGACGTCTTGGAACACATCCGCGAGGCGGAGTACGACTGCCGCGTGGCCATGGTCACCGCGGTCGAACCCGACTTCGACATCATCGACATGGGGTTCGACCTCTACCTCACCAAGCCGGTGAGCCGCTCGAAGCTGCTCGCCGCCATCGACACGCTCCTGACCCGCAGCGAGTACGACGACCTCGTCCAAGAGGCCGCCGCGCTCGCCAGCAAGCGCGCCGTGTTGAGTTCGCAGAAGCCGGCCGCCCAGCGCGAGGGCAACGAGGCGTACGCCGAACTCGTCGAGCGGCTGGAGGACTTGGACGCCGACATCGACGACCTCGGCGAGTCGCTGTCGACCGACGACTACCGCGCGATGTTCCGCGACCTCGGCGAGGCCTGAGACGCCGACCGTTTTCCGCCGCTCGCTCGACACCGTCGAGTCGGCCTGACGCCACGCTCACCGACGCCGAGCGCCGCTGTCCGCACCGGTAGCGACCGATCGCGGAACCCGTCGACCGCGTTCGGATCCCGAACGAAGTTTGAACGGATCCTGCCCCCACTCCGCACGGAATTTGTCCAGTAGTTGAAAAATCTATATCCCCGTCATCGCCCTCGTCGAGAACATGACGCACCGAGACACGCGGCGGCGGTTCCTGGCGGCGAGCGGCGGACTCGTGACGCTGGCGCTGGCCGGTTGCCTGAGTGACGGCGGGAGCGACGGTCAGACGGGTGACGAGGACGGGATGGACGGCGACGACGAGATGGGAGGAAATGACAGTATGAGCGGTGACGACGGGACGGACGGCGACGACGGGATGGACGAGGATAACGAGACGGACGACGACGGGATGGCGGAGTCGGCCACCGTTCGGGTCCGGATCGAGAACGTCGCGCCAGCGGACTTCTATTCGTCGGACGGGCCGACGAACGGCGCGATCTGGATCACGCCCGGCGCGTACGCCGTCCACGGTGGGCAAAACCCGATCTACGAGCTCGGCGAGCCGGCCTCGATCGGCCTCGAAGCGCTCGCGGAGGCGGGGCCGCCGACCGGCTTCGAGGGGGAGGACGGACTCGTCGACGAGCTCGAGGCAACGTCGGGCGTCGACCACTCGGGAGCGTACACGCCGGCGGACACCGTCGCGGACCCGAACGATCCGACCGGCGAGGTCCCGGGAGCGCCGCCGATCGCGCCCGGCGGCGCGTTCGAGTTCGAGGTCGACGTCTCGCCCGGCCACCGGCTCTCCTTCGCGTCGATGTTCGTCCCCTCGAACGACGCGTTCGTCTCGACGGACGAGGCAGGGATCGAGCTCTGGCCCGAAGGCGGCGACCCGGTCGACGGCGACGTCACCGACGCCGTGATGCTGTTCGACGCGGGGACGGAGCCGAACGCCGAACCGCCCGGAGCCGGCCCCGACCAGGCCCCCGCGCAGGACGCCCCCGACCAGGGCCCGGGGGAGGACGGCGTCGTGCGCCGACTGGGCGAGGTCGACGACGGCCACGAGTACCCGGCGGTCGGGGACGTAGTTCAAGTGACCGTAACACCCACGTAGAGCATGATCAACGATATCAACCGCCGAGACGCGCTCCTCGCGGCGGCGGCCGGGGCGGCCGCGGTCGCGGGGTCGTACCTCGTGACGGGGTGGACCCCGTCGTTCGTCGTGCGGCCGATCGACCAGGCCATCGTCAACCTGACGCCCGGACCCGTCGTGAGGTTCGCGATCACGACGTTCGGCACTGCCGGCCACCTGATCCACATCGCCATGGCGGTCGCGGCCGTCGTCGGGCTGTTCGGCGCGGTCGCGTTCGCGGGCCTTCGGCTCGCCGCCCGCACCGACCGTCGGGCGACCGCGGTGGCCGTCGCCGGCGGCGGGACGTGGCTCCTCGCGGCGGCGCTGACCGGTATCTCGATCGGCGCGCTGGGCGCGGCGCTCCCCGCGGCGGCGGTCGTCGGGATCGGTTGGTTGCCCGCGTGGGCCGACCGACCGACCGCCGACGGCCCCGGTTCGCCGTCCCCGTCGGAGTCTGATCCGGACGACGCCTCCGACGTGTCTGCGGAGAGGGTCTCCGGGGGAGCGAGTCGGCTCCCCGCGGGTTTCGACGCGGTTCGCCGCCGGACGCTCGGCGTCGTCGCGGGGGCGCTCGGGTTCGTCGTCGCGGCGGCCGGCGGCCGGCGGCTGTTCGTCGGGGTCGACGACCCGCTCGCCGACGCGCCGCGCTCCGAGGGCGCCGCCGCCCGGCTCCAAGAGCTCGACACGGCCGGGCTCGCGTTCGAGAGCGAGGACCTCCACGACATGGTGAGTCCGATCGGGGAGTTCTACAACGTCGACATCGCGGAGTTCGACCCGGAGGTCACCGCGGCCGAGTGGTCGCTGACGTTCACCGGGGAGACCGAGACCGACCGGACGGTCACCTTCGACGAACTGATCGACCGGCCGGTCGAACACCGCGCGATCACGCTGCGGTGCGTCGGCGAGGACCTGAACGGGCGGCAGCTGGACAACGCCGTCTGGACGGGGACGCCGATCCGCCCGCTCCTCGAGTCCGTCGACCCGCAGGGCGAGTGCGACTGCGCGATGCTGCGCGGGGAGGACGGCTACTACGTCCAGTTCCCGGTCGACGTGCTCGCCGAGGGGTTCCTCGCGTGGGGGATGAACGGGAAGGAGCTCCCCTCCGGGCACGGACATCCGGTGCGGGTGCTGATCCCGGGTCACTGGGGCGAGACGAACGTGAAGTGGCTCTCGGAGATCGAGCTCCTCAGCGTCGAGGACGACGGTTACTGGGAGGAGCGCGGCTGGGAGGGGACCGGCGAGGTGAACACGATCGCCAAGCTCTGGGACGAGGGGATCACCGAACTCGACGACGGGCGGGTCGAACTGGCCGGCCACGCCTACGCCGGGACGCGCGGAGTCGAGCGCGTCGAGGTGTCGACCGACGGCGGCGACTCGTGGACCGACGCCGCCCTCTCCGCCCCGCTGCCCGACGCGGACGTCTGGCGGCAGTGGCGGCACGTCTTCGAGCCGGACGGGGAACACGAGGTCGTCGTCCGCGCCACCGACGGGACGGGGACGCTCCAGTCGAGCGAGGAGTCGGGCTCCGTCCCAAGCGGCGCGTCGGGATGGGTCCGTCGGACCGTCGGCTGACGCGGTCCTCGCGGCCCGAGCACCGCGGGGGACCCACCCGGGACGAAACGACTTTCACCGCCTGCTAGACACACCAGTACGTCAGATGGAGAAGGCCCTGTGGTACCTGTTCGTCGCGAGCCGCGGTGGCGCCAACAGGGTCCGGATCGTCCGGCGGCTCCGCGACCGCCCCCGGAACGCGAACGAGCTCGCGGAGGCGCTGGACGTCGACTACAACACGATCACACACCACCTCGACATGCTGAAAGACCACGACGTCGTCGAGCCGAGCGACCACGACTACGGGAAGCTGTACTTCCTGACCGACCGCTTCGAGCGCCACGCGGAGACGTTCGAGGAGATCGCCGCGGAGGTGGACGCCGAATGAACCCCGCGTCGCCGACCGGGGTCGCCGTGCTGATCGCGGTCGTCAACAGCGCGCTGTTAGCGGTGCTGGCGGAGGTCTGGCTCCGCAACTACCGCGAGTTCGGGTCGACGCTGCTGCTCGGGCTGGTCGGGTTCAGCGGCGTCCTGCTGGTCGAGAACCTAGTCTCGATCGCCTTCTTCTTCGCGAGCATGCGGACGCTGTACGCGATGGACCCGCTCGTGGGCCGGGTGGTGCTCGCGATGAGCGTGCTGGAGCTGCTGGCGGTGTCGCTTTTGACCTACGCGACGGTCCGGTGACCGAGGCGGCGGGGCGGCGACCGGGGCCGCCGCGTCGGCGCGGGCGAGGGAGACGGAGACGACTCACGAGAGCTGGTCGTCGACGATCCGGTCGGCCTCGGCGAGGAACGCGTCGCGCTGCTCGATCGGGATCGTCGCGCCCGCGGCCACGTCGTGACCGCCGCCGTCGCCGCCGACCGACCGACTCGCCTCGCGCATCACCGCGGAGAGGTCGAGTCCGCGCCGGACGAGGGCGTGCGAGCCGCGCGAGGACACCTTCAGTTCCTCGGCGCTCTCCTCGGCGAAGGCGATCACGGGCTTCGAGCGATCGACCGCGGGCGAGCCGACCGCCATCCCGGCGACGATGCCGACGATGGTCTCGCGGATGCGCGACCCGGCGTCGAACCACTGGAGGTGCTCCTCGTGGGTGACGCCCTCCGTCTTGACCCACTGGAGCCCCTCGGAGAGGTTCTTGCGGTGGGTGCGGAGGAGCCGCCGGGCCTCCGCGAGCGCGTCCCCGCGGTCGCCGAGACACACCGCGAGCCCGACGTCGCCGCGCTCGTAGCGCGCGGTCGCGTTGAGCAGGGTGGAGAACTCGCTGACGTCGCGGAGTTCGGTGCCCGGCTTCTCGTCGACGAGGGTGTAAGCGGTGCCGACGAGCGATTCGATCCGGTCGGCCGGGACGCCGGAGGCGACCGCGCGGCGCATCAGCGCGGAGGCGAGCCGCTGGCGCTCCCCGGCGTCGAGGTCGACCCAGCGCCGCCACTCGCCGTCGCGTTTCGCGTCGACGTCGACGTCCCCGAGGAAGGAGATGGCCCCGGCCTCGTCGTTGGTGATCCCCGGGATGCGGACGTCGGAGGCGTACTCTAGGAACTTCGGGAGCGGGCGGGTCTGTCTGCCGTACAGGTCGAGGTCGGTCCGCGCGTCGAGCACGCCCGCGTCGACGCCGTCGGCGACGATCGACTCGTTCGCGCCGACGAGGCCGTCCGTCGAGTCCTGCATGTCGCCGACCGCCCCGACGACGGCGAGCCCGGCGAGGTCGCGGTTGTCGCCGTCGGGGCCCTCAAGCGCGCGGGCGAGGAGGTAGCTCGCGCCGGCGCCCGACAGCTCGCTCGCGCCGTCGATCCCCTCGAGGAGGGGGTTGAGGTGGTACCGCGTGTCGCTGTCGGCGGGCTGGTGGTGGTCGGCGACGACGGGGACGAAGTCGCCGCGGGCCTCGTGGTCGGCGATGACGTCGAGCTGGCCGGAGCCGAAGTCGGTGAAGCAGACGACGTCGAACTCCCGGGCGGCGATCCCGGCGATCGAGTCGGCGTCCAGCTGCTTCTCGAAGACGACCTCGTGGTCGATACCGGCCCGGGCGAACGCGGTGGACGCGATCGCGGCGCTCGTGATCCCGTCGGCGTCGATGTGGGAGGCGAGCAGCACCCGGTCGGCCTCGCGCAGGCGGTCGGCGCAGTCGGTCGCGCGGGCGGCGAGGTCGGGAACAGGGGCGGCGACTGCCATTACCACCGTTTGGCTCCCGATCGGGCATAAACGCACGCTTCGGGCGGAGCGGCCGGGAAGGGGGCATCAATTGCCGTAACTGACAGTTATAGCCGTGCGTAGGCGTATGAGCAACAAACATGACACGTGGGTTTTCGACCCGGAGCCTCCACGCCGGCGGCGGGCCCGACGCGGCCACCGGTGCTCGGGCCACGCCGATCCATCAGACGACGTCGTACGTCTTCGACGACGCGGACACGGCGGCGGAGCTGTACGCGCTCCGGGCGGAGGGCCACGTCTACTCCCGGCTCTCGAACCCGACGGTGAACGTCTTGGAAGAGCGGATCGCCGCCCTCTCCGGGGGGTCGGACGCGGTCGCGACCGGCTCGGGGATGGCCGCGTTCGACGCGATAACGACCGTCCTCGCGAGCGCGGGCGACAACGTCGTCGCCAGTTCGGAGATGTACGGCGGGACGGCCGCGTACCTCACGAGCATCGCCGACCGCCGCGGGATCGAGACGCGGCTGGTCGAGACGCTCGATTACGAGGCGTACGCCGACGCGATCGACGGCGACACCGCGTTCGTCCACGTCGAGACGCTCGCGAACCCCTCGCTCGTCACGCCCGACTTCGAGCGGCTGGCCGCGATCGCCCACGAGAACGCGGTGCCGCTCGTGGTCGACAACACGTTCGCGACGCCGTACTGCTGTCGCCCGTTCGAACACGGCGCCGACATCGTCTGGGAGTCGACGACGAAGTGGATCACGGGCAACGGCACCACCGTCGGCGGCGTCGTGGTCGACGGCGGGCGGTTCCCGTGGGACCACCCGGACGCGGACTACGCCGAACTCGACGGCGAGTCGCCCGCGTACCCGATCGACTTCGTCGAGCGGTTCGGCGACGCCGCGTTCGCCAACGTCGCCCGCCAGCGCGGCGTGCGGCCGACCGGCGGCCAGCAGTCGCCCTTCGACGCGTGGCAGACGATTCAGGGGCTGAACACGCTTCCGCTGCGGATGGAGCGCCACTGCGAGAACGCGCGGCGGGTGGCCGAGTTCCTCCGCGACGAAGACCGCGTCGACTGGGTAAGCTACCCCGGGTTCGAGGACCACGAGAGCCATGACAACGCCGCGAAGTACCTCGACGGCTTCGGCGGGATGGTGACGTTCGGCGTCGACGGCGGCTACGAGGCCGCGAAGACGTTCTGCGAGGCGGTCGAGCTGACGAGCTTCCTCGCGAACATCGGCGACGCGAAGACGCTCGTCATCCACCCGGCCTCGACGACCCACGCGCAGATGGACGCGGACCAGCGGCGGCTCGCAGGCGTCTACCCCGAGATGCTCCGGCTCTCCGTGGGGATCGAGGACCCCGACGACGTGATCGCCGACCTCGACGTCGGGCTGGCCGCGGGCGAGCGCGCCGCGGCGGGGCGGGGCGGCGACGAGCGAACCGCGGACGACCGGGCCGCGGACGAGGGGGGTGTGAACCGATGAGCGCCGTCCCGACCGACCACGGCGTCGCCTCGCTCGGTGAGTTCACCTTCGAGTGCGGGCAGTCGGTCCCCGACTTCGAGGTCGCCTACGAGACCCACGGCGAGTTCGACGGCGACAACGTCGTGCTGGTCTGTCACGCGCTCACCGGGAGCCAGAACGTCGCGCGCTCGCCCGAGCCGGACCGGGACGCGGGGACCTCGGAGGCCGGACAGGCGGGGCAGGCCCGCGCGTGGTGGGACGACGTCGTCGGCCCGGGGAAGGCGATCGACACGACCGAGTACTACGTCGTCTGCGCGAACGTCCCGGGCTCCTGTTACGGGACGACCGGCCCCGCCAGCGAGCGGCCCGCCGACCTCGACCTCCGCGAGGAGCCCGACCACGACCGGTGGGGGACCGCCTTCCCGCCGGTCCAGGTCGAAGACTGGGCGCGGGCGCAGCGGCGGCTGCTCGACCACCTCGGCGTCGGTCGGCTCCGGGCGGTCGTCGGCGGCAGCGTCGGGGGGATGAACGCCCTGGAGTGGGCGAAGCGGTACCCGGACGACGTCGACCGCGTGGTGGCCGTCGCGACCGCCGGCCGGCTCGACGCGCAGTGTCTCGCGCTCGACGCGGTCGCGCGGCGGTCGATCCGGGCGGACGCGGACTGGAACGGGGGCGACTACTACGGCGGCGGCCGGCCGGCCCCGACCGAGGGGCTCGCGATCGCCCGGCAGATCGGCCACATCATGTACCTCTCGAAGGCGTCGATGGAGCGGAAGTTCGGGCGGCGGTCGGCCGGCCGCGACTCGCTCACCCGCGAGGACGGCGACCTCGGGTTGCCGCCGGAGCCGACGGCCGGGTTCTTCCCGTACCGCGAGGTCGAGTCGTACCTCGACTACCAGGCGGAGGGGTTCGGCGACCGCTTCGACGCGAACAGCTACCTCTACCTGACGCGCGCGATGGACGAGTACGACCTCGCCGCCGGGCATGGCACCGACGCCGACGCGCTCGCCGCCTTCGAGGGCGAGACGCTGCTCATGAGCTTCACCGCCGACTGGCACTTCACCGTCGAGCAGTCGGCGTCGCTCGCGGACGCCTTCCGCGAGAGCGGCGTCCCCGTCGCTCACCACGTGGTCGACTCCGACCACGGCCACGACGCGTTCCTCGTCGAACCTGAGCACGTCGGCCCGCCGGTCCGGGACTTCCTCGCCGACGGCGTCGACGGCCGAGCCGTCTCCGACGAGGACGGCGACGACGGCGACGACCCGCGGCCCGACTCCGACCACGCGCCCGTCCACGCGAGCCTGTTCCGAGGCTGAATTTCTTTTTAAATAGCGAGTGCCCGGCCGGCGTGTGCCCGGTCGGCGCGTGCCCGTGAGCGGCCGCTCCCGGCGGCCGCGAACGGCACCGCGCGAGGGACGCCGCGAGCGACGCGGGCGACCGGAGGGAGCCCCGAGCGAGCGGCGAGGCTGGGGAGGCGTGAGGTGCTGTGGGACGGGGTTCGAAGGGGCAGTCGCGAGACGGGCGCAGGCGACGCGAGTACCGCGGGAGCGAGTGAAATGAGCGACGAGGAGCGCGGCGAGCGTGCGCCCGCCTCGCGGCTGGGGCTTCGGCGGGGTTCGTGTCGATCCTCTACTTATAACCGGGCGCGTGTAGCCGAGCGACGAGACCCTCGGCGGTGTCCGCCGAGGATCCGCGATCAGTCGGTCGTTCGCGGAGATTCACGATCAATCATGATAACGTTCATAGTTCCCGACCTCGTGGTGTGTGAGGTATGCCAGGCGGACACGCTCAGACCCTGCGACCGTTCATGTGGCGCGCGGAGCGACTGTACCCCGACACCGAGATCGTCTCGCGGACCCACGAGGGGCGGACGCGGCACACCTACGCCGAGTACGCCGACCGCACCGCGCGGCTCGCGAACGCCCTGGACGACTACGGGATCGAGCGCGGCGACCGCGTCGCGACGTTCTGTTGGAACCACACGCGCCACTTCGAGACGTACTTCGGCGTCCCGAACACGGGCGCGCAGCTCCACACGATAAACCCCCTGCTGCCCGACGAACACATCCAGTACATCGTCGACGACGCCGACGACGAGATAATCTTCGTCGACCCCTCGCTGGCGGAGAAGATCGCCGGCGCCGCCGAGGGCGCCGCGGAGTTCGACGGCGTCGACTTCGTCGCGATGGGATCGGAGGGGATCGACGCGCTCGACGCCCCCGCCTACGAGGAGTTCATCGCGGACCACTCGACGGAGTACGACTGGCCAGACCTCGACGGCGACCAGCCCGCCGGCCTCTGTTACACCTCCGGCACGACAGGGAAGCCGAAGGGCGTCGAGTACACCCAGTCGATGCTGTGGAGCCACACGATGGCCTCCCAGACGCCGCAGGGGATCCCGATGGAGGACTCCGACGTGGTGATGCCCGTCGTTCCCATGTTCCACGTCAACGCGTGGGGGATGCCGTTCACCGCGGCCGCCGCGGGCGCGAAACACGTCTACCCCGGTCCCTCGCCGGACCCCGCCGACCTCGGCGCGCTGATCGAGGAGGAGGGCGTGACCATCTCCGCGGGCGTGCCGACGGTGTGGCTCGGGCTCCGCGAGCACGTCGAGGCGGGCAACGACGTCGACCTCTCGACGCTCGACACCGTGATCATCGGCGGCGCGGCCGCGCCGCAGGCGCTCATCGAGTGGTACGACGAGCGCGGCGTCGAGGTGCTTCACGCGTGGGGGATGACGGAGCTGTCGCCGATCGGGACGGTCTCGCACCTCAAGAGCGACCTGCGCGAGGCCGACTACGAGACGCAGGTGAACAAGCGCTCGAAGCAGGGGCTCGTCGCCCCCGGCCTAGAGTTCGAGGTCATCGACGAGGACGGCGAGGAGATCCCGTGGGACGGCGAGGCGTTCGGCGAGCTCCGCATCCGCGGCCCGTGGGTCACGAAGGAGTACTTCAAGCGCCCCGAGGCCAACGAGGAGGAGTTCGTCGACGGCTGGCTGAAGACCGGCGACGTGGTCACCGTCGACGAGGACGGCTACATGCAGCTCGTCGACCGCACGAAGGACGTGATCAAGTCCGGCGGCGAGTGGATCTCCAGCGTCGAGTTAGAGAACGCGATCATGGCCTACGACGGCGTCAGCGAGGCGGCCGTGGTCGGCGTCCCCCACGAGCGCTGGCAGGAGCGCCCCGTGGCCTTCATCGTCGTCGCCGAAGGCGTCGACCGCGACGAGCTCGTCGAGCGGATCGAGACCGGCCTCCGCGACGAGTACCCCAAGTGGTGGGTACCGGACGCGGTGGAGTTCATCGACGAGGTACCCAAGACCGCCACCGGGAAGTTCTCGAAGAAGGACCTCCGGGAGCAGTACGGCGACCAGTCGCTCGTCGACGGGGCGGTGCCGGAGGACGACGCGCCCGAGCAGGAGTAGAGCGAGGAGGGAGGTAGCGTCGGGGGCCGCGCGGCGGTTTTTTACTCGTCGCGGTCGCCGACGACCCACTTGTGCGAGTAACTCTCGCCGCACGTACAGTGGGCGTAGGCGTGGACCACGTCGCCCTCGGCGTAGAGGCCGCCGACCTCCTCGTTTCGCGCCTCCGCGAACGCGAAGACGAACCGGATGTCGTGGTCGTCGTCGGGGTCCGCGTCCGGGTCGTCCGCGAACGGACACGCGCCGCCGTCGAGCGAGCGCTCGATCTCGCCCTCGGCGTCCATCGCCGTCTTCGCGAATTCCATCGCGCCCATCCCCGTACCGGCCTGGAACGCGGACCGACCGGTCTCGCCGTCGAGGATCAGCCGGACGCCGCAGTCGGTCTCGGTGCCGACCTCGCGCAGTCGGGAGTCGTCGTCGAGGTACGCGTCGCTCAGGTAGAAGACCACGTCGTCGAGCCGCTCGCCCGCGAGGAACTCGTCGAGGTTGCTCATGGCGGCCGGAGGCGCGTGAGGCGTAAAAGGCGTGCGTGTCGGCCCGGGCGGAGCCGAGTCGTCTCGCGGCCGACCGGAAGGGTACGAGCCGGGTCGATCGCGGGCCCGTCGCGCTCGGATCGATAATAGATCGTGTGGAATCAGGGCAACTGTTAAGACGTATCACGGAGATCCGTCGCGTGATGAGTACGCAGACTAGATCCGGCGACCGGCTCGTCGAGTGGGCACAGCTGGTCGACGAGGACGTTCCGGAGGAGCTCCGAGAGGAGCGCTCCGGCGAGAGATAACTTTCACCCCGCTTCGCGAAGGCTTTAGGCCGACGGCGGCGAAGCCCCGCCGATGGCGACCGAGGCCGCCGGAATCGACCGAGACCTGATCGTCGACGGGTTCCTACAGCGACGCCGTTACCAACTGGAGCTCGCGGACGCCGCCGCCGACGAACACACCCTCGTCTGTCTCCCGACCGGCCTCGGCAAGACGACCGTCAGCCTGCTCGTCACCGCCGAGCGCCTCCGCGAGGCGGGCGGGAAGGCGCTCTTCTTGGCCCCCACGAAACCCCTCGTCCAGCAGCACGCGGACTTCTACCGCGAGGCGCTGTCGATCCCGGACGACGACGTCGTCGTCTTCACCGGCGACGTGAAGCCCGACGACCGCGCCGCGCTGTGGGACGACGCGCGCATCGTGATCGCGACGCCGCAGGTCGTCGAGAACGACCTCGTCGGCAACCGGATATCGCTGCGCGACGTGACCCACCTCACCTTCGACGAGTGCCACCGCGCGACCGGCGACTACGCGTACGTCTACATCTGTCTCTTATACACATCTCTGAGCGGGCTGGCAAG